>MGJU01000001.1:0-5436 GCA_001794435.1 Candidatus Yanofskybacteria bacterium RIFCSPHIGHO2_02_FULL_43_17
CTAGGGCAGCGGAAGGAGTTTATTCCAGTTTGCTCCGGGCTCCCACAGGTGGCACGGCCGTTCAAATAGGCACTGGGGCAGGAGCGGCTACGCCCATATTTCTTAATCTTGACATACAAAATACTGATGGAGGAGCAATCGACTCCAGTTGTTCAACTAGCGGACAGATATGGTATAACTCCTTTGATAGTAAAGCCCGTATTTGCCAAGGCAGCGTCATTAGAGATTTAATTGACGGGATATTGGTTAAAGATGAGGGTACAAATATTGGAAGAGCGTCAGTAGCAATAAACTTTACCGGCACAGCTGTTACGGCAACAAAAGGGTCAGAAGGGGTGATTGATATTGATATCAGCGCAAGTGGAGGAGGGGTTATGACATATTTGGGCGGCACCACTCTTGGAGCTAACAGCGCAACTATCTCAGTTTCTCTTTCAACGGCTAAAGAACATATCAACTGCTATTTAGAATCAAAGGGAGGATCGGCCAGCGGTATAAGTCAGGTAAGATTTAATGGCGATGCTGGCGCGGCTTCTTATGGTTGGAATCAAACACATATTATAACCACCGCAATTGCTGATATTCAAGATGCTTCTGACGATGCGATTCAGTTGACCGGAACAGCGGCAGATACTGACCCCACATCTTCGGCATTGAAGATAACCAATTTTTCTGATACAAATAAAACTGTAATTTATGATACTGTTACACTAGAACCGGCAGGTACCAATTCCGATCGGCATCATGGTGTAGGCGGCTGGTATAATACAGCCGATCAGATTACATCAGTCGTATTCTCGAGAAGCGCCGGCAATTATTTAGCGGGATCTCATGCTTGGTGCGAAGGCAGGGACATATAATATGCCTAAAATTGTTTTTAAAATTCCGGAGGGGAGACAACTTGTTTTGATTTTGGCTTTTATAGGATTGGCCAATCTTTTAATATGGGTCGGGGGTCCCCGGTTTGTCTTATTCATACAAGATGTCGCTACTCCTTTTTCGTCTCGCTGGGCGGCAGTTTATTTAACAAATGGAGAAGTATATGTAGGTCATATTCGCGGTACGACACGTCATGTTTTGAAACTGTCGGACGCTTATGTTGTTAATGTGGTCAAAACGGAAGAAACCAGCGGCAGCAACAAGAAGTTTAACGTAACTGGCGATGGAGGAAGCAATCTCTCTCTTATCAGGTGGGGATTTTACCAGCCTCTAAAATCGGAAGGAGAACTTTTCTTAAGCCGGTCTAATATCTTATTTTGGGAAAAACTGGATAAGGATTCGGAAGTGGTAAAACAGTTAGAGGCTAGTAAATAGAAAATAGTAAGTAGTAAGTAGAAGCAAGAATAGAAAACAGAAAATAGAATTTTAAAATTTATTCTACTTCCTATTTACTATTTTCTAGCTTCTGTCTTATTTTGCTATAATGAAGCCATGAGGACGTGGCTTTTTATTTTAATAGGGTTGACTCTGCTTTTATTTGGTCATGGCAAGGGACCGTTTCGGGAAGTTGACAAAGACGCCATGGCTTATGAAGCCAGTTCTTCAAGTTTTTTTCTCCATGGCGGCGGAGTTGATAGTATTGCGAAAACGGGGTCATCTTCGTCATTTATCGAACATTCGGCTGGAGGCCAAGCCATTACCGGAGTAGCCTCTTCTTCAACCAGCTTCATTTCTTTCAAAGGCATAATTAACTTAATTTTCAGAAGCTTTACTCCAAAGTACGAGCAAATTCATTACCACTGGCGGCATGATGATAATACCGAGGCGCTTGCTACCTCAATGACTAGCGGAACACAAGACACGGTCATATCTGGCTTGGCAAAAAATACCGTCAAAAGATTGCGTTTTGAAATTTCAAACGAGGGTGGACAGGACAGCATTTCCGCCCAGCAATTCAGGGTTGAGTATAAATTAAAATCTGGTGATTGTGCCACAGGAGTATATACGGATGTGGGTGCTGTGGGCGGGGATTGGGATATGGGTGCATCCCAGTTGACCGAAGCGGGCGATGCTACCAATATTGCCGTAGCAATCGGAGGAGTGACGGATGAAAATAACTCTTTCATCGGCACCAACGGCGGACAAAGAGAAACAACCAGCCAGACCGGCAATATTACGGTTTACAACAATCAGTTTGTGGAATTGGAATATGCCGTTCAAGCCCTAAGCGATGCAACTGACGAGGCGGCTTATTGCTTTCGTTTGACTAATGCCGGTTCAGCGACTAATTTTACATATACTAAATATCCGGAAGCCACACTGGCAGCAGCGGCGGCGTCGGTAACTTTGACCATTGATGGCACTTGCAATAATGACAATACCTGCGATCTGGACGCTACGGCTCAATTTGGCACCTTGAGCGTCGGTACGGCTAACGATGCCAATGTTAGGGTAAAAACTGACAGCAATACGACCGTTCTTTTGGCTATCGGCCGCAAACGCTCTAGTCCTACCACCACTCTGGCCTCCAGCGCCGATGCGGCCAATATAAACATTTCCGATACCGCCGGCGGGATTGATGTTTTTGATTCCAATTGTACTGACGGTACCGGTCCGGCGACATGGGGAAATGCTGTTTCAACCGGACTCGGTTTCTCGCTCTGGGCGGCGACTGAAAACAAAGATACTACTTGCTGGGGAACTGGAACTACCGATAGCGATGCCAACAACAAGTATGCCGCTCTTCAGGCCTCGTTATCGGCAAGTACAGCTTGGACTACAACATCGTCAGGAATTAAATATGCCTCCGTGGGATATACTCTTGATATCATAACCAATCAGCGCGCTACTTCCTATACCGGCGACATAATTTTTACCGCGACTACGACACCATAGGGATAGAGTCCAGTAAATAGAAAGTAGAAAGTAGTAAATAGTAAAAAGAAAACAGAAGTTTAATTCCGTAATTCTACTTGCTACTTTCTATTTTCTAAATTCTTTTACGTATTTCTACTTCCTATTTACTATTTTCTACTTTCTAATTTATGAACAAATTGGATAAATTTTGCTATAAGTTTTTGCGATATGGTCTATTGGTGGCCGTTTTTATGCCATTAGTGATTTTTCGGAACTCTTTTTCGCCGTTCAATTTTGGAAAGGTAATTGTTTTTCGGATATTGGTGGAACTACTTCTAGTCGCCTATGTTTGGCTAGCGATCAGGTATAAGGAATTTCGAATATGGAATATAGAATTTGGAATAATTAGAAAAGCCACAAATTCCAAATTCCAAATTCCAAATTCAATTTTCTGGGCCCTCACTCTTTTTACCGCTTCTTACGCCACGTCCGCTTTTTTAGGAGTTAACTGGCATCAGAGCTTTTGGGGATACTGGGAAAGAATGGGCGGCTTGTTTACCTGGCTCCACTTTTATGTCTTTTTGATAATTTTAATTTCGGTATTTAAGTCTAAAGAAGATTGGTTGGCTATTCTCTGGCTGTCGGTCATAGCAGCCGCAATCTCAACTTTCTACGGTTTTTTTCAGAAATTTTCCGTAGGCGGGATTTTGGGGGCAAATGAAAGACTAAGGATATTTGGAACCTTAGGCAATCCGGCTGCTTTTGCCGGGTATTTGCTGTTTAATTTTTACTTTGCTCTTTATTTGCGTAGTCAATTCTCAAACAAAAAAATCAGATGCTTTCTGGCAGGAATGTCCGTCTTATTTTTAATGGCTATTTTTATGACGGCAGTAAGGGGGGCGGCTTTGGCCTTGGTGATCAGTATGGTGACTTATCTGTTTTTAGACAGGAGAAACTTATTTAAACGGATCAATAAAACCCCACACATAACTAGTTATGTGTGGGGTTTAATCGTACTGATTACTTCTGTCTTTTTGCTATCGCCTTATTTGTCCAAATGGAGAAGTTTTGAGAGATTAACGGATTTTTCCCTGAATCAACCGACTGTCCAGCAAAGAATCACTGTTTGGAAAATCGCCCTTAACGGCATTTTCGATTCTTCTATTATTCCAAATTCCAAATTCTATTTCGGTTGGGGGCCTGAGAACTTTTCCAGTGTGTTTTCCGCGCATTACGACCCGGAAATTTCCAAAAGCAATACGGAGATATTTGATAAAGCCCACAATATGCCGTTGGAAATCGGATCGACTCAGGGCTTAATTGGTCTACTCTTCTGGTTGTTTTTAATGGCTTGTCTGTGGCAAGCTTTTATTCAGTCAGGGAACTATCTTTTTTGTTCTCTGACAGTGGCTTATTTGGTCCACAACCTTTTCTTTTTTGACCTATTCTCAAGCTATCTGATGTTTTTTATCTTGCTTGGTTTTGGAATTAGTACGGTCGGCAAAAGGGTCGCTGAAGGAAGTCTAATTTCTCTCGGCTCTATCCGGAAACTTAGTTTCCAAGCAGGAATGGCGGTAATAACGACGATATTATCTAGCGCTCTGATTTTCTACGCCAACATTAAGCCAGCTCTGGCCAATTTTTATACTACTCGCGGTTACGTTCTTTTGTATCAAGGAAATGGCGATACAGCCTTTGACTATTTTGATAGGGCGTTTTCTCGCGCGGTTTGGTCGGAAAAAGACATTTATAAAAAGTTTTCGGAAAGCCTTATTGATTTTGTTTTTAGAAACAAACAATTTCTAAAAAAAGAAGAAAACCAGTCCTATTTTAAACGTCTGACAGACGGTCTGGAAAAAGAAGTTGGAAAAAGCCGGTTTGAGCACTCTTCATATCAATATCTTTATAAAGCTTATCGGGCGGAATATTTGTTGGCCGAAGGTTCTTCTAAAAAAGTCTTGCGTTCCGAAGAACTATTGAAACGAGGAATAAAAACATTGCCGCTGGCTCTTCCGCTGTATTACGAACTGGCTGATTTTTACATCGAGAATAAAAGATACGACGATGCTATCCATGTTCTGGAAGGCGTCAGCTCTTCAGCCAAGGATTTATCCGCGGTTAAATTTAAATTGGGAGCGGCTTCTCTGTTGAAAAATTTGCCCGGTAGTGAAAATTCCGATTCCCTTCGGGATTCTTTTGCGGCAGAGCCGCTTTCGGAATTTCTACTACCGGGTTTGAGTATGCAGAATCGAAATAACTCCGAATTTAAAAAAGGGTTGGACCTGATTTTAGAGGCTATCAACGTCGGGTATTATCCTGCCGAAGAGGTCGACTTTCTGGCAAGATCATTGGAACAGAACAAAAGGTATCCAGACCTGATCACTTTTTACTTAAAATTATCAGAAAAAAATCCACAGTATTTTGTTCACATTAGCTACACTTATCTTTTGCTCGGCGATCGTAAAAATTCTAAGTTATTCGCCGATAAGGCGTTAGCCCTTGATTATAATCAGATTGGGAATCAGAAGCTTCGGCTTTTAGCCGATATTTATCAATTTTTGGGCGATAACAAAAAAAGAAGCGAAGCGTTGCTAAAAAGCGCACCGTAGTCCCGTTAGAGGTAAGACGCCCTTCAAAGAA
>MGJU01000001.1:5449-16824 GCA_001794435.1 Candidatus Yanofskybacteria bacterium RIFCSPHIGHO2_02_FULL_43_17
TTGGACTGCTTACGACAACAGTATTTATTTTTCTTTCTTTAACCCGCCGTCAGCAGAAGCGGCCACAGGTTCAGGCACGGCGACGGTAGAGGTTACGATAGCTTCTAACCTCACATTTTCTATTATCGGTACTTGTAATAACGACAATACCTGTGATAATAACGCATCGGCCAGTTTCGGCACCATTACAGCCGGCACGGCTAACGATTCTAACGTTCAAGTTAAGTCAGTTAGCAACGATACTATCACCTTAGCTATTGGCAGGAGAAGAGCCAGTCCAGCTACCACTTTGGCATCTAGCGCCGATGCGGCCAATATAAATATTTCTGACACTGCTGGCGGGATTGATGTTTTTGATTCTGATTGTACGGATGCTACAAGTCCGGCTACATGGGGAAATGGTTCCTCAACTGGTTTAGGATTTTCCGTCTGGGCCGCTTCAGTCAACAAGAACACTACCTGTTTTGGTTCCGGCACTACCGATAGCGACGCCAACAATAAGTATGCCGCTTTACAGGCCTCCGCTTCTGCCAATTCTGCTTGGACTACCACTGCTGCCGGTACTCAATACGCTTCAGCGGGCTTTACTTTAGACGTGACAACGACCCAACAAGCTACAACTTATTCCGGTGGGGTGATATTTACTGCGACGACGACACCGTAAGGGTAGAAGCTGGTAAACAGAAAATAGTAAGCAGAAGTAAGAAAATAGAACTTGGAACAAGTGGCAGAAATGTGATAAAAGAGTCAAGGGTCAAGAGTTGTAAAGTAAGTTATTGCTCTTGATTCCTGACTCTTTTTGTTTTACGTTATAAAAACAAAAGATGATTCTAAAAAATAAGCGCATATTATCAACTCTTGTCCTGCCCCTTATTCTCGGGTCTTTTTTGGTATATCCAAACAGTGTATCAGCAGCTGTGGGCATCACTATTGCCCCGGTTAAGTATAAGTTTGATGTTGAAAGAGGTCAGGTGGTTGAAAATACGATTACCGTCGCCAATCCTAATGATTTTGTATTAAAGGTCAGAGCCGAATTTCAGGACTTTAAGGTTACCGAAGACAATAATATCCAATGGCTCCCCGGAGATATAGAGAATCCTTACAAGATGAGTGATTGGATTGGAATTAGACAAGACGTGATAACCCTGAAACCCAAGGAAGAACAAAGCGTCCCTTTTAAGATTTCTGTTCCTAAAAATGCCACCGCCGGAGGAAAATATGCGGCAGTATTTTTTACGGGAGTTATTGAGGGCGGAGGAAATATTGGCGCCGTGCCCAGAGTCGGAGCATTGATTATCTTGAATGTTAAGGGCGATTTGAAACGAACCGGAGAACTATTAAATTTTAGCGGACCGAGAATTGCAAATAATGGGCCGGTTAATTTTACTTTGTCTTATCTTAATACCGGTACCACGCACTATGAAGCAAAAGCAGATTTTACGGTAAAGAATTTTTTCTGGAAGAGCGGATCTTTTTCTTCTGAAACCAAATTTGTCTATCCCAATATCAAGCGCGACCTCAAAGCAACATGGAATCAAAGAGCTTTGCTTGGCGTTTATACCATCAAGGCCAAAATATTAGACGGGGACGGTAATGTCTATGAACAATCAAAACTGGTTATCGGATTTCCGTACTTGTATCTGCTGATTTTAATCGGCGTGTTGGCGACGCTGTTCTATCTGTATCGCTGGTTTAAGAAGAAATTCAAGATAGTCAGGGCGTGACGGAGTCTAGAATCTAGAAAATAGTAAGTAGAAAATAGAATTTAGAATTTAGAAAAAGCTCATCG
Organism: Candidatus Yanofskybacteria bacterium RIFCSPHIGHO2_02_FULL_43_17; assembly: GCA_001794435.1. Taxonomy (GTDB): domain Bacteria; phylum Patescibacteriota; class Minisyncoccia; order 2-02-FULL-40-12; family GWA2-44-9; genus 2-01-FULL-43-22. The sequence goes on from MGJU01000001.1 coordinate 7,239, forward strand.
CAAGGTGAGCTTTTTGGTATTTGTTGGTATAATTAAATCTATGGGAAAACATTCCAAGATTTTAACTTTTATTCTTCTACTTTCTACTTTCTACTTTCTGCTTTCTGTTCAAGCCCAGGCCTCTTTTTTTGAGAGGATTATCAATCTTTTTTCTTCCGTGAGCGAAGGACCGATCCAGGTTTCTTATAGATTTTTTGTACCCCACGACACTCTTGATCCTTGGGATCCATGGCCTCCCGGCACAACTTTAGATTTGCCTGAAAATGGATATTTAAGTCCGATGGCCTTTCCGCCTCTTCCCGGCCAGTTGTTCAGGTTAAGGATTGGTATAAAGGCGACAGCCGATTGGTCGGCTTCAAACAGAAGACTAAAACTCCAATTTGGTAAATTGTCTGCTGGCCAGACCAACTGTGCCACCATAACTGCCTGGAATGATTTAGGCGCTCTTGGATCAGGAGCGGATTGGCGGGGATTTGATATGCCGATAACGCAGCTGGCCAATGGAGCTCAAATAACGGTAAACAAACTTAGCGGCGCCACGATAAAAGGAAGCTATCAGGAAAGTAATCCGACGCCGTTTAATCCGGCAGTTCTTAAGGATCAGATTATTGAATACGACTGGTTAGTGCAAAATAATATCACAAACAGTTCTTTGGATGGCGAGTTTTATTGTTTCAGGATGGTCAATCAGGACGGCACTTCCCTAAAACGGTATTCTCAGTATCCCAAAATAGCTACCACTAAGCCGTTTGTTAACTCCACATCCTCCACGATTAATAAGAATGTTGGCGGAACCATAAATATGAGCAATACAAACGGGACTGGACTTGCCCTTGTTGTCCCGGCCAATTATTCTACGTTTTCACAATCATTTGATATCCGCAATCTATCTGTAAATGATTTTCTTGATCAAGTTGGCGGCCAGCCTTCAGGAAAATTAGGCGCACACTCATATGTTTATCAGATGAATGCGGAAAGAAACAATGTCGCCACCTCTTCTTTTAACGAGAATTTAACAATGCGCATTGACTATTCGGACAGCGAGGTTAGCTCTGTTGACGAAAGCACCTTGCGAATTTATAAACACGACGGTAATAATTGGAATGCACAAAGTACGACATTGGATACAACAAATAACAGGGCCACTACCGCCATAAACAGTTTTAGCTCTTTTGGGTTATTTGGCGATCCAACGCCTACGCCAACCCCGACGCCAACTCCGACTCCGACAGCCACTCCTAGCAGTGGTGGAGGCGGTGGGGGTGGTGGGGGAGGCACAACCGTTTCATATCCCACCGCGACGGTTACTTTTTCCGGAAGAGCTTATCCTAAAAGCACGATAATTCTCTTGAGAGACGCTCAAGTTGCCGCTACCACTGTTGCCGGCGCCGATGCTACTTTTTCAATAAATCTTTCCAGTCTTTCTGGTGGAAACTATATTTTTAGTATTTATAGCGAAGATCGGGATGGCCGGCGCTCAAGTCTTTTGACTTTTCCCATTAGTGTCATTTCCAGCGCCACGACTGCTGTGAATGGTATTTTTATCGCGCCGACTATAGATGTTGACAAAAACGAAGTCAAACGCGGGGATAATATCGCCATCTTTGGTCAAAGCGTGCCTGCCAGCGAGATTACGATCACAGTAAGTTCCGAAGAAGATTTTTTCGGAAAAATTAATACGGATAAAAACGGGACCTATCTCTATAATTTTGACACATCCGTATTGGATTTGGGTCAACATTCAGCTAAATCCAAGGCCGCTTATGGCGGCGAGATCAGCTCTTTCAGTAAGACCGTAAGCTTTCAGGTCGGCAAGAAAACAGTTTTAGCTAAGCCGGTTGTTAAGGTGCTAAAAGGCGATCTGAACAAAGATGGCAAGGTTAATATTATTGATTTTTCTATCTTGGCTTTTTGGTACAAAAAAACCGGATTTCCGGCTGGTTTTGATTTAAAACAAGACGGCAAGATTGATTTAAAAGATTTCAGCATCATGGCTTTCTACTGGACTGGATAATAGAAGCTAGAAAATAGTAAGTAGAAAGTAGAAGTAAGAAAATAAAAATATGAGTATTACAAAATCATTTAAAGATTTAATTGTGTGGCAGAAATTACGGGACTTGGCTATTGCCGTTTATAAATTAACGGAAGTAATGAAAATATTAAATAACTTTTTAAATAATAATGGCAAATAAATTCTCAAAAAATTCTATTTTCTATTTTAGTATTCTACTTTCTACTTTCTACTTTCTACTTTCTAGCTCTGCTTTGGGGGCGGAATTAACACTCAAAAAGAATCTTGAGGTTGTTGGTAAGGGGGATGTTTTTGATATTGTTTTGGTTATAGATACAGAAATGGAAGTCGTTAACGCCGTTGAGGCCTCCTTAAAATATTCTGACAATTTAAGAATAGAAAATATTTCCGACGGTAATTCCATAATAAATTTATGGGTCAGCAAACCGGCAGTTAAAAATTCTAAAAATAACAGCATTGTTCTATCCGGCCTTATTCCCGGGGGACTGACAATAAAAGAGGGAATGATATTGACCCTTACTTTTAGAAGCTTGTCTGAGGGCGAGGGTTACGTTTTGGTTAAAGACGCTAAAATCTTGCGCAATGATTCGGAAGCCTCGGAGACAGAAGTTGTCCTTAGAAATTTAGAATTCAATATTGAAAGCGCGAGAACCCAAACCTCGGGGGGAGAAAAATTAATCCTGGACTTTCTGCCGCCGGATGCATTTAAAATTTATTTATCAAAAAATAAAGATATTTTTGGCAACGCTTGGTTTATATCTTTCAATGCTCAAGACAAAGGGTCAGGTATTAACCACTATGAAGCCAGAGAGAGATTTTTGGGCTTATTCGGTAGTTGGAAAGAAGCGGAAAGTCCTTATCAACTGTCCCATCAGAGCCTGTTTGGTATAATAGAAGTAAGGGCTGTGGACAATGTGGGACGAGAGAGAACTGTAACTTTTGTTCCTGTCAGGCTGTATTTTCTATACGGTGGTCTAGCGACCTTACTCATAGGACTTCTAATTTATAAATTCAGAAAGTTTATTATATCCCACACATAACTTATGCATTATGTTTATATTCTACAATCAAATAAAAACGGGAGTTTATATATTGGATTTACATCCGATTTAAATAAGCGAATAAAAGAACACAACAATGGCAAGTCATTTCATACAAAGAAATATATACCATGGAAGATAGTATACTTTGAAGGCTATTGCGACAGAAACGATGCTTATAGTCGAGAGCAATCATTAAAACTTCATGCTCAAGGGCTGCGTCGTCTTAAAGAAAGACTGCGCAATAGCCTTCAGGCATAAGTTATGTGTGGGAATAAAGGAGGGATTTCTAAAACTTAAGATCAGGATTTTTACAACAATAGGAGTGGTTGTGCTGGTTTTTATTTTACCCAATTTCTCTAACGCAGCCACTTTGTTTTTATCTCCGTCTTCCGGCAACTACAACTCCGGAGGTCAGATGAGTGTTTCCGTTAGGATCAATACGGAAAGCGAAGCAATCAACGCGGTTGATGGAACAATCGGATTCAATCCAGATATCTTGGAGGTGAGCAGTGTAACCAAGGGGACAGCTGTAAGTTTGTGGGTTCAGGAACCGTCTTATTCAAATAAGGCCGGCAATGTTAATTTTGGAGGAGTGATTTTAAATCCGGGATATTACGGCTCAAACGGCAACATTCTTACCATTAACTTCAGAGCAAAAGGAAGCGGTAAGGCCGAGATAAGTTTTAAGGCCGGTTCGGTTTTGGCTAACGACGGTTACGGCACTAATGTGTTAAAAGCGATGAGCGGGGCATCCTTTAATATTAATGTATCAAGCTCTCAACAACTTCAAGATTATCCGGCACAAGCTCCCATCGCTATTTCCGATTTTGAAATATTTTCGTCCACCCATCCCGATCAGGATAAATGGTATTCCAACAATAACCCGCTATTTAAGTGGAACGTGCTGTCGGGGGTGAGCGAAGTTATATTGGTTCTTTCAAGGAGAGCCAATTCCCCGCCCATCATCAGCTACTCGCCGCCGATATCGGAAAAGTTGCTGACGGACTTGGACGAAGGCGAGTGGTATTTAAATGCAAGATTCAGGACAGCGGCTGGATTAGGGCCGATAACATCTTTCAGGTTTAACATAGACACCGTTGTTCCCCGCCCATTCAACATTGTCCGGCTTGATGTTGACGATCTAACCAATCCTCGGCCGGAATTATTGTTTGAAACTTCAGACGCTACTTCAGGTATTGACCGTTACGAACTAACTATAAATGGCGGAAAGCCGGTAAATATTTTGCCAAACGAAGCGAGCAGGGTTTACGCGATGCCCTTGCAAAGGCCAGGTGAAAAGACAGTAGAGATAAAAGTAATAGATAAAGCTGGTAATTCTGTGAGTTCAATGACAAAAATTATCGTTAAGTCTGTTCCTATTCCTAAACCAAAAATAAAAGATATTATCCTCCTCGGCATAGAGGCAGATAAAGCGGCCATTATTAAAGAGGAAACGGAAGCCGGGGCATTAGTAAGAGAGGTATTAGTAAGAGAGGTATTAGTAAGAGAGGTATTAGTAAGAGAGGTATTAGTAAGAGGAGAAATAGAACAGGAAGTGTTAGTAGAAGAGATGGCCGCACAAAAAACAGTAAAAGTAAAAGCCGTAGTGGGAGATACATTTAAGCTCAAAAGCAATAATATTTTGGGACAGATCTCGGAATCTCAAAAAAGCGACGAGTTGGATTTGATTAAAACCATTGAGTCGCCGACAGATGAAGATGGTGGTTTTGAAATAAAAATTGACGATCTTGGGGTTGGAACATATATTATTCGTACCTATGGCAAGGATGAGCGCGGGGCAGTTTCAGACACTTTTTCCGATGTTGTATTGAAAGTTGTGGATAGATCCGTTTTCACTCAATTTGTCGGGCGGATTTCTAACATATTTGACTGGTTCGTTAACTTGTTGAGCGGGGGTTGGTTCTTGATAGCGGTAGGGATGGCAATTGCTTCTCTTGCCATTCTGGTTGCAAAAAGAGTGATACCATTTATCATCAACGAAACCAGCAAGATTAAATTTATCGCTTCCGAATACCAAGTTTCTAAGAAATTGAAAAAACTGGATTCAAAAACCAAGCTGGAGCTTAAAATTTTGGAAAAAGATATTAAAAAAGAACTAGAGCTTTTGAACAAGATTGCCAGTCACAGATCTTTGCATTCAGATGAGCAGTATTTAAGAAACAAACTCGAAAAATACTACAGCATCCTCAGAAAGTTATAAAACCCGTCTTTGAATTTTATCAGTTTTTCGATATGTTCCATTAGATTTTTTCATTCGGTATATTGACATCAATTTCAACATCATGTATATATCGGGACAGTGTTTAGGGAGAAGGAAAAGAGATATGCCAAAGAGTGGAATGCCTCCGAATCTGCCCGAAGGAGTCAATCCGAATTTCGTTGAATTGATTGACGGTGTTTATTATGATAAGTGCGTTCTTTGTCTTGTGGTTACTGATGTGCCTACGAATTGCTCAATCGAGAGGCGGCATCATTACAAGTGTGGCCAGCTTTGTCCGAAATGCTGGCAGATTATCATTATGCGTGAATAACTTTATACCACCCAAACGGGCGGTTTTTTGTGTGCGATTATAACGCTTTGCTACGATTTGATTATCCAAAAGCCGATTACAGCAAATTTACTGCATTATTTCCAATTTTGGCAGGACGAGATAATAATAAAAGCCGGAGATAATAAACCAAGCCAAAGAGAAGCGTAAGCAAATAATTCCTAGGAAATTAAATCTTTCTTTAGAATAATCCCACAGACGAATTCCCTTGATCCGAAGATGGGTATAGCCGGTTATAAATTCTACTAGGACTGGAATTATATAGAGTATAACCAATGTCGGCATCAGAGAAATCTTAAAAGAATAGATGAGTGCTAAAAGAATCCCGGTGAGACCGTACATCTGAACATTTATAATTTTCGGTCTTACTAGTCTCTTAGCTTCAACTGACCGATAGCTAAACTCCAGAATAAAGCCGATTAGCACACCTATCGAAAAGCTAAGAATTATTTTTAAAAGCATAGGTGAATCCATCTGATATTATGAGACTTCATGCTGACCAATCTCTTTTCAGATTCAGGATTTTTTGGGGGGAATACATTTGTGTCGGCACTTCGTGCCGACCCCATTTCGGCTTCCGATTCCGATTTTCAATTTTGGCGGTGAGGGTGAGATTCGAACTCACGAGAGGATTACTCCTCTGCCGCTTTTCGAAAGCGGTGCCTTCAACCACCCATCGCCTTTGGCGAGGCCCCGCTTGCAGCGGTGGTCGGCTTCATTAATCTAGTCAACAGCACAGCGGTGAGGGTGAGATTCGAACTCACGATAGGATTACTCCTATGCCGCTTTTCGAAAGCGGTGCCTTCAACCACTCGGCCACCTCACCGCTGTGCTGTTGACACGTTCATCCTAACAAAACCTTAAACGCTTCGCCGCCTTTATAGCTTTTGATTTTCATCTCTCGTTTATATGATTCCTGTCTTGTATCGAACTCTTCGACACGAATTAATAACCATGGAATTCCATTCTTCGTCGATTTATTATGGCCGTTATTGTGACGCCTTAACCTTTTATTAATATCTATAGTAGATCCAATATAATATTTATTAGTCTTCTCGCTTTTTATAATGTAAGTATAAAACATAATATTCAACCACCCATCGCCTTTGGCGAGGCCCCGCTTGCAGCGGTGGTCGGCCACCTCACCAATATTTACTACTTAATTATCACATATCCGCGATTATAAAAATTTATCATTTTAATCCACCAAACAAAAGCCCCTTCCGTTCCGGAAGGGGAGTGCTGTGTACTTCATAGTCTCACCTTGGCGGGACGAAGAAGTGGTGTCAGGAGCGAGACTTGAACTCGCACGCTCTTGCGAGCACCAGCTTTTGAGGCTGGCGTGTCTGCCAATTTCACCATCCTGACGAAAGGGGTGGCGTACCCGGCTGGAATCGAACCAGCGACCCCCTGCTTAGAAGGCAGATGCTCTGTCCGGCTGAGCTACGGGTACGCAAGTGGGTGGTGGGCCGTGCTGGGATCGAACCAGCGACCAACCGCTTAAAAGGCGGTTGCTCTACCACTGAGCTAACGGCCCACAAGCGGTTGGTGCCGGGGACGGGACTCGAACCCGTAATGTCCTTGCGGACCCCCAATTTTAAGTCGGGTGCTTTGCCATTTTGCTACCCCGGCACGCAAGTGTTCAAAAAAAGAGCGAGTGGTGGGCCCAGCAGGGCTCGAACCTGCGGCCAGTCACTTATGAGGCGACTGCTCTGCCTCCGCCATCCGCCAACTGGCGGAGGCGGATGAGCTATGGGCCCACCGACTTAAGTATAATAACATATTACAACATTTTAGTCAATATTTTGTCATGGTTCAATAGCTTGGAAACATAACTGTTTTAAAAATACTTGATTAAATCATCATCGTTGTGATAATGTTAAATTGCGGGGTGGTGAAGCGGCATCATGCGAGGCTCATAAGCTAAGTCCTGTACCGTGCGGCGTAGCCGCTCTGGTACTGGGAAAATTGTGACCTATCACAGTAATGTGGTATGGAAAAACTCTCTAAATTGTCCCGATCTATCTTAGATAAATTGAGGATGTTTGATATATTAAAGTATCAGCACTGGAAACCCTACTCCTCTTTTGAGAGGAGGGGCAATCGGCAGCCAAGTTCTTCGAAGCTTTATGTGAAGAAGAAAAGGTTCAGAGACTATAATGGGAGCATCCAGCTCAGCTGGATGGTGGGATAGTCCGACACTGCCAGTAATGGCAGCTAACAGTCAGAACCTTGAGTCCCAGGTTCGAATCCTGGCCCCGCAACATTCAAAAATGAAAGACGCCCTCAATAAATGGGCGTTTTTCATTTTTGGCCATGTTGTCGGGGTCGTGAAGTGAACTGCTTCACTTCACGAAGGGATTCGAAAGGCGGAGCGGTGTTATAAATTGCAATTGGCAATTTATAACTGCGAGCCCTGCCCAGAAAAAGTTTTCGGAAGAAAACTTTATTCGAGGGAGAAATTCCTGGCCCCGCAACAGAGACGGAAAAACAGGAGAGAAATCTCCTGTTTTTCTTTGCATAGAGCCATTATGGAGAGGTTCCCGCCTATTTTAGGCGAGGCTCGCTCACGTTTTAAGCGGCTAACCTAAAAATATTAACTCAATTCCTCTGACTTAATTTCCGAATCTTTGAGAATATTTGATAGAACTTTTGGATGCAGGGTTTTATTGTCATGAAATGGAACCGTAATTCTTTTGCCCTCGGGGTTTCTAAAAATTTTATGACTACCGCTTTGTCTGGCCAATTTAAAACCACGCTTTTCCAAGATTGAAATAATCTGCTTGGCGGTTAATCTCGGTAGGCGCGGCATTTTTAGAGAGTAATGTGGACAGTAGATAAACTGACTGATTTAGTTGTTGGGATTTCTTCTTTCTCGGCAATTCTGTCTTGGAGGTGTAAATTTATTGCATCCTTAATGTTAGAAATTGCCTCTTCGTATGTATCACCCTGACTATAGCAACCCTGTAACTCTGGACAGGTAGCAAAGTAACCCTCATCATCTTGCTCGATAATTATAGGGAAATCATATTGTTTCATATGGGTAATAATAGCATAGATAGCATTAAAATCAAATTAAATGGTTTATCCTGAGGAATTCGAAGGGCGAACCCCGCATAACAACAAGTTGTATGCGGGGCATGCTTAGCGAATGTCGTGACTCGTCCTGAGCGTAGTCGAAGGAATGACATCGGGGACATTGATTTAAATATTCTGGAATGATATTATCTTGGCAGAATACTTTATAATGAGGGGGGGATATTTATGCCGAAAGCTGATATTGTTTTGAAAATCAATTTTAATCTAAACAGGCCAGATAAAACAGTGATAAAAACCAATGCTAAGAGAGAAGCAATTTCGGAAATACTAGGAGCGTGGCTATCCTGCCAAATTGGTCAAGGCAAAGACAACAGAGAGCCCAACAGAAAAGATGAATATGAGATAGTGATTAAACTTGATTTAAGTGATGATACTTTTTTCACAGATAGCGACACTGGAAATAAGGGCTTGACTTGCGGATTAGTAGGGGATGTTTTTAACAGATTAGACCAAGTAACAGTTGCTAACCTATCTTAATCGATAGGTTTTTCTTTTAAGTAGAACTGAAAAATTCTCTCGACTAACCGCTTGGAAGCAGTTCCAACGAGTGGTCGTCCCCGCAACCAAGTCGAGATAGGTTATTTCGCCCGAGACGCGTCGTAATCTTACCTTGATTGCTATTCAGTAAAAGCATACCGGCTGAGCGCCGTATTCAAGACAAAAAATCATCAATATGGTGATTTTTTGTTTGTTTTAAAAACAGTTGATTTCGCTGGAAAAGAATGAGAGAATTCCAAACAATGACTCAAGAAACAGCGCTTTCAATACTCAAAACAGGGAAAAATGTTTTTTTGACTGGTGAACCTGGATCTGGAAAGACTCATACCATTAATCGGTATGTA
>MGJU01000002.1 GCA_001794435.1 Candidatus Yanofskybacteria bacterium RIFCSPHIGHO2_02_FULL_43_17
GAGCCGCGCCTCTCGGCGCGGCGAGCATTCCGACTTGTCCCCAGCGAAAAAGTTGAAAAGTTTTGAATTGTGGACCGATGGGGATTTGAACCCCAAACCTTCCGGATGCAAACCGGATGCTCTACCGTTGAGCTATCGGCCCAGTTATAAATACCGATTCGAACATCTTTGGTGGGCGGCGTAGGAATCGGACCTACGACCTCGTCATTATCAGTGACGCGTTCTACCACTGAACTAGCCGCCCATAGTATAGAATGAATAGATTTGACCAAACCCCGCATATCAACTTCCGACCACTTTCTAGTTTTTCTTAATCTTAATATTTTATATCAGTTTACAGCATTTTTCAAGAATTGACTGTTGTCTTAAGTCGGCTGAAAATCTTTCGAAAGTTGTATTACAGAGCAAACAAAAAAGGGGTTAACAACCCCTTGCGAGCAATATCTCCGCAGTTTTATTACAGAGTTCTTCTCTGTTTTCAGGCACAAATTTCAGCAACCTGCGAACCATCGCCAAAGCTATCTTCTGCATATCCCCTTCCGAGCACATCGGAATAATCTCCCTTACCAACCTTTCAATTGAGAAAAGTGCATCGTCAAAGACCAGGCGGACCAGTCGCTCGCTCAAGTCCGTCCTGTTTTTGGCCAGAGCCGCAAGAGAACTCTCCATCACATAGATATTGATCAGACAATCGCTTAGTGCAGCCAAAAGGATCTGATGCTCTTCCAGTTTAAGCTGAAATTTTTCATATGCGGAACCAGCCGCAAGAAGAACGACCTTTTTGACGTTTTTCAGATAATACTGCAGGCGCTCCGTCAAATCTTCTGGCTCCGTTGACATGGATGGGGTCATAGATTCGGCTACCACTTGTTTAATAACAGCGATCAGGGGCAAACTTCCGGCAGTCGCCTTTTTTAAAAGCATCCCCACCGCAACCATTCTGTTAATCTCGTTGGTTCCTTCAAAAATACGGTTAATGCGGGAATCCCGATACTGCCTCTCTGGGTTACCTTCGCAAAAGCCGGAACCGCCGTGAATTTGAACGTTTTCATCAGTTATGAAACCGTTGGCTTCGCTGCAAAAAACTTTGACGATTGAACATTCCACAACAAACTCTTCAATGGCTTTCAAAACCGCCCTAGAATCGTTGGCATCGGCCTGTCCTATGGCTTCCTCCAAATATCCGGCGGTTCTATAAACAACCGATTCCATGGCATAATTTTTTGCCGCCATAAGCGCCAGCTTTTGACGAATAGCCCCGAAATTGCAGATCGGCTGGCCGAACTGCTTCCTCTCCTGCGAATAGGCCAGAGCTTGCTCTAGGGCTAATTTCCCCGCACCGAGAGACGCCGCTCCTAGTTTGAATCTGCCAAGATTCAGAATATTGAGAGCAATCTTGAACCCTTTTCCCGGCTCTCCAAGAAGATTGTTCAGCGGCACCCTTACGTTATCCAAACCCAACATACAAGTAGACGAACCGACTATTCCCATCTTGTGCTCTTCGCCAACCGGCGCAACACCCGACCATCCTTTTTCAACGATAAACGCCGAGAGGCCGGCTCCTTCCAGCTGGGCAAACACGGTAAACACATCGGCAAAACTGCCGTTGGTGACAAATGTCTTGGCACCGTTAAGAACAAAGTGGTCGTCTTCTATAACCGCTTTTGCTTTTACGCTGTTGGCATCGGAACCCGCACCCGTTTCCGTAAGACAATAAGCCGCCACCCACTCGCCGTTTACAAGTTTGGGAAGATACTTTCTTTTTTGCTCCTCAGTTCCGAAAAACCGTATCGGCAAAGTACCGATTCCTGTGTGCGCTAAGAACGTACAGGCAAATGATCCTTGTTTGGCAATTTCTTCAGCAATAATGGCTCCAGTGATTTTATCCAGCCCCTGTCCGCCAAATTCTTCTGGAATCTCCGCCCCAAGCAGACCCAAGTCGGCCAGCTTTTTTAAAAGTCCACGGGAGAACTCAAAATCCTTACTCTCAATTCTCTTCATGGCATCTTCCGTCATGATCTCGTTGGCGACAAACGACCTCAACATCTCCTGAACCATCCGCTGTTCCTCACTCAGATTATTAATCGTAAATATCTCCGGCAACTTGTCATTCGGGAGGATAAATTCTGCACCTTTGGCCATCGGTCAACCTTTTAAAGAACGAATGTAAAATATACTTAGCACACCTCAAATCCCTTGTCAAAATATATTTATTATGGTAATATTCATCCACAATGGCCGATACATTACAACAAGTAAATACGGCTTTAAAGAAGAAGTTCTCAAACAGAAAATTGATTTTCGGTATGGGCGCTATTGGCTCAAAAATCGTCTTCGTAACCGACCACCCCGGACAAGATGGCGCCAAAGAAGGAAAACCTTTGGCCGGCAACAACAGCAAATTGATTAATAAACTGCTCCGTTCGTCAGGCATAGATACAAGAAAAGTGTACTTTACTAATGTTATTAAGTACCACCCTCAAGACAAAAAACCCACCCCAAAAGAGATAAAGTCATATGTTCCTTTTCTGAAAGAAGAAATAAGAACAGTCGGTCCAAAGGTAGTGGTTACGTTAGGTGACGTGGCTTTGAATGGCATCGGATTAAGACAACCGCTTCACAACGTCCACGGAAGAACATTTAATTTCGGCAGCTATACCCTGGTTCCCACCTTCCACCCCGAAATGGCGGCCAAAGATCCGGAAGTTCATACGCTCCTAGCAACCGATATCTCAAGAATCAAAAAGATCGTAGCCGAAACAGAAAAAGAGGTCTAAAACGAAGCCACCAATAAATTTTTAACCTCTCACTCTATTAACAAAAACCGCCAAGCTTAGCTTGGCGGTTGCCAGTTTGACCTTTGAACCGGCGGGTTTTGAACCTAAGGGTTGTGTGCGACAACAAGCTCCCGTAACGCTCGTTGCGCAGTGAGCAATTCCTGCTTGCCCGGAACGCGCGTGGTGATAAATCTTTGGAGAAAATGAGAGGCGTGGGATGTCCCCGGTATCTTGTCCCATCCCGCCAACTTGTCCACCCACATAACGCCTTCCCAAGCCACAAGAGAGACAATCACCCTACTCACATCGAAAATCCCGGCAACAAAAACCGAAGCAATCATTGCCGTCATAAGAGGCAGAATCATCCGCCCGCCGCACTTGTCTTGCACCGGACATTCATTCGCGATGTGTTGAATGTCTGTCGAGCCGTTACGCTCGTACGCGGCAATCGCCATATGCTCAGCTCCATGCCATGTCGCGACGTGCGACCAGCCATACACCATCATCCCCACCATTATCCCAGCCGTCATCCCCAAACTACTTAGCCATCCATACTGTGATGAAGTGCCACTAGTGCCAAAAAACACCGAAATGTCTGACGGCAGATACTTGTCCACTAGCAGAATACCGGCAAAGATGCCTAGAAACATCAGGTCTCTCCTTGTCATAAAACTTACCAAGAACAACATCATTCTGATCACTCTTGGAATCGGAAGGTGTTTGTTCCTATAGAGAAAGATGGCCAGAGAAGAGTGGCGTCTGACTTCACAAGTTATCTCACCGTCTTCATTAGAACGAGCTGTTGCCAGGAATTCATCCGAGAGGATGCTCACCCGGCCACTTGAAGACTTGCCGCCTACGATGTGGACTTGCACCTTCACCCCCCGCCCTCTGATTAGGTGTTGCTTTTACAGGTCAAAGAACGTTTATATTATAGTAGAATTTAGAGGTTTTGACAAGGAGGGAGGGAACCCTCGTAACCCCCACACCTATTTCGCAGACCGTCTTTTTTCGAAGGCAACACAATAGTTAAATTAATTGATAATTTATGTTAATCAACAAATTTGGGAGCGATTCTTAGAGCGGGACCCAAATTTGTTAACTAAATTGAGGTTAATTTAATTATTTGTCCGAAGAAATAAAGTAGGTCAAGAAATAGGCGTGAGGGGTTACGAACCATCCGACCACAGAGCAAGGCCCTTGTTTATTTTTTCCTGGTTATCACCTTCTTAACAGCATTCTTGATACTCTCTACATCCATACCGAAATATTTGATAAGTTCCCCTGCTTCTCCTGATTCACCGAATCTATCCTGCATTCCTATATATTCTTGCGGGACGGGATAATTTTTTGATAAAACCTCCGCCACCGCCGAACCCAATCCCCCGTTAACCTGATGCTCTTCAACAGTCACCACCGCTCCCGTTTTCTTTGCCGCATCTATTATTGTCTTCTCGTCGATCGGTTTTACGGTGTGAGAGTTTATGACCATACATTCTATCCCGTCTTTGGATAATTCCTCCGCGGCCAAAAGCGCGTTATACAAAAGCATCCCGCAACCGATTATTACCGCATCTGCCGCCTGCCCTGTCCTCGACTCTGAGGGACGAGCATCGCTCGGACTCGAACGAGAGCTTATCGAAGGATCTCTAAATATTTCCGCCCTGCCAATCTCAAACGGCGTGTCTTGGGTCGTGAACACGGGGGACTTTTCTCGGCCGAATCTTATATATGACGGCTGTCCGTTGAAAGCCACGGCTACGGTCGCTTTATGCGTCTCTACGGCGTCACATGGAACTACCACAACCATCCTTGGTTGAACACGCATCAGCGCAATATCCTCCAGCGCCTGATGAGTGGCCCCATCCGGACCTACGGAAATTCCGGCATGAGCACCGGCTATTTTTACGGGCACATTATTTATGGATATATTTGTTCTTATCTGTTCATTATTTCTGCCGGGACTGAAGGTGGCATATGAAGAAATAAAAGGTATCTTACCGTAGTTAGCCATCCCGGAAGCGACCAAAGCCAAGTTCTGTTCAGCCACCCCTATCTCGACAAATCTTTCGGGAAATTTTTCTGCGAACCAATGCGACCGGGTTGACTCGGTCAAGTCGGCGCAAAGCACGACAATCCTCTCGTCTTTTTCACCGGCCTCGACAAGACCTCTCCCGAAACCATCGCGAGTCGGAATCATTTCAGGCTTAGACAAATCTTCTATAAGTTTTGCTTGTGGATTTAGAAACATGTGACAGGAGACAAGCGACAAGCTTAAAAAATAAACTTGTTTCTTGTCTCTTGATCCTTGCTGCTAATTTTTACATACACCTTGGACAATCTCCGCATTTGCAATCGGATTGGTGGGTACACATCATTTTACCGCCCTCGGTTTTACCACTCATACCCAACCTACAACATCCGCAAAACATTGAGACATTGGCCATCAAAGCTAAAACCACTACTGACCAACCCCAATATAAAGCGTCAAAGCCCCAAAAGGCTCTTGATCCCCAGCTGGACCAGAAAAACAAAACACCGGCAACCCAAACCAAAACCATTAATACTCTATTGGCCCAATGATGGGGACATTTACAATTTCCGTGCATAAATACACCTCCCTTCGTAAATTAAGTTCGTCAAGTTGAAAGTTTATCAAGTGCTTGATAAGCCTTATGAACTTTAAGAACTTCTAACCTTATTCGTGTTCTGATCTTATTTTACCACCTAATGTTCTAAGCTGTTTCAAAGCTTCTTCGGCTTGTTGATCTGGCGGCGGAGCATCCGGATCGCTTTTTACCATACCAGGCGGATTACCGTGCCACAAATAATCAAACTCCATAAAATCAACCCCTTTCCCGGGAATGGTATGTGCAATAATAACCGTCGGTTTTTCATATATCGCTTTAGCCTCCTCAACAGCATCAACAAATTGCTCAATATTGTGCCCGTCAACTTCCAACACGTGCCAATTGAACGCTTCGTATTTTGCCCTCAACGGTTCAAGTGGCATAATATTCTCCGTCATCCCGTCTATTTGTATGTTATTGCGGTCAATAACTGCGGTGAGATTGCTCAACTTGTTTTTGCTCGCAAACATCGCCGATTCCCAGGTCGCTCCGGCCGCCTGTTCCGCGTCGGACATGAAACAGTAAACCCTGAATTTTTTATTATCGAGACTGGCCGCGTAGGCATACCCGGCCGCCTGGCCGAGTCCCGAACCCAGCGGACCCGATGTTGTCTCAACGCCCGGCAGTCTCTCCCTTTCAGGATGTCCTTGAAGCCGCGAACCAAACTTACGCAATGTTTTTAACTCTTCAATCGGAAAATATCCCGCCATGGCCATTAATACATATCTTATAGGCGTAATGTGTCCATTTGAAAGAATAAGACGATCCCGTTCTTCCCAATCAGGATTTTTAGGATCGTGATTCAGAATGTGAAAATACATCGCCGTAAAAATATCGGCCATTCCTAACGGCCCTGCCGTATGACCACTCCCCGCCTCAACAAGCGCAGAAATCAAAAGTTGACGAGCTTCATTCGCTTTCAGTTCTAATTCTTGAATTTTGTTTTCATGGATATGTTGGGACATTTACTTAAGTCTAAATTTACGGGAAATCTTTATAATCACATAGATTATAACCACATAAAATGCCGCTACCAACAAATAACCAAGATTATTTGGAAGTCCATACCAGCCGGTCGAATGAAACACAGGTAACCCGATAAAATTGAAAAATTTCAAAGGAATATAGATAACAGCCAAAATTAACATGAGCAAGAAATCCATAGATATTAATAGACCTTACTAAAGATTTTCTACCACCTTCAATACATGCTGAACCAATGTGTTGGTATATCCCGCCTCGTT
Source organism: Candidatus Yanofskybacteria bacterium RIFCSPHIGHO2_02_FULL_43_17 (assembly GCA_001794435.1). Classification (GTDB taxonomy): domain Bacteria; phylum Patescibacteriota; class Minisyncoccia; order 2-02-FULL-40-12; family GWA2-44-9; genus 2-01-FULL-43-22. The sequence goes on from MGJU01000002.1 coordinate 6,652, forward strand.
GTCATACCAAGCAAATACCGTAACCAAGTCACCATCGGTAACTTGAGTAAGACCCAGATCTATCACTGCTCCATACGGCTCGCCGATTATATCGGTTGAAACGATCTGCTCATCTGTCGTCCTCATTATTCCCCGCCACTTCTCGTCCTTTTCCGCTTTTTTGAAAATTTCGTTGACTTCTTCTGCTGTCGTGGGCCTGTCCACCAGCGACGTAATCGCCGATATGGAGCCGGTAATTATAGGCACCCTAAAAGCCACTCCTCCGAATTTTCCTTTTATTGATTCCACCGCCCTTTCAACCGCAACCGTGGCTCCCGTAAAACTTGGGGATATATTCACCGCCGCCGCTCTGCCGCGACGCATGTCCCTTGATTTAGTCGGGCCGTCAACAAGGTTTTGCGTTGCCGTATAACCGTGAGTAGATGCGAGAAATGCTTTTTTAACTCCCAGCGTTTCCGATAATATCGCCATCACGGGATGAGCAGAATTAGTCGTGCAGGAACCATTTGAAGAAATAGTGCAAGTTTTCAATTTTTCATCATTGGCGCCAAGCAGAACTGTTTTCCCAAAGTCATTGTCTTCATCCTTGGCCGGAGCAGTAAGAACAACTCTTTTAGCTCCTTGGTCTATGTGAAATTTTGCCTCTTCATAACTTTCAAAGGCGCCTGTCGCCTCAACCGCAATATCTACGCCTAATTCTTTCCAGGGTAGTTTGGATGTATCTTTTTCTTGAAGAAAAAGTGCCTCCTGACCGCCTACTTTCAAATACCTCTGTCCATCCTTTTCTGTAAAAATAATTTCCTCCTTGAATCTTCCGTAAGCAGAGTCGTATTTCAAAAGATAGGCAAGATTTTCCAAATCACCTAAATCGTTAATCGCTACCACCTCAAGCTCTGGCTTAGTTATCGCCAACTTAAAAAATGATCTTCCGATTCTGCCAAAACCGTTGATAGCTATTTTAGTCTTTTTCATACTTGTTTTTCAAAAATTTTATCGATAAGCATATCGATCTCATCTGGACTCAGTCGTAAATCCTGTCCAATCTTAATCACGGTCTGATAATCAAGCCGATCGAAGCCTATCTTCTTCCCCTCTCGTATGGAACTAATGACAGAGTGTGGGTCTCTATATTTCTTATCATAAGTCGGATCCGTCATAGCTTCCTCGAGGGCAACGGCTACATTCTCTTTAATATCCTCCCAGCTTAAAGGATTATTCTTTCTTAGATCCTTAGATTCATTCATGTAGCTAAGCCCGCAAAACCAATTCGTTTAACCAAATCGGGATTACAAGACAATTACTTATTTATATTATACCAATTTCCCTACCAAGGCAAAGGATTTTCTGTGTATTTCACACGGGCCAAAGGAAGCAAGCTGAGCCTGATGATGTTTGGTGCCATAGCCCTTATGCTTCTCGAATCCATAACCCGGATATTTCTTAGCATATCGAACCATCATTTTATCACGATAAACTTTAGCAATAATCGAGGCGCAGGCAATGGCAAAAACCTTCCTATCCCCTTTCACGATGGGTATCTGTTCGTACTCAACCCCCTTAATTCTGGTTTTACCGTCAACCAACACGATGGTTTTTAAATTAAAATTGGGTTTTAATTTTTTTATGGCATTCTTCATCCCCAACCGAGCGGCTTGGTAAATATTGATTTTATCTATAGTTCTTGGCGATACGGATGAAATTGCATAAACAAGGTCTTTCTCTTTTAACAATTCTTTGGCGAATTTTTCTCGCTGATGGGGCAATAATAATTTTGATTCCCGCAACCAGCAGAGTTTTTTGTGATGTTTATTATAAAAATGGTTTGTCGTCACGACGGCGCACACCACAACTGGCCCCGCCAAACATCCCATACCAACTTCATCCACTCCAAAAACATATCCGTATCCGGAATTGAATAGTTTGCGTTCGAGGGTTTTGTGTGGTAATTTCATGCCATGTTATTTAACAAACGGGGTGATATGTCTTATCGAAAGACCCAATCATGGAATGATATTAAAGAATTTACACCTGAAATCAAATGTCACATATGTAGTTCGGACTTGCTAGTTAAACGAGGTGCTCTCGCTGGAATTGTAGAAATGGGCCATATGCCCATACCGGCTAACCCTGTCTGGTGGCAAATGTGTAGATCTTGTCATGGTGCTGGTTGGTCGTTCAATACTCACGAGAATGGGTTCATTGATTATCGTTTACCTCAACCATGGGTACGAGTTTCGGGAACGCCCATAACGGATTAGGGACGACGATCTAAAAGCGCGTAAACCGCCACTCCCGTCGCCACACTCACATTCAGACTCTCCTTCTTTCCATACATGGGTATGGAAATTTTTTTTTCGCAATATTTCAAAATATTTGAGCTAAGTCCTTTGACTTCATTGCCTAGTATCAGCGCTAATGGAAATTTCGATTTAAAATCAAAAATATTAATACTGTCTTTTGCCAGCTCGAGGCCAACAATATTAATCCCCTCTTTTTTTAATCGTGTAACAATCCGCCACGTATTTCGTATATATTCATAGGGGACATAATTCTCCGCCCCCAAAGCTGTTTTTGAAATCTTACTTGTCTCTTGTCCCTTGTCGCTGGTCTCTGGGGTTGGCGTAATTCCACATAAATAAATCTTAGAAACACCAGCCGCGTCGGCGGTGCGGAAAATAGAGCCTACATTCTCCCGACTCCGAATATTGTCCAAAATTAAATATATTTCTTTTTTAAACATTATGCTATAATAAGAAATATATTAGCGACAAGCAACAAGAGACAAGAAACAAGAAAAAACTTGTCACTTGATCTCATGTTTCATGTCTCTGTCAATGCATAAACCACTCATTTGGTCGGGCACGATAGTTTTGATAATACTTGCCATTTTTCTGCTGACAATCACGAATAGGGTCGTAAATACGGCCACGACAACAAACACGGTTTCCTTCAGCGGTGAAGGCAAGGTGGTTGCCAAACCGGATATAGCTAAAGTTAGTCTTTCAATAGTCACCGATGCTCTCACTTCCAAAACCGCTCAGGACGAAAACTCAAAAAAATCAAAAGCAGTTACCGATTATTTAAAGAAGCAGAATATAGACGACAAAGACATAAAAACTACCGGCTATAATATATATCCTCAATACAAATACCCCCAATATGGCGGACAGCCGACGGTAACCGGCTATCAGGTCAACCAATCAATGGAAGTTAGGATACGCGACCTGGATAAAGTAAGTGATATTCTCGACGGAGTAGTTTCGGCCGGAGCCAACCAGGTCAACCAATTTGGCTTTGAGATAGACGATCCTGAAGAATTACAAGCCGAAGCAAGAAAGAAAGCAATTGATGATGCAAAGAAAAAAGCCGATGAACTCGAAGATGAGCTTGGTATCGATTTGGGGAAGATAGTTAATTTTTCTGAAAATACCGGCGGATACCCTATCCCTATATACATGAAAGCCGAGATTAACGGCCGAGGCGGAATGGGTGGAGACGGGCCCACAGTACCGACTGGAGAGAATGAGATCGTGGTAAATGTAACGATTACATACCAAATTAAGTAGTGTTGAGAAAATCAAAAACCGCCCTCTCGGGCGGTTTTTGATTTTCTCAACTTAATACAGTCAACCAGCTAACAATGTTTCTGTTCCATTGCACGAACCAAGATTCCGGTTAAAGAACCCTGTCCCGTTAGAGATAGGTCGCCGTTGGCGACCGTAAGCTCTAATGGGATCCGATTTCGAGGTCGGACCCCTCCCCCGTGATCGCCAAAGGCGATTTTACGGGGATCGACATCATTTTTGAAGATTAGAGGGACGATGTGAAAAATTAGAAATTCTTCCCACCTTTCGCCTCGCACTTCTAATCCTTTCAGAATTTTTCTGAAAATTCTGTCCTGAGCCTGTCGAAGGACGTGTCCCTCGACTTCGCTCGGGACTATTTTTCTTTCAGAAAAATAGAAAGGAGGTGATCCAGCACCAGCTTCCGCTAGCGCTGCCTTGTTCATGTTGTTCCGAGTATTTCTATCGGCATGGACTATATCTTCATCCAGCTCCAGTTTTTAAACTGGAGCTGGAGCCGACGTGTAGTCTCTACGGGGCTAAGGAGAATCGCATATTCAACTGAGTTTATATCTCATCTCGGGCAATATATATTTCCCGATGATATCCTGAAATTTCAATCATGCAATATAATCTTTTTGCTTTATGGAATGCGCGACTTGAAAGCTAAAATTAGTTTTAGACCAATTCGCAGTCAAATTACCGTCTCCCAATAAGCTTCCGATAACAACTGACCCTTGATAGTCACTCAGAGACAATCTCTTTTTAAGATCTCTGATTTCAGTTGAATATGTGATTCTCCCAGCTTCCCTCGGTATTACCATATCTAAATTTTAACATAAAATTTAGGTTTAGGCTTCACCGATACAGTCAGATTTTTCAATAGGATTGCTCCTGAAGGTCGCAATATGCAGATTGCATCAACGACTTATTCCCTGTCACCGATCCTACCGTGGCCCACATAATAAAACGTGGTCTTAAGGTATTACCGGCTCCCTTGAATTGACGGGCAGTGAGTGCAAAATTCGAGAACGTATTC
>MGJU01000003.1:0-10571 GCA_001794435.1 Candidatus Yanofskybacteria bacterium RIFCSPHIGHO2_02_FULL_43_17
TTCGGTTCTGATAAGCGCTGAAAGCATATAAGCGCGAAGCAGGCCTCAAGATTAGGTATTTGATCCGCAGTAGATGACTGCGTTGATAGGGCTTAGGTGTAAGCGCCGCGAGGCGTTGAGCCGAGAGCTACTAATAGATCTATTTTTTGAGTAATTTTGAACTGGCATCGCATATATTTTCTTAGTCGCGTTCTCTGCTATTTTTTAATAGTACGAGGCGCGACGAGGAAGGCGTAGTTTTACACTACGACGACGAGGAGCAACAAAGTGACATTAAAAAATAGCGAGAACCCTTCGGGATACGCTAAATTTTAGAAATCGCTGCGTCGCTCCTCCTCGGAGTAGCAATAAGTACACCTTCGTCGTCGCTTCTTGCGCTTTCTAAAATTTATCAGTATCGCGGCAAGAAAATATATGCGATGCCAGTTCTAGGTGGTTTCGGTATAAAATTAGGATTCTTCCAAGAGCGAAGCGATTGGTCAAGAATCCTAACCCCGTCTTTTAGAACGCCACAGGCGTTTAAGGGGGGGCGGTGGTTAGGTTTTTAGAATTTATTACCCGTGAGATAAATTAAAGTCGTAGTTTGTGTAAGGCCTTTTTGTGTTAAAAACCGAATCATTTTCGTAGTTATTATAAGGGAACTATACAGCAAGTGCTCCACCTGATCCCATACCGAACTCAGTAGTGAAATCTTGCGTGGCCCATGATAGTTGGTATTAACCAGCGAAAGTAGGTAGTTCCCCTATAATGATTGTGAAATGATTCGGTTTTTTATTAGTCCGTTTTTTGACAAAAACCGCCATTGTGTGTGTTATATTCCACAAGTTCTCTTCAATACTCAAGGCGGAGCAGACGATCGTTTACAGCCGAATAAAAGATTTTGAGATGACCTAAAGATGCGATATACTAGAAATGATGGAAAGGAGAACTCAGAAACAATTAGTGATTGGCCTTATTTTTGTTTTATTAATTGCCAGTATCAGCTATGGCCTTATTGATTATTTCTTTCTTATCGAAGCAACCTGTTTTGATAAAGTCCAGAACAATAGTGAAGAAGGAATTGATTGCGGACTTCTTGCTTGTGGAGTCGCCTGTGAACCCGCGATACTACCGCTGAACGTGCTTTCCCAGAAACTCATTGAGGTAAGATCGGGCGATTACGACTTTGTAGCGCAAATCAATAATCCAAATTCATTCTTTGGTACCTCGCGGGCTAAATATACGCTTGATTTTGGCGGAGTTATTCCCAATAGATCAGGCACGTTTTACATTCTTCCAGGACAAACACGCTTCATCATAGTCAACGGCATACGAAGTGATAGCACATTGACAAGCGTTTCTATTAATATCACTGAAGTTGGTTGGGAGAAGGTTGAGGTGTTTGAAAATATAAATTTTCCTATTCAGAGAAAGAGCTACGCGGTAGTAGATAAGAACGGTGTTTTTAGTGAATTTGAGGCGGTTGTTCTGAATAATTCCGACTTTGATTTTGACAAAGTTGAGGTGGGAGTTATATTATCTGACGGCGACAACAACATTGTGGCAGCGAACAGAACGGATATAAGAACTTTTCTTTCAAGGACCGAGCGATACTTTAAAGTTAGCTGGCCCGTTGCATTGTCGGAGACAGCGAGACAAGATATTGAAATTTTGACCAATGTTTTCGAAAATTCCAATTTTATAAAAAGATATGGAACGCAAGAGCGATTTCAGAAATATTATTAAAAGATATTTTTCGGAAATAGACATTCCTCTTTTTGCCACAGTGGTGGCGATTTCTTTATTGGGTGCTTTGAACTTGTTGGGCATTGCCGGTGTCAACAGTCTCCTTTTTAAAAAACAGGTCATTTTTATTGCTATCGGTCTGGTCGTAATGTTCGCACTGTCCTTCTTTAACTACCGGTATTTTAAGAATTATTCCTTGCCGGTGCTGGGTTTCTACTTTGCTTCCGTGTTTCTGCTGCTTTTGACCTTTTATTTTCAATCGGTTCGAGGGGTCAACTCTTGGATAATTTTGGGCGGCTTGACGCTGGAACCGGTTGAATTGGCTAAGTTGATGTTGATTATTTTAATGGCCAAGTACTTTTCTCAAAGGCATGTTCATATAAATGATTTTCGTCATATAGTCGTGGCCGGAATATACTTCTCTTTGCCTTTTGCTATAATCTTTCTTCAGCCAGACCTTGGTTCCTCCATTATATTTTTGGCGATCTGGTTGGCGATGCTTATGGCCGCCGGTATAAATAAGCGCCATCTGTTCTTGATAATTTCTGTCGGGGTTTTGGCGGGGTACTCGGCTTGGCTTTTTGCTCTTCAGCCATATCAAAAGACAAGAATAACAGCGTTTCTGGATCCCTATAACGATCCAAGGGGCAGCGGTTATAATATCATTCAATCAAAGATAGCGATCGGTTCCGGATATTTTTTCGGCAACGGTTTGGGCAAAGGTTCCCAAAGTAACCGTGGTTTTTTGCCGGAGCCGCACAACGATTTTGCTTTCGCCGCCTTTACGGAACAATTCGGTCTTGTGGGTATAAGCGCAGTTATGGCGATGGTTCTGGTTATCATTTCCCGCATTCTTTATGTCGGCTCAAGGACCATATCTAATTTCGGCAAGCTTTTTTCCGTAGGCCTTGCAGTATTTATTGGGTCCCACGCTTTTATAAGTGCCGGGGTCAATGTAGGGTTTCTTCCGGTAACGGGGCTTTCCTTTCCGTTTTTAAGTTACGGCGGTAGCTTTCTGATATCTATTATGATAGGATTAGGCATACTGCAAGGAATAAAAAGGTATGGGTAATTACAAGGCGTCATTCGATGTTATCGGAAGAAACGATTTGAGTGTAAAAATCTGGAAAGGCAAAAAACCGATTTGTGGTGGAATCTTGACGATAGGTCAAGATTTTGATATTGTGTTGATAAGAACCCTTGACAAAATTCTTCGCAGTAATAAAATAGAAAGATTATCTTTAAAAAGCGTGGAAATAAGCGGAAAAATGGCATCTAGCGCACTCTCGGGCATGATTCTGAGGTCGGTGGCAAAAGCCCTAGAAGTGTAATTGTTGGCTTATCTTAGTTCTTGATCACACGTAGACCCGGCTATGCATGGGTCCCTCTTCGAGAAAGACATAAGATAATCCAGTAATTCCGGTATATTGTCCCGTTTTTTTAATTAAAATTTAATAATTTCGTTCAGTAACGCTAATATCAGCGTCTTTGTTTTGTTGTCTTATTTTCAAGCAAGCGAGTGAAATAAGGACGAGTCTTTAGTTCCAAGCGAGCGATGAAAACATAAGAGAATCGTAATATGTTTGAACGTAAAATATTCTCAAAATACGGAGCCACTCATTCGGAATCAGATGCGCCCAATCTCGTTCAGGTACAGCTCGATTCTTATAATTGGTTTTTAGATCACGGACTCAAAGAATTACTGAAAGAAGTTTCTCCTGTTGAGGATTGGACCGGCAAGGAGCTCGAGCTTCGTTTCCTAGATTATAAGTTGGACGAACCCAAATATGACGAAAGAACGTCCATAGATAAAAATATCACCCACGAAGCGCCGTTAAAAATAAAAATTGGCCTTGTTAACAAAAATACTGGCCAAGAAAGAGAGCAGGAACTTTTTATTGCTGATTTACCCCTAATGACCCAAAGGGGGACTTTCATTATAAACGGAATTGAAAGGGTGGTCATATCCCAGCTCATCAGAAGTCCGGGGGCATTTTTTTCATTATCCAGATCAAGCCGATATAAGAGATTTTTTGGAGCTAAATTAATTCCGTCCAGAGGTGCTTGGCTTGAATTCGAGACGGAGTATAACGGCGTTATCTCGGTAAGGATAGACAGAAAAAGGAAGGTGGCCGCCACCGCGCTCTTGCGCGCATTCGGCATTAAGGGTGATGAAGAGATTAAGAAGTTGTTTGCTGATGTAGACAATGACCCAAACGTAAAATATATTTTGGCGACGATCCTCCAGGATTCCTCTTCCAACGAAGAAGAAGGTCTCATCGAACTTTATAAACGCATCAGACCCGGAGATCCGGCCACTCCTGATAACGCTAAGCAGATGATCCACAACCTCTTCTTCAATCCTTCAAGGTATGACTTATCTAAGGTCGGCCGCTTTAGAATGAACAAAAGATTCAACGAGAACTTAGACATAGAAAAAGCCGAGAATCGAGTGCTCAGAGTCGAGGACATAGTGAACCTGCTCCGAGAGATAATTCGCCTGAACAATGATCCGTCTTCTCAGCCGGACAACATAGACCACCTTGGCAACAGGAGGGTTAAGACGTTGGGAGAATTGCTTCAGGACCGTTTAAGGATTGCTTTTGCCAGGATGGAAAGAATAATCAAGGACAGGATGAGTACTTCAGAACTTGGGACGGTCTTGCCGTCACAGCTTATCAATTCAAGGCCCTTTATTGCCGCCTTGAAAGAATTTTTCTCGTCAGGACAGTTGTCTCAATTCATGGATCAGGACAATCCGCTTTCAGAACTTGAGCACAAAAGAAGGTTGTCCGCGCTGGGCCCCGGCGGTCTTACCAGAGAAAGAGCAAGTTTTGAAGTTCGCGATGTTCACCCGTCACACTACGGGAGGATTTGTCCGATAGCTACGCCAGAAGGCCCGAATATAGGTCTTGTGGGACACCTTGCTTTATATTCAAAGATTTCCGATCTCGGTTTCATACTTACCCCGTATAGGAAGGTAATAAAAGGGAGGGTCACCGATGAGATATTTTATATGGATGCCATAGAGGAAGAGAGGTATAACATTGCTTCAGCCGGTGCAGCGGTGGACAAGGACGGCAATCTTATCGGCGATAAAGTAACCGCCAGAATTAAGGGTGAACCCGGTACCGCTGAACCAAAAAGAGTCGATTATATGGACGTCTCTCCTAAACAGCAATTTTCAGTCTCAACATCTCTTATTCCTTTTCTTGAACATGATGACGCCAACAGGGCTTTGATGGGTTCCAATATGCAGAGGCAAGCCGTTCCTTTAATAAAACCGGAATCGCCCTATGTCGGTACAGGCCTCGAGTCTAAGGTTGCTATTGATTCGGGCGTCATGGTTGTTGCAGCTGACAACGGAATCATAAAAGAGGCGGACGCTTCTCATGTTGTTCTTGAAACTGACAAAGGCAAAAAACACGAGTTCAAACTTCTTAAATTTGCTAAATCAAATAAATTCACGTCAATAAATCAGAGGCCGATCGTTTCCAGGGGCGACAAGATCAAGAAGGGAGATGTGCTTGCTGATGGTCCGTCGACAGAGAACGGAGAATTGGCTCTTGGCGCAAACCTCGTCGTTGCCTACATGTCTTTTGAAGGAGCTAATTTTGAGGATGCTATTGTTATCTCAGAACGCCTGATTAAAGAAGACGTATTCTCAAGTATTCACGTCGAAGATTATGTGAGTGATGTGAGAGAGACAAAGCTTGGGCCAGAGTTAACTACTTATGACATTCCAAACGTCGCTATGGAGCGATTGAACGATCTTGATCCCGACGGAGTAGTCAGGATAGGCGCCGAGGTCAGATCGCAAGATATTCTGGTTGGCAAGATCTCTCCAAAAGGAGAAAGTGATCTTACGGCCGAAGAGCGGCTCTTAAGGGCCATATTCGGTGAAAAATCCAGAGATGTTAAAGACACCTCACTTCGTCTTGATTACGGAAAACAGGGCCGAGTCGTGGGTGTGAAAACGTTCTCCCGAGACGAAGGAGACAAACTGGACGTCGGGGTTATCAAGAAAATTCAGGTTTCCGTGGCGGAGTTGAGAAAAGTTCAAATAGGAGACAAGCTGGCGGGACGTCACGGCAACAAGGGAGTTATATCGATAATACTTCCCGAAGAAGATATGCCATTTATGGATGACGGCACCCCGGTTGATATCGTTCTAAGTCCTTTGGGAATCATTTCGCGTATGAATATCGGCCAGGTGCTTGAAGCGCACTTGGGTATGGCGGCCAAGAAACTTCAGTACAAAGTCGCGACTCCTTCTATGGCCGGCCCGAGCGAAGCTACTATTATGGAAGAGTTGAAGAAAGCTGGTTTTCCTGTTGACGGAAAAGTGCAACTTTACGACGGAAAGACAGGACTGCCTTTTGAACAAAGATCCACTGTGGGCATCACCTACTTTATGAAATTGAGCCATATGGTTGAAGACAAGCTCCACATGAGGTCTATAGGCCCGTATTCGCTTATTACCCAGCAGCCACTTGGAGGCAAGGCGCAGTTCGGAGGACAGAGATTCGGAGAAATGGAAGTGTGGGCCCTGGAAGGATATGGCGCCGCCTATACTTTACAGGAAATGCTCACGATAAAATCGGACGACGTGCTTGGCCGAGCAAAGACATACGAATCAATAGTTAATGGGGAAGAAATTAGGGCTCCGCATCTGCCGGAGTCATTCAAGGTGTTGTTGTCGGAAATCAAGGGATTGGGGTTGAACGTTGAGCTTATTGAGAGGTGAGCTCAAATTGAAAGTCCGTAAAATTAAAAGTGCTTTATAAACTTGATAAACTGATATGAATTTATCCAGTATAAAACTAAAAATAGCGTCGCCGGAAGATATTTTGTCTTGGTCATATGGAGAGGTCACGAAGCCCGAGACTATTAACTATCGAACCCAAAAACCAGAAAGAGAGGGCCTTTTTTCAGAGGCTATTTTCGGGCCGATCAAAGACTGGGAGTGCTATTGCGGAAAATATAAAAGGATAAGATATAAGGGCATCATTTGCGACAGGTGCGGCGTTGAAGTTACCAGATCCATCGTCAGAAGAGAAAGGATGGGTCACATTAAACTGGCCGCCCCCGTCGCTCACATCTGGTTCTTGAGAGGCGTTCCTTCCAAAATAGCCACCGTTCTCGGTGTCGGTTTGCAGGAACTTGAAAAAGTCGTCTACTTTGCAAATTATGTAATAATGAAAGTGAATGAAGATTTGAAAGCGGAAGCGATGAAAAGAATTGAGGGCGAGTTCAAGTCTAAGATCAAAAATGCCAAAAATACAGAAGAAGAGGAAGCTCTCAAAGACCTAAAAGACAGGGAGAAGAACAACTTACGAAATTTAAAAAAATATCAGATAGTGTCAGAACTTGATTTCCGAGACTTGTCTCTGAAATACGGAGAGGTCTTCGAGGCGGGTATAGGCGCAGAGGCGATAAAGCGTTTGCTGGAGGAGATTAACTTTGACGACTTGCTCGCTGAAATAGAGAGCGAGGCCAAAAGCGAATCGAACCCGCTTGAACAAAAAAAGTTATCAAGACGGCTAAGGTTTATAAAGGGGATGAATAAAGCGGAGATAAGACCGGAGTGGATGGTATTGACCACGTTGCCGGTCATACCACCCGCCTTAAGACCGATGGTTCCGCTCGACGGGGGCCGCTATGCGACATCAGACCTCAACGATCTATACAGAAGAGTTATTAATAGAAACAATCGCTTGAAGCATTTGTTGGAACTTAAAGCCCCAGAAGTCATCACAAAGAATGAAAAAAGAATGCTTCAGGAGTCGGTTGATGCTTTGATAGACAACTCTATGAGAAGGGGTCAGGTTACTACCGCCGCTTCAACTGGTCAGAAAAGAGCGCTTCGCTCTCTTGCCGACATGCTGAAGGGCAAACAGGGAAGATTCAGGCAGAACTTGCTTGGAAAGCGCGTTGATTACTCGGGCCGTTCGGTAATCGTTATCGGACCGGAACTTGGTATTGCCGAATGCGGTCTTCCCAAGAGAATGGCTTTGGAATTGTTTAAACCCTTTGTTATCGGCATTTTGATAAGAAAGGAGCTGGCTCACAACATCAAATCAGCCAGCCGTTTGATAGAACAGGAAACACCCGATGTGTGGGCGGCCTTGGAAGAGACAATGGCGGGCAAGCTTGTTTTGCTCAACCGGGCACCGACACTGCATCGTCTTTCTGTCCAGGCCTTCAGGCCGACTCTCATAGAGGGTAAGGCCATAAAGATTCCCGCTCTCCCGACACGCGCTTTCAATGCCGACTTTGACGGCGACCAAATGGCTGTTCATTTGCCGCTGACCAACGAAGCTCAAAAGGAGGCCAGAGATCTCATGCTCTCCAGTCACGGCATACTGAAGCCGGCGACAGGCGAGCCGGTTGCCATGCCCAGCAAGGACATAACTCTCGGAATTTACTATTTAACCAGCGTCCTAGACGATGCTAAGGGCGAAGGCAAGATATTTGCTTCCAGATACGAAGCGCTTTTGGCTCATGAGAATGACTTTGTTAATCTTAGAGCGAAGATAAAAATTCCCGATCCTGACCACAAAGAAAACAGCGACAGCCCCAAAATAATAGAGACAACTCCGGGTCGGATACTATTCAACAAAGTATTGCCTGAAGGATATCAGTTTATTAATAAAAAACTGACCAACTCCGAACTCAAAACGATTGAAGCGGATATTTGGGATGAATTTGGCGAAGAAGTTACTGTTAAGTTTTTAGACCAAGTTAAGGATGTGGGATTTCGATACGCAACCATATCGGGTGTTTCGTGGGGTATGAACGATCTTAAAATTCCTGCCGAAAAGAGAGGCATAGTAGAAGAAGCAGACAAGAAAATAGAAGAGAATACGCGCTTATATGAAGAGGGTCTGCTCACTGATCACGAAAGAAAATCCAAAGCCATAGAAGTTTGGAATGTGACAAAATCCAATCTCTCATCATTGGTTAAGCGGCAGCTTGGCACCCAAGACCCGGCCTTTATGATGGTTGATTCCAAGGCCAGAGGAAACTGGTCAACCCTTGACCAGATGATGGGTATGAGAGGAATTGTGGTCAATCCTTCGGGAGAGCTAATAGAATTGCCAATCAGGAATTCTTTGAAAGAAGGAATGACATCGCTGGAGTATTTTATATCGACTCACGGTGCTAGAAAAGGCCTTGTGGACACGGCTCTTAAAACAGCTGAAGCCGGGTATCTTACCCGCAAATTAGTTGATGTGGCGCAAAGCGTAGTTGTGCTGGAGGACGATTGTAAAGATAAAGAGGGATACATGGTTTATGCTGAAGACAGCAAGATAAGCGGGGAAAGTTTGGGCCGCCGCCTCAAAGGACGGGTGGTTATGGAAGATCTTACTGACAAGAACGGAGAGATTATTGTTAAAAAAGGGAAAGTAGTGGATAAAGAGTCCGCTGTCAAAATAGACGAAGCCAGCATAGACAAAGCATTGATAAGATCCCTTGTTAAATGTAAAGCATTCGACGGGGTTTGCCGTCTTTGCTATGGCCACGATTTGTCAAAAGGCGAACTTGTTAAAGTCGGGGAAGCTGTCGGCATTGTTACCGCTCAAGCAATCGGTGAACCGGGAACTCAGCTTACGATGAGAACGTTCCACACCGGAGGTATTGCCGGCGGGGCGGATATCACCATGGGTCTTCCGAGGGTGATGGAAATATTTGAGGCAAGGTCGCCGCAATTCAAAGCGCTGGTAGCCGATATTGATGGGAAAGTTTTGTCGGTAGAGGACACGGGTAAGCAAAAGATTATAACCGTAGAGGCAAAAGATACTGATGAGAAAAGAGAATTTTCCGTCGCGCCAAATCTGGCCGTCTCCGTGTCTAAGGGAGATCTTGTGTCCGTGGGCCAACAATTAAGCGAGGGGCACATAGATCTGAAAGAATTGTTTGCTACGACCAATGACGTTGATCTTGTTGCCAGATATATAATCAGAGAAGTTCAAGCGATCTATTTTCCGACAGGCGACAGTATAAACGACAAACACGTAGAGTTAATAGTTAGGCAGATGTTTTCCAGGGTTAAGGTATTAGATCCCGGTGATACCGATCTTTTGTCCGGCGATATAATTGAAAAGAGGCATTTGCGGCAGGAGAATGAAAAGGCGAAGCAGAATAAGAAAAATGAGGCAACGGCAGAGCAGCTGTTGTTAGGCATGACTAAGGTCTCGTTGACCACGACCAGCTTCCTTTCCGCCGCATCGTTCCAAGAAACGGCCAGAGTGCTTATAGACAACGCTACTGTTGGCAAAGAGGATCACTTACGAGGTCTCAAAGAAAACGTTATTATCGGCCGTTTGATACCGGCCGGGACGGGGTTGGGGGCAGAGCTGGAATAGAGCGAAACTACTCTCAAATTTAAATCAACTTCCTCACCTTCAGGAATTTATTGCAGAATAGCCCTGGTTTTATAGCCGATAATCACAAGTGACCCTCGCTTGCCTCCTCGTTTCACTCGGCGCTCGACCTATGATTATCGGATAAAATCAGGGCCATCTTTATAAATCCCCTCGGCTCGTCTAATGATTAAATTTGAGAGTAATTTTGCTCTACAGGTGGAGGTGGTCAAGTGATAAAATTGCGATAAGAGTCGGCAAAAACCGCCTCCGCCAGCCGGCGGATTAGGCGGTTTTTGTGTTGTGTTGACTTTTTGAGTGAAAAGGCGTATAATTAAAGTATAGTTAAATGGTTCTTTAACCGGCAAGCCTGGGGCCCTGCAATGTCGCGGGGTGAGGGGTGAGCCAAAGGAGAGAGAAAGTCATGGCAAAGAGCAAGAAGGATACCTCGGTAATCGTGAGCGCGCTCGGCGTCCTCAT
>MGJU01000003.1:10633-11626 GCA_001794435.1 Candidatus Yanofskybacteria bacterium RIFCSPHIGHO2_02_FULL_43_17
CGAGAAGATCGCCGCGCTGATCGTCCAGGCCGGCAAGCCGATCGAGCAACTGGCGGAGAACTGCTACAAGGTCCTCGTGGACTACGGGCAGACGCTTCAACAGATGATCGCCAACGGCAAGTACGACTACGCCAACAGCGACATCACCAGCGGCAACTTCCCGATGACCGGCAATGGCAAGCAGGAAGTGGTCGTCAAGCTCGTTCACTTCGGACGGGACATGGCATCGGATGCGGTACTCAAGGAATTCGAAGCTCGCGGCCTCCGCGCAGCGACACTCCCTGAGCTATTGGCCTTCGGCGCCACCTACCCGGAGAAGCAGCGCAAGTTCCCGATCGTCGCTCTCGGCTCCGTGTGGCGGGATCGCGACGGCGACCGCCGCGTGCCTTGCCTCGGCAGGAGCGGCTCGGAGCGCGAGCTGGACCTGAGCTGGGCCGACTACGGGTGGAGCGACTACTGCCGGTTCGCTGCCGTTCGCAAGTAGACACTTGGTTCCCTGGAGTTCTGGGTCCGTGGATCACTGGACCCCTGGTCTCCTAACGCCTGTTCGTGTTTCACGAACAGGCGTTCTTCTTTTTTATAAAAATATGTGCTCTAATATATCCGGATACTAGGCGAATCTGCCGACGGTCAAGGCTTTCGGCGGCCGAATTCTAGGGCTATGCAGGACAGAATGAGAGCGGTTACGGCTTCTCTCAGCGTGCTTCGCTAGTCTCTCTTAAAATAACAATACTTGGTACAAGATATTGGTGGATTATAGATCCCAAATACGATACAGCCCTGAGAGAATTCGAGGGGTGGTGGCAAAGATGATATCTTGTACACGGCTCCGTATGGCGGAATCGCAACGGCAACCGCAACGTGCCTTACCTCAACAGGAACGGCTCGAAGCGCAAGCTGAACCTGAACTGGACCGACAACAGGTGGAACGACAACTGCCGGTTCGCTGCCGTTCGAAACTACTGTTATTTTTACAAACCCCGCCTATTTAGA
>MGJU01000004.1 GCA_001794435.1 Candidatus Yanofskybacteria bacterium RIFCSPHIGHO2_02_FULL_43_17
CTGAATTCTGACTTCATGACTCCTCCTTGCGACTATCGGATCAAGGTCCGACCTGGTCGCCTACGCGCTTGACCACCGGAATTGGCAGTCATAGCGAAAAATTGTCTATCAGTTCTTAAATAAACCTTTTTTCGCTATGACTGCTCGCAAGTAGTAAATAAAGGAACTATATAATTATACTTTAATTATACGCCCTTACGCGCAAAAAGTCAAGGTGTTCAAAAACTGGCGTATTTACTGGACTTTTGTTAAACTATCGCCATGCAAACTTCAATAGGAATCGTCGGACTTCCAAATGTCGGTAAATCAACCCTTTTCAAGGCTCTGACGAACAAACAAGTAGATATCCAGAACTATCCCTTTACCACCATCGATCCATCGGTCGGTGTTGTTGAGGTACCGGACCAAAGAGTCGATGCCCTGGCAATGATGTCCGATTCAAAAAAGAAAGTTTTTACTACGATTGAATTCTACGACATCGCCGGACTGGTCAAGGGTGCTTCGCAAGGAGAAGGTCTGGGTAATAAATTCCTCGCCAACATTCGTGAGGTTGATGCCATTGCCCATGTAGTAAGAGTGTTCGACGACAAAAACATCACCCACGTTCATAACAAAATAGACCCCGCTAATGATATCGAGATCATCCAAACAGAACTGGGGCTTGCCGATCTTCAGAGCAAAGAGAACCGAGGCGAAAAAACCCTTCGACAGGCTCAGGGCAAGGAACTTCCCCCGCTAAACCTGCTTACCGATAAAAAAGTGATTTTTGTGCTTAATTGCTCCGAAACCCAGTTGGCAAACGGATGGCAACCGGATGAAACTTTATTAAAATCCATCAACGGCAGAGATTATGTAATTTTATCTACTCCTCTTGAATTAATCCTCTCCGAAGCCACTCAAGACGAGAAAAAAGAATATCTAACCACATTCAATATTAATCCCGTTAGAGGTAAGACTTCCGCCGAAGGCGGATCGTCTGCCGACCACGCCTTTCAAGCGGGTCGGACCTCTAACGGGACGGGGCTGGATAAACTTATCAAGCAAAGCTATAAAACTCTCGATCTGCTCACCTTTCTGACCACCGGCGAGGACGAAACAAGGGCTTGGACGGCAAAAATCGACGATCCGATACCGAAAGCCGCCCGTGCCATCCATACCGATTTTGAGAAACTCTTCATCCGAGCTGAAGTAATAAATTGGAAGACGCTTCTTGAGGTCGGCTCTTGGTCAGAAGCCCGTTCAAAGGGCCTCATCCGTACCGTCGGCCGGGATTACATTATCCAGGAAGGAGACGTCGTGGAAATCAAGATATAATTCAAGCGAAGCCCAGTAGTGAAGTTTCGATTTTACTAAGCTGGAAACATTCGAAACTTCTACTTCTGGGAGGGGGACGTGGTAGAAATTAAAATATAGACAACATTGACATTTTCCACACCAACTGATAACATAAGGCATCGTTTAAAAGATGGCCCTAGGCCTCGACAGATCCGCCGTTCGCCAACCAGCGAAGGCGGACCCATTAGCACCCAGCCCCACTTTCCAACGATCTCACAAAGTGGGGCTGGGCCTATCTGTCGGACTACGGCCATAAACATAATGAAGCAGGCAGTTTACGAGCTGGCCTTCCACCTGAACCCCGATCTTGAAGAGGCACAAGTTCAGCAGCTGGCCCAAAATATAGAGAATTATATAACCTCTGCTGGAGGGATTATTTCATTTAAGAAAGAGCCAGAGAGAACACGGCTTTCTTATCCCATTAACCACAAGGGGCAAGCATACTTCGGATATATCCATTTCAATCTGGAATCAAAAGAAAATTTAGCCGCCATAGACGAACAGGTCAAACTTAATAATGATGTCCTGCGATATCTGACGATTAAAATTCCGGCTGATTCCGGCAAGGTTAAATTCCGTTTCAAGCCGCCCAAACCAAAGATGGCAACCGAAAAAGCGGCGGAAAAACCGACACCGGAACAAAGCAAAGAGCTTGATAAAGAACTTGAAGGAATTTTAGAAAACCTATAACATATAAATTATGAATCCCGAACGAAGTAGCCCTAACGGGTTCGGGAGGCAAAGTAATAATTAACCCGATAGCTTGATTTGCAGATATAACTTATGTATATAACTGTGAAACAGCTACTTCGTACGGGATGAATCTGAATAAAGTATTTTTAATTGGGAGGTTAACGCAGGATCCGGAACTAAGATCCACCCCTAGTGGCCAGAGCGTCGCTACTTTGCGTATGGCGACAAATCGAGTTTGGAATGATCCGTCAGGCAACAAAAAAGATGCCACCGAATTCCACACCGTAGTTGCGTGGGGGCGCTTGGGCGAGATAGCCAACCAATATCTGAAAAAAGGGGGGCTTGTGATGATAGAGGGCCGCATACAGACAAGGACTTGGACAGACCCCAATAACAACAAGAGGTATTTCACCGAAGTGGTAGCCGAGGGTCTGCAGCTGGGCCCCAGAACCGTTTCTGCCGGGAACGTCGTATCCGACATCAAGAAGGATAAAGATGATAACATTCCGATAATAGACGCGAACGACCCAGTTTCAAGCGGAGTCGAGGAAGATGAAGTTAAGATAAAAGAAGAGGATCTCCCGTTTTAATCCCGTTAGAAGTAATCCTAACGGGTCAGATATCTATGAATATCAATAACATAATAATCAGTTGTGTATGGCACCGCCTGGTGGTAGTTGGTGCTTTGCACTACTTCTAACGGGATGCAGTGTCAATTTTGCCAAGACAATATAAACAAAGTTGATTACAAGAATACTCGATTTTTGAGGAAATTTGTCACCTCACAATTTAAAATTGGCTCGTCCAGAAGAAATAAACTCTGCAACGCTCACCAGCGCCTGATCGCTCACGCCGTCAAACTCGCCAGGTATATGGCGTTGATGCCATATACCAGAGGCCAGACTTCTCGCTAGCCGCTTGCAACACCTATCGCAATTTTAGTCACGACTCCTCGCCTT
Source organism: Candidatus Yanofskybacteria bacterium RIFCSPHIGHO2_02_FULL_43_17 (assembly GCA_001794435.1). Lineage (GTDB taxonomy): Bacteria > Patescibacteriota > Minisyncoccia > 2-02-FULL-40-12 > GWA2-44-9 > 2-01-FULL-43-22. The sequence continues at coordinate 2,988 of MGJU01000004.1, forward strand.
CAAAAACTTACTCAAGATAGAACGGGTTTTATAATCTAAAATCACAGGTGACCCTCACTTGCCTCCTCGTCCGCCATCCGCCGACTGGCGGAGGCGGACTTCGGCGTTCGACCTATGATTTTAGATAAAACCCGTCCCACTCTCATAAGTTTTCTCAGCTTGTCGAGTGATAAAATTGCAATAGGTATTGCTCGCTTAGAGCGTTGGTCAATATGTTGTCACTTGAATTGCGTATTCAAATTTTAATTCCGCCACTCGAGCGGCGGCGGAATTAAGTATATAAATAAAAACGCCCCCGCGAGGAGACGTCGATCCAGGGCCGGTAGTTCCGGCAATTTCACCCCATCGGTTTTGTCCGAGGGGCGTGAGGGTCACAGGATGCTCGGGTTTCATTCCCTGGCTTATTTCCCGTCCTTGACCCAATTTTTGTGTTCGGCTGTCACTGAAAGAAGCGAGGCCGGCTTTGCACTCTTTCAGCGAGGACACGTCCTTTCAGACGCATCCCGTACACTCCCAGCCCTTGAGCTCGGGAGCACTCGTACCGACCTCGCTATTAGATCCACCATTCGACTAATTCGATAAGCTCACAGCAAGCAAGCTCATGGCAAGCCAAATCTTGATGAAGCTGGTAGTAAGGGGGAACGTCTGCACACGCTCCTCCTGTATTAATACTAGGTGTAGGGTGGACAACGGCAGTGCAGTGCCGCTTTTCGGCTACCACCATCTTTTGCCGGAAAGAACGAAGCGAGGGCCAGCCGGAGTCGTCTTGGCAGAACCTGATCGTCTTACGCTCAGGGAGGCCGGCCTCGCAGAATTGAGCCAAAAACCTGTGTTTTCGAGCCAATTTCGGGAGACAGAATTTGTAAAAAGGGTGGGTGGAGGCCCCGGGAGGTCCCAGAAACCCCCACCCTGACGAACGACGACGGGTCGCGCCTTTGCTGCTGAAGCTACCGGCCCACTGTTGTCGGAGCCTACTCCAGCATCTCCATAAGTATATCATATTGGCCTATGTCTTGTCAATAGTCAAAAGCTTGTCTTTTGAATCACTCCTGAACGCCCTAAGCTCACCACACCTATCGCAATTTTATCAACCTTGATTATTTCACACCGATCAACGCAAAACAGTAAAGCCATTAAAATAATTTCTAACGTTCGAACTCCTTTAATACAAATTCTAGATATTTTAGATATTTTCCAGACAATAAAAATTTAGCCGGAAAACCCGCCTAAGTTTTATAATATAAAATTTAGGCGGGGCAAACGGATGCTAAATTTTTATCTGAAAAATGAGGAAATATCGCAGGATTTGTTAATGGAGTGAGGGGTTAAAGATTATTTTAATGGCTTTACTTCCTACTATGCCTCTTTAACCGCCGCTTCCTTTATTTTTGAAACGATCTCCTTTTCTAGTTTCGGATTCTCCTTGAGAAACTGACGGGAACCTTCAATCCCCTGTCCGAGTTTTACATCGCCGTAGTTATACCAGCTACCGGCCTTGGTAACAACATTGTATCTGACACCGGCATTAACTATATCGGAATATTTTGAGATGCCCTCGTTGTAAAGTATGTCAAACTCGCAGGTTCTGAACGGAGGAGCAACTTTGTTTTTGACGACCTTAACTTTGACGCGGTTGCCGACAATCTTTTCTCCGGCCTGAATCTGGGCGGCTTTCCTGATCTCAATTCTGACGGATGAATAAAATTTCAAAGCCATACCGCCGGGAGTGGTCTCGGGATTGCCGAACATTATGCCTATCTTCATTCTCAACTGATTAATAAAAATGACGGTGGTTTTTGATTTAGCAACAATTGCGGTCAGCTTACGCAAAGCGTGCGACATTAACCGCGCCTGAAGACCCATATGCTGTTGATCCATCTCCCCTTCAATTTCAGCTCTAGGAGTTAAGGCCGCAACCGAATCAACGACAATCACATCCACCCCGCCGGACTTAACCAAAGACTCGACAATATCCAGAGCCTGCTCGCCGGTATCAGGCTGAGAAATTAAAAGCTGGTCTATCTTTACACCAATCTTTTTGGCATATTCCGGATCAAGAGCGTGTTCAGCATCAACAAAAGCCGCAATACCGCCCTGTTTTTGGGCTTCAGCAACAACATGAAGACAAAGGGTCGTCTTGCCTGAACTCTCGGGACCGTAAATCTCAACGATTCTGCCCTTGGGAATACCGCCTACCCCCAATGCCAGATCCAAAGACAAAGAACCGGTCGGGATTGCGTCGACATCAACTTTACTTACCTCGCCTAATTTCATAATCGAGCCCTCGCCGTATTTTTCCTGAATCTCTTTCACCATCAGCTCGACATTTTTACTATGTACTGAGTTTGTCGAAGCATTTGCTTTCTCGCCTGCTTTTGCGGCAGACCGGTCGGTTTGTTTTTTTGCCATTATATTTATTACTATGTTTAAATTTGTTAATAACCTATATTATGAAAATGAAAATAAAAAAGCAATGTTGACTATTAAAAAATCCCAAGTGTGATGCTTGGGATTTTATCTATAGAAATATCAGGATATGAAATCACGCAATTCCTCAACCTGAATATGCCTTACGGCATCCGCAAAGCTGGCAACCCTGATATCCGGCGACACGTCTTTATTATAAAACATATCAATTAGAATTGTTCTGCATCCGGCCATTTTACCGCTCAAGACATCAGCCTCGGTATCACCGATCATATAAGACTGTCCGAGATCTATCCCCCACTTATCCGCCGCCGACAACAACATCAACGGAGAAGGTTTTTTAAACGGACACTTATCTTCATCTCTGTGCCGGCACATAAAAACATCGTCGAAACCGAAAGTGTGCTCGATCCTTTTTTGAATTCTCCGCCAAACATCCTCATCCATATAACCATGAGCGACATCGGGCTGATTTGTTACAAGAATCCGAAGAAACTTCATTTCTTTCAATCTCTGCAGGTCTGAATAAACATTAGGCACGAATCTTAATTCATCTTCGTTGAATGGAGCTGTAATCTTCTTGTGAAAATCTGGCCGATGAACAGCTTCGATAACCGTTCCGTCACGATCAATAAATACTGCTCGCCTGTTAAACATCGCTCTCAACCGCTTTCCTGTTAATCAAAAAGTGCTACCCAAAAGTGTAGCACTTGAAAAAGTAAATTCAAGCCAAATCCTAAGTCTCATCAACCTCCGACGACTCGGGGGTATCGGCGTTACTACCGGCAACGGCTAGATTTGCCGGCTCCTGAGCAGCCGTACTGTCGGGGCGAACATAAATCTCTCTTGGCTTAGCTCCTTCACCGGGGCCTATGATGCCATTTTCTTCAAGTATGTCGAGCAATCGCGCAGCGCGGGCATAACCAACCTTCAGACGCCGTTGAAGCAAGGAAGCCGATGCTTTACCGGCCAATAATACAACTTCCTTGGCATCATTATATAACTCGTCATCGGCATCTTCATTTCCGCCGAATCCGTGACCACCTATGTTGGCCTGGGTGTTGAAATCAATCTTAAGATCGTTCTCTTCAGCATCAGCATCAACAGCCTCAGCTTGTGCCTTAAGAAATTTAACCACGTCTTTAACTTCCCGCTCGGTAACCAACGCGCCCTGGAGCCGTCTTGGCTTAGCCGTATCACCCGACAAGAAAAGCATATCGCCCCGCCCCAGTAATTTCTCCGCTCCGCCCATATCCAAAATAGTCCTTGAATCAACCTGGCTTGCTACTTGAAAAGCGACTCGGGAAGTTATATTCGCCTTGATTAAACCGGTTATAACTTCTACCGATGGTCTTTGTGTTGACACTATCAAGTGGATGCCGACGGCTCTGGACATTTGAGCCAGGCGAACTATCGCCGCTTCCACGTCTCTTCCATAAGATGCCATCAAATCAGCAAGTTCATCTATAACAACCACTATGATCGGCATAATGGGTCCTGCTTGCCCTGAGCTTGCCCGCTGTGAGCCCGTCGAATCAGTCGAATGGGTCTTTTCAGACATTTTACTGTTGTAAGAGAATACGTCTCTGCAGCTTGATTTGGAAAGCTGATCATAACGCCTATCCATTTCATTAACTGTCCACTTCAAGGCGCCCAACACTTTTTTGTTGTCGGTTATAACGGGCGTTATCAGATGGGGTACGTCGTTATATAAAGTCAGCTCAACGCGCTTGGGATCAACGAGTATCATTTTCAAAACATCGGGCGAGTGTTTGTATAACAATGATAAGAGGATGGCGTTAATGTTGACCGATTTACCGGTTCCGGTAGCACCGGCGATCAGAAGGTGCGGCATTTTCTCAAGACCGGCATAGATCGGACTTCCTGAAACATCCTTGCCCAACGCAAGAGGCAAAAAATATTTCGACTTCTTGAATTCTTCATCCTCAAACATACTTCTCAAGCCGACAATGGCAACTTTTCTGTTAGGCACTTCTATGCCGACGAGTGATTTGCCTGGGATAGGCGCCTCTATCCTTATCGGATGAGCCGCCAGAGCAAGAGAAAGATCGGAATTTAGGACGCCGATACGGGATAGTTTGACGCCTACTGCCGGCCGAAGAGTGAATTGGGTCACAGTCGGACCAACTGAAACCTCGCCCATTTCTACATCTATACCGAAATTAGATAAAGTCCTTTTGATAATATTTGCGCTGACGTTTATATCGCCGGTAATTGCCTGTTCCTGATCGTCATTAAGCAAATCCAACGGAGGAGTCGTCCATTTTCCTCGCCTTAAATTCTTTATAATAAATTGGTTGTCGCTGGTTTCAGCTTTTACGGTCTTGGCAATCGGCGCAGTTTTTGGCATTGCCGGCTTATTACTTTTTTCGTCCACCACTTCATTGCCTCTTTTTATAATAATTTTGTCCTCAGTCCGCCGATTGGCGGAATCTTCCTCATCTTCGCCTTTCTTTATCAAGGTATATATAGGAACATTCAAAGCGACCAAAAGAGCTATCACCATCAAAACAAGCAAAATAAGCAAAGAAGCCCAAAACCCGAGCGAATAAAGCAGAGGAAGTCCCAGAATTATTCCCAAATATCCCCCCTGTGTAAGGCGTATGCTGAAATCACCCCCGCCGAATACATAAAACAAGGCAAGGAAAGAAAAGACAAACAAAATAATTCCAAAAACAGCACTGTGGTATATCTGCCTTGAGATAGATTTGATAAACGAAGCGCCAAGAATTATAAATGCAACGGGGATAATAAAGAAACCCCAACCAAACAGCGACTTTGCGGCAACAGAGAAAAGATCTCCCGCAGCTCCCGCTTTGCCGGAAAAGCTCAGAATACTTAATACAGCCAAGCTAAAGCTAAGGATGCCCCAGATACTATTCTTGGTTTCCTGAGATATATCAAACCGCGAACCGGCAGATGCCGCCCTTTCCCTGCGAACTTTCTGTTTTTTTTCAACCTTTTTATGCCTTGCCATCGGAAATTAGTATACAGTATTTAGTATATAGTATTTAGACCTTAAATCAACCTTATGCACCTTATTTTTCAACTTTTGCGTATTTCCATGCTTCAATAATCCCAAATAAGAATTGATCGTTTCTGGTTTGGTGTTTTCTTTGATTCTTTTAAACATCCCTCTTTTAGTGGTTGTTCTCAAAACCCTGTGATCTGGAAAATGAACCCAGCCGAGAAAATCAATCCCTGAATTCCAAGTTTTTATAAAAATCTTGTCAGGGTGCAATTCTAACTTCAGTTCTTCCGAAAGAAAATCCCCTATTTTGGGAAGGATGTGCAAAAGCCAGTCTCGATCTTCCGATAAAATTACAAAATCATCGGCATATCGAATATAATGCTTTGCTTTCAGCTTATGCTTCATGAATTGGTCAAATTCATTCATGTAGATATTCACCAAAAGCTGAGAAGTTAAATTACCCAACGGCAAGCCCACTCCCGAACGGCTGGAAGAAAAACTGATAAGAATCTCTTTGAGTAAACGAAGAATATCCGAATCTTTAATATGTTTGGCGACAATATTTAAAAGGGTCTGTTGGTCTATGTTGGCAAAGAACTTTTTAATGTCGCACTTGAGCACCCAGCAAGTGGCTGAATTATTCTTGCTGACCTTGCGCCCCATATCTCGAAAGCGGTTAAGTGCTTTATGTGTTCCCTTGCCGTCTCTGCAAGAGAAGGAATCCGAAGCAAAAAGCCGATCGAAAAAAGGATACAGAATTCTATAGATTGCATGATGCAACAGCCGATCCCTCACTGTGGCTTTGTGAATATTTCTTGGCTTGGGATCGCAAATATTAAACGCTTGATAAGCTCCGTGTTTATATGTATGATTTGCTAAATCTTGGTGCAAAGCCAGGATATTATGCATTAAGTCTCTATAATATTCCTGGACATCACGCTTATCGCGTTTGCGCCTGACAAACTCACGCCACGCTTCAAGCAGGTTTTCTATGGATATTATATCTTCAAATTTATGAGTGAATTCGATTTTCATAAGAAATCTAACCCTTTACCCCCCCCCGCAACTCAATGTCGATTATTCAAAGGTTAATCGGGGCATACAAGCTTTGGCAAGAATATATCGGCCATTTTCCAAAGAAATCTCGGCACACGCTTGGCGGTAAAATTGACAGTTTGTTCATAGAAACTGCGGAACTGATGTTTACTGCAAGTTATCTCACAAAAGACAAGAAACTGCCATATATTCAAAAAGCGTTGGGCACTTTTGATCTGTTGAAATTCTTTCTGCAAGTAGCTTGGGAAACGGGATCGTTGGACAATAAAAAGTATGGAGCGCTCTCTGAATCTCTTAGTGAAATAGGGAGAATGC
>MGJU01000005.1:0-7158 GCA_001794435.1 Candidatus Yanofskybacteria bacterium RIFCSPHIGHO2_02_FULL_43_17
CAAAAACGCTGGTTTTCCTTTTATTAATGCGGGTTTTTAGAGGTTCGAGCCGACCATTGTTGCTTTTTGTGGTCAAATTATAATTTTTAATCAAAAAGAAAGGTTTTTGTAGGTCAATGCTGAGTTTTTGATCTTTTATAATTAGGTTCGAGCCGAGAGATGAAAGTATGTTCCTCTTAGCATCCAAGTCCCCATTTTCAAACCAATAATGAGCATGCAAGGCAAAATCAAATGCCTTTTCGGACATTTCCAAAACTTGGTTAAAGTTATTACCATTACTACGCATAGCACCCTCAAAAATCTCCTTTTCTTTGATTAGTTTATTCTTTTGCTCTTTATATTCGTTATCTGACAACAAAGAACTATCCGAATTGTTAGGGGATATTTTTAACTGAGTTAGATTATCAAGTTTTCGCAGGACTAAGTCATAATTCTTTTGGGTTGTTGCTATTGATGATTGGACTGAATTAATCTCTTTTTTGTGTATCTCGTTTAGTTGTCTAATGGCCCAATCTTTAAAATCACCATCTATCTCTACTTGAGACAATAATGCTGAAATTTGTTTTTCTAATTCCTTAACCTCGACATATTTTTCCGGACAATTAAAATCTTTTTTCTTTGTGCATCTATAATAAATGTAATGGTGAATATTTCCATTTTTCTGCTTTTTAAATTTTTCCTCAGCAGTTATTTGACCGCCGTCATGTCCGCATCTCATTAATCCCGTATATGCAAAAATCTTAGTTTTTGGAGCTGCTTTTAATTTATTCCCCAATATTATTTGTGCTTTTTTAAATTCATCCTCTGACACCATTTGTTCATGTTGGCCATGGTGCCAATTGCCGCTACCTTTTGGATATTCAAAATAACAGTAGTAAAACGGGTCGCTAAACATCTTATACAGCATACTCATTGATATCGGCTTATTCCCTTGTTTCTTGAATTGACGCGTTCTAAATCCATAATCATTATTAAGAATTTCTCTTATTTTTCTCACAGAATTACCGCTTAAAAGTAAATTCCAAGCCATCCGTAATAATTCAAATCTGTCAGGGTCCTTAGCTATTGTTTTAAATCCTTTCTCAGAACCAATATTGATATATCCTATGGGAGCAACCCCCGGGAGCCAACCCTCATCGGCCTTTCTATAAAGAGTTCTTTTTACATCTACGCCCTTATTATCATTTTCGAGCTTGGCCTGACTAAACTGAAATGCTAACCAAAACTTATCCATCGGTATATCCCTAAAAGTATATGTCGGAGTTTTGACCTCGATTAATTTACCGTCATCCATTAAAGAAATAATCTTGGCACTATCTATGGGGTTTCGAGATAAGCGATTTGCGTGCCATGCCAAAATAGCGTTTGCTTTGCCAGTCTCGATGTCGTTCACCATCTGATTAAAAAATGGGCGGCCTAGCTTTTTAGCAGATTTTGCCTCGCTATATTCATTATAAATATCGAGTTTTTCTCGAATTATAATACTGTCCGTTTCCTCCTTTTGTCCCGGAATAGATAATGCTTGCCTATCCTCTGCCTCAGAGGATTTTCTATGATAAGGAATATATTTAAGTTTTTGTTCGTTATTGTTCATTTTTATTTTCGGCTGAAAAATCTACGAAATCTATTTGCATATAATTTAAGGCCTTATTCATTAACTCAGTTTCCTCCTTAGTTAACGGTTTTTCTTTGGTTTGATTTTGTTTGGCTTTTTGGAATATGCCTGCGTTTAGTTTTGCCTCAAATAAGGTCACCTCTGCCCAAAAAATAGTCCTAAAAGCAGCTATAATTTCGGATGGCTTATATTTCTTTTCCTCGTTAAAAACAATCCCCACAAGCTCATACCTGGCAAAATTGCATAAATCCTCAAGCTTGGCCAAATCCTCGTTTAAAGAGGCAAAATCAAGGCGTAGGACCCGCTCCCTGTGGACTTTATTCTTTAGCTTGTTTACATAATTCTTATCAAACCTATGACCATAATAATCGCTTAAAATCTGCTGTAAATCAACAATACTTACATGAGGATTTTTAACCATCTCAAAACGGACTTTTTCTTTTAACTCGTGGGTTTTTTCTTTTGAAAATCTCATAAATCTATCTGCTATTTTCTGCTATTCTTTAAAGTTCTTTAAGGTTATTTAAGGGTCTTTAGGGGCGACGCTTGTTCGGCTAATCGAACATTTTCTTTTAATTTTTCTTTTAAATCCTTAATTTTAAACGATGCCGAGTTCGCATCTTTTTGTCTATATTGTTCGACCAACCGACCAAGGTGTTCGGGTAGTTGAACACCTTGTCTAATATGCCGAACAAGTTGTTCGACAAATCGAACATCTTTTACCCTATATACCCAATAATCTTTTATGAATATCCGCGACCTGCCACGCCTTTCTAGCCACCCTTTTTCAATTAAAGAATTGAGATTTTCGCTTATTTTGCCCGTTGACCATGTATTCAGGTAATCGGATCTGATGTCCCTTACTGTAATATTAACGGAGCCGAAAGTTTTTTCATGTTTACTATCCCAATCAATTATTCTTTGGAGTAGGCAAAATAACCTAAACTCCGCATCGTTTAAGGTGTTCTCGAACTCGATCTCAAAAGTATAAAATCTACAAAATTTATTGGTGCTTTTGCTCATGTTTATCCATATCCTTATATTCTTTACTCGGTATGGGCCTATAGATAGCCGCTGTAAAGTTAATTAATTTAATCCCCAAATCTAAAGCTGTTTGGCTATCTATTTTTTCGCCATATTTCTTAAAGTATAGTTCCTGATATTCTTTTATTGCCTCCGGCGATAACATATTAATAATTTTGTTCGTATAAACTGTCCTTTAATTTCTTAATTGCGTATGTGAATTTTCGGGCATCAACTTTGGCCTCAGGTGCATCATCGTTCCCGTAATTAAAAACCCGCAGCAATATTTCAAGCTCCGGGTGGTTGGCAAATACAAAGTAAGATTTTCGAGGGTCGGTTTTATCTACATTTACAAGTTCGAGACCTTTTGCAAACAAAAAAGCAGCTAAATAAAAATTGTTTGTTTGGTAATATTTATCGTTATTCATATTTTGAATTTAAGCAAAAAAAGGACCCACATTCCGACAGATAAAATCTGCTAAGAATGTGGGTCCTTTTCCACGCGGTTACCTCGTAGGTAACAAAGTATTGTATTTAAAGCTTATAAAAACCAAACTCCGGTGTCAAATATCGTGCGGGTCATAATCCATCTCCATTAATGCATCTTTGCCGTTGAAATGATTTTTATAACCACATTTTTTACATATCGTGGTTATTTCGGCAGCTCCGAAATCACTTATTACTATCTCCTGTTCGTTTATCGCCTGAACCCTAAGCTCATTACCGTCAAAAAATCCCGCTAAGACCTTATCACAGTCCTTTTCGGGGTTTTGGCAGCGCCAAAATTCCTGCTTTTTTATATCTTTATCCGTATCCATATATAGTCCTTTATTTAGCTAAATTAATAGATTGTGTCAATTAGCCAATCTTTTTACTTTTTGATATCCTAACTCTATATACGAGCTATGGGTAAAATAACCGCACAAGAAATAGTAGATTCATTTATTGCCGTTAAGAGAACTAACCCGGATTTTGATTTTGCAAAAAGATGGCATGCAGTAAAAACTGAACTAAAGAACAAGCAGAGCGATAATTCTACGGATTTTGAACAATCTTGGAAAAGTGCCTCGGGTAAAGCATTTGAAAAATTGACGATAGATCAAGTATTGGCTATTTTAGCTAAACCAGAATTTAAGGATCAAGGTATTGTTGCAAAAAGGTGGTCTGACTTAACTCCAGCCGAAAAAAAGACTATGGAGGCACAAGCATTTAGAAAATGCTCTAACAAATATGTCCCCATATCAAACGAGCCAGACATCACCATTTTTAAAGGAGCAGCGCCAAAGGTTATTCTAAGTTGCAAATCATCACTCAGAGACAGGGTTAGTATTGATCTGTATTGGGCGGGAGTTTATCAGCAAAAAAACCTTAAATTTATTGTTGTCAGCGCAGAATCAAAACTTGGAACACATGAAAAACCAAATACTCATCGGAAAATAGCCGAATGTGTTTATGAGAAACTCTATATAGTAAATGGTAACACCGATTACTGTGATATTATAAGACCATTTACCGACATCGAAACTGACCTGAAAAACTGGTTTTTAAAATAAGTATAAGTATAAAATAAATGGTCTCTCAAAAAAGAACAAAAAGTTCCTCTATTGATCTGCGCTTTATAGACTTGTTTGCCGGAATAGGCGGAATTAGGATGGCATTTGAAAGTGCTGGTGGTGAATGTGTTTTTTCCTCTGAATGGGACTCATCTGCTCAAAAAACATATCATGCTAATTTTGGTGAAATACCGCATGGCGATATAACAAAAATATCAGCCAAAGAAATTCCTAAATTTAATATTCTTGTGGCTGGATTTCCATGTCAGCCATTTAGCTCGATAGGTAAACGGCAAGGATTTAATCATCCTACTCAGGGTACGCTTTTCTACGACATTGTTAGGATATTGAAATTTCATAAACCAGATATGTTTTTGCTTGAAAATGTTCAAGGCATTAGAAATCACAATGGAGGTAATACATATAAAATTATAAAAAGCTCCCTTAAAAAATTGGGGTATGAGGTTTTTGATGAAATTCTCAATGCCTCAGATTATGGAGTACCGCAGGACAGAAAAAGAATTTATTTTGTTGGTTTCAGTAAAAAACTTGGTACGAGTAATGATATAAATTTTAAGTTTCCAAATCCCAATAAAGAAAAGGTTTATATTGGAAAATTCGTTGAAAACAATGTAAATGACAGATCAATTTCCAAACATCTCCAGCAAAAATACATGTTTAAAGTAGATGATGGCAGACCCCAAATTATAGGACCAGATTCTAAAATTACCGTTAAGACTCTTACGGCGTCATATCATAAAATACAGAGATTAACCGGAACATTTGTAAAAGATGGACCAACTGGCTTAAGATTACTTACAACGGATGAATGTAAGGCGATAATGGGTTTTCCTAAGAACTTTAAAGTTCCCGTTTCCAGGACGCAGATGTACCGCCAATTTGGTAATTCAGTTGCGGTACCAGTTGTCAAAAAAGTAGCTGAGGCAATGGTTAATAAATATAAGGAATTGATATGATATGACCGATGTTCATACGCCCCAAATTAGATCTAAAAATATGCGGGCTATTAGGGGTAAAAATACTAAATTTGAACTCGTTGTATTTAAAGGACTCAGGAAAAGGAAAATAAAATTTAAAAAACATCTCGCCAAATTGCCAGGTAGTCCCGATATAGTTTTCTTACAAGAAAAGATAGCTGTTTTCCTTGATGGGGATTTTTGGCACGGGTATGAATATAAAATACTCGGTAGAAAGCCAACTAACGGTTATTGGGAGAAAAAAATCGAAACAAATATTAAGCGGGATAGAAAAGTAAACCGTGAACTAAAAAAAATGGGGTGGCGTATAATTCGTGTTTGGGAGCATCAAATAAAATCTGGGAGTGACAAAATTATTACAAAGATAGAAAAACTATTGATTAATAAATAATGCAAAGGGATATCATTTACGACATAGATGGAGATCCTGTTTTGCGGCTATTAAATAATGGCCGCTTTGTAACATTTGATGGAGAAAGTATTGGTTTTTTAGTTGGAGATAATGTCTATGATTACAACGGCTATCATAGGGGTTGGTTTGTGGGAGGCACATTAAGGGATCATTTCGGTGACTGTGTTGGATTCGGAATAAATGTGGGCAACATAGCTCACCCTCTATTTCCGCTACGAAAACTCCCTCCATTGCCATCTCTTGTAGAACTGGAGCCATTAAGACCTTTTACATCTTTGCCGCCTCTTAAACCGCTATTTTCTATGTCTTGGTCAGAAAGTAACCCAATCTCATTGTTTAAAGAATAATGAATATTTTCTATGTGGATGATAATAGAAAAGAAACGGCAAAAGTATCCCAACTCGGAGGTTTTATTGTTGCTGCGGACGGTTATAAAGCAATTCAAGATAAGTTTACAAAGTTAAAAGAATCAAAAGGTTTAACAAGGGCTGATCCTGTAAAATGGAGTCCGCCAAGACAAAAAATTTATGCCCCACAGCGTGCCATACCGGATCTAAATGCTTTTAGAATCGAAATCCTTGAATTACTTGCAGAATCTCCTATAAAAATTGTTACATCAATAATTGAGGAGTACGGAAAATATAACAAAAGTCTGCGCCTGAGATATCTAAAAAATTCAACTGAATTTCTTGCTCAACGCTTGCAGCACGAGGTTGGAGCAGCTGGTTTTGGTAGAATAATCGTAGAACATCCTGGTGGAGATGACCATGAGATTGAGCAGATGAGACACTATAGAGAGATAAGGATTAAGGGATCTAACTATCCGAACTTTTCAATGAAATTAGAAAGTCTTGATGAAACTATTTACTATACACATGATTTTTGCTGTGACGGTATTCAGCTCGCTGATTTTATAGTCGGCTCGATAGGACATGCCATCGAAAAAAAAGACTATAGTTTTGTTAGGTTGTACAAAGATAAGATTAGGAAAGTAAATGATAAAATCAAAGGTGCGGGTATAGTAGTATATCCTAGCAGCTCCTTAATAGCTGATGAGTTGATAAATAATCTGCAGTAATATGATTTTCTTTCACAATAATTTATAATTAAAACATTAAACATTAACCCACATAAATGAATGGCGAATTAAGACAACGAATAATAAATTTAAGAAACGAATTTTCAAGGACATACGAGAATGATGCTACTGATTTAGTATTATCCGATGACGAAATTCAGACAATTACTAGCGTTGTTACTAATAAAATTGCTGAACGGGGAGAAAAAAAGATCGTTGATGTAATTTCTGATTTTATAAAAACAGAGTTTAGTAAATATGCTGAAATTTACAACCGAGATAAAAAAATATGGTGGGTAAGCTTTACTGACAATTTAGAGGATACCATTGCCTCATTATATCGTGAACCCATAAACGAGGAGTTAGCGAATTAATTAGATAGTCGCACCCAAATAATAATCCCAAATTTCTTGGACAAGAGAGGTTCTAATACTCTCCTTGTCCCGGAGCCAAGACGGGCAATAAAAACCGAGTAAATC
>MGJU01000005.1:7201-44553 GCA_001794435.1 Candidatus Yanofskybacteria bacterium RIFCSPHIGHO2_02_FULL_43_17
TTTTTAACATCATCGGAGGTTTATAAAGAACTTATTGAGTTAGGAGAAAAAATATCGCTTGTAACTGTTAAACGTGAGCTTTCGCAGATGGCTATTGGTGAGCTACTTATTGCAGAAGGAGCGGGACGTTCGCATGGTTATCGTATAAGCATCCAGGGAAGGATCTTTGCCGATATAAATGCACGAGACTATTGCGTTATTGATCCGGATAAGCGCTACGGCATGGAAAAGTTTAATTTTGAATTATTTCCTAAACTACCATCGGATATATTTTTCGTGCAAGAATTGAAAATACTCGAGGACGCAACAAAAGAATATGAGCAAAGAATAAAAAATATTTCTCCGGCTATTCAAAAAAAAGAACTTGAGCGTTTAATTATCGAGCTATCCTGGAAATCCTCCAAGATAGAGGGCAATACCTATACGCTTCTGGATACTGAAAAATTAATTCTCGAGAATAAAGAGGCTGTCGGACATGACAAAAAAGAATCAGTTATGATACTAAACCACAAAGACGCCTTTACTTTTGTGCGGGAAAATTTAGACCTCTTCAAAACATTGACCCGGGCCAATCTTGAGCAATTGCATTCGATATTGATTAAAGATCTGAACGTTAATGTGGGATTTAGGAAAAATCCGGTCGGTGTAACAGGCTCAAAATATAGACCGCTCGATAATATTTATCAAATACAAGAAACGGTCGATGCGTTATCTACCACCATATCGAGGATGGAAACGCCATATGCTAAGGCACTTATGGCCTTACTAGGAATCAGCTATATCCAACCATTTGAAGATGGTAACAAGCGTACGGCCCGTCTTATGGCAAATGCGCTTCTTCTAGCACACGGACGTGTTCCTCTTTCATATCGAAGCGTAGACGAAAATGATTACCGAGAAGGAATGCTGGTATTTTACGAATTAAACTCCATTGTGCCGTTTAAAACCATCTTTATCGACCAGTATGATTTTGCGGCAAGAAATTATACCGTAAAATAGCACCTCCGACCATTAAGCATCCGTTTTTAAACCCTCCAAAGAATCCCTAAATCCTTGCTAAAACCTAATCGAGACGACGCTGTGGACCGAGCTCAGCTCGGTGGACTGGCGAACCTAAAGATGGACTTATATAATTACATATTGTATAATATATAAACTTTATGCCATACAAACAAAACCAAAATTATAAAGGAGTTGTGGTCTTTGGCGCTCCAGGAACGGGCAAAACTACTATAGCCAAGGTATTACTAGCAGAAATTAAGAACGGAAAATATGTTGAGGCATCTCGTGTCGTTATTAATCCTGCAATGTTTTTAAAAGACAAACTGCCATTAAAAGAAAAAGGATTTATCGACTTGATTACTAGGGTTTACGGCAAATCATTTGGTGGGAAGATGTTGCGAGAAGATGCTCGCAACTTTTTTACATATCTAAAGAATAAATACTCTTCTGCTGTTATAGCCAAGACGCTTATTCATATTCATAACAAAAAGTTTAGAAACAAGTTCCTAATCGTTGCTGGCGTAAGAGGATATAAAAATTCCGTCTATTTTAAAGACGAGGGGTACTTAGTGACTTACCTTAAAACCCCAGGTGGACATTCCACTAGCAGGTTGGCAAAAAGAGAAAGTTTTTCTAAAAAGTCAGCCGAACGGGAGCGAGATATAGAAGAACGCATTTTTTCTACCAATAAGGTTGAGAAGGTTGCTCACTTATCTTTTGATACTGAGGAATTAGGCAGAA
Organism: Candidatus Yanofskybacteria bacterium RIFCSPHIGHO2_02_FULL_43_17; assembly: GCA_001794435.1. GTDB lineage: Bacteria > Patescibacteriota > Minisyncoccia > 2-02-FULL-40-12 > GWA2-44-9 > 2-01-FULL-43-22. Next base: position 8,945 of record MGJU01000005.1, read on the forward strand.
AAGAGGTTATTCGACAGGTAAGAGCAATAGTAGATAATCGAGAGTGTAAACGTTGTGTTAATTCCAGTGTTAATTTTTCCAGCACTATCAATAAGTCTGGCCTATGCGATACTTGCGAAAAATATGAATCCAATTTCAGTAAAAAGCAATTAGAAAAGGAACGGGAATTACTTTTATCACTAAAGGGAACTGGCAAAAATAAATACGATGCCATGGTGGGTATATCTGGAGGGAAAGACAGTACGGCAACTCTTTATGATATTAAACGCATGGGATTTACTCCGCTGGCCTTCTCTCTTAATACTGGATATTATCCAAAACATATTTTTAAGAGAGCAAGAGCAGTCGCCAAAGAATTAGGCGTTGATTACGTAGAGATAGATGTCAGAAAGTATATTCGTCCCGTTGACCGTTTAAGTTTTAAAAAGACGGCCGAATTATATGGCAAGAAAGAATCTCAGGAGTTGAGAGAAGAGTTTAGGAGATGGTACATAGAAGGGCGCAGGCATTATTCAATAAAGTGCGAGCACACTATACCATTTATCAGAACTTGCCAATTGTGCAGACGAATTGTCGTCCGTGCTTATTTTGGCGAAGCACTAAAGCGTGGTATTCCCACAGTTATTATAGGAATCAACGAGTGGGCTGGATTGAGTCAGGACGCAGAATCTAAAAAGTTTGTTTTCTCTGCCATAAGAAAATTAAAACCTTTTAAAAATAAACAGGCTATCTATGTCGCGCATCTGCCATTTCTTTTTCAGAGAAAGATTAAAGATACGAATAAAATACTAAAAAGACTTGGCTGGAAAATTCCTAAGGGCGAAGCACTGATAGAATCAAACTCAAACTCATGCTTATTTGCCAGGGCTGCCGAGAATAGGGCCAGACGATTACTTGGTTTTCATCCTGATACAACGAGATTGGCCAGAGAGGTAACAGTAGGATTTATATCCAAAGAACAGGCAAGGAAAGCGTTGGCAAAAGTACATAATTCGAAAGATTCAGTACGAAGTGTCCTGAAGAAGGCGAAAGTAATTTAATCCCTGGGTTTCTCTAGTTTTGGCACTTCGACTCTGCTCAGTACAGGCACATAATATGTCCGATAATTCTCTTTAATCCACGTTCGAACAGGAAGATATGACCGGAAAGAGTAAAACGTGATATAATGGGTTTATGAAAAACAATCTAATAATGGCGAATATCAAATGGCAATACACCCTTCTGGTGGGATTGCTGTTTGCGGTAGTATATATTCTTCTAGACGACAACAATATGGTGTCTAGCGGTATTGAGGGTGCTATTTATTATACTGCCTGGACTGGCATCTTTGCCACCATATTGTTGCTCCTAAAAAAGAGGTCATAGGTTAAGGCTTCTCTAGTTTCGGTACATTATTAACATTCTAAATATATGAAAATAGAATTGAAAAAATTCGGGACAACTTTAATCTCTCGACAGAATGGCCGGGAGGCTTTTGCTGCCTTTCAACCTCACTTAACAGCTTTGGGCGAGAACGAAAACTTAGAATTAGATTTCGATGGCGTCATTACATTCGCGCCGTCATGGGGTGACGAATTCTTAAGTCCGTTATTAAAACTGTATGGCTCAAGATTGATGCTTACTAATACTAATAACCCATCAGTTACGGCAACCCTGGAGTTGCTAGAGAAGATTAATCGGGAATCTTTTAAGAGAAAAGAGGCTGGTAAAAAATAGAGGATTTTCCAGAGCTTTTTGAGGTTGGTTTAAATTAGTGAAAAAACTACTTCATAAACAAAATTTAGACTGGAAAGGGACAAAACACGACCTAGAGTTATACGAGGCAAGCGATATAAGTGGGGCGAAAGAGGGCAAATCCTTTTAGGTTTAGCGGCCAGAAAATATAAAGAGCATAAACATAAAAATAAATGAAAGGTTCAACAATATTTCTAAAGGTGGTGATTATACTTATCGGAATCGTCGCGCTTGTGGGCATGATTTGGTTTCCCTTGACCGAGGGGAGGGCCGTAAACTTAGATTTGTTTAGTATTTACTCTGATCCGTTCATTGTGTATGGGTACATAGCGTCTATCCCATTTTTTGTTGCGCTGTATCAGGCATTTAAATTGCTTGGATACATCGGGCAAAATCAAGTATTCACGCTAAGCTCCATAAAAGCTTTAAGGACTATAAAATATTGCGCAATCATATTAAGCATCTCAATTGTAATGGCAATACTGTATATAAGGATATTTCATAATAAAGATGACGATCCAGCGGGTGCTATTGCTATTGGTATTTTGGCTACTTTTATTTCTATTGTTGTCGCCACTGCGACGGCTGTGTTCGAAAAAACTTTACAAAGTGCCGTCGATATAAAATCCGAGAATGACTTAACGGTATAACTAAACCAATATGGCGATAATAATTAATTAACACCGACACAATATGCAGATTGACAAAACACCACGAAGGTGGTATTTTGTTTTTAGTTCAAATATGGGGAGGCGTTATGGTGAATGTAGAAACTGCCAGAGTGAATCGTATAGATGTTGAAGATAAATTAGTTCTTGAAAAACAAGAAAACGAACCCAATGCCACTTTGGTTTATACTCCTAATCTGGGTTGCTACTGTATTGATGGTTGTAGAGAAACTTGGAAACGCGCAGCCATCGAAGAATTTGAGGCCGTACTTAAAACTTTATTTAACAAAGAAGTAAAGATTACTGTTGCCGACTAACGTCGGCCTTTTATTTACCCAATTTTAGGTTCTAATATCTTGGGCAAGGGGGAGTTAGGTCGACGAAGCGGTTTCGAAGTAAATGATTGAGAAACTGTCTTTTTCTTCAACTTTGACTAATTTGTAAATAAAAAACAGGCAGAGTTATCTGCCCGTTGGAACTTGCGCCATGGTCTCATGGAGCGGATTGATATTATTGTACCGCCGTATCACTGCTAAGTCGTTCTAGCGCCAAACGCTGATATTCTCGTCCCGCAGTCCTAATGTCGTAGTCATCAAATCGCAAACGGTGTGTGACCAGATACAATATTCCGCGCTCGCCGAATTTTTTAATGATTGGCGCCACAAGCCATCGACCCCCACGGTAGAAAGAATCCCGACTTTGCCGAAGAATTTGCCAAAGAATAGCAACCAAACCGTTTGGTAACCACTCATCGCCGCTAAACCCATCATTTAAATGCGGTGCCAGGCCCTGATGCTGAAAGTATGCTCCTATACCTTCAGAAATGATATTTATTCCAATTCTCTCGTCCCAATCTAATCTCTCAAAATCTTCAGTATTCGGCCATGCCTTATTTCCGAACCGCCGGTTTACTTGGTCAGCAAGCGCATGGCCAAGCTCGTGGTCTATCAAGGAGAAGTCTATATCCCCAGACTCATATGTCGGCGAAACTACAAATGATTGGGTCTCAGGAAAATATTGAGCACCAAATCGCATTCTCAGCTGAGGCGGAGTGTCGTTCGGTATTTTAAAGGTTAGTGTTGGTTTCCAATCGGGATCGAACTTTATACCGTGCATTTTTTCAATAACTTGAATTCGTGAAGCGAAGGCTTTTTCCCAAACCAGCTCCTTCTCGCTCTTCTTTGTTATCGGCTGTTTAGAAAAGCAGAAAGCCGGCAACATTGCTACCGCAAGAAGAAAAACCATCAAATTCTTCATAATACTCCCTAATTGTTAATGATTATTATTTTACAACAACCGAACTCTTTTATCAAGCGACATTTTTTGTTAAGATAAAATTATGGATAAATCTCGTAAAATCGTTTTCATAACCTTAGCCGCTGTCATTGCGGTTAGTGTTGTTTGGAGTGCTTATCGTCAAGACATTCCTGCCGATATTGCCGAACACATAAAATCAAAAAGCGACCTTATTGTGGTTGATGAGCCGAGTCCACTTGAGACAATCACTTCGCCGCTTACAGTAAAAGGCAGAGCGCGAGGAACTTGGTATTTTGAAGCTAGTTTCCCGATTGTTCTTACGGATTGGGACGGGAGGATAATTGCCGAACATTATGCTCAAGCAAAAGGGGAGTGGATGACAACCAATTTTGTGCCCTTCGAAGGCGAGCTCGAGTTTGAAAGCCCGGTCTTTAGCGGAGTCAACAAAGACCATTTCAGCCGGCGTGGCTATTTGATATTCAAAAAAGATAACCCCTCTGGTTTACCCGAGCACGATGACGCTCTCGAGATTCCGATTTGGTTTGATTAAAATCTCACACAACCCTCTTCTTTTATTAGAATTGTATGTTATGCTTGGAGGAATAATAAATACTTAATTATGGCAAAAAGAAAAACGGGTATAGGCGGAACTAAAAGTAAGCGTAGGAGGTCGCATTCTCACAAAACCAAGAAGCGATTGGAGATAAAGAGGATTCGATTGGAGGCCTTGGCAAAAAGAAGAAAGCGGAAATATTAGGATTTTGAAGAATAAACTAAAAACACCCTTGTGGGTGTTTTTAGTTGCTTATAATCGGCGCCATTTGCGGGGGGCTCGGCGCATATACTGACTGCGGCCGAAAGTGCGGACGGATCTGGCGTCGGGCAAGAACATTGCTTCGCCGTGAGGGGTCACGGGTATCTGTTTGCGTATGAGCCGTTCTATGTCCCTGACATCTCGCTGTTGATCAGGCATTGCAAATGAGACAGCTCTGCCAACTACACCGGCGCGGCCAGTGCGGCCTATGCGGTGGACATAGTCCTGGGTGTTGTCAGGAAGATCGTAGTTTATGACGAGCTCGATGCCCTGAACATCAATTCCTCGGGCGGCAATGTCGGTTGCAACCAACACGCGATATTTACCGGTCTTAAAACCAGTCAAGGACTCTTTTCGCTGGATAAGGGAGCGGTTTGAGTGTATCTCGGCAACTCTATGCCCCATATCTCTTATGGCTGAGCATATTTTGCGGGCGCCATGCTTTGTGCGCGAGAAAATTAAGACGGTTCCCTTGCATTCGTTGAGAAGTTCTCCCAATAACTTGAATTTCATTTCCTTTTTTACCAAAAATATTTCCTGATCGACAAGTTCTATCACTGTTCCGGCTGGGGCAACCTCAACTCTGACCGGCGCGGCCATATACTTTGCGGCGATTTGGACTATTTCCGCCGGCATTGTGGCGGAGAAAAGCATGGTTTGGCGTTTGGTGGGAACAAAAGAGAGTATCTTTTTTATCTGAGGAGCAAAACCGATATCCAGCATACGATCGGCTTCATCCAGAACAATCATTTGTACCGTATCCAGTTTTAAATTTCCGTTTTCGATATGGTCAAGCAATCTGCCAGGAGTGGCGATTATAATATTCGGACGGCGGCGCAAGGCCGACATTTGTCTTCCCATACCCTCTCCTCCTATTAAAACAGCCGTTACGAGTCCCAGCGGACGTCCTATTTTCTGAAGCATTTCTTCGGCTTGGATTGCCAACTCTCTGGTTGGTAAAACAATCAAACCAATGCCTTTGGAACCACGAAGACGTTGAAGAAGGGGCAAACCAAAAGCCAGGGTTTTTCCTGTGCCCGTTTGAGCGATACCGACGACATCTTTCCCTTCCATTGCCGGTTTAATAGCTTGATACTGAATGGGGGTTGGGACGGTAAAATTGTTTTGCTCTAGAATTTTTAAAAATTCCGGAGCGATGCCAAGGCCGTTAAAGCCCTGGCCGGGTGTTTGTTGTGTCATAATAATGACCCGAGATCCTGTGTGGTCATTGTTAATGACGATTATGACCCACCATAGCCAGCTGAGCTGGCCATAGGCAGGCAGGGGTTCGAGTCGAAGCTTCGTTAAGCAGAGCCCTATCTATATATTGTAAGTATACATTGTAATAAAAATAAAGTCAACCCCGCACTTAACAAGGATTGGCAAAAGTAGTCGTTTTGATGAAGATTCAAGAAATTATCTCGCAATACAGAATTGAGAATTAATTTTTTGGTTATACTCCTTTGCGAGTGCAAAACTTATCCTTGTTAAGTGACGGGGTCAAATTTGCAAAATATTTAAAAGATAACTTGTCCCGTGATAAAACTTGCAAAGTTTTATTTTTCGGGGTATTTTATAGCAAGTATTGTTAACAAGGGAATGAATATGGAAGTTGCCTTGAAACTCAATTGGCCTGACCATCTTCACTTTTTTACGCACGTTATAAGGACAACTGACCATCACCATCATACGGAGATTAATTATTGTCGTTTGTGTAATCAAGCGGCAGGTCAATCGGGCATACTAACTAATAGACATTTCGAACATCCAAAAGGATGTAAATGTTATTGGTGTGTTTATTGTCGCTGTCCTCAACTGTTGGAGCGCGAAAAGTGAGCGAACTGGTAGAAAGAGCAAAGGCGTTTGCGCTGGAAGCCCATAAGGGTCAAAAACGATTGAATAGAGAGGAAACACCGCTAGCGACACATCTTGAGGAAGTAGTATCTCTGGTTGAGTGGTCAGGCGGTAATGAGACTGAAATCGCGGCGGCGTGGCTTCACGATGTTGTAGAGGATACTCCGGTGACTCTTGCTGAGGTTGCCGCCAACTTTGGCAACGAAGTGGCGTCTATTGTGGATGGCTTGACGGATCCGCCGGAGTTCAAAAATCTTCACACACTTGAACGCAAGATCGCTCAAGCCGCGCGCATATACACTGAGATCGATAGTGTGAAACGGGTTAAGCTTGCCGACCAAATCTCCAACGTGCGTTCTGTTGTTGTTGATCCGCCGATTCGCTGGGATGCTCAAAAGTGCCTTGATTACGTTAGGGGCGCCGAAATGATCGCTTGGGAGTGTAAGGACGCAAGCGGGTGTCTTTACGGTAAATTTCTTAATGCTTATAACGACGCCATCAAGATTTATGGAGACGGTTTTCGTCCGACTGCCGGTTAATGCCGGCCTTTTAATTTGCAATCCGCAATCTCCTTTACATTACTATAATAATAGTGTATATTATTTAAGAGCCGTAAGGTTCGAGGTCGAAATTTTAATTTGTTTTTAATTAACTTAGAGTATTATGAATTTTTCAAACTCTAGCATAAAAGCGACAATTGTTATTGTGTCAATTCTGTTTGTTGCCGGCGGAACGCTTGTTTATGCAAGCCACTCGTGGGGAGGATACCATTGGGCGCGCACATCTAATCCCTTCACTCTTAATATGGGGGATAATGTTTCGAGTGCGTGGGATGCTTATCTTGGCGAAGCATCATCTGACTGGAGCGCTTCCGCGGTACTCGATACAAGGGTTGTTCGGGGCGGTACCACTCCTAAAAATTGCCGGGCCACAAATGGTCGCGTAGAAGTTTGCGGTAGTAAATATGGTTTCAACGGGTGGTTAGGCGTTGCTTCAATCTGGGTAAGCGGTAGTCATATTACCAAGAGTACGGTTAAGGTAAATGATAGTTATTTTAATACCGCTACTTACAATACTCCGTCGTGGAGAAGATTGGTAATGTGTCAGGAGATTGGCCACACGTTTGGTCTTGACCATCAAGACGAGAACTTTTCTAATTCCAATCTCGGCACTTGTATGGACTATACCAGCAATCCAAACGGCCCGCTTTCAAACGAGCACCCGAATGCGCATGACTACGAGCAACTTGAGGCGACCTATGCCCATCTTGACTCAACGACAACTGTCAGACAAGTTATTTCCAACCGTTTTGGAAATAACAATGAAGCAGATGCGAACGAATGGGGCAAGAAAGCCCGAAAAGATTCAAGAGATAAAACTTCGGTGTATGTTCGTGATCTGGGGAACAACGATAAATTATTTACCTTTGTTCTTTGGGCTGATTAGTCCCCGATGCTTTAAAAATAATCATAAACAATCCCCGGTAAATCCGGGGTTGTTTATTTTTGAAGATTGCATAGAATTACACTAGTGAATACTAAAAACATTCTTATTCTTGGTATTATTGTTGCTATTGGCGTTGGTGCAGTATTTTTATTCTTGGGAAAGATTGATGAAAGTGATCCCGCTGGAAGCTCTGCCGGTCTTATTGTCGGAGAAAATGCAATCTATGTCGCAGAGCAGTTGCCGTCAAATACTGTGTTGGTTGCGATTGTGCGTCTTGAAAAACCGGGATTTGCGGTGATTCATGAGGATATAAATAATGCGCCGGGGAAAATGTTGGGCGCGAGCAGTTTGATTATGTCTGGTGAAACAAAAGACCCATTAACGATAAAACTTTCTCGTTCAACTCTTGACGGGGAAACGGCTTATGCCATGCTCCACTTCGATAACGGGGATGGTATATTTGATGCTACAAAAGATGAGCTTGTTTATGATCCAATAGCTAATGAACCGGTGATGATGGTGATTGCAATAAGTAAGGATGCAATCGAGGAACCGGATATGTTGAATCTCTAAATAACCATAAAACTCCCGAAAGGGAGTTTTATGGTTATTTAGTCAAGTTAGACTTGACTTAGCGATTAGTTTCTTCGGAATGACTGCTTTCGATCTCTGTGGCAGTCTCTGCAAAGAAGTTTGTCCAATCGGGCCGGATCCGGCTCGAATGGCAGTTCTGTTATCTCTTTGCCGCACTTTGAGCAGTTCCAACTGCCGCTGTACATTTTCCTCGGAGGAAAATCGCCTTGGCCGCCCCGATTGTAATCGGAGCCGCCACCATCATTGTCGTATGCCATTAACTAGTGCCTAGCGATTAGTAATTAGCGACCCCGCCATGGCGGGGTGGCTAATGGCTATTCGCTATTGGCTGTTTTATTTTCGACCGTTAGTGAAATAAAGTAAACTTCTAGCCTAACTGGAGATTAAGTATATAGGAGAGGGGATTTAAGGTCAAGATTTTGTTGCAAAAATAACCGCTTCGGGTATTATTTATAGAATGGATGAGCAACTAACCAAAAAAGAAAGACGCGAACTCAGGCGGCAGGAAAAGGAATCAGAGCGTTCAAATGTCGTCCAGGCAAATAAAACAAAGAAGTATTTTGTCAGGGGTTTTATTCTTCTCGCTTTTGTTGCGGTGGTATTCGGTTTTTGGAAACTGTCTCAACGGGCACCCGTTATCGCCGATGCGGAAGTTCTGGCGATAAATGAACTGGACTGGATAAGGGGTGACAAGGATAGCGCGGTTACGCTTATAGAATATCTTGATTTTCAATGTCCGGCTTGCGGCGTTTATCATCCTTGGGTAACTCAACTTTTCAGCGAGTACGGAGACAGGGTTAGATTTGCAACCCGCCACTTCCCGATAATCAATATCCATCCCAACGCAATGCCGGCGGCCAAAGCCACGGAGGCTGCCGGAAAGCAGAAAAAATTCTGGGAAATGCATAATCTTTTGTTTGAGAATCAGAGAAATTGGTCAAATGAACGCAACCCAATTGACCTATTCTTGTCTTATGCCGAAGATATCGGCCTTGATAAGGACAAGTTCCTTGCCGACTATAAAGACGGATCAATAGATGATAAAATCGATTCGGATAGGAACGGTGCTTTAAGGGCTGGAGTTACCGGTACGCCGACTTTTTTCCTAAATGGAAAAAAGATAAATAACCCCAAAGGATATGAAGAATTCAAGACATTAATAGAGAAGGAGTTGGGAATTAGTAATTAGTAATTATGTTTGTTGAAACAATAAAAACAATTCTTCCCATTCTGGTCGTAGTAGGCCAGGTTGTTATTGTTTTTCTTATAATTTTACTGTTGGTCGGACACAAGAGATGGCCTTTGATTTTTAATTTTACCGCCGATAACTCCTATATTTTTTCTTTTATAGTCGCGCTTGTTGCAACTAGTGGGAGCTTATTTTATTCGGAGGTGGCCGGATTCACGCCGTGTATACTCTGTTGGTATCAGAGGATAATGATGTATCCGCAGGTTCTTCTTTTTGGTATGGCATTGTGGAAAAGCGAGGAGAAAATAACCGATTATACTTTCGTAATGTCTGTGGTGGGCGCGTTTATCGCCGGTTACCACTATCTTTTGCAGATAGGATTCTTGCCGGAATTGCCCTGCTCGGCAACAGGATTTTCTGTTTCCTGCGCCCAGGTTTTCACGATGAGCTTAGGATACATAACCATTCCTTTGATGGCATTCACGGCGTTTGTGATGATAATTCTCTTGATGGCGATTAAAAAAGCCAATCGCTAGGAGTTTTTTATTTAAAACAACAAAGTCAAAACCGTTGTGGTGCCGATAGGCACATATTTTTGCAAAGGGTAATGCTTAATGACAGTTTTTGAGACAATAATTCTTGGAGTTGTCGAGGGTTTTACAGAATTTTTACCCGTGTCATCAACGGGGCATCTTATTTTATCTTCACATTTATTGAAACTGGAGCAGAGCAACTTTTTAAAAAGTTTTGAAATAGCGATACAGCTGGGCGCGATATTGTCGGTTGTGGTTCTATATTTCAAGAAATTTCTGTTGAACCTCGAGGTTATAAAAAGGATCGGTGTTGCTTTTTTGCCCACTGCCGTTGTCGGATTTTTACTTTATGGATTTATAAAAAACGTTCTTCTCGGGAGCACGGCTACCGTATTGTGGTCGCTGCTTTTGGGCGGCATCGCTTTGATCGTATTCGAGTTTTGGCATAGGGGCAAGGAAAAAACCCCGCCCCAAGCTTTTCCGCTGACCGCCATTCAGAAAAGGGGCGGACTTCCAGCGGGGCAGGCCGCCATCCGCCAGCTGGCGGAAGAAAGGGGCGGGCTTGGGGCGGGGCAGGCAGAGGAAAGAGGTGTTCCATCGCTTTCTTACGCCCACTGCTTTTTTATTGGGCTTTTTCAGGCGTTGGCCGTCATTCCTGGTGTGTCTCGCGCCGGTGCGACCATACTGGGAGGGTTATGGCTGGGGGTGCCGAGGAAAACAATCGTGGAATTTTCTTTCTTGCTTGCTCTGCCAACAATGGCAGGAGCTACCGGCTTAGACTTGGTTAAGAATGTGTCTAGCTTCTCTTATGACCAGTTTGGTATTCTTGCTGTGGGTTTCGTCGCTTCATTCATTACTGCGGTGCTGGCCATCAAGTTTTTGTTGTCTTTTATCCAGAAACATACTTTTGTCTCGTTTGGTATTTATCGAATAATTCTGGCTATTGCGTTTTTCACTATTTTCTCGTAAATTTTAACCAGTTCAACTCAAAACAAGAGAGAAAGATATGCCGGATATGAAAATGTTTGGCCTCGTATTGATCGGGCTTGCTTGTTTTGTGTTTTGGCTGTACTGGACATTAAAAATAAGATTTTTTGGACGGCAACGTATCCGGATACTCACCGTTACTGGCCCAAGCGGGTCAGGCAAGACAACTATTGTCGGAGAATTGCTCAAAAAGCATCCCGAATGGAAAATGGTGTTAAGTTTGACTTCAAGAGAATCAAGAGAATCCGATTTGCCGGGAGAATACAGGTGCAACGTTTCCAGAAAAGAATTTCTACGTCGGGAACTCGGGCGTGAATTTATGTGGTTGGTGCGCGCTCATGGAAATATGTACGGGACGCTTCAAGCAGATGTTCGTATGGCTTTGGATTCGCGCAATTTGTCCTTAATGCAGATATTGCCTGATTCGGTAAAGCAGTTGCGCATCCAAGCTCCTGGGAGGGTTTTGTCTGTTTTCATACTTCCACCAGACGAGGAAGGGTTAAGGCGTCGCTTAGAAAGAAGGGGCGAACAGCCGGAAGCTATCGAAAGAAGAGTTGCTGATTGCAGAAAGTGGGAGGAAGAAGCTAGGTTTTCGGATATTCCCTACGAATTCATAAGGAATGACGGGACAGTTGTCGAAGCGGTTGAGAAAGTAGAACAAATTATTAAAAAGCATTTGTGATCCCGACTTGTCGGGATTTTATAATTCATGTTATCATTGACCGATGGAAGAAAATAATAATTTGGAACAAAAACAAAAAGTTGAAGCACTAAAATTTGATCGGGCCAAGCTTATAATACCTGGAGCAATAGTTCTGGCTGGCGTTTTGATCGGCGCGTCTATTATCTACTCTAATGGCGGGTTTCAGGAGGCAGCAAACATAAAGGACGCCACGAAAGATAAACAAGACGTATCTGTTGACGACGATTCTTTTCTTGGCAAAAAAAGCGCACCGGTTGTTGTGGTAGAATTTAGCGATTTTCAGTGTCCTTTCTGCCGTTCGTTCTGGCGCGACACGTTGCCGCTCATCAAGTCAGAGTATATAGATACCGGCAAAGTTAGATTTGTATATCGTGACTTTCCGCTGGGCTTCCATCCGGGGGCAATACCGGCGGCGCAAGCCACTGAGTGTGCTGAGGATCAGGGTAAATTCTGGGAAATGCATGACAAAATATTCATCGAGCAAGATAAACAAGGTTCAGGAACGGTACAGTTTGGGGTTGACGATCTGAAGAGATGGGCGGGTGAGCTGGGTCTTAACGCGGGTGAGTTCAATTCATGTCTTGATTCGGGAAAATATGCCGAAGAAGTCAGCAATGACTTGAAAGACGGTCAAGCGGCTGGCGTCAGCGGCACACCGAGCTTCTTTATAAACGGCAAGCTTGTTGTTGGGGCACAGCCATTCAGTGCATTCAAGGCGATAATAGACGAAGGGTCGGGTAAATAATACAAAGCATGAATAAGGCCGTATTGCTAACAACCATAGTGGTAATTTTAATCGGCATTACTGTTTTTGTTTTTGTGAAAGACACTAAAGATGCGTCTAGGCCACCATTAGCAACTCTAACCCCGACTCCGACTACAGAAGAGGCGTCGACAACACCTACGCCCGCAGTATCAAAAACTACTGTCACATATTCTGATTCTGGATATAACCCAACAACGGTGACAATAAAAAGTGGCGATATTGTTGTTTTCAAAAACAGCGGTTCAAAAATAATGTGGACTGCCTCCGCTGCTCATCCGACCCATAATATCTACCCAGGTTCAGGGATAGAAATGTGCGGTACAAATACTCTGGTTGAGTTTTTTGATGCTTGCAGGGGTTATGGTTTGGGCGAATCGTGGGAATTCAGGTTTGATAAGCGTGGGACCTGGAAATACCATAACCATCTCCAGCCATCTCATGCGGGTACGATCATAGTAGAATAAGTAATGTCAACTTCTTACGTAATAATAATTTTCGTTGCTTTCAGTGGGTTTCTGCTCGCCGCTTATATAAGGCACAAGAAGGTCTCCAAAGAGACCCTTGTTTGTCCTCTAAGGTCAAATTGCGAGACGGTTATTTTCAGTGACTACTCCAAATTTTTTGGTGTTCCGGTTGAGCTTTTGGGGATGGCTTACTATTTTGCGGTGGCCGCTGTTTACGGCGTTTTTCTCGCCATTCCAGTCGATATGCCGCAGTTTGCAGTATTTGGAATTTTCTCTCTGACCGTTGCTGCGTTTATCTTTTCTTTTTATCTTACTCTCGTTCAGGCTTTTGCGTTGAAACAATGGTGTACTTGGTGTCTGGTTTCAGCAGGCATGTGTACGATAATTTTTTCACTGGCCGTTTTTGCATTTAGAAATGTTTAAAATTTTACCGGGGTATTGCTAAAAAAGCCGTACCATGATATCATTATTATATTGTAGGTTTCTCTGTCGGTAGTTTCCTCTATTTATTAGTAGGAACTTGAGACCCCCAATCATCCCGCCAAGGCGGGAGCTGCGGGGCAGGCGAGAGGTCGGTCCTACTAAATTAAAGATAGTTAACTAGCCACTAGCCACTAGCCACCCCGCCATGGCGGGATCGCTAGGTACTAGTCGCTAGGTACTAGTTAGTAATGGAGAAAAAATTATATATCGGTGGCTTGTCTTATAACACTACCGATACCGGATTGAAAGATGCGTTCTCTCAGGCCGGTGAAGTTGTTTCGGCTACCGTTATCACGGACAAAATGTCCGGCCGTTCACGAGGTTTCGGCTTCGTAGAAATGGCCACGGAAGAAGATGCTCAGAAAGCTATTGACATGTGGAATGGCAAAGAGCTGGATGGCAGAACTTTGGTGGTTAACGAAGCCAAACCGATGTCTGATCGTCCAAAGAGAACCGGAGGCTTCGATAGAGGCGGCCGGGGCGGATTTGGCGGCGGCGGTTATGGCGGCGGAAGAAGGGACTACTAAACCCAAAATCAAAAGAGACCATTCGGGTCTCTTTTGATTTTGATGCCATTGCTGTATAATTGCAAAGCAGATTTTTAACAGAGCGGGTTATGTCGCGAGCAGGAGAAATAGAAGTAATTGTTGGTCCAATGCGTGGCAAAAAATCCGATCTTTTAATCATTGCACTTGAGCAGGCCGTAATTGCTGAAAAGCGGGTCGTGGCTTTTAAGCCGACAAGAGATACCAGAACCAGCAATGAAATTGTTTCCAGAAAGTTTGACAAAAAAGGCAAACCAAAAGTGTCACGTAGATTTCCAGCTATTATCGTAAGCACTCCCGATGATATGATGCGTGTTATCGATATAAAACATCCGGAGATCGTAGGAATTGACGAGGCACAATTTCTAAGTCCTGATTTTGTCCCGTTTATCAAAAAAATGTCCGGTGAGCGCGGAATAGAATTTGTAATTGCCGGTTTGGATATGGATTATTTGGGTGATCCGTTTTTGGAAACAATGCCGAAACTGTTGGCTATTGCCCATAGAGTGACGAAAACAACCGCGATTTGTTATCGGTGCAAAAGCAGGCAAGCCCTATTTACTCAAAAGATCGCCGGTTCTACTGCTAAAGTAGAGGTTGGGGACCTGGAGTATCGGGCAGCATGTAGCGATTGTTGGTACCCTTATCGAGGCGAGGCGTCGTAATCGGCGCCTTTTTATTGTTTAATGTTATTAAATGCGGTTCATTTTTCCCAAAAACGACTCAAAATATCACTGGACCCAGCATTGCATAAGAAAAATGCTGTTTTATGGTCTGACAGCAGACAGGGTCAAGAGAATCATCAGGAGTCCTAAAAGAGTTGAAAGTGGTGTTGCAGAAAATACGATCGCAGTAATGGTTTCTGGTTCGAATAAGAAAAAACCCTCAGAGGTGTGGACGATGTATCAGCAAAAAGGCGTTAGAAAAGTTATTATAAGTGCTTGGCGCTATCCTGGGGTCAGTCCGGTTGGCAAACAAATACCTATACCGGCGGACATATTGGAAGAATTAAAAAAAGATGGTGTTGTGGTACAATATAATTAGGTCGAACTGTTTTCTAATTTTTAATATAACTAATTTCTAAATCAATGATGTACGACAATTTTAATTGGTCTCAATGGCACTGGCAGATGATGGGCGGGTGGTGGCCGGGTATTAGTTCGGGCTGGGGATTGTTATTAATACTGCTGGCTGTTTGGGCATTGGTGTGGAAGGGGATGGCTCTGTGGAAATCAGCCCGTCACGCTCATAAAGTTTGGTTTGTAGTTTTACTCGTCGCGAACACCTTGGGGATATTGGATATTTTGTATCTCTATGTTTTTTCCAAAAAATCAAAATCGGTGGAGCGATAAAATAAAAAGACGGCCTTGTGGCCGTCTGGGGTTCTGCTTCCTCTAGGAAGCTAGCCGAGCAGTCTTCCCTCGTTGAGGATGCGACGATAAATGCGGTTCATCGTGCTGTGTCCTTCACACTCGCAGTCGATAATAATCGAAGAGCTGAAACCATTCGAATTGATTAGGCACAGCTTCGTATGAAGGTTACAGTCACAGCAAACGAATATCGCTCGGTCAGGGGTGAGGCCATGCTTGGCAGCGAACGCTATCACTCGCTCGGCTCCGACGCTGCCCACATACATCACGACTGCATCGATTGTGGGAAGTTCGTTCTGGAGTTGAGTCCAAAGCGGGTCAAGAATGGCTACTGATTCGGTGTGCTGTTTATCTTCTCCGCTTTTTGTTAGAGGGGCTCGACTCATTCCCCACCCTTCTCTCGCGGTGTTCTGGAGCAACAGAATACTGTTGTCTTTCAAGTTCTTCCAGCCGTTCCTCTCGCCGTCTACAAAGAGGTTATACGAAATCATCGCTACTCTCATTACTGGCTTCCTCCCTCTTTACGAAGTTAAGGTTCGTCTAAGGTTATTTAGGATAACATAAAACATACCCAAGGTCAATTGTCGTATATTTGTTGCGACAGAGACAAGGGGTAAGAACGTCATAAACATAGGATAGCTAATAAAAAAGCGGCTATTGCCGCACTCGAGTTTTGGGATAAATAAGACAGGAATACTGGCCAGCTTTACAATAAATGCATTCTTCACCAATAAGTCGCGCTATTTCGGCCAACTTCTTTAGCAATATTGGAATCTTGTGCTTTCCATTAAAGGAAACCTCATATACTCTACAACGGTCTTTAAAAACTACCCTTTCCTCATTTATCCAAACACCAAAGTTTGCAACTGTTGATGACGTAAAAGCCCCAAAATTATCAGATAGAAAAGTTCTTATATGCGATTCTACCGTTTCTCCCTCTGTTTTCACCTTAAGCTTCTTGTCGGGAATTAAAAAAACCGCTGGTCGTCCAAGATCTACAAGTCTATAGTGTGAGCTTTTAGAAAATTTTGCCCACTTACTACTCGTCCTCATTCTTGCCCCGTTTTTTCAAAGATAATAAAAACGATACACTAAAAATGGTATTTTGTCAATTATTTGTTGTTATGTTGGTTTAAGAACCTTTTTTTAAATTGAATAAATGTATTATTTTTTATTGATTTACGGATCTGTTCGAGCAGATTATTGAAGAACCAGACGTTGTGAATAGTGGCATAGCGCTGGGCTTTTTGTTTCTTTTTACCATTATCTTTAAACAATTTATATAACCTTGCGCGGGTTATTCCAGATCGGCATGCTGGGCATTTGCATCCTGTTTCCAGAGACGAATTTTTATTTGCATATTTCCTCTTGCGAATGTCGTAATGGTCCTTGGCGGTCCAGATACGACCGTGACGGGCTTCGCGGGTAGGGATGACGCAGTCAAACAAATCTATGCCTTGTTCAACGGCATTAAAAATATCTTCCACTTTGCCTATTCCCAGCAGGTGTCTCGGTTTTTCTTCCGGCAAGTGGGGGACGATCCATTTAAGTGTCTTAACCATTTCGTCTTTTCCGAAAGAGCCCCCGATACCTATGCCGTCAAAAGGAAGAGAACCGATAAATTTAGCGCTTTTAATCCTCAACGATTTATATCTTCCGCCCTGCACAATTCCAAACAATTGTTGATGTTTTCCGTTTAACCCCGAACGAGAAACCTCGTTTCCATACGGGGCATGCTTTTCACTTTTTACTTTGCACTTTAAACTTATTTTGGCCCACCTGTGAGTTCTCTCGAGCGCTTTTTTATTATAATCAAAGTCATCCAAAGGAGAGGTACATTCGTCGAAAGCAAAGATGATATCAGCTCCGAGTTTTTCCTGAATTTTTATTGAAAGCTCCGGCCCCAGAAATCTTTTCTCACCGTTTATCATAAAACAAACGCCTTTTTCAGTAATTTTTACATTCCTTCCCCTGTGGATAATCGACTTCGCAAGTCGATTATCCACAGGATTTAGGATTTTGCCGATACGGTTTTCTTGTCCGAAGCCCAAAGAAAATACCTGGAAACCCCCGCTGTCGGTCATTATGGGAATATTAGCGCCGAGACGCTTATGGACGAAACTAATCCTGCTTGCTCCGCCCCTACTTGCAAGGGCGGAGTCCCAGAGATGGTAAGTGTTGCAGATGACTATTTGGGTTTTTGTCTTTTTTATATCTGACGGTTTCAGACACTTTACCTCGGCATGAGTCGCCACTATTACATAAGACGGCGTTTGGATTGTGCCATGGGGCGTGCTTAAAACGCCCAAGCGGGCTCGGGTTCTGCTGTCTTTATGGATTATCCTGAACATAGCTTTAAATTATAGGTAAAGGCGGGCTAATTTAAAAGGAGACGGGCGTGTCTCCTTTACTCTTTCTTTTGGTAGTCCTTATACAAATAGTTCTGTCTCTCGAAGACATCGCCTCTCCATAATGCCCAGTATCTGTCGACGATAGTTAGTGATTTCATTACGACAATTCCACCAAACTCTTCCAAAACCATCTCAATGTTGGCTCTGCTAAGGTTGAACATTCCCCAGCCCCTTGAATATGGCCTGGTCATCCAAGCGGAAAGCCGTTTGATGTAGAACTTCTCGATGTCAACATACATCACGCCTTCCGATCTGACGATGATGTCTTCGATATCACCATTAGCTCTCTGTCCGGGCCTCGGCTTAAAGTTGATGACATAGTATGGACGGTTGTCGACCATCTCTATCTTCACGATGATAAAGTCATCAAGTTTGACCATCGCTTCCAGGACTTTTATCATGTCGAATCTCTGGGACGAAGACCTGCCTTCCCTGACAGGTTTGCCGTTCTTTTCCACTAGGTGTTCTCTGCCGCCGGACTCAATGAGAACGACCTCTTCTTTGTCCCTATCGGTGACTTGTTCGTTGTCGTTTAGATTGTCTACCGTATAGACTCTTTTATAGGTTAATTTTGCCCTTTTTATGGTTTCGTTCTCTCTCGCTTTTGTTATTACTGTTTGAGTGATGAACTCGGCGGTTTGAGGAGAAGCCTGAATTGGTTCTGTCTGTGTTTGGCCGGCGCTTTTGGTCGACTGTAACTCGAAGAACATAATGCAGGTCAGGGCGGAAGACAGAAACAGTCGCCTTTTCATTGTTTTCAATCCCTTCTTTTTAAGAAACAGATGGGGACACATTATCAGAAATTCACATTTTTTTCAATTTTTAATGGGTATGCTATACTGAAGTCTATGAATAGAGTAACCATATACACAACCCCGACTTGTGCCTACTGCAAAATGGCAAAAGATTATTTTAAATCTAAGGGCTTGAGTTATGAAGAACATGATGTGTCCAAAGATATTCCGAGACAGAAAGAAATGATACAAAAAACCGGCCAATTCGGCGTTCCTGTCATAGACATAGACGGGAAAGTAGTTATTGGATTTGATAAACCAAAGATTAACGAATATTTAGGAATAAAATAAATTTATTTATGTCCAAAAAAGAAATTAAACCGTTAGCGTACGATGCCGGAGTATTGAGAGGCATCTCGCAAAAGACTGTCGAGATACACCACGGCAAGCTCTATGCCGGGTACGTGAATAAGTCAAATGAGATTTCAGATAAATTAGGAATATTGAGGGAAAGTGGAAATTTTGAAGGCAACCAGACATACAGTGAATTAAGGGGCTTGAAGCAGGGTGAGACATTTGCCAAGAACGGAATGTATCTTCATGAAAATTATTTTGCGATTCTTGGCGGAGACGGTGTTCCAAGAGGGGAAGTAAAACAAGCGATTGAAGAAAAGTTTGGTTCGATGGACGAATTTTTTAAATATTTTTCTGCCTGCGGTATGGCAGCAAGAGGATGGGCGATTTTAGCTTGGGATATGCAGGAAAAGAAATTGATGCAATATAATTGTGATGCTCAAAATCATGGCGGAGTTTGGGGCTGTATTCCGATTATTGCCCTAGACGTTTACGAACACTCTTATTTCATAGATACCGGCTCTGATCGGGCGGCCTATATCAAGGCATTTTTTGACAATCTCAACTGGGACAAAATAGAAGAATTCTATCAGAAGGCGAAACGAGGCGAAGTCGAGTGAAGTCCTGTACCAAGTCAAGCCCGTCTTATTTCCCGTGTTTTTCTTAGACACCCTCTTCTCTTAAATCTTTGGGCAAATTCCGTAAAAAATTGACGAACCACTAGAGCTGTGCTATCATAAGGCACAGTTTTTAGTTCGCTAACAAAGGAATAAGAGACAATGACCGAGAAGACAGCGGTTCAACAGGGTTTTTTCTGGCATGTCCATCATACTATTTTCTTGGAATGGTGCTATGACTATGAAGAGAGAGCCCAGTATATCCGTACGAATAAGCCACAGAATGAACAAGAGATCCGCCTAAGGTTATTCAAGCCTGTTCAAGGCAGATTACCCGAAGCAGTAGTTAAGGCGCGGCAAGTCTACGATGAGGCAAGACCAGCTTTCGATAAGGCATATCAAGCCTACAATGAGGCATATCAAGTCTATGGTAAGGCAAATCAAGCCTACATTGAGGCATATCAAGCCTACGATAAGGCATTAATAGATAACACGGCCAAGATAGAAGCCCTGCATGCCAATGAGTGTCCTAATTGTCCCTGGAATGGACACACAATATTCCCAAACAGCTAGATAAGGATTAGTGCGGCAGCCCCGCACTTTTTTATTATCCATGTTTTTTAAAATTAAATCCGGCATGCCATAATAACCTTCCCGAGAAGGATGCGTTTTTTATCTCCAACTTGCAAACCATACCCGCGCTTCATATGTTTTTTGAGAAAGAGGAAGGCCGTAGGATAGGGGCGCGAAGAAAATAAATGCGGCGATGGCGGCAATCACAGTTCCGGCGAAAATTTTGCGGGAATTTTTGCTTTTATCTACAAGATAACAAAGCATCATAATTGCGAAAATTAGGGCGGTCAGATAATGATACAAGAACATCACCCGCTTAACGCCGATAAAAGGCAGTAGGTTGAGGAAGTATCCACCTAAAAGGATTGCTAAAACCTTATCCGGCGCTCTTTTCTTAATACTTAATACCAAATACTTAATACTGATTGCGACAGCAATCATAGAAGCCCACCAAATTACAGGATTGCCGAAGAGGTATATTCTCGCGCTATCTTTTACCCAGTAATATATCGGTCGGATCATAAGCGGCCATGTGTACCATTGGCTTGAATAAGGATGGGTGGCAGTAAGCCGCTGGTTTGATTTGTACATTTCAATGTTCAGATCCCAGATATTTTTAACCATATTATTTTTTCTGAAGTCAGGTTTCATGAAAGCGTCACCGGAGCCGGGGTTTGGCAGAAATGTAAAGTGCAAAGCGAAAGCCAAAAAATAAACAGCCGCTGATATGATAAAATAAGAAGTAAATTTTGAGAAATTAACAAAGCTTCTGCCTTTTCTGCCGAAGGCAGACCCGTCTCTGGCGGGAAACCACAATGTATACACTTCAATAAGTATTGGTAACGCGATGAAACTTAGTCCGACCCATTTTATGGAAACAGCCAGACCGCCGAAAACCGCCATCAGCAGATATCTCTTTTTGAAATATAACAGAAGTGATGCAAAACCAAACAGAAACAGAAATGAGTCTAGAAGTATGAATCGAGACTGAGTTAAAAGGGCGTTTTCAAAAACAATAAGAAGTCCTCCGGTGAAAGCGGCTATGCGGCTCATTCCAAGTTCCAGAATAAGCAGATAAACAATGAGAGGCAGCAATAACCCGGCCAAGGCGGGTAAAAACCTCAATACCAGATATTTATTATCCGGGAACTCTTTGCCTATTTCCGTAAAACTAAATTCTGGCTTAAAATCAAATAATTTGGCGAATCCGGCTATCATCAATTTTCCCAAAGGCGGATGGATGTCAAAATAGTATTCGCCCGTATAATATCCTGATACGAATTTCCCGAAGTGGACCTCGTCAAAGACAGTCTCATTGGGATAACCGAAAAAGGCGAAATGCGTGATAATGCTTAAGGCCAAAATGATTAGAACAGCTGTTTTGTTGGTCATAGGGTTATGATATGATAAACTTAACTCATAATCCATATGGAAAAGTACGATCTCATTATTATTGGCGGCTCTGCCGCCGCCACTACGGCGGGTATTTATGCCGCAAGGCGCGGGCTTAACTTTAAAATTATATCCAAAGACTTGGGCGGAGAGGTGGCGACGTCAGGAGAGATAGGTAATTGGCCCGGAGACGGAATGACCGACGGTATTGCTTTGGCTGATAAGTTTAGAAAACATCTGGAGCAGTATAAGGTTGATATTGAAGAAGGAGTCGAGGTTGAAAGAGTTCAAAAAGATGAGAGCGGCACACTTCTTGTCAAGACAAAAAATGGCCAGAATTATAACGCAAAGACAGTTATTGTCGCTACCGGCGTTCATCCGCGGCCATTGAACGTTTCTGGCGAGAGAGAATTCAGAAATAAGGGAGTGAGTTATTGCACTACTTGCGACGGGCCGTTGTTTGGTGGAAAGATCGTAGCCGTTGTTGGCGGCGGAAATTCAGCCCTGGAGTCGGGTCTTATGCTGGCTGACATTGCTTCGAAGGTGTATGTGATAAATAAGAACCCCGGATTCAAGGGGGATGATATGCTGATAGAGAATTTAAAAAAGAAACAAAACGTTGAAATAATATACAATGCCAACACCACCGAGATCGTGGGGGATCAATTCGTGACAGGCCTTAGATACAATGACAATTCGCCAACTGGCGAAGGCAAGCCTCAGGAACTCAAAATAGACGGCGCCTTTATCCACATAGGCATGATACCCAATTCAGAGATCGTTTCAGAAGAAGTTGAGAAAAATAAATTCGGAGAGATAAAAGTCAATGCCAACTGCGAAACGAATATATCCGGTCTCTATGCCGCTGGAGATGTGACTGATGTACCGTTCAAACAGATAGTAATAGCCGCCGGGCAGGGATGTATAGCAACGCTTTCTGCGGTTCAATATCTAAATAGGCTAAATATCTGACCCAACAAAAATGAAAATTTATCTTGCCACTGATCATCGCGGTTTTGAATTGAAAGAAAAAATAAAAGGGTGGTTGAAGGAGCGGGGATATGAGTACGAGGATATGGGCGCTTTTGAGTTTGATAAAGATGACGATTACCCCGACTTTATTTCAAAAGCGGCGGAAAAAGTGTCCCAAGATCCGGATAATTCAAGAGCAATAATTCTTGGCGGTTCAGGACAAGGGGAGGCAATGGTGGCCAATAGGTATAAAGGAGTTAGGGCGGCGGTTTATTATGGCGGAAGTGCCGATTGGGTGGTTAAAACCACCAGAGAGCATAATAATTCTAATGTTTTGTCTTTAGGCACTTCTTTTCTAGCCGATGATGAGGCTAAAAAAATGATCAAGCTTTGGCTAGATACGCCCTTTTCAGGAGAAGAAAGACACAAAAGACGCCTTTCAAAATTCTAATTAAAAAGGGGCTCATTGCCCCCCGCCCAGTTTTAAAGCCTGATTCATATAAACTGTGCCTATCCACAAGGCCAGAAGAACTTCTAAACCAGAAATAACCAGCCCAATCGGTAGAGATATGGCCCACGTTTTCCAGTTGGACATTTTTTCTCCAAAAGAACTACTGATTTAAAACTAACATGACGGTAATTCCAAATCAACTAAGGGAAATTGTAAAAGGCGAAATCGTTACGGATGATAATACATTGAAAGCATATGGTCGTGATGCCAGTATTTTTGAAGTAAAACCAGAGATGGTGGTGAAGCCGAAAGACATCGATGATATAAAAAATCTGGTCAAATTCATCTCTGGCCGTAAATCATCCGATCCCAGCCTTTCACTAACTGCCCGAGCCGGCGGTTCCGATATGTCCGGTGGGCCGTTGAACGAGTCCGTTATTTTGGATTTCACAGCGCACATGAACAGAGTATTGGGGGTAAAAGAGATTCCGCCGCTCGGTGGATATGCGATTGTTGAGCCGGGTGTTTTTTACAGGAATTTTGAAAAAGAAACTCTAAAGAAGAGCTTGCTCCTTCCTTCATATCCAGCTTCCCGCGAGCTCTGTACCGTCGGCGGTATGGTGGCTAATAATTCCGGCGGTGAAAAATCGTTGCGCTACGGAAAAACGGATGAGTATGTTGAAGAACTTAATGTTGTTTTAAGCGACGGCAACGAGTATGTCTTTAAGCCTCTGACTTATAATGAATTGGAACAAAAAAAGTTCCAGGAAAATCTTGAAGGGAAAATATATCGCGAGACGTATGATTTGTTAGAGAAGAATCGCGAAATTATTCAGCGGGCGAAACCGAATGTGTCCAAGAACTCTGCCGGTTATGCTTTGTGGGATGTGTGGGACAATAACAAATTTGATTTAACCAAGCTTATCGTCGGTTCGCAGGGAACTTTGGGTATTATAACCAAGATAAAATTCCGGCTTATCAAACCGGCAGAATATTCTAAACTCCTAATTATATTTATTAAAGATTTGAACAAAATAGGTGATTTAGTGATTTATTTGAACAAATATGGTCCGGAAAGCATGGAGTCATATGACGATAATACTCTGAAGTTGGTTTTTAAAATATTTCCCGAATTGGTTAAAAAAATAGGTATTGGAGTTTTATTCAGGTTTATTCCCGATGTCTGGGCTATTATGACCGGAGGCGTCCCTAAACTTGTAATTCTGGCAGAGTTTACCCCGCACCAAACTGATCCGCTGACCGTCATTAAGAAAAGAGGCGGGTTTGGTGCGGGGCAGGCCGGAGAAAGTGAAAGTGATTTAAAGCTGAGAGTGCAAAAAATAAAAAAGGAAATCGAGTCAAAATTTAAAGTCAGAACAAGAATTGCCGAAGATTCTGTCGATATCCAGAAATATTGGACCATAAGGCGGGAAAGTTTCAATTTGCTTAGAAAACATGTAAGGGGCAGGAAGACCGCTCCGTTCATTGATGATATTATCGTCAGGCCCGAACATTTGCCGAAATTCCTACCCGAACTTAATGAAATATTAGACGAGTATAAAGACCATATGATCTATACCGTAGCCGGTCATCCGGGGGATGGCAATTTTCACATTATTCCGCTGATGAACCTTTCAGACGAAAGATCGAGAAATATAATCCCGGAATTGTCAGCCAGGGTTTATGATCTGGTTATCAAATACGGCGGCTCGATAACGGCTGAACACAACGACGGTTTAATAAGAACGCCCTATCTTGAAAAAATGTACGGCAGAGAAATCTGCGGGTTATTTGCGAAAGTGAAAGAAATTTTTGACCCGATGAATATTTTTAATCCCAACAAAAAAGTCGGAGCTGACATGGGATATGCAATGAAACACATTAAAACCAATTGATCATGATTCAAATAGTCCCCTCGATACTTACAAATTCGTCTGAAGAGTTTGAGAAAATGATGCATTTGATAGAACCACATTTTTCAAGCGTCCACTTGGATATTGCCGACGGCGTTTTTGTGCCCAATACAACCATAAAAGGCATAGATGAACTGGAGAAGACGCGTACGCCGCTTAAGATGGCCGTTCATTTGATGGTCTGGGAACCGGAGAATACTCTTGAAACATGGCTAAATACTGGGGTTGAGACGCTTATCTTTCACATAGAATCAACTGGAAAAATGGACGAATTGATAATTAAAACCAGAGAAAAGGGAAAAAGGGTTGGCATTGCCATAAACCCCGACACTTCTTCAGAAGCGGTCGGCCCCTTCGTAAATAAAATCGATTTTGTCCACTTTATGACCGTTAACCCCGGATTTTATGGGAGCGAGTTCAAAGAAGAAGTTTTGGGTAAAATAAAGGACTTCAGTCAACAGTATCCCGATATTGAAATATGGGTGGATGGAGGCATTGATTTAACCACAGCAAAAAAGGTTGTTGAGTCGGGGGCGGACGTTTTAATTGTTGGCAGCTATTTTTTTAAGCAAAGCCAAGATTTTGGCGAAGCGCTTGAGAATATGAAAAAAGTGGTCTCATAGTGTATACTTTTAATATATGTTTCAAAAAAACAAGTTCGATATTATAACCATAGGCTCAGCCACGAGGGATATTTTTATGAAGAGCGAGCAGTTCAAGATAGTGGAAGATAAGAGTTTTGCCACCGGGCAGGGGGAGTGCTTTGCGCTTGGTTCGAAGATAGAAATAAAGGACATAGTGTTTGCATCAGGAGGAGGCGGTACCAATACGGCGGTTACATTTGCCAGACAGGGTCTTAAAACCGCTTGTGTCGGCGCGATAGGCGATGATTTCAACGGTAAAGATATTCTTGACGAATTAAGTCGCGAAGGAGTAAGTGTCGACCATTTTCAGATCAATAAGGACGGTCATACCGCATACTCTGTTATTCTTGTCCACGAAAGCGGGGAAAGGACGATCTTGTCCTACAAAGGCGAGGGGCAGAATTTTGATGTTAAACAGATACCGTTCGATAAATTCAAAACAAAGTGGCTGTTTCTGGATAGCTTGGGTGGGCACTATGATCTGCTGGAAACGGCGGTGAACTGGGCCGTTAAAAACGGCGTAAAACTGGCAACTGATCCGGGCGGTAAAGAACTTGATCACGGTCTAGAAAAACTAAGACCCCTTCTCAAGCACTTTTCTATCGTTAAAATGAATCAAGAAGAGGCGGCTAAACTGACTGGGATTGATTATAAAAACGAAAGTGAGATTTTTAAATTTATGGACGAAATTGTGGATGGGATTTTTTTGATGTCAAAAGGCCCAGACGGGGTAGTGGCGTCGGACGGCAAGAATATTTACAGAGCCGGAGTTCCTGATTCGCCGGTGGTTGAAAGAACCGGAGCGGGGGATGCGTTTGCTTCAGGATTTGTTTCACAAATCCTGACAGCGACAAGTAACAAGCGACAAGCGACAAGCGATGATATTGTGAAAGCAATACAATTTGCCACAGCCAATGCTTCATCGGTGGTGGCGCAATATGGAGCAAAAGCGGGGATACTTAAGAAAGGCGACTGGGGCCCATGGAAATTAATTGATGTAGAAATTTCTACTATCAACTGATTTCTAAACTAAAAACTAAAATTGAAAAATGAAAAACGACAGCGTAAAACTAAAAACTGAATTAGTTCTCCCGGTTTTGACTTTTTAGTTGTCGGTTTTAGATTTTCATTTTTATTTTTTAATTATGAAAGATTCATATAACAAACTTGCCCGCATATTGAGAGTTTCTCCGGAGCTTCTTTTGAATTTGGACCAGAAAATGTCAGCAATAAGCGGACAAGAGGGGGTAATAGAAGACATAGCCAACCAAAACGACATACTTGTTTCTCGAACCTTGACCGAATTGGGGCTAAGCAGGGAATCGAAGGCCGAGGAAGTATACAACGCGCTGGTTCACCGCCTTATTTATCTTGACCAACAACTTTACGAGGCGCTTGATAAGCCGGACCTTGCTCAAATGTCGGTTGCTTGCGGAAAGTTATGCGAAATGGCCTTTCAGGTTTTTACTCCTCCAAGAGGGCTGTTTATTAAGAGAGAGAAGGTTGCTGATCTGCTGGATAAACACAAACCAGACAATCTTCTTAATCATTTTGGTTATGCCACTACGCAGGAGCTTATAGAAAAAGAAGGGTTTGCTTCCGTGGTCAGCGCTCTTCGTTTTACGCAAAGCAATGAATGGATGCACAAATTCTTCGAAGAGTCATACGGTTCTTTGACTGTCGATGATTTTGAAGAAAGAAGCGTCGAGCTGATAGTGCTTGACCAAAAATGGCTTTCGGTGGCGGAGAAATTCTTGGAGAAAAAATACCACAATATCAGCCACCTTAAAGAATACGGCATCATTTTTGTTATTCCTCTCCCGATAGATACTCCTGGGGAAACGATGCGCATGTTTACGCTTATTCTCCACTATCTTCACGAGGTGCCCTTCTATTCAGCGCTGTTTAGAAAATTTATGGAAAACGAGGACTTCATTTCCAAACTTCAGTCGCTTTTGCGTGGCGATGTTTCCGAGGAGAAAATGCCGGACGGAGGAAGGCTTGTCTGGCGGGTTGTTCAAAGATATTTGGCAAAAGACGACGAGTCAGATTTTCGTCTTGTTGAGCCGCATTTAAATCCAGAAGCAGAGCATTGGTTCAGGGCCGAGGAGGATCTGGGTCGTTTATCAAGGATGCTTGGAAAGAATGAGGGCCGGTTGAATCTTGGTTATTGGACAGGCCTCGATTTTGTGGGAGACTTTTTTAAAGACGAAAAAGGTGATGAAAAACTCATAAGTTTTGACTTGATAGATCTTATAATGTCGGTTGTCAAAAAAGGAGAGATCAAGTATCTCTATCATCAGCAGGAAGCGTTATGGAACAAAATATTCTCCGAATACATGGGACGGGAAAGAATGAACAGGCTAGTCGAAGAAAATATAATAAAAGGATTTATTGAATTATAGTTATTAAATATTTTTTGACTAACTCTAATTCTTATAAACAATGGAATCTTTGAACTACTATTTACAACAAGCTCGGCAACTGCACACGGCTCTTGGGCACTTTAACTTTGCCACGGCAGATGTGTTGAGAGGTATTGTGGAGGCGGCAAAGGATGCCGGTGCTCCGGCCGTTATGGTGGGAACATCCGAGGGTGAGGCGGACTTTATTGGTCTTAAGGAGGCCGCTGCTTTAGCTCGGGCATTACGCGAAGAGTATGGTTTCCCGGTATTTCTCAACGCCGACCATTTTAAGAGTTTTGATAAGTGTAAAGAGGCAATAAATGCCGGTTATGATTCGATAATTATAGACGCTTCTAAACTTCCCAACAAAGAAAATATCACGCTAACAAAACAAGTCGTAGATTATTGTCGTTCAGTGAACCCGGATATTTCTATAGAAGGTGAACTTGGATATTTGCGTGGTTCCTCGGAAGTTCAAGCAAAAATTGAAATAAGTCCGACAGACTATTCTAAGCCGGAAGAGGTAGCGGATTTTGTTTCACGAACAGGGGTTGATCGTATGGCTATTGTTTTCGGCAATATCCACGGAATTGTTACTGACCAGGAAGAGAAGTTGGATATCGAACATTTCTCGAAGATTATAGCCGTAGAACCCCGGCCCTACTATATTCTTCACGGCGCGTCAGGCCTTTCAGACGACGACGTAAGAGCCGCCATTAAAGAGGGAATAACCAATGTCCATTTCAATACTGAACTCCGGGTGGCATACAAAGAAGGCATTCATCAAGTTTTTCACGATAAGCCCGGCGAAACCACCCCGTACAAATATTTAGCGCCAGCAGTTGAAGAAGTCAAAAAAGTCGTCGCTAAAAAGATACATTTGTTTATGGAGAAATAAATTTTGTTGTAATGTGTTCATGAATTTTACTATGAAGAAAGAGCCATCTCCAACTTTAGATACAGAGAGAGTCAATGACGCCAAAGAGGGAGTTTTATACGGACACTTTTTGATTATTGATGATAAAAATAGGTATGCTAGGCGCAATGAGCCAGAATTGCAAGAGGGCAAGATCATTCACTATTTGAACGTGATCAACTTTTTGGACGGAGATAAGAGGTTTCATCGCTTTAAACTTCTTAAGCAGATAGGTGGACTAGAGTATATTTTTACCCTAGCCGAATCCTTTGGATCTTATTCGGTATCATTCAAAACAAAGAAATATGAATATGCTATTGTGGGTTTGCATCCAGAAGACAGAGATGTTCTCTTCAGGACATTGGCGGATTTTATTAAAAGTGTTGCGGAATTCGATCAGAATATTAAAGAAATTATGGCTTCTCCGGCTGATGCCCCTTATTCAAGAAAGGAAATGGAAGCGTGTATAGAAGAAATACTTACTTCTCCAAACAACCAACTGACAAAAGAAGAAATAGTCTCGGAATATAGGGGTAATCAGGTTTTTGATCTATATTTTCGACTATTCGATAAAGTTTTTGAACGTAGCTTAAAACAAAGACATAGATCAGGCGGAAGATCACGTCTGTTTAAATCAATGTTTAGAAAATATCTTCCCGGATGGGAGATAAGTAACGATTTTTCTATTGGCCATGACTTCGTTTTAAAGCGTAGATAACAATTGCATTTTAATCGTTTTTTTGATAACATAATCCAAGATTATTTAATATGACTAAATCTCAACAAAAAATTGAATTGAATGCTCAAAAAAGGGAAGTGTTGGGCAGCGGGGTCAAGAGGCTAAGAAGAGACGGATACATTCCGGCGGTTTTGTATGGAAAAGGCCAGGAATCTCTCCCGCTCCAGGTTTCTCTTAAGGACTTCAACAAGACACTTAAAATAGCAGGGGAGTCAACTTTGGTTTATGTGAATGTTAATGGCCAGTCATATCCGACCATTATCCACGATGTTTCAAGGGATACGCTGACCGACGGTATTTTACACGCCGATTTTTATAAAGTTCGTTTGGATGAGAAGATCAAGACCAATGTGCCGGTTGTGTTCATTGGCGAGTCGCCGGCGGTTAAAGAGTTAGGCGGTATCTTTGTCAGGAATGTGAATGAACTTGAGGTTGAGGCGCTTCCACAAAATTTGCCTCATGAATTGACTATCGATATTTCAGCGTTGAAAAATTTCGGCGACAAGATAACCATTAAGGATTTAAAACAAGGATTAGGCACTCTTGCGGAATTAACCGCTGAAGACGACGATGCTATTATAGCTACCGTTCAAGAACCGATGTCGGAAGAGGAACTCAAGGCATCTCTTGAAGCGCCAACAACCGGCGTAGAAGACGTAGAAGTTATCAAGAAAGAGAAGGAAGAAGAGGTTGTTGAAGAAGCGGTGGAAACTTCAGCTGGCGAGCAAAAGTAGCTTGTAAGATTGATGGTATTTTTCTTTCTTGCTATTTTTAAGGTATGACTTTTAAGCCAAAACAACTTGATCCGGAGGCCGTTAAGGTGTTCAGTGAAACTGAAGTTGGTACATTGCTTGAGAATATTGACGGGAAGCTGGATTTAATTTTGGAAGGCCAGAATGGGATATGCGAGGATATTAGGGTCGTGAAAAGTGGCTACCAAAGTTTAGATAAACGGGTGGCTAAAACAGAGGCTCGTTTAGACGTTGTTGAAGCAAGATAAGATTCTGTGTACCCTTAGTCATTAAAAACTCCAGCGTTTGCCGGAGTTTTTCGCTAATTAGCCCAATACGTAAATCGGCTTACGTATTTAAAAATCCGCCGAAAAGACCGATTTTTTATTGTTTATGGTGAGCTGTGTCCAGGTCTTGACACAGTAGGCATTAAATAGTAATATGGCAATCGAAGGTGGGGGAGGTGGCAACATGAAAAGGACCGAAGTAAAGAGGATAATGGTTGATTCGCTCAGATTGGCTGAAGAGTGCAAGAAGGAAGCCAGAACAAGTTCGGCAACAGCCGATGGTATCATGACGGCTATAATTGCAGTGGGTATTTTTAGAACTCTTTGTCGGATGCCCCAATCTGAAAGTGATTCTCCTGTAGTTTCGGACGAAAATGGTAGATACCAAGAAGTAAATTTTGAAAAACCTGAGCGCAACTTAACAAAAAAGAGTAGCACTCAATCATACGGTTTTCCGCCAAAGGGATTAGGGATCTGGTAATCTGTTGACGGCCTAGTAAGACTCACAAAGAGTTCGCTCTTCTGTGAGCTTTTTATTTTTAGAACTTCGTCAATTAACGCCAAAGCATCCAGAGAGCGAAGCTGTTAAATAATTTTTATAGCGTTTACGCCCCCTTACTACAAATCTAAGATAATTTGGATATTGTTCAGGCAATCCGAGCCACCAAAAAACTGCTTGATATATCAAACAGTTTTTTGGTGTAGCTCTCAAAAATTTAGCCGGAAAACCCGCCTAAATTTTATCTCATAAAACTTAGGCGGGGCAAACGGATGCTAAATTTTTGTCTGAACAATGATAAATTATCGTAGGGATTTGTTAATGGGGCGGAAGGCGTAAAAAATTATTTAGCAGTTTCGCTCTCATTCATTCCAACAGCTAATTTTTCGAATATCTTATCCAAGTCGCCGTTGAGGATGCGGTCTATGTTGCCCCAGCTTTTTTTGATCCGGTGATCGGTAATGCGGTCTTGGGGAAAGTTGTAGGTTCTTATCTTCTCCGAACGCTCGCCGGAGCCTACCTGCTTTCTTCTCTCCTCGGTAATGTTTCCGGTTGCTTCCATCTTTTTGATCTCCAATAGTTTCGAGCGCAGTATTTCCATTGCCTTGTCTCTGTTCCTTTGCTGGCTTCTTTCAGAGCGGGATGAGACGACAATTCCTGACGGCTTGTGGAGTACCCTTACGGCCGTCTCAACTTTATTGACATTCTGTCCTCCCGGGCCACCGGCTCGAGAAAAACTCACCTCTATTTCATCCGGCCTTATTTGAACGTCACTCTCGGTGGCTTTTTGGAGTACCGCAACTGTGGCCGTAGAAGTGTGAACGCGTCCTGATTTTTCTGTTTTGGGAACACGTTGAACTCGGTGGACTCCCGACTCATTGGTCATTCTATCAACCCCCTCTCCTTTCAATTCAAATACCATTGACTTATAACCGCCTATGTCGTTCTGGTTGTAGTCGATTACCTCAAAACCCCACCCTTTTGTTTGGGCGTATCTTTTGTACATATTGAATAAATCTGCGGCAAAAAGAGCGGCTTCATTACCGCCCGTTCCAGCTCTTATTTCGACTATTACACTATTCGCCATTTTATAACTTGCTGGCCGCTCTCCGACTGACAACGTCGGAGTACGCTCTTGGCCAATATTTTCGTTAAAAACTCCGTTTGCTCCTCACCATATTATAATATGGCTTGTCGCAATACTCGCTTTTGCCTCAATCTTGACCAAGCCAGCCATATTCCAAAGAGATTTATTTGCTCTTTTTCACTTTCTCCGCCGATCTTTCTAATCGTTTCTTGAACTTTTCAACTCTTCCTCTGGTGTCCAGTATTTTTTCCGTGCCAGTATAAAAAGGATGGCACTTTGCACAAATACCGGTGTTGATTTCTGGCAATGTCGAACCGGTGACCCATTCATTGCCGCAAGCGCATTTCACCTTGGCGTTCGGATAGTATTGTGGATGTATGTCTTGTTTCATGGCTAATTAACGGCTATTCTAATATATTATCTTGTTAAAGTCAAAGTTGTGGCGCGGGAGTGTTGATTTTTTTAATCCGTTGATGTAATATATCAAGGTTGAAATATGCCAGGCAGTGAAAGTCTCGACTGCCTGGCGACAGTGTAATTATTTGGGACTGCTATTATTTGGTATGGCAGAATTTAACAGCGTACAAATTCCTTATGAGGATATGCTTAGAGCAGGTATGCATTTCGGTCGTAAAAAGACCGTTTTTAACCCTGCAATGGAAAGGTATGTTTTCACGGTCAGGGATGGCATTTGCATAATCGATCTTTTGAAAACCCAGACCCAACTAAACAACTCGATAGAATTTATCAAGACAACTATCGGGAACGGAGGCCTGGTTTTGTTCGTATCTCTTACCAAACAGTCTTCTGATAAGGCGAAGGACTTAGCTGAATCATTGAATATGCCCTATGTTCTTGATAGGTGGCTTGGAGGAACCTTAACCAACTTCAAGGTTATAAGCGAGAGGGTCAAAAAACTTGAGGAAATGGAACAGGCTCAAAAGAGCGGAGAACTTGATAAGTACACGAAAAAGGAACGAACCGTGTTCGCAAAAGAGCTTGAAAAGATGCAAACCAAATTCGGCGGACTCAGAAAATTGACAAGAGTGCCGGATGCTATTTTTGTCTCTTCTTTAAAGGAAAGTGAATTGCCGGTTCATGAAGCCAAGAGAATGGGCGTGAAAATAGTCGGTATCGCCAATACCGACTCCAATCCGGAAGAGATCAACTATATCATTCCCGCAAACGACAGATCTAAAAAGTCGGTCGACTTGATAATCGAAGCAATAAAGAAAGAAGTTTTGGAAAACTAATTGTGGAGAAGGACCCGTGTTTTAGCCGGGCCTGCGTAGATATTAGGATACAAAGTAAATGGCAAGTGATTTGGAAAAAATAAAACACCTTCGCGACTCAACGGGTCTGTCTTTGGGTCAGATCAAAAAATCTCTTGATGAGGCTGGCGGAGATGTGGCAAGGGCTATGGAGGCACTTAAGGCCCACGGTATCTCTGTTGCGGAGAAGAAGTCGGCTCGCGAGGTCAAAGAAGGCGTGGTTGACGCATATATCCACGCCACCAAAAAACTGGGCGCCATGATAGAGGTTTTGTGCGAGACAGATTTTGTGGCCAGAAACATAGAGTTTCAAAAATTAGCCCACGAATTGGCAATGCAAGTCGCGGCTGCAAAACCGGGAACAGTGGAAGACTTGCTATCCCAACCATTTATTAAAGACCAAGACATTACAGTCCAAGACTTTATCAATCAACACATCGCTAAGCTGGGAGAGAATATACAGATAGGCAGGTTTGAAATATTTCAGTTGTAAATCCTAAACCCTAATCTCTAAACACTAAACAAGCTCAAAATTCAAATCTCCAAAATTTTATAATTTTGGGATTTCATTATTAGAAAGTTGTTTAGAAATTAGAAATTAGAAATTAGAAATTTGTTTCTTCTTATCCCCCTTATTTTAATTGTGATATCAGCTGGCGGGGTTTTATTTATTATCTGGCGAAAATTGCCGCGCCTTGAAAAGTTGGCTGAAGCTGAGAGCGTTAACAGAGCTTCTTTTCGCGGAGAGAGATCCGACAAAGACTCCGCTAAAACAGGAATCCTTTCCGAGACGCAAAGCCGGGTTTATGCGGAGAGTGGTTGGTGCCATGTTTTTTTTGATCTTTGTCCGGAGATCCGGAATTGGGCTAAGAATATCAAGGCGAAAGAATACAAGGAGATGTGGCTTATCGAAACAGAGAAGCTTCTTAGGCGACTTCGGGTGGCTTCATTAAAAATGGACCGTTTCTCCGATTCTCTCATCACGAAAATAAGAAAGCAGACCCATTCTGGCGGTAACTCTGCTTTTTCTGTTGAAGAGATAAAAAATCAGCAAGACACAAAGGCAGAAGATGGCAAAGTGGAGTTCAAGAAAAACGAGCAAAGATTAATAATAGAAATAGCGAAAAACCCCAAAAACGCGGCGCTTTACGAAGAATTAGGTGACCTTTATTCTGGGGCGGGTGATTATAAGGATGCCAAGGAATCATATGAAGCGGCGATAGAACTTAATTCTAACAGCGAAGGATTAAAGAAAAAACTCTCACAAATACTCGAAAAATTAGACCCCGTAAAATCGCAAAACGATTATGGGGCAGGCAAATCCGACGGTTCTCAAAATTAGTTTTTTGTGGTAAAATATATGTGTGCCTAGCGTTATTAAGCCACCTTAGCTCAGTTGGTAGAGCGCCACTTTTGTAAAGTGGATGTCGTCAGTTCGAATCTGACAGGTGGCTCTACAATTTGTTTAACAAATTGTCAAATCGGGGGTGTACTCAAGTAGTCAACGAGGGCAGACTGTAAATCTGCTGGCCATCGGCCTACGTAGGTGCAAATCCTACCGCCCCCACTCGATTCGTCACTCAAAGTGACTCACTCGTGGTAAACCACACCAAAAAGATCCTAGTGGTCTTTTTGAGCTTGACGAATCGAGTGCCCTGAGCGATAGTCGAAGGGCATATGTATTATATTTATATGATTAAAAATGGATACGATAAGTTATACGTTGGGTAAAAATTACCGACTAAATCAAATATTTGGTTGAAAGAATTAGATAAATTTGGTATAAATAAGAATCAGTTTTTTAAGGTTATTACTACTCCAGCCAGATCCTCGGGTACTTATAGGGAGAAATCAAAATGGGGAGTGTTAACCGTTTATTTTTCCAACATGAAGCTTAAAAAGCTGCTTGATAAAATGTTGCCGTTGTAGCTCAGTTGGTAGAGCAACTCCATGGTAAACTAAACTTGCCCATTATGGGAGTAATCTTATAATGAATCCCGAATAACGGTTAAAGGCCTTACACAGGTTCAGACCGTGGCGTATCATTATCATTGTATACGCCCGAACGACTGACAAGGGCTCCGACTTGAGTCGGAGAAGATACAGTCTAATCCTCCTATAAGCTCAGCGAAGTGGAGGTACTCATGAAGGAGTAGGTCGTCGGTTCAAATCCGACCAACGGCTCCACAATTAGACTTTCAGACAA
>MGJU01000006.1 GCA_001794435.1 Candidatus Yanofskybacteria bacterium RIFCSPHIGHO2_02_FULL_43_17
AGGATTTAGAATTTTCAACAGACGGTGACCTGAAAGAAAGGTAGGAATTTTTTGCAATAGTAACCTCACGTGCTTCTAATGTAGCATATCACTATAAAAATTATTTGTCAAACTTTTTATAATCACCATAAGGCCGCGAGCCAATTCGCCTGAATTGTCAAATTAAGGGGCAGTCTCTTGAGGAGAGAGTTTTTACCTCTTTAAAAAAGAAGTAAAATCAACTGATCCTTAATCTGATTCCGTTGAACTGACTTGCAGCCTTGTAGTGGTTATATTTTGTCGCACAATAAGAATTATCGTGCGAAGGTGCATTAACACAATCCCCTTCTTTCAAATCACAAAACTTTTATGAACTGAAAGAATAGAAGGAGGTTTGCATGACGCGCCCCTCCTTTTTGAAATTGTGCCAAATCATCCCTGATTTGGCTACTTTTTCCGGTTTTTCTTTTTTCTCTTTTTCCCGAAAAGTAATCGGGAAACAAGCCGGAAGGGTAATCCAATTACCCACCGGGCGTAGCTGTTGGCTAATTTCGATCCTCCAAAAGGAGAACCGACAACCAACAGCAACCCGTACACAACTATTCCCAGAACGAGTAACTGGGAAATAGTCGATCGCAGATCCTCCATAAAAAATCCTCCATTAGAATTTACTTTACGAGTTGCTCTTTGCCAACTCGTGAGCCGTCTTTTTGCCCTCCTGCTTCCATGCACAGTGCAGGCCGCAAACTTCGGCATGTACTGAAGTCTGCTCCAAGGCCTCAGCCAAGGATTCAACAAGTTGGCCAACGATGGCGACCAAATCCTGATCGCTCTTATTGGCGAACTTGTTGGGTGGGAAGAGTCCGCTGATGACAATGCCGGGCTCTGTAGCCCAGACCATGCCATCTTTGGACTTGTATGCGTAGAAAATTTCTTCTCTACGCAATGTCCCGCCAATTTCAATCTCTTCTTTCCTGGCAAAAGAAGAAATTATTGCCATGACGGTTTCGGGCGGGCTAATTACGCCCCTTCCTCCGTATCCCGCCTGGAGAGATACAGTAATGGAAAACCCGCGCATGGGTTTTCCGAAACCTTCACGCATTTTCATCATGGATTACTCCTTTAGAAAAAAATTCTTCTGCTAAAATTCACCAACACCAAGCTGGTGAACTTTAGTGAAGGGGCGATAGGGGTTTGAATCCTATCGCCCTTGTTATCAGGAAACAGTATACATCGCGAATTGGAAGGTCGCTTTCGCAACTTCTTCCTCGCTGTACTCGTGGCGGTCGGTAAGGCGCGGAAGTCCGCGCACTCCCATCACCACCACACTGTCTCCTGTCCCCAAATTAACCTGGGGCGGTTTTGCCGGAATCGGGACGTCAATCCCGAACCGGTCGCGCATGGCATTGATCGTCGCTTCATGCGACGGGTTCAAACAGGGCGTGACACCCTGCGAAACCATTGATTTTACGGCTTCAACCGTCAAGGTCTTCCGACTGATTGTACAGTCGGAAGAAAACATACTATCCGCCAACGCGAAACCAAAGTAAGTGGTAGCCATAGTAGGTCTACCCCCACATGCAACGTACGGGCTTCACGAATTGCACGAAGTGTGCCAATCTCGCAATGCCGACGCGCAATGGCCTCTAAACGGCCTTAACGTCTTGTACATGCAATCCCGTCAAAACCGGGCAACAAGTGGGGAAGGGATTATTATTTTTTCCTTTCTCTTTCCCTTCTCTCAACACACAAATTTTTTGTGTTCTGGGAGAAGAGGGCAGGATTTGACGTCCATGCCCATAAGTCTCGCACCATTGCGAGACTTCTAAAAATAACTGCAACACACACCCTTTCCGACCGGTGTGTTCTTCGGTCGCGTAGGCCTCATGCCTACTTTTTGCCTCCTTTCGCGTTGCGGCTCTGCTCGGCCGCGCGGTCGCGACGGTTTTTTTCCTGCCGTCGCTTGGCTTCCTGCCGAATCCGTTCGGCTTCGGCGGTCTCCTCGTCCTCGCGAGCGACCTCGCGGTCGATCGTGGCGAGCGTCTCGCCGACGATGCCGTAAAAACGGCTTTTGTCGGTGATCCGTGCACGGAAGGCGCGCAGGATACCAGCGGCCCAACGAGGAGCCACGGGATTACCCTTACACTCGCCGCGGAGTGCAGTGGCTACTGGGAACTCGCGCTTGCCGTCGAGTTCCTTGGCCGCGGCATAGCGGGCCGCCACAAAGGCCTCTTCGGCCTTTTCTTGGCGCTCCGCTTCGGCCCAGACCCGTTCCAGGGCCGCGGCTTCTTGTGCCGCAATCGCCTCCTGCTGGAGGCGCGCTTCGGCCGCCAACGCCTCGTGGTGACGCGCCAACGCCTCACTGTGGCGTTTGTTCAGGCGGTCGGAGGCTGCGCAAGCCGCTTCGATTTGCTCATCCGTGGCGTTGGGCAATTCGCCCAAAGCCAGGATGTACTCGTCGGTCCCGAAAGCGGCGGTGATTGTGGCGGGGATGGCGACGATGGTGCTGATCTGGCTCATGGTATTCTCCTTTCAGGAAATGCGATTGTGGTAATTACTCTGCAGAAAATCCGCAGTTTATAATTAATACAATTCGCGAATACCGCAGAAAATTTGTTTGCAAACAAATTTTCTGCGGTACTAACGAATATTTGCTATTTTCGTCAATGTATGTTATATTTTGAAATCGCCCGTTCTTTAAACTTTTTTAGGAAAGGAGAAGATGATGCCATGAAATTCATTTTTGATGGCTACGATTTAATGCCCGCCATTGTGGCGCGCCGGACTTTGCTGTACGAATTTTCAAATTACAGCAATAAAGACCGGGCCAATCTTGTCGGGAATCCACTGCAAGAAGATTTGAAAAATATGGCAAAAGTGGTGCCAAAACAAGTAGTATGTTTTTTTGGGAAACAATTCCAGTTTCCCAAAGAACCTAAATGCGCCTGCCAGTGTTTGTACGTCATCAACCAGCATGACAGTGTTATCTACCTTGGTACGATTTTTAACCAAATGGCCATTGAGCATTACCAAGCTCGGTTACCAGCCAATTATGCTAAAGAGCTTGATGTTCAAAAGGTCAGCCGCGGCCGTTTGCTTGACTATGTTATTCCAATCAGCAAGGAGAAAATAGATGAATTGGTTATCATTGAGGCTGCCAAGAAATTCTTTGCCAGCTTCCCTAAAAAAACCAAGATTCCCGATTTGGGCAAAGTGCCTATTTGCCTGCTTTCAGCAGAAAAAGGCGAGAAGCTCAATGGGGAAATATTGAAACAGGCAAAGCTCACCGCCAAGTCGGTTTCAAAAAAGGAAAAACTTAAAAAGTATATAGAGGATATGGTTTGGTAACCCCAAGCCAATTCTTCTGACTTATTGTTTTTCCCGCGCCCGGTTCCAATCTTGGAATCGGGTTTTTTTGTTTCCGTCGTCCCTTTCTAAATCCACAAAATTTTTCTGAACTTAGAAAGGGCGGAGTTGTAAATGTTTGTCATTTACAACTCCGTTAAAAGACGCTTTTAGGTCCACACCGCTGGCGTCGTCATCACGCAAGCGTCTTGGCGATGTGGCATCGCGAACCGGTGAATCATTCGCCGACTTCGCGATAGGAGGCAAAATACGCCTCCTCCTGGGCATCTACAGATTCCTTCTGCAGGGCCTCCTCCTGGCCGAACTCTTGCCAGAAACGCACGAGCTCTTTGAAAGTGGGGCACGTGATCCCATTTTCTTGACCCCATTCGTTGACAAGATCGATAAACTCGACCGGTTCGAATTCCTTCGATTCCATGTCGAAGGGGTCGACTTCAACGTCGACTACGATACCAGTAAACGAACGAATAATCTTGGCCATGGTATTTCCCTTCTGCCTTTTTTGGGGCAAAATTGCCTTTTGGTGTGCCGTGTTTTGCGCCATGACGTACAAAACTCAAAAGGTCTTTTATGTGTTTAACCATTGCGGTGGCACGATCTGGCAACCTATGCCAGATTACGCAATAGCTCCTCCTTGAGAGGCAAGTTGTGGCAATTATTTACCAACACTTGTCTCTCAAGAAGTAATTCCCTTCTTTAAACCCACCAGCCATGGCTTAGTAGCCAGGTGTCCCAGAAAGACCTTAATGGCGGGCTAAAAGAAGGGTAGGAAACCAATACTCATTCAAGGTTCATGTTTCCCATTTACCTTGCCTGACCAAATGTCTCTTGGCTTTTCAAAAAGCCATTTGGTCAGGCAAGATACTGTATTAAAGTTTTCAAAGTCCATTTTCCTTCCTTTGGCTTGCTTTCATCTCCTTCAGAGTTTGTGCAAGCTACTAATAAGGAAATTTCTGCAGGCAATAGAGGTTTAATCCCCTCTTCCCTTCAGCGTATTTCCCCATAAAAAAGGGCGGTTAAGAAATCTCTCTTGGTTGAAGACCCGCCTTCGTTAAACTTCGGCGAGGTACAGAGAGATTTCTTAACCGCCCAAAATCAATTGCGGTGTCCGATTGCCCTCGGACTGGGCTCTCTCCTCCAAGAAAGCAAAGATTAAATTGTTAAAAGCTATTACTTTACCCTATGTTTTAATTATACCACCATTAAGAAACCTTGTCAAGTCTTTCACTCATTTTCTGCCAATATTTCCCCCGATTCACTCTATGCTTAATTATATCACTATCCAACAATCTTGTCAAGTCTTTCACCATTTCCACGGTACTTTTGACCTTCAAAATTGAGACTTCCCCATCTTGTAATGACTACATATACCCATTGGCGTTATGGTGAAGACTCAAGCCCCCCTACTCTATTTCTATTAATACCTGGTTAATCCACCCCCTACATCTTAATTATATCACTATTTAATAATCTTGTCAAGTGCTACGCTTGAAACGGCCACATTGCTATAAAGTAGTCGTTAAATTAATTCCACTTCAGAGGAATCTCTCCTCAAATTCCTCTGAAGTGAAGCGGACGTTGTTATCATAACATTGTCCGCTTTTAATTGACGCGATACCGCCCTAATAGTAGTACTTGATCCGGGTTGTCGGCCACCATTTCTTGCCGTTCCAGATCAAGCTACCTTTGGGAAGATGCACCGTTTCCTCGGAGTTGGAGTCCATGCCTCCCATCCAGTTAACCTCCTTGTCAAATGGCTCCTGGTGGTAGTACTGCGACTTTTCAGGTAACTGGGATCCTTTCGGAACCGCCAGCACCTTGAAGTCGTAGCTGCCACCCGAGTTATGGGAATAACGGCACGTACCCACGATGACCATGTCTTGGCCAAGCATATCCAACGCCTGGTCAAGCCCCCGAAGCCAAGAATTTTGTTCTTGAAAATGGGGATCGTCATAGAGCACGTGGAGCTCCAATTCTTCTCCGCGGAAGGGATAGATTTGGTTGACGCGGATCGACAGGCCGGTGCCAGGATGCTCATTGCCGTTCAAAAGCGCGAAGCCCTGTCCAGCAATGACACTCTTGGCCGCCTGGTCGATGGGAGCAAGCAGGCTATCCATGTCCACGAACTCCGGCCGATCCATTTTGTAGATCGGCTCAAATGAGCAGTCACCATGTCTGTAGTTACAAAAACCCATGGTATAGCGGAAAAAAGAAGTCGTCATGGTTAGTCTCCTTG
Organism: Candidatus Yanofskybacteria bacterium RIFCSPHIGHO2_02_FULL_43_17; assembly: GCA_001794435.1. GTDB lineage: Bacteria > Patescibacteriota > Minisyncoccia > 2-02-FULL-40-12 > GWA2-44-9 > 2-01-FULL-43-22. Next base: position 5,582 of record MGJU01000006.1, read on the forward strand.
GTAATAACTGTTATTGTTTCCATCATTCACTTCAGAAAAATCTATCTTTATACATTTCTTTGAAGTGAAGGCGAGGTTTGTGGTACTCGCCGTGCCCATCATGAGCGACCTTCGTCCATTATTGGACGATTACAGGTTTAGCCTCCTGTTCGGCCTGATGCTTCATGCCTTCTTGAAATCCTTTCAAGAAAAAAAACATGAACGTGTCGCGCATATGAGGATCGCCGTCGCCCATGGCATCGATGGCTGAACCAGCTTGGTAAGCGCTTGCCACCTGCGACATATAGCCAGAGCTACCCTCATCTTCCAAGACGAGGTGGCACACTCTGACGACTTTTTCCTCTTCGGAAAACCCATACTCCTTATGAGCTTCTTGGGGTGTGCTGGCTTTGATGGGTTCCACCGTCGCCAATTCACCGTTGCAACCGGTAGCAACCACCAAATTCAATTCAATCTTCATAACTGTCTCCTTGTTTGGAATACACTAATTGCCACTTCAGAAAAATCTATCTTTATACATTTTTCTGAAGTAGAGGCGAAACCGAAGTCTCGCCTTTTGATGTGAGAGATTGAAAGACTTACCAATCCTTGGCCAATCCAACAATGACCCTCACATGGCCTGTGAGTTAAAACTCACTGAGTTATAGAGCCCGGCCAAGGCTCCGGGTCCAGACGCCCGCTATGGCAATCCGCGCCCTGCCAGAAAGTTCTGGTAAATACGATTCATAGTGGCATGGCCACCACACTCGCATCCCATAACCTTCGAGCAAGAGAATCCCCGCGACTTTACTAATCCGTTTTTGACGGAGTAGTTACAGTTGCAGAAGACAAAGATTGCACGCTGTGGGTCAAGACCGTGTTTCGCGGCAAGCTCAATAACGCGCTCGGCTCCCGTGCTTCCCACGTAGAATACCACCTTGTCGATCGTGGGCAATTCCTTTTCAAGGAGTTCCCACAACGGATCGACAATGGCCCTGGTCTCGCCGTGCCACTCCTCGTTCCGGTTTGGGTTGTTGAGGGGCTTGCTCTGCGAGGTACCCCAGACTCTTCCGTCGGAATTCTGGAGCAGCAGCACGCTGCCTTGCTCTCCCACATTCCAACCATTTTCCTGGCCGCTGACGAAGGTGTTATAGGAAATCATTGCAATCTTCATAGGAAACTCCGGGTAAGGACTGCCTGCTACGAATTGTAACAGTCACAGTAATAAATTAACGAGAATTCATTAACTTATTTCTGTGACTGATTATATAAAAGAACTGTCCACTTCAGAAAAATGATTTTTTTGAAGTAGGGCGAAACTATTGTTTCAGGGGCGTGGGCATTGCCATACTAGCCGAAGCAAGTATTTTTGTCAATACTTATGACAATCTTATTACGGTAAATCGTTGGATTACTTGATTTCATTAATAAAACCATACTAATCGAAGCAAGTTATTTTGTCAATAGTTATGACAAGCTTTACTGACAATTGCTATCCTAGCCGAAACAAGAATTCTTGTCAATAGTTGTGACAGAAATTAATTAAAAATTACTGTAACGAAAGAAGCCCGGAGCAATGATGTCGTTTTTGCGACTCATTGGCTCCGGGCCATCACGTTGTTTGAGCAGTCAAGCTCTCATGAGCATTTACCGCTCACTGGCGAGCATAAAAGCTCACCTCTTTTTCCCTTGCATACGTTCTCCTTTTACAAAATCCAAACAATTCGAAGTCCGTAAGCAAGGCATTGTCACTCACCCATAACTCCCTCCTTTCACGAAAAAGGTGGAAACTGGGCGAAAACCACTCAATTAGCGGCACCTTTAGTATACACGAATTAGAACATATGTCAAGCTTTGTGACAAATTTATGAGAGATTTTCCCAGAGAACCTCAAATACCATCCTCATAGAATTTGCTATAGCTTTATCTTCAATAGTAACTCCCCGTAACGGAACATTATAGGGGGCAAAAAAGATTCTGTTTCCCTTTATGACGATATCTGCCTCAAGCGGACACTTTTCTGGCAAAACAAACTTAGCTGGACGATCAGGCGTAGAATACCCGTCTATTGGTCCTTTGTTGGCAGTATAAATTACACGAGACTTGACTTTGTATTTTTTGCGCATTTCTTGCACTTGGTCAGCAGAAACTCTTAACTTTTGGAGCGTTTCTCCGGCGCGATTATAGTGCAAAATAGCCAACCTTTCTCCACCTTCACCGGAAAAACTATCTTTGAGCCATGACCTTATAGTATCCTGCCCTTCGTAATATTTAACCATTGGGCGCTCCCCTTTTTCAAATTGCCCCCGGGAAATAAGTTCGGGGATAAGATTTTTGATTGTATCCTTTTGTGCCTTAGCTTCAGCTCCTCTTTTCTCTACTAATATTTCTAACTGGCTCGGAGATTCAGCCACAAAAAAAGTTTTTTTCCCTTCATCGTAGGTGGTGATTAATCCTTTTTTCTGTAAATCATTTAACACCAAATACACAGTTGCGCGAGGTATATCCGCCCGCTGGGCAATTTTTTGTACGGGACTTGGGCCAAGCTCAAGCGCCGCCAAATACACCTTAGCTGCACGCTCATCAAGTCCCACTCGCTGAAGTTCAATTTCTAAATTATTTTCCATATTTTATTAATATATCATAATATTTTGCTTTTTGTCAAAATATTATGAATATATTTTAAAAGAACAAAAAAACGGATAAAATTATCCGTTTTTGTCGTCCCGATGTCCCGATTTTTTTTCGGGACATACGGGATCCCGTATAAAAATTTACTATAAATTTTTATCGGGACACAATAAGATTGTTTTAAACTGCGGGTTTTTCAGGTTCTTTGGTCGCTTCTATTGGAGTTTCTGGGGCCGGAGATATTGGTGGGGTTTCTGTTTTTACTTCTGGCACTGGTGCAGATTCTACCACTGGCACAGGAGCTGCGGGTTCTACAGCGGCGCCAGCGGGCGCTGGTGCGCTGGCCGTAACGGCCGCCGCTTTAGCCGCGGCGATTGCCTTTTTAGACTTTTTGAATTTATTGATTTTCTTGGCTTCTATGATTTTTTCTGAAACCAGCAAATTGTGCACGGTTGCGCTGGGTTGAGCCCCAACTTTTATCCAATGCAAAATCCGGTCTTTTTTCAAAGACTTTTTCTTGGTTAACGGGTCAATGTAGCCCAAAATTTCGGCCGGTCTTCCTCCGGATGCAGACCTTCTTTTATCAATTACCACCACTCTGAAAAATGGCTGGTTTTTTTTACCCTTGCGGGTTAGTCGTATTGTTAACATAATCGCTTCGCGGTATCGATGCTAATATACTAATGAATACTAATTATACTAATCACGTCGTTTTATTTGTATTATTAGTAAATTTGTATATTGGTATCGATACTATTTTATTCCCATTTTTTAACTTTTAATGCCGCTTTTGCTGCTTCTTCTTCCGCCTCTTGTTTTGAATAGCCCTCCCCTTCTGCTACCTGTGCATCTCCTAAAAATACTCCTACGGTAAACTTTTTTTTGTGATCCGGCCCCCATTCTTTCATTACTTTATACATTGGAGTGACCCCTTCTTTATCTTGCGCTTCTTCCTGGAATTGCGACTTGGCGTCTTTGTATAATTTATTTTCTATAATTTCCGGCAGTCTTCTTAAAAGATATTTTTTTATAAACGTGTCGGCTTGCTCGTACCCAGAATCTAAGTGAATCGCTCCGATTAATGCCTCAAAGGTATTGGCCAAAATGTATTGGCGCGCCTTGCCCAATTCCTTGGTTTCGCCACGGCTTAAAAGCAAAAAATCATTAAATCCCAGCTCTTCGGCAACGGATGTAAGCATTTTAGCATTAACCAGCGCCGCGCGCCAGTTGGTCAATTCTCCCTCCGCTTTTTGAGGGTATTCGTTGTAAAGGTATTCGGTTATGGACAATTCCAGCACCGCGTCTCCCAAAAATTCCAACCGCTCGTTTTGATCAAGGCCAAAACCTGGATTTTCGTTTAAGTAAGAGCGGTGGACAAATGCCTGGGTCAACAAATCTTTATTTTTAAATTTCAGCCCTAGCTTTTTTTCAAAAAGACTAAAGTCTTTCATCGATACTAATCTACGAATTTACACGAATGACACAAATACTATATTCGTGGCATTCGTATTTATTCGAATGATATTCGTATTATTACTTATTTTCTAATTGTTTATACACCGTTCCCAATACTCCATTAATAAACTTGCCGGAAACTTGGCCTGAAAAGGTTTTTGCCAGTTCAA
>MGJU01000007.1 GCA_001794435.1 Candidatus Yanofskybacteria bacterium RIFCSPHIGHO2_02_FULL_43_17
TTAAAAAGATTGGCTCGAACCCCCGCCTCGCGTCCCGCTCGCTTCTTTTGGATTTCAAAAACCCTTGGCGGATTCTGGCGCAAACCCCTGTCGCGTCGCTTTGCGGCGCTCCGCATTTTGGCGAAAAAACGAATTCTGAAACTTGGCTGGGGGAGTGGGAATCGAACCTAATATTTTTTTTGACTCATAATTAAAATCGTGTTATCATATAGCACGGTTTTAAGTTCGTTGAAAAAGGAGCAACAATGCTTAGAAGAGTACGAGAACTTATTGTCTGGACAATCTTCAGTTCTTTAGCAACATTTCTGGCCAGTATAGTCTTACCGATTTTGGGCGGGATATTGGTTAGCATGTATTGTGCCGTTTTAACCTGTTTCAATAGAAATCCCAGCTTCCTATTGGTAGTAATGATTTCTCTTGCCACTTCTCTTGCTTCTGGAATCGCTTTTTACTGGATGACTTCATATCATCTTTTTTCTGGAATTCTGATAGGCACAATTTGTCTAGTAACATTCTGGAGAATGTACTCCTATGCTCTTAGATATCCAAGAATTGTCTAAAGGAGTTAGCCATGAGCCACGAGATAAATCAAGCGCCATTTATAACGGGAAGAAAACTTCGTTGGTGTGACTACGAGGTAAAAGAAAGTCCTGAAGGAATATATTTCAGGGACAATACTGGTCAAAAGCCAGGAGATGCAAGAAAAATTGATAAGGTGGTATTTCCCCATCAGGGTGAGGATTGCGCAATCTGGCTAATTAGACCCTGTGAGGGTACCCGCCTTGCTTGGCGCAGTAGAAACATTCTAGATTATGCCAATGTTCTTGTTCTGATTGACGAGAAAGAAGGTTTGATTATTGATAAAGATACACGATTTATCAAGCCAGGTGATGGAATTGCAATTATTCGTCCTGGGGTAAGATGGGAACCTGGTCTTCCCGACATAGTTTCAGAATCGCCAACAATTTGGGAGTTTGTGGATACTCCTCAAGCGGTGCGATAATTTCGCCCGCTTTTTAATTTGTAAAATTTGGTATAAAAAACTCCTTATTCTGGTTAATCCACGTTCTATCCTCATAAACATAAGGCAAAGCCTATAATCCTCAATATCCCACTGCCTATTGGGCGGAATCAGTACGCTTATTATCGGATATCGCCAGGACCTTGACTAATGAGATATAGTTTACTATACTATGTTTACCTTACCAAAAAAGGAGCGAGAATGAAAGTATATTGGAACGATAGAAATAGGAGAGCAAAGATACTAGAAGACATTAAGGGAGATGGCGCTCAGCCTTGGGATAATACAGAACCAAAATCACACGTACTTATAGGGGTAGGTCAAATATTCATCAATCCTCCTGATTATGGTATTGATGGGTATTCTCTAAGTACCGAAGACTTAGAAGCACTCCTTAAAAAGTTGCGAGATAAAAATCTTGTTTGAGCCGACCTGTGTCGGCTATTTTTTTTTACTACTCTCCTGTTTATGACCTCCTAACGTCTTTCGCGACCGCTCGCCTTCGCCCGCCGAAGCGGGCTACGGCGGGTAAAACCCGCTAGTAGACCGCGAAGGAGGGGATGATTATTATGAATTATTTTGTTTAAGTTTTACCCTACAAAACTTGAGTAGGTTGCGGTATTTCCCTTTTTTGTTATTATTGTGCCAAGTAACTTGAAAAAAAGGAATTATTAATGGAGACCCAGAAGGGTGCGAAGATAGGTTTTGTTTCTAGGATTGATTTTGGCTCAAAAGGTTTTCGTCAGTCTGCCGTCCGAGAGTCATTCAGGATTCTCGAAAAAGATGAAGGTACTCACTTCAATGTTTTGGTCGGCGGACTTGTTGCCCAAAAAGCCATCGTTGAGCAGATGAAAGCATACGTGAAAGAAAAGAGCGCTAAGCTGGCCCCCAAAGAAAGAGCTGCTAGAAGAGCAGAGTTTGAAGAGAGCTTTCTCAGAAAATGTGCCAGAGAACTGGCAAAGATAATTCCGGAAGTTCGGGGTTCTGATCCAGAAAATCCAAAAAACGAAAGAATTCTCGATCTATTTATTGTGACCAGTCCTGCGTTTGACGGCGAGGTGGGAGAGCGCATTGCTCATCTTCTTGCTGAGGAACGTAAAGATGTCAGAGTTGGCGACAATCCTGGCAGTGAAAGATTGGTTGTAAAATACGTAGACAAGGTGATTTGGATTCTTACTCCGGTCAAAGCTGTCTGGATGAGGGGTGACTACTACAGCACTGCTGCTGAGCGCGTCATTAAAGACAAGATCAAGCAAACATCGCAGGGTTCACCTGATTGTTATGTGGTTGGTGGATTCGGTTCAAGCATCCACAAGCCCAAGGGCGAATTAAGATATCAATATTTTTCTGTTCCAGCCTGCCATCGTTTGGAAGATACGCGCATAGCGGAAAACCAGGTCGGAGTCAGTGTTCTAGAATATTCTGCTGATGGTCGGAGGCGTAGTTATCGGACGCATAGTTTGAAGGACCTGACCTCCAGAGAGCTTGGGTTTATCGTTCCACCAGAAAGAGCCTCAGCTAATCAGAAGAAGATAATCGAGAGATTAAAGGTCAGGGGTTCTCTTACGCCCGGGATTATCAAACACGATCTTGGCCTTTCCGTGAAAGATATTGAAAGAGAAATGGCCAGTTTGATGAGAAAAAAGACATTCAGACGCAACGGAGAGAATTGGCCGGGCATTTATTATCAGGAACACGGACGCAAATACTATTTTGACTTGGATTATATTCAGAACAGGCTTCGGTACGCACCGCTTGTTGGGCCCTTCCAGGAAGACAGAATTGTTGGGTTTGCGTGTCTTCATGCCGGTTCCGTAGAAACAGACTACAACTTCTTTGTTAATCGTGTTCCTGAGATCATTCTTACTCAAAATGCCCAGCTTCTTGTGGGAGCGGGAGATATCATTGAGGGAAACGAACACGACCTGATGATAAAGGGTGAAGTTATCGGTGGTGCCGATAATACTGTTCAAGAAAAATGGGCAGCAAACATGATAGGTATGGTAATATCCAAAGTCTTTAAGACAAGGTTTGACCAGGCCATGCAGGGTGTTGATAAAGACAAGCTCAATTCTGAAAAAATTATTGAATTGGTGAAAGCTGCACTTCTTGTGTTTAATGTTATTCCTGGGAATCATGACCTGTGGTCCAAGAAGCACGGACACAATCCATTGGAGATATTTAGATCCACACTCGAAGCTTATCTCAATGCACACATCCAGAATACCCTTTCCGGATACAAGCTTCCGTTTGTGCCTGTTGGCCATATAGTGGGGGAGAGAGTTATCAGCGAGAGTGTTCATCAACTTCCTTCCGGTCTTAAGCTTTCAGTTCAACATCCTCACCTGTCGAGAGCAAAGACAACTTCGATCCGGCCTCAGGAGATGCTGGAATTTGGAAAGCGAATGGGATGCCAAGTAACAATAGGTGCCAATTTTCACGTTGGCGAGATTGTGAATGAGTGGGATATGGATTTGGGCCAGTGTGTTTGTATGGAACTCGGTACCATTAAGCACGGTTCCAACTTTGAACGTAATAAGATGAAGACAGTTGATCAGGGGGTCGGTTCTTTAAAGATTGTTTCCAAGGGTCAGAGGATCATAATGACAGAAGGTGTTTTTGACGGAGAAGATAATCCCGGTCCTCCCATCAACAACCTGGACGTTATAAATATGTTTCTCCAAAAGATCGGAATTGTCCCGATCAAATAAAACTAAAAAGGCCTTCTCGGCCTTTTGTTGTTTTTGTTTTGTGATTATTTGTTTAAAACACATCGATTTTCAGTTTCTTTATTTGTTGCCTGGATCCTTCTATTTGACGCATTAGAATTTCTACATCCTCTATTTTATAAAGACGATAATTGTTTATTGGATTACGATAGGCAACAAGTTTGCCTTTTTGGTCCCAGTTGCGAACTGTCAAGGGTGTTACACCGATCAAGCGGGCGACTTCTCTGACTGTTAAAAATTTCTTAGGCATACAATTTTAATTTCTAAATCCCAATTTTTAAACAGGAATAAAGATTTATGTTAACTGTTTAATCCTTTCATCAAACTTTTTATAGATGTTTATGTTGGTTTAATAACCACACTCTAGCTCTAATTAATTAAGATGGTCAATGTTGATAAGCTCGGTTTCTTTAATACGAGGATTTGGTAGTGTGATAGAGTGCTGGGTTCCTGACCAAGGCGATATCTAAAAATTTAGTATCCGAATAATTTAATATTGAAACACAGTAACGATTAAAACAAACAATTGAATTTATTTATGTGCTTGTGTAAACTAGTATGGTATACTTAAGCATATAAACAACTCAAAACCAAAGAATGAATATTAATTTATTGAAAAACAGGGTCGAATTGGAAAACGTGAATTACGGAGAAGAATTGGTGGCTGAAGAATATAATTCTGACGAATTGGCGATATCGGAAGACCAGAGGACCCCCGATGTTAATGATATTCTGACGGAAACAATTTATAAAAAAGCAGTTCGCCTAACAATGTTGATAGGTGCGGCGTTGATGCCGCTGTTTTTTCTGCCATGGACGACGAACGTTCTGGAATTGAACAAACAGATGTTTGTTGTGGTGATTGCCGGAGCTGGTTTGGTGCTATGGCTGCTTGATATAGTGATGTCGGGCAAACTTTCATGGAGGTTTAATCCTTTGGACAAAGGTGTACTTGCTTTAGCCGGCGCGGTTGCGCTGTCCGCGGTATTTTCTATTGCTAAGTTTAAAAGCATATTCGGTGCGGCTGTTGGTTTGAGCGACTCTTTGCTTACCGTAGTTTCGCTTACGGTAGTTTATATGCTCATGATTAACTCTTTCGACGATAAAGGAAAGGCGTTGAGGACGTTTTTCTCTGTTTCCGTTGTCGTTGCCATTCTGTATGGGTTTCTGCAAATGTCGGGATTTCAAATATTCAAGTACTTAAATATTTCAATATTGCAATTTACGGCATCGGGAGCATTTAACACCGTCGGTTCTGTAAATGTACTTGGAATGATGGCGGCTATCATTCTTCCAATGCTTTACACGAATAAATCGGAGAATAAAATCATTGACTATCTTTCTAAAATAGGGATTTTGGCCGCCTTGGCCATACTCGTGATCATTAACTGGTGGGTTCTGTGGTCGGTAGCGATAGTCGGTATGCTTGCGGTGGTTGCATTGGAAAGTTTGTTTTCAAGTCGTAAGGGAGTTTTCAGAATGTCCAAATTTGTGTTTCCGATGACAATTACGATCTTGGGGATTCTCCTCGTAGTTATGGGCCTTAATTTGGTTTTTGTGAAAAAAAATCTTCCCGTAGAGATAGCTCTGTCATATAAATTGTCCGGCAATGTCGCCTGGGGAGTGTTGCAAGAGAATTTTGCCTTCGGTTACGGACCGGAGAATTTCTCGCTTGCTTTTGATAAACATGGAGCAGGAAAATTAAGAAACACGACGCTATCTGGGATTAAGCTGTTTGACTCTACTTCTCAGGTGCTGAATATGGCGGTTCATAACGGTCTTGTCGGATTGGCGGCTTTGGGGTTTGTATTATGGCTTTTAGCGCAGTCTTTGTTCAGGGTGCTTAGTTCAAGATTAATGAACTTTGATCAGGAAAATATTGGGGTTATATCGGCAATGGTCGCTGCGGTTGTCGCAATGTTTCTCTATCCTTTCAATCTGGTTTTGGCTTTTACCTTCTATGCACTGTTGGCCATGATTGCGTTAGCTGTTTGGGGCGACAAAAGGGTTGTATATAATGTCGAAGAAAAGGCGTCGTTGTCGCTAATTTCTTCTCTTGGCTTTATCGGGGGCTTGTTAATGGCTTTGGTCGGGCTGTATTTTGTTTCCTTGAACTATGTTGCAGATGTTAAGTATGCAAGAGCGCTTAATCAGACGGAAGCGGAGAAGGCTTTGGGCTATACTATTGAGGCTATAAATTGGAAAGGAAATGACGATAGGTTCTATGTGCTATCGTCTCAACTGGCTTTGAATCTATTGTCTCGAGAGTTAGTTACCAAGGCTGCTCCGGATGATACCCGGAAGAATGACAGGATACAAAATTATCTGTCTTCTGCTGTTTCTCTGGCGCAGAAGGCAACGCAGGTAGCCCCGAACGAATCGAACAACTGGGGAAATCTGGGGAATGTCTATCAAAACCTGATTCAATTGGTTGATGGCACTGATGCGTTGGCGGAGACGGCGTATTTAAAAGCATCAGAGTTAAGGCCTGGTGATCCGTCTTTCTACAACCGTATCGGAAGTATGTACCTTTTGAGAGCTGATTTGCTTAGAAGACTTGTCGCATCGAGAAGTGTTGATTTTCAACAGCTCAACCTGAAGGCGGATGCTGCGCTTCTGAAGGCGGAAGATGCTTTCAAAAAAGCAATAGAATTATCCAATAATTTCGGTTTGGCTATTTATAACCTAGGCTCTGTCTATGAAAGGCAAGGCAAGCTTAGCGAAGCAGTAAAGCAGTTGGAAACAATAGCACCTTTTAATGCTAATCAGCCGGGATTGGCATTTGAGTTGGGACTTCTTTACTATAGAGCAAATCAGAAAGACAAAGCGTTTAATCAACTCCAGAGAGCAATTGTTCTTTCGCCCGACTATTCTAATGCCAGATGGTATTTGGCGCTTATATATGAAGAGAGGAGAGAGATTGATCGAGCCATAGAGCAATTGGAAAGAATATTAAGCATTGAAGCAAATAAGGACAATGAGATAGTTCTGAAAAAATTAGAAGAACTTAAGGCGGGCAAAATAAGTATTCCGCCCAAACATGTCCTCGACGAAAAACCTTTATAAAACCCTCGAAGTCTATAAGGTTCACCTCGCCGCTTTTATAGCGGCGGGTGTTTTTATTGGTTGGATAGGGTTTGCCGTTTTGAAATCGCCTCTCAAAACCACAAAAGAAGTGGTGATAAACGAAGGGCAGGGCGTTTCTGCTATCGCCGATATTTTAAAGGAAGAGAACGTCATAGATAACAAGTTTGCCTTTGTTGTCTACGTGATCGTTACTGGTAACGAAAAGAAACTCCAAGCAGGCAGATATATTTTCAAACCGGGAGTGACCACGCTGGCGATAGTGAATTCTATGGTAGAAGGATTTGCCGAATCGGACGATATAGTCATTACAATTCCGGAAGGATTCAATGTTTTTGATATTGACAAACGATTGGCTTCCGCCGGATTGACGAAAGAGGGCGAATTTGCAAAAAAATACCAAAACAATGAGGGGCAATTCTTCCCGGACACTTATCGGCTTAGTCAAATGTTGGCGACTGATAGTTACGATCTGATCACCGTATTGCGCCAGAAGGCCGCTGATAATTATGATGAAAAGACCAAAGAAATTTTAGCGGGTTTAAGCGAATTTGAAAGAGAGCGCATAATAATTATAGCCTCTATTCTTGAAAAGGAGGCTCGAACCGAGAAAGACATGAAATTGGTAGCAGGCATAATTTACAAACGGATGGAGTTGGGTATGCTGCTTCAGATTGATGCAACAGTTTTATACGGAGCATGTTTAAGAGAATTTGAAGAATCAGGATTTAAAAAGAATTGCGATGTCACGTTCCAAGGGCCAGCAAGAGAGATTAAGGTTGACGGGCCCTACAATTCGTATATGAGAACCGGATTACCGCCGGGACCAATATCTAATCCGGGATTAAAAGCCATCGAAGCGGCGCGGAACCCAGTCAAAAGCGATTATTTATACTATCTCTCGACCCGCGACGGTAGCCAGATGATTTATTCCAAAACAGCGGGGGAGCATGTGGCGAATAGAAAGAAATATCTCGGATTTTGACTTTTGGCAGGGGTTTTGATAATATGGTAATACCGTAGACAGCGTGATGAACGCCGAGGTTTAACTAAGGTCGATGCCTTGTTGAGTTTCTGCGGATAAAACCGTAGTTTTTGTTTAATTATATCAGGCAACGAGGAAGAAATAGAATCTTGTTTCTATTTCAACCGAGAGAACCTGATATACGAAACATGAAGTCAAAAACCAAAAAAGCAGAGGAGTTGGGCTTATTAAAAAACAAACTGCCCAAATTTGAGATCGTGGTTTTTACGTCGTTCTCCCCTTCGACTCGCTCCCAGCCGTCGCAAGACTCTGGCGGGCAGGCAGGGCAGGCAAAGGCAGGAGAAAAAGGTCTCTCTGTGGCTCAAATGACGGAATTAAAGAGACTGCTTAGGCCTTTGGGTTCTGAATATTTTGTGACCAAGAAAACTCTTATTGACCTAGCCCTTCGATCAACTCAGGGCAAGCAACCAGACAAAAATTATGACGGTCTGGATGTGTACGGGATGGATGGTTCGGTTGGTCTAGTGTTGGGAGGCAATGACCCTTACGGAGTAGCCAAAGGCGTCTATAATTTTTCTAAGAAAAATCCAGCGCTTCATTTTTGGGGTGCGATTTTTGGCGGTAAATTCATCGATACAGATGCGTTTTTAGAAATAGCTAAGATGCCGTCCCGCGAAGTGCTGATAGGAAGATTGGTCGGGATGCTTACATATCCGATTCGAGGATTGGCAGTGGCACTTAATGAAGTAGCAAAAAGAAAAGAAGCTATGGTATAAAAAATAAAAAATTATTATGGACAAAACAAAATTTATTGAAGAAGTTGAATCAATGCCTGTTTCCGAGTTGAATGAACTCGTTAAGGCGTTAGAAGAAAAATTTGGCGTGTCGGCGGCCGCTATGGCGGTAGCCGGACCTGCCGCCGGGGGTTCTGAAGCCGGCGCTGCGGAAGAAAAAGACAGCTACGCGGTTATCTTAAAAGAGGCAGGTGCGGCTAAGATACAAGTTATAAAGGTCTTGAGAGAAATAACCGGTCTTGGCCTTAAAGAGGCAAAAGATCTGGCTGATAAAGCGCCGGCCAGCGTTAAAGAAGGGGTCAAGA
>MGJU01000008.1 GCA_001794435.1 Candidatus Yanofskybacteria bacterium RIFCSPHIGHO2_02_FULL_43_17
ATTGGGAAATGGCGATAATCAAATCACTTTGTCGCACAATAGGATTTCTATATCTAAATTCCGAAGCATAGTCCGTCTCCACGGAAAAGTCTGCAATATTTTCAATAACATATTTGCCAATTAAAGATGAATAATAACTTGTTCCGCAGGCGGTAATAATAATCCTGTCAATCTTGGAAAAATCAATATCAATACTCAAAGTCACTTTCCCATCTTTTAACCGGCCGCGCAGAGTGTTTTCAATGGCTTCTGGCTGTTCAAAAATTTCTTTGAGCATAAAATGCTTAAATCCCTTTTTCTCAATCTGATCCACTGTCATCGTAATTTGGTGTATTTTTTTATCAACAACTTGGCCATTTAATTTTTTCACCGTGTAACCATCTTTGGTAAGCACTGCCATTTCTTCGTCGTCCAAATAAATAACATTTTTGGTGTATCCCAAAATGGCCGATGCGTCAGACGCCACAAAGTTTTCGCCTTCGCCAATACCAATTACCAACGGCGAGCTTTTTCTGGCAACAATTATTTTTTCAGTACTTTTGTCCAAAATCGCCAAACCAAAAGCCCCTTCAATTAATTTTAGGCCTTGCACAGTTGCAGTTTCGATATTATTTTCTGGGTTGTAGAATTTTTCAATCAAATGGGCAATAATTTCTGAATCAGTGTCTGAAATTATTTTGTGCCCCTCTTTTATTAACAATTCTTTTAACGACTGATAATTTTCCACGATGCCGTTGTGGACGATAGCAATGTTACCGGTGCAATCCAAATGAGGATGGGCATTTTTTTCATTGGGAACGCCGTGGGTCGCCCAGCGCGTATGCGCAATACCAATGTTTCCCAAAACAGTTTCTTTGTCTACGGCGTTTTCCAGCTCGCTGACTTTGCCCGGCTTTTTAACCAAATAAAAATCTGTGTTTTCTTTAACACAAATGCCCGAGCTGTCGTAGCCCCGATATTCCAATTTTTTCAATCCTTGAATTAAAAAAGGCAGAGCCTGCCTTTTACCGATGTATCCTACAATGCCACACATCTTTTTGATTTACGATTTACGATTTATGATTTATGATTTTAGATGTAAGATTTATAAATCTTTGCGAATGCTTCAACAGCCAGCTTAATATCTTCCTCTGTATGAGCCGCAGAAATTTGCACCCTTACGCGCGCCTTGCCTTCAGGCACCACCGGATACGAAAAACCAATGACATAAATCCCCTCTTTAAAAAGTTCTGATGCCATACCCTTTGCCAATTTGGCGTCGCCCAGCATAATCGGAACAATGGGATGCTCTTGAGGCGAAACTTCAAAGCCGGCATCTTTAATTAACTGCCTAAAAAGTTTAACATTTCTCCAAAGCCGTTCTCTGGGCTCTGAATTCTGGCTGATATAATCCATCACAAAAGAAGTGACGGCAGTAATGGTTGGGGAAAGTGAATTGGAAAAAATATAATTTCTTGAGCGCTGGCGCAAAAATTCAACATTTTCTTTTGACGAAACAATAAACCCCCCTGATGCTCCGCCCAGCGCTTTTCCAAATGTTGAAGTAATAAAATCAATTTTGCCAGCCACTCCGCCCAATTCATGAGTGCCTCTGCCGGTTTGGCCCAAAAATCCCGTGGCGTGAGAATCGTCCATCATTACTAAAGCATTGTATTTTTCAGCCAATTCGCAAATTTCTTTTATTTTGGCAATATCCCCCTCCATGCTAAAAACCCCGTCCGTGGCTATCATTCTTATTCTTTTTCCTTGGGTTTGTTTTAATTTTTCTTCAAGGTCTTGCAAATCTGAATGTTTAAAAATGTGCCTTTCCGCTTTGCAAAGCCTCACGCCGTCAATCATGCTGGCATGGTTTAATTCGTCTGAAATTATTGCATCCTGGTCGGTTAAAATTGTTTGAAAAAGGCCAAGGTTGGCGTCATAACAAGAAGTGTATAAAATAGCGTCTTCATAACCCATGAATTCAGCAATCTTTTTTTCCAGTTCTTTGTGGATTTCTAAAGTACCGCAGATAAACCTTACCGAAGAAAGCCCAAACCCCCATTTGTCCAGCGCCTTTTTTCCTTCCGTAATTAATTCCTCGCTTCCCGAAAGTCCCAAATAATTATTGGCGCAAAAATTCAAATACTCTTTTCCATTAACCGTTATTTTCCTGCCTTGCTTTGAACTAATAATCCGCTCTTCTTTAAAAAGCCCTTTTTCTTTTATGTCACTTAATTGAGCTTCTATAATTTTTTTAAAATCTTCATTCATAATTGTAAATCAAAATTTAAATATTACTTTTGGATGTTCTTGCATTGATTTTTCAAAATCTTCAATTTTATAATTTTCAAAAGGCAAAATTGTCCCCTCACCCTTTTTTAAAATAACCTCCCAAATTTTATCCTGAACTCCATTTGATTTGTCGGACAGCACTTGGTCTGAAGTTTTCCATGTTTCAAAAATTCGCCTGCCAATAACCCCGTGCATTGTAAGCCCCTTGGTTATGATGCGCGAAAAACCCGGAATTGTAAAATCCCCGTCTTTTATGCCAAATAAAATAACGTGCCCGCCCCGCCTTGCGCTGTTTATACAAGCAAGCACACAAGAAATTGGCCCTGCCATTTCCATTGCAATGTCAACGCCAACGCCATCGGTCATTTCTTTTATTTTTTCAGACGCATCTTCATTGCCGGCAATTAATATGGTTTCATCAGCTCCCATCTTTTTTGCCATTGCAAGATTTTGGGCGTTAATATCCACGGCAATTATTTTTGAAGCGCCAAAATGTTTTTGCAACGCCACAGAAAAAAGTCCAATCGGCCCCGCTCCAAAAATTGCCACTGTTTGGTTTTTTGTTTTTGTTTTTGAAACCGCGTGCACCGCGTTGCCAAAAGGATCATAAATAGCGCAAATTTCCGGGCGAACTTTTTCTGGATTTACTTTCCATAAATTTTTTGCCGGGATTTTAACATATTCAGCAAATATCCCATCAATGGAAATTCCCAAAATGGCTTCGTTGGTGCATACATTATTTTCACCGATTTTGCACTGATAACATTCCCCGCAAGTTACATGGGAATCTCCCGAAACATTATCTCCTTTTGCAAGGCTGTATAACTTACTTACTTGGCTTCCCATCTCTTGAATTTCCCCGAAAAACTCATGACCTAAAATACGCATATCTTTATTTTCTTTTTGCAAGGAACTGAAAATTAAATCTTTGAATGCCTGGCGGTTGTAAATTCCCCTGTCCGATCCGCACACGCCAGCGTATTTTATTTTTAAAATAACAGACAAAGCGTCTTTTGGATTTTTTGCTTCGTCTAAAACCGGCATATCAATTTCTCTTTTGATAAAACCTTTTGATGTTTCCCATCCGTCTTCTTTTATATTAAATGTTAACGCTGAAATTTTTTTACTTTCCATAATTAAAGTATCATATTATACACATTCGTTTCTTCCGGTGTAAACCCTAATTTTTTGTAAATTTTATTGCCGGCAATCCGATGCGTCTCGCTTTTTAATTTTAACTTGTATATCTTTAACTTTTTAGCAAGCCTGATCATGCGCATCACCAGCTCCGTACCCAATCCCCGGCCTCGGTATTTTTCATCTACAACCAAGTCTTCTAAATATCCTTTGGGTCCCGTGATTTGAAACACCTGGACCAATGTTGCAGTTCCAACAATGGTATTTCCATCATAAATCCCTATCAAATAGACATTTTTATTTTTCAGCAAGGATTTTAAATGGCTGGCAGTCATTTGGTATTTTCTTGATGATATTTGCAATGCCAAAACATTCAAATCTTTCAGCGTTTTTTCGCTGAAGCGATTAATCCTTTTTATGACTAACTTATTTAAACTCATATTACAAAGATAACAAATTAAAACTTCTTTGTAAACAAAACGCCGCCCCGCAAAGCGGGGCGGCGTTTTAATCCCTACCAGATTTTAATTAAAAAATAAATCTGGATGAAGCGATAGAAAGTTGCCCAAAAATAATACTGAAGTAATTACTAAAAGATTGGATATTACTTGGATTATTTGGATCGTAAATTTCTATTTTATAATTACTGCCTGGAAGTATTTTTGCTTCTGAACTAGTAAAGCCGGTTTTCCAGGTATAAGAGCCCAAAGAGCCCTTAACATTAGCTATCTTATATTTGTTATTTCCTGAAACAAGGTTAATCACAACATTGCCTGAAAGATTAGTCTTCCATGTAATCTTATGCTTTGATCCTTTTATCCATTTTTCCCCACCTTTTGGAGAGGTAATGGTAATATACTTTTCAGGAGGTGTCTGGCAGCCATATTGGGCATTGTAATTCAAACACCAAGCTTGAAGCGATGCCAATTCCGCCTGCAAAACAGCAATTTGCTTGATAAGACTATCGATTTGGGCCTGTGGCTGGGTAGCCGTTATAGCTTTAGCCGGCAAAACAGGCAAAACAAGCAAACCAATAACCGCTAACCCTACAACAAATGTCTTGTAATTCATAAATTATATGTTTAATAGTAATGTATCTATTATATATCATTTATGAATTCTTGTCAATACCCAGTGGATTTATAGACGTTTTAACAAAAAACCCGCCAATACACCAATTAATTGGTGTATTGGCGGGGCGCCGTTTGGTTTCTCACTTCCTCATTATCTCATTAATTAATTTGCGGCTATACGGCCCCAGCCAACCGGTGCCTCTAGTAAAACCGGCCGGTTTGAGTATTGCCTCGTAGTGGGCTTCTTGAAATTTAGCAAGCGCCGCTTTGGTCTTTGGTCCGAAGATGTTGGTTTCGTTGCCCAGAGATCCCGGACCAATCAGGGAGACCGTGTAGTTGTTTTTGTTTAAAAATTGCTGGAGAGGTTTTACATCCTGGTCAACATCTCCCGGCTTTAGATCTTTGGTGAATTGGAAGATGCTCTTCCATTGATTGAGTTTTGCATCAATGAGGGCTTGGATCTGAAGTTTGAGGGATTCAATAAGCTTTAACAGCTTGTCTATGAGATCCTGATCTTCTTTGGGAGTTTGAGGGACAATACCACCACTTCCCCCACTGCTCCCGCCGCCTCCGTAGCTAATGGTAAGATTGAATGGCGAACCGTCGTTGCCTGAAGCTTGGGAGACGCTGGAGCAAAAAGAAGATGAGTTATTGTCACAAACAAAAGCATACCAATCATTGCTTCTGGCTTCAGTCTCTAAGGCAGTGTAACTACAGGAAGCTTGTGACCCAGAAGCTGTGGCGCTTGAAATACACCAACTTCCGCCGCCGCAAGTGGGAGCCCCACTGTTTACTGCGGTAATGCTGTTGGTTTTACAGATGGCTAAGTAATAGTTATCCGAGTCTGAATCGGTCGCCGTGGCAGTAAAAGACACATTGTTTCCGTTCCTAGTGGGGTTACTTGCGTAAGAACCGTTGTCCGAGGGGCCTGCTGTAAATGAGGGGGCGGTGTTAAATAACCAGCCGGAATTGTTGGAGACACTGGTGGAGTTGGTGCCCGGGTTCCATGTGGCTCCTCCGGTGGCGGTGGAGTCTGATAAGTAAAGGTAGTCGCAAGATACCGTGCCTGATGCTTTAGATAAAGTGGCGGTGGTATTGGTGGTGGACGAATTGATGGTGATTAAATTTCCCGAGCTTCCTGTGCAACTGAAAGTTCCTGTGATGGTTGTGGTAGTGGAAGCCGGGAAGGTTATCGTTTTGGGGGCGTTGATGGTGAAATTGCTGAATGTGTTGGCTCCGGTGAAAATTACTGCTCCTGTGCCTGCTCCGGTGATGGTTAAATCGTTGAAGGTGCCACCGCCTCCGGCGAAGGTTTTGCTGGTTGATGATGTGTCGGTGATAGATATGGTGGAAGTGCCGGCTGTGTATGTTCCCGAGTTGGAAAATACCGTGCCTGTGCCGGACAGGGTGATGGTGTAACTGGAGGCGCTTAAGGTGCCTGATGTAATAGTGAAGACTCCTCCAATAGCTGTGTTTGCTCCCAGGGTGCTGGTGCCGGCGTGGTTAATGGTGACACTGTTGAACGCTTCATTGGAGTTGATGGTGCCTCCGGCGATATCAAATGTAACTGTTCCCGATTGTTCGGTGAAAGTTCCGGTTCCGGTGTCTGTCCATGATTTTAATGTGATTCCATAATTGCTTCCGCTCACGTCCAAAGCGCCGCCTGTAATTGTCAGTGTATCGTCCAAATCTAAAGCCGCTCCAAGAGTGGTAGTGCCCGCATGGTTGATGGTAATATTTTCAAAAGTTTCATTGGAATTAATAGTTCCTCCGGTGATGTCAAAAGTGACGGTTCCTCCTTGTTCAGTGAATGTTCCAGGTCCTGTGTCAGTCCAACTCTTTAATGTGATTCCGTAGTTTGAGCCAGAGACATCCAAAGCGCCGCCCGTGATAGTCAAAGTGTCATCCAAGTCCAGCGCGGCTCCCAAAGTTGTTGTCCCAGCATGATTAATTGTGACATTCTCAAATGTTTCATTGCTGTTGATAGTGCCTCCTGCCACGTCAAAGGTGACTGTTCCACTTCCTTCGGTAAAGGTGCCTGCGCCAGTATCCGTCCAGCTTTTTAGATTAATTCCGTAATTAGAACCGCTGACATCTAAAGCTCCGCCTGAAATGGTGAGTGTGTCTGCGAGGTCTAAAGCGGCGCCTAAGGTAACTGTGCCTCCGGAATTAATAGTTACATTGTTAAAAGTTTCGTTGGCGTTTAAGGTTCCAGTGCCATCAAATGTGACGGTGCCCGTGCCTTCGGTAAAGGTGCCTGCACCAGTGTCGGTCCAGTCTCCGCCGACGGTGATGCCGAAGTTGGAACCCGACACATCTAAAGTGCCGGCGGTTAAAGTGAGATCATCGTTGACATCTAAGGCGGCACCAAGTGTCCAAGCGCCTCCGCTTCCGTCAAAGGTTAAATCGTTGTAAGTGTTGCCAGCCGACAGGCCGGTAATGGAAGTGGTGCCGTCGTAAATGATAGTGCCTGAATCGGTGTCGTTGGTAAAACTGGTGAGGGTTTCAGTGCCTTTAAGTCGGAACGTGCCGTTGTTAGTGAATACGGCAGCGTCGTTCATGGTGACGTTAAATCCTTCGGTGTCAAGAATGGCAGAGGCATTAATGGTCAGTCCTGCGACTGCTACATTGGCGGTAAACAATGGGTCGTTTGCCACATCGGCAATGGTTATTTTGGTATATGGGTCGGGAATAGCAGAGGGATTCCAATTACCGGCGGTTTCGTAATTGGTGGAGGATGTGCCTGTCCAGGTGGCACTGGTGTGGTTGCCGGCGGCAAGATCAGTAATTTCCGTGGAAGACAGCGCCCGGTCATATATGCGGACGTCGTCCATTTTACCGTTATAAAAACTGCCACTAGAACCATCACCATCTTTTCCCATAATAACATTTTGACTGGTGGATATGCTTGAAAACGTACCAACAGATAAATTTGTTAATGATTTGCTCACTCCATCTATATAAACAGCAAATGTTGCGCCATTTCCTGGTCCGCCTGATAAAGTCCATGCAAAGTGATGCCAAGTGCCATCATTGTATGCCGTACTTATATGATATTGCTTCCAAGCAGCTCCACCACTTTCTTGGGTTAGAACATCTATTGTATTAGGAGTTGGGTCACTATTAATTCTTTGTCTTACTTGCCAACCAGCGCCATTACCAGAATTAGTCATTTTGCTAAGAAATGTCATGCGTCTTGTTCCAGTTGTTTGTGTAAACGAGGTATTAAACCAAAAAGCCACTGTCATAGCAGACAAATTATCAGCGATGTTCGCAGTAGTTATATAGTCGCCCGTTCCGTCAAAGGTGACACTGCGTGGGTTGGTAAAGTTCGTGGTCGGTACACTCGTTGAAGCAGTAGCGTCACCGCTCCATGCGCCATCACTGCCACCCCCCGAAGAATCGCAACTATCATTAACCCCACCCGTGCAACTATTAGCTGTTGTTTCGTCCAACTTCCAATAGCCAACCATGGAATCAGTTGAAGTGGCGGCATTTGCGACTATGGGAATACATGCAAAAACAACCAAAAAGATGGATAAATATAGTGGTATCTTTTTTACGCTTAACCCAAGCATTTACTCATAATACCCCCCCCCCAAGACCTTTTATCAATAGAAAGATATCCCCAATTTCGCGGTCACAACGACTCTATAGATAAAACATTCCATAATCGGACTTAAGACCTAGAGAATTTGGCAATATTGGCTGTCTTGGAGCGAAAAATTTTTGAGCGGTAGCCGTAGCTACCGTGAGTAAATTTTTTGGGAAAGACAGTCAAGATTGGCAAATTGGCAGGTTCTTGGAGTCCGATTATGGAATGTTTTATCTATATGGGTGACGCAACGGCTCAACGGCATATGCCGTTGAGCCGTTGTAAACAACACAAAAAACGCAAAGCCCGCGGGGGTCAAACCCCCGCGGGCTTTCGTAGTGAAGTAACCCTATTTCAAAACCGACATATAATTTTTAAGTTCAAAAATTGCTTCTTTCTTTAGACTCTTTTTAGCCCATTCTTTTTGTTTTGCATCCAAGAGTTCGCCCAAACCATTGAGTATCTGATTATCTTTGATGCCCTCAATTACCTTTATGCATTCTGTCATCTGATCTTTTGTATTCTTGCCAGTCCATACCTCTACAACTTCACGATTAATGTCCCAACTATTCCTGGCAAAAAAGTGAACATCATAGACGTCGCGTGGCGCCGTATCTTTTCTTAAACTAAGAGCGGCCAATTTGCCGGCAAACAAGTACTCTTGCTTGGCCACCAACATGGAAATACCAAGGTATTCTTTTAATTCGTACTGCTCTTTAATCGGAAACGGCAACGCTCTGGTTGAAGTTTCGATTTTGATATTATGATCTTGGCCACCATAGGAAATGAGAAAGAAAATCGTATTTTTCTTAATGTAGCTTTCTTTTACTTCCCCATACTTTTCAGCGATGATTTTCACGTTATCGAAAACGAGCTTTATGTTTTCTTCGGTCACCTCAAGAAGATCAAAGTCCAAGTCAACTGAAAATCGGGTAAGAGCGTAGAAAAAATACGCACAAGTGCCACCTTTAAATCCCAACAATGACGAAATGGAAATATCAGAATAGATATCCTTGAGAATCTGGCCCATAATGAGCTGGTGTTTTTCTTTATTGAGCATAATTTTTTTGGTACCGTTTAAGGCGCTTAATTAATTCTTGATTTTTATAAATTTTTACCAATTCAAAGCATGTCTCCCAGTTAATGGATCGAAGGTTATCAAAGTAAAATTTAGGAGATAAATAAATAGTGTCAAGGAATGCCCTTTCCTTGGTTGCGATGGCAATACCGCTGTCATTTACAATTCCCATGGGATTATAGAGAATCTCTTTTTGAAGTTGTCGATAGATAAAATTTCTACCGTCGCAGGTTATTTCTCTTGGTCGAGAGCCTGCGGCAAAAATTGATTCGTAGTGCTGAAAAATAACACCCTCGTCTCTGAGGACTGTTTCAAAACTGATATATGAAGGAGTAACAAGGCTTGTTGCAAGTTCGCGGACATTATAATTTTTATCTTTAGCATAAATACCATTGCGCAACCGAACCAAGCCACCGTTTTTAACATAGTAAGCAACCTTAGCTCTAAGGTTTTTATAATCATTTTCAGTCCACAAAAGAGCAACATCTTTAAGGGTAAAGATCGTCTTTTTGGAATGGTATAATTTCACTAAAAGGTTATCTTGTTGCATAGAAGTCATATATTCTTTAACTTATATGTCATATTATCGCTATTACTAACCCAAGTCAAGCTCTTTGTTGTGGATAAAACAACGGCTCACACGCTCCCTCTGGAGCGTGTGAGCCGTTGAATTCATTTAAGCGAGGCATGTGGGTTCTCTTAAACCGCCTTACGGCGGTTTTGGTTATGGCTTCGCCTGTTCCACGGGCGGACTTTGGATAAAAGACCGCTTGGCTATTTCTTCTTCCACAATTGCTTTTGGTTTTCCATATTTTAATTTTGAGATTTTTTTGATGGGGTCTACGATTTGGTTTCTGCCCTCTTTTGGCGCAAAGGTTTCCATTTTAAATGGCGTGGAAGTTTTATTATTTAACATCATTTTTATAATCAAACTGAAATTGTCCAAATTGACCAAGTCAAACCGCGAAAATCCCGGCTCAAACTGCTTTTCTAAAAATTCGGCATCGGTGGCTCCCACTCGAAACGCCCCAATCGTGCCGACATTTCCAAAAACAGAATCCCGGATTTGTTCGGTTAATTGGGGAATGTATTGATGAGCTATGGTTAAATTCAGTTTGTATTTTCTGGCTTCCGACAAAATGGTGGAAATGGAATCTGTGGTGAAATTTTGGAATTCGTCAACATACAAATAAAAATCTTTTCTTTCACTCTCTTTAATTCGCGCGCGCTTCATGGCTGCCATTTGTATTTTGGAAACTAAAATCAATCCAAGCAAAGAACTGTTGACTTCTCCTGTCTGGCCTTTTGATAAATTAGCTAAAAATATTTTCCCTTCGTCCATAATGTTTGCCAAATCAAATCCCGAATGGCTCTGGCCAATAATGTTTCTCATCATTTCGTTTTCAATAAACCGGCCGACTTTGCTGACCACATACCCCAACATATCGCTCCTGGTGTTTCCGGTCGTCTGCGCCCATTCTTTGACCCAGAAATTCTTGACCACCGGATCGGAAACTTTTGCCAGCCGCTCTTGCAAAAATGCGGGGTCGGTAAACATTTTGGGAATTTCAACCAGTGTACCGGGATTATCTTTGTCCGCCATGAGCGCCAGCATGGCGTTTCTCATGTAGTGTTCAAACATCGGACCGATGATTTCGGGCGGAAACAATTTGTAAAAAATGGCAATCATTTCCTGCACCGCAAAATCTTTTTGCTCTGGCGTGTCATATTCAAGCATATTCAACCCCATGGGACGCTCCAAATCAAACGGTTCAAACAAAATAACATCGTCAATCCGGTCTTTGGGAAGGCAAGCCAAAACATGTTCAACAGTTTCTCCATGGGGATCTATCACTGCCACGCCTTCGCCATTGGCAATATCCTGATTTATCATATTCTCCAAAAACCCGGATTTTCCCGTGCCGGTTTGCCCGACAATATAAAAGTGCCTTCGCCTGTCGTCTTTTGATGCAAAGTAAACTTTTTTCTCTTCTCCCCTAAATAAAACTTTTCCAATTAAATTAATCCCTTTTTCCGGCAAATCAGAAGGCGGAGCCGCTACTTTTGACTTCATTCCTTTAATGTAGGGAGTTTCGGTAAAAGAAGTTGGAAAATGGTAAATACTGGCCAATTCTTCGGTATTTAAAATATTTCTTTGATTTTTACTAAAATTCCGAAAACTAAAATCATAAATAAATTTTTTCAAAGAGCTTCCCTTAACTTCCATAGCATCCAAACTGTTTGTAGCCGAAAGTGAAAACTGGCTGAAAGCGCTGATTAAGTGGCTTACAATATCTTGGGCCCTTTCTTGTGTTTGTGCCGAAGCAATTAATCTTATATTTGTTTCAAAGGGTTGCTTTTGTATTTTGCTTTGAATGGCATCGTACCCAACCTGGTCAATCCCCTGTTCTTTTTTCTGAAAATCCTTCACATCGCTTGGTTTTTTGGGAGGGCTTTTAAAAATTTCTGAAA
>MGJU01000009.1 GCA_001794435.1 Candidatus Yanofskybacteria bacterium RIFCSPHIGHO2_02_FULL_43_17
CCTGCGAGAGCAGGATCACGGCAAGGCTGGCTACCGCTTTAGATTTTCGGTATCCTTAGAGAAATAAGTTCGAGCAAAGTTTAATATATTCGACAAATCGGAACTTGTCAGAATTTCTGCGGATTCGGAGAGCCGCGCCAAAGGCGCGATAGGTGTGGTGGGGGCGCGTCCCGCGAGGCGGGACGCAAGAAAATCAGATGGTGGAATGAATGAAAAAGAAAAGTAGCGGTCTGATTAAAAGAAAAACAATTATGAAATATTTTCTCTATGCCAGAAAATCAACTGAAGATGAGGAGCGACAAGTGATGAGTATTGAAGCTCAACTTGCTGAACTCCAAGAATACGCCAAGCAAGAAAATATTTTAATTTCCGAAACTTTTATTGAATCGAAAAGCGCAAAGAAACCAGGACGAGAAATTTTTAATGAAATGATGGGTAAGGTTCATGTTAGTAAAGAACCTATTGGTCTTCTCGCTTGGCATCCAGATCGTCTTGCTCGTAATAGTATTGATGGCGGACAAGTAATTTATTCAATAGATATTGGTAAAATTGTTTCTTTGCGCTTCCCTACTTTTTGGTTTGAACCAACCCCGCAAGGACTATTCATGCTCCAAGTGGCGTTCGGACAGTCTAAATATTATTCAGATAATTTATCCGAAAATGTGAAACGCGGTATCCGCCAAAAACTTCGTCGCGGAGAATGGCTGACCAAAGCACCCTTCGGTTACATAAATAATCCCAAGACAAGAACGATAGAACCACACCCCACGCTTTCAAAAATCCTCGTCAAAGCATTTGAAGCATACGCGACAGAAAAATATACCCTTGAATCTTTGGGGAAGTTTTTGGCGGAATTCGGTATTGAATCAAAGAACCGAACGCCAGTTTCAAAAGCCAATATCAAAAGAATCTTAACCAACCAAGCATATCTCGGTCTTATCGCACATAAAGGAGAATATTTTGAGGGCAAATTCCAACCCATCCTCAATCGCGCAACATTTGAAGCCGTGCAGGAAGTGTTGAAAAGAAAAGCCAAACCCAGAAAAACAAAACAAGGCCACAACTTCCCATTTACAGGCTTAATGACTTGTGAACAATGTAATTCTCCGATTACCGCTCAATGGGCTAAAGGAAAATCAGGCGGAATATATCGTTATTATCGTTGTACGAAAAAACGCGGAGTTTGTTCTCAAAAATATATTCAAGAAAAAGACCTTGCTAGTCAGATTAAGACACGGCTTCAATCTGTTGCGCTTCCAGATACAGATACGGACTGGATGTTGAAAAAAGTTGATGAGTGGGAGAAAGAAGAAACTAGCAAATCCATATCGTCTGTCCAAAATATCAAATCAAGAATCAGTGAAACGCAAGAGAAATTAGACAAACTCGTTTCTGCCTACATAGACGGCGATATTCCAAAAGAAAGCTATCTCAACAAGAAAGAAGATTTACTCAAGGCCAAAGTTTCTCTTGCTGAAAAGAAAGAGAATGGACAGACGACCAAAAATCCGCTCGAACCCCTGCGACAATGGATTTTAGACACGAAAAAAGCCAGTTCCCTAGCTTTTTCCGATAACTACCCAGAAATGAAGCAGATTATCCAAAAGATCGGAACGAACCCCAAACTTTCAGACCGCTACTTTTCTTTTTCATTCATTCCACCATCTGATTTTCTTGCGTCCCGCCTCGCGGGACGTGCCCCCACCACACCTATCGCGCCTTTGGCGCGGCTCTCCGAATCCGCAGAAATTCTGACAAGTTCCGATTTGTCGGGCTGCTGGGAGTCGAACCCAGTCAACGTGCTCCCAAAGCACGCGTACCACCGTCATACGCCAGCCCGAATATCCGGGCTTTTCTTTTACTGATTTAGTAAAAGCCCCTTATGTCCCCTCGGAGGGAATCGAACCCCCATCAAGGCCTTAGAAGAGCCCTACTTTATCCATTAAGCTACGAGGGGAGATTTAAAATAAATACGCCTTAATTTTACCATAAATTTACTCAATTTACAACGCGACGGAAATATGATAATTCACACTAATACAGTCCCTTGAAAAGAGTGCGAGTTGCAGCCCAAAAGAAAAGCAGGCGCTATATTCGGACAAGTTCTCCGGCTTTCGGCTCGAGGACTGAAGTGGCTCTGTGTTCTTATAGGCGGAATAATACTAACTAGTTTTACGGCCGGTTTGATAGCAGTCGGATTTGCCACTTACTATATTTTCTGGGATCGCACAGATTTGCCCGACATACAGACATTCGTTAATTTTGACGTTCCGCAAGTCGGGGTTGTTAAGGATTCCAAAGGAAGGCCGATAATTAATTTGGCGAAAGAGTACAGGCTTCTGATTAAGCCGAATGAAATAACTTTGCCAACCAAGGCGGCCTTTCTTTCCGCGGAAGATAAAAATTTTTACAGCCACAAGGGTATAGACAGAGACGCAATTTTGAGAGCCGCTTGGGTAAACATAAAACATTCCGGCGAAGCGTCTTTAAGGGAGCGTAGATTGCGCGTAGTTGTCCAACAGGGCGCATCCACCATCACTGACCAGATGGTGGGACTTTATTACAGAGAACACATAGATTCTGCACTGAAAAGATTAGCAAAGAGATGGTGGGGTTTCTTGCCCAGACAGTATCTGAAAAAAATGGAGGAACTGCGGCTAGCTGTGTGGCTTGAAGAAGAACTGATTAAGCCGGAGTATTTTGGATCGAAGGATAATATGAAAAATGAGATTCTGGCCCGCTTTTTGAGCTACACTTATTTCAGAAAGGTCTATGGCGTTAAAGCCGCATCTCTATACTACTTTGGAAAAGATTTTGAACATCTTGACTATGCTGAAACCGCGTTACTGGCCGGGATTGTTAAGAATCCCGGACTTTATGCGCCGACCTCTAACCCGCCGAGCAACCTTTTTGTTCAGCGGCAGTTTAATAGGAGAAATATCGTTCTGGACTTGATGGTAGAGAATGGTTATTTGACTCAAGATCGGGCCGATGAGTTTAAAGAAATGGACTTGCCTGTTCCGGAAGACAAGCGCGATGTTACCGATGCTCCATCAATTGTTGGCGATATGTTTTCAGAACTGAAAGGAACGGGCGTAAATGCGGATAGATTGCTCAACGGCGACGTTATTATCTATTCGGTAAGCAATTTAGATATTCAAAAAATTGCCAACAACGCTCTTGAAAACGGTCTCAGCGCGTTTGAGGATCGGCATCCGGAGTCCAAGGGCATAATTCAGGGTTCAGTCGTAGTGTTAAGGAACAGCGATGCCGCAATTTTGGCGGAAGTTGGTGGAAGAAAAGTGTATAACAACACTGTAATCAAATACAGCGACTTCAATCGGGCGAGACATTCGCTTCGACAACCAGGCTCGGCATTTAAGCCGTTCGTTTACTTAACGGCAATTTCAGAAGGGTGGAAGTTAGACGATACGGTTCAAGATATGCCGGTAACAATACTGATGGGGAACGGAAAACCGCCTCACATTGTCCAAAACTATGATCAGAAGTATAAAGGACCCGTGTCTTTAAGAAGAGCATTGGCTGAATCGCGTAATGCCGCTACGATTTGGCTTTCTTTCAGGGTAGGCGGGATAAACAATATTATCCAGACAACAAAAACACTTGGCGTTCAAACGGAACTCCAACCCTACCCTACCACCGCCATAGGCGCATCGGAGATTAGGTTGATAGAGTTGGCAAACGCTTATAGAGCAATCGCTTCGGGCATATCGGCCAAACCATATGTGATAGATGAGGTCGTCGATAATTCGGGTAATTTGGTATACAAAGCCACACCCGATCTTATCGCGTTATCCTTTGAAAAAATAAATCTCGACTTGATACGAGAAGGACTCCGAGGCACAGTCAGAATACCCGGCGGAACAGCGTACTCGCTTACAATGGAAAATTTCCCCGTTGACGTAATGGGTAAAACTGGTACAACAAATGAACTACGGGACGCGTTATTTGTTGGTTCCACGTACGGCCCAGATGGAATTACTATTGCGGTAAGAATCGGCTATGACGATAACCGACCGCTTGGAAACGGAGAGACCGGGGCCAGAGCGGCATTGCCGGTGTTTAAACAAGCAATGAGAGAGATCTATGCCCAAAATCTGGTTGGATTACCTCCTGAATTTCCAGCATATATAGAAGAGAGTATAAATAACTATGTACTAAATCCCCGCTAACGGGGATTTTTAAAAATTTGACAAAATTAAATTGATATGGCATTTTGCTATGGATCAGTGACAACGGGGATCAAATGGCTCAAAGCAAAGAATCTGTCCTTTTAAAAATAAGCGGGGAATCGCTGTCGGGAAAAGGCGAATTTGGCATAAGCCGGCCGCCTCTTGAATCTATGGTTCGCGAGATACGCATGGCGCGAGAAGCGCTTGACCTTCATCTCGTGATAGTAATCGGCGGGGGTAACATATTAAGGGGTACGAATATTAAAAACTCTGTTTTTCAGGAAGATACGGCTGTGGCTGACTACATGGGCATGTTGGCTACTATGATTAACTGCCTGTGCTTCAGAAAAATATTGACACAACATGGCATTGAAAGTCGGGTTTTGAGCGCAATAAGATGCGACAATGTTTGTGAACCATACCACTACGAAGTTGCCCTGTCTCACCTTGAAAAAGGCCGGGTAGTGATTTTGGCCGGCGGAAGCGGAATGCCTAATCTGTCAACTGACATGACTATGGTTATGCGAGCTAAGGAATTGGGAATTCCGGTAGTTTTAAAGGGTACAAAAGTCGACGGTATCTATACGGAAAACCCGACCAATAACTCAAGCGCTGTGTTTATTCCACAAATAAGCCACGACGATTATCTGGCTCTTGATTTGAAAATAGTTGATTTTGAGGCGGTTGGATTCGCTCGTCGACACAAAATGGCAATAAGAGTTTTTAATTTTTTTGGAGAAGGAAATTTGAAACGAGTTCTTGTGGGAAAAAACATCGGCTCGGTTATAGGAGGTATCCAAGAATGAGTTGGCGTGTTAGTTGGAAAACAATTCTGCGCTAGGCCCTTAACGGGCCTTTTAAATTTTATTTGATTTATTTTATATATCCAGCTTATCGTCAGAATGGGTTGAGAATAATTAAAAAAGGCACATTAAGTACCTTTTAATCCCAATCGTCTTCTGCAAGTTTTAAAAACCGCTCGATATCAGATTCTTCCGTATCAAAAGAAGTCATTAATCTAACTTCTTTTTTCGTTTCGTCTATTTCTCTCCAAGTGTAAAAAAAGTATTCCTCTTCCAATCTGCGTATTAGGTTATTGGGCATAATACAGAAAACCGCGTTAGCCTCTACTTTTTGAGCGATTTGAGCTGCTGGTATTTTACGAATTCCATCAGCCAACATAGCCGCCATTCTATTTGAGTGTTTAGCGTTTTCAAGCCACAAGTCATCACGTAGCAGGGCCTGGAATTGCGCAGATATGAATCTCATCTTTGAAGCCAACTGCATTCCCTGTTTTCGTATGAATTTGAAATCCGGTTGTTTGCTGAAAAATACAACAGCTTCTCCCCCAATTATCCCGTTCTTGGTTCCACCAAAGGATAGAACATCTACACATCCAGCTTGAAATGCTGGTCTTAAATTTTCCCAACCCAGAGAAGCTGCGGCATTGGCAATTCTTGCTCCGTCCATATGAACAAACAGGTTATTTTCGCGTGCATAGCCAGATATTTTTGCCAACTCTTCAACAGAATAAACTGTTCCGTATTCTGTGGCTTGGGTAATAGAAATAGCCTTGGGCTGAATATGGTGTTCGTCGCCAATTCCGTGCACCTGTGTCTTTATTTGCTCAACAGTTATTTTGCCGTCAGTTGTGGGCACAGTTAGTAATTTAAAATTACCAAATTTTTCTGGTGCACCGCATTCGTCAGCGTGTAAGTGTGATGTTTCAGCACAAATGACAGCATTGTAGGGTTTTGCAAAAGTCGACAAACCAAGAACATTGGCTGCAGTTCCAGTAAAAACAAGATACACGTCAACTTGTGCACCGAAAAGTTTCTTAAATTTCTGAACTACCTTTGCAGTAATTTCATCGTTACCATAGCCAATCCTGTGGCCCTTATTCGCGTTTATAACAGCTTCCAAAACTTTGGGATGAATTCCGGCATTATTATCGCTCGCGAACCCTCTTACTAGCATTAAGTTCTCCTGACAGTAGAGTTGTCAAAGATACAATATAATAAATCGATAATTACTTTTTGTCAAAGAAAAAATCAATTAAAAAGGCGTGGATTACCACACCTTACCTTATTCAAGCACTAGTTGCATTTTACGAGTCACGGGAAACATCTGTAAGTTCTCGCCATCATGGAAATTTAGAGTCCATAAGTCACCATTTTTATTATAGCTTCCGTCTGAATTAAGAGCTCGTAGAGAAATTACCCAACAAGGGTTATTAGGAGATTCGCAACCTATATCGCCCTGGCCCTGATAATAGTTTCCTCCTGGATGGTACTCGGCTTTATCAACTACACATTCTCTGGATTGAAAAGGTACTACGTCACCAATATCAAACGGCTGTTTAGACAGAGTCATCATTTTTCCTTCAAATTGTTAAGTTGCCCTAACACTCTATTGCTTATCTCAACATTTGTCAAGGTGTTGTGTTAAGTTCGGACCTCTCGAAAACCTAGATACCGATTAGATTACTTGAGAATTTTTATAAAAAATTCCTCTTTTGAGCGGGCCGCCCAGAGTACTTGGTGAGCCTCGCTCAAATTTTGTTCTAAAATTTGAGCGGGTTAGTAGATGACGTTAGAACCTATTTTATGAATACAACGGAACGTTTTTTATTCCCAAACTATCACTCCACATTATCGTCGCAATCAAATAAAAACCGCCTGTTTCCAAGCGATACACATATCAACATCAATTCTCGTCTTTTAGAGATTCGCTAACAATAACTTTGACAGATGCGACTTTTCCGTCTGGAGTCTTTGTCTTATCTTCGAGAATGGCTTTTATCGTTTTCAATTTATCAGTGAACGATGATCCCATCAATAAGTTAAAAAGAAGCATAAAAATAAAAAGAACGAACCACAACACTGCCCAGAACATATTGCCTCCAACGGTAGGACAAACTGTCCCCTAGGTTATAATAAAAGATGGCTCAATGTCAACACTCCGTAACGTAAAGTAATCGGCGGCGGGATAAATATTTTAAATCTGAAATTTTGTGATATAATTTTAACCATCTGCGGGTATCGTATAGTGGCAGTACGGCAGTTTTCCAAACTGTCGGCGGGGGTTCGATTCCCCCTACCCGCTCCACAATCAAACTTTTTGCAAATTTGCCGTTAAACTTTCAGAAATTTTTTAATGGGCTTGCTGTAGACTTTTGACAAGGGTTAAAATAAATAGCATCATACAACCATAAAGTCGTTCATTGACAAGTGGGGTGCTATGAACGAAAGACGCGACCTTGTAATCAATCTACCTGGCAGCATTATGCGCCTGCCACTGCACGCCGGGGCGCTGAAGGCTTACTATGACCTTGGCCTGCCGAAACCCGATGAGATACTGGCCAGTTCATCTGGAGGAATGGCCGGTTCTGCTTTCGTTGGCTGGGAATTCGATAAAGGCGTTAGGGTAATCGGCAACATGTCGCCGGATCAGATCTTTAGTTTTCGAAGAAAATTAAAGTTAAAACTTATTGCCCTTGGAATCAGCACCGTAGGCCTTGGCTTACTGGTACTTCTTGACCACAAGCTGTCGAGAGGGAAAAAAGCGGCATTTGGACTTGTCGGCTTGGCAACTCTGCTGGCTACTGACGCAATAGTAGGCAACGAATTGGTACACAGCGAATCGCATCTTTCTCCCGGTCCCTTGAGAAACCTCCTGCAGAAAAACTTGGATTTCCCAGCCATATTTAACTCCCCTATCCGTTTGGGAATCATTGTTGCCGATATGAGCAAGCCCGGAGAAGTGATCTTCTACAACCACCATCCGCTGAACAGCGACCCGAATAATACAGCACACAGAGAACGATGGATAAACGTACTTCTTGCCTCTGCGCGATTGCCGGGAAAATTCCCGTTCATCAACATCGACGGAATAGATACGGTCGATGGCGAAGTTTGGACAGACTTCCCTATCCGCCAGATGAAACACTACCGAAAAGCAATTAGATTCGATTATTGGCCGCCGCTCACTTCCGAACCGCCGCCACGAGAATGGATATCCGACCTTGGCCGTTCTTTCGATATAATGCGCGACCGTTGTACGCACAAGAAAATAGAATATTACGAACTTGAACGGAGAAGCAATCCTGAATTGCCGGAAATCTATTATGTTCGCTTGAATCTAAAACTGATGGAATGTTTGCCCAGGATCAGACTTCAGGATTTTACTCCTGACCAAATGAAAGAATTGGAGAATATCGGATATGCGGCCGTTATGGATCAGAAAGCCGAGCTCCGACGTTATCTGGAAACATAGTCGGAAACAAAAACCCCGCTTTTACGGCGGGATTTTTTCTTTAGATAATATTTCGGATCCGAAATATTATTGCTTGATGGCTTCTTTGAGCAATTTACCAGCGGTAAATCTTGGTTTCTTGGAAGCCGCGATGTGGATCTTCTCACCGGTTCTTGGATTGATACCTTCTCTAGCTTTTCTGTCGGCAACCTTAAAGATGCCGAAACCAGTGATATTGACCTTGTCGCCCTTTCTAAGAGAATTGGTTACTAGTTCTACAAAGGCGTCTACCCATTCTACGCCTTGTTTCTTGGTAACCCCCATTTTTTCGGCTAACATTTGGCCTAATTGGCTCTTTTTTACTGTTTCCATTTTTTAAATTGTTTGTTTTTAAAATTTATATAACATATTACTCCCCCAACTCGACCAATTAGGGTTTTATTAACACTTCTCCATTTTCTAGGTTTTATGCGGAAAATGCAAGCCCTGCCTATCAACAGGGTCAATTTATCGATAGACGGGGCGCAGTCCCGTCACTAAACAAGCAGTTTTTTATCAATGACCTTCTCTGTGTTTTTGCTAAGGAAAAACTCATATTGAGAACTCAAAATACCACAAAATAAAAATCGGCTGGGAATTATCTGCTTGTTGCAGTGCGGGGCAATAGGGAGTGTGTATAAACCCTTATTTTACTTGATTTTTGCGGAAAACAAGAAGACAATATTGTTTATTAATAACAGGCCCTTAACAAAGAGGGGTTATGGAAAAAGCCGACTTGATTATAATCGGCGGCGGAGTCATCGGTTGTGCTACGGCTCGCCAAGCCGCTTTGGATTTTCCTCACCGCAAGATCATCGTCTTAGAAAAAAACAGTTCTTGCGGTCTTGAGGCCTCGGGAAGAAATAGTGAGATACTCCACAGTGGCTTTCATCATCGCGTCGGCTCGCTCAAAGAAAAGCTCGCCAATAAAGGCAGTAAGATGGCCAAAACATACGCCCGCGAGAACCGCATTCCATTACTAGAGTGCGGAATGCTTATTGTTATTCCCAGACTACGTTCTTTTGCCGATTTTTTTACAGACCTTGGTCTTTTAAAAAATATGTGTGTTAACAGCAGAAGACAAAATTTAAGATTCTCCGTTTTAAGTTGGCGGGGTCTTAGAAGATTAGAGCCGAACATAGAAGCCGTAGCCGGAATATTCTTGCCGGACATAGCCGTTATTGATTCCGTTTCTTTTGTAGAAGCACTGCGTCAAGATTCTTTACATGGCGGGGTCAAATTTTCATTCGGCGTAAGGGTTGAATCAATTAAAATTTGCAGAAATGATGCCTCGTACGGAAGCGGTTTTATCATCAATGATCAGTTTGTCGGTAAGTCGGTTATAAATTGTGCTGGAATATATGCTGATGAAATAGCCGCAATGGCCGGCTCTATTAAGTACAGGCAATATGCCGTCAGGGGCGAATATTATCAGATTATAGGTGCGCATAAAAACATAGTTAGCCGCCTGATAAGTCCTGCCGTTCCGCCCGGCAACTCAAGCAAAGGAATTCTTTTCAGCCCGCGGCCTGACGGAAAATTGTTCCTTGGTCCCAGCTTTAAATCCGTTGAAGACAAATTAAACTACGAAAAAGACAAAACCCCGCCGGAAGATTTTTTGAAAGCAGTTAAAGGTTTTGCGCCCGATCTTACGGTTAACGACCTTGAATGGAGCCATAGCGGCATAAGAGCAAAGCTGAACCTAACCGGTGATTCTGATTTTGTCATCAGACTCGACATGGAAAATCCGGCCTTAATCAATAATATCGGCATTGATTCTCCCGGCTTAAGCTCTTCGATGGCCATCGCCGAAATGAACTGCCGAATATTAAGAGAAGCTACAAGATTGGCTTAATGGAACAAATACTTTAAAACACACAGGATAAACCCCGCAGATGCGGGGTTATATATTACCTGGCGTACTCAATTGCCCGTGTCTCTCTAATAACATTCACCTTTATTTCTCCCGGGTATTTCATTTCATCCTCTATCTTTTTGGCTATATCTTTAGCTAATTTTATCGCCCTTAAATCGTCGATTTGAGTAGGGGTGACGAATATCCTCAATTCTCTACCAGCCTGTATGGCGTAGGATTTCTCCACTCCGTCAAATGAGCCGGCTATCCTTTCCAGATCCTCCAAACGTTTTAAGTATATCTCAACGGTATCACGCCTTGCTCCCGGTCTTGCGCCGGAGATGGCGTCTGCGGCTTGAACTATTCTTGACTCCAAGGTTGCGTACGGGTATTCCTCGTGATGGGCTTCCATTCCCTGAATTACTTTGGGGTCCATCCCGAATTTCTGGAGTATCTTTCTACCTATTTCCACATGAGTTCCCTGAACCTCGTGGTCAACTGCCTTGCCAATGTCATGGAATAACGCGGCTTTCTTTGTTGTGGAAATGTCCAGTCCTAATTCTGCGGCAAGCATTCCTGCTATATGAGTCATTTCTATTGAATGGAGGAGAACATTCTGTCCAAAACTGGTTCTGAATGCCAATCGGCCAAGCAGATATGCGAGTTTGGGATCCATCGGACCGACACCGGTCTCAAACAGCGCCGCTTCGCCAGCTTCTCTTATCTTCTCATTAATCTCGCTTTTCGCTTTTTCAACCATTTCTTCTATTTTCGCAGGATGTATTCTTCCGTCAGCTATCAATTTATCAATGGCTAATTTGGCAATTTGTCTGCGGACAGGATCATAGCCAGAAACCACAAGCGCTTCAGGCGTATCATCTATAATGATGTCAACACCAGTTAATCGTTCTATGGTCTTGATGTTTCTTCCTTCTTTTCCGATTATCTTTCCTTTTACCTCATCGGAAGGCAAACTGACTACTGTCGTGGTAACATCGGCGATATGAGAAGCGGCATATCTTTGTATCGTTGTAGTCAGTATTTCCCGAGCCTTTTTATCCAACTCCTCTCTGTTTTCCTGTTCAAGCCGTTTGAGCTGTTTATACAGATCCTCTTTATACTCCTCTTCGACTCTGGACAGCATCTCGCTTTTGGCTTGATCCCTGTTTAAGCCGGATATTTTTTCCAGTTCCCCGAGTTGCTTTAATTTTACTTGCTCAAGTTCGGTTTTTGCGATTATAAGCTCGGCTGTTTTAGCCTTTAAAGTTTCTTTTTCTTCGGTTAATTCTTTTGCCCTTGATTCCAGCTCGCTTTCTTTTTTAGTCAAAAGATTTTCTATCCTGGATAGCTGGACATTCCGCTCTTTCTCTTCTTTTTTCGCATCTTCCAGAATAGCGAGGGCTTTGTTCTTTGCCTCAAGGAGAATATCCTGGGACTTTGATTTTGATTCGTTGAGTATCGCCTCGGCTTTTGATTCTGCCGAACTTATCCTTTTACTCGAGAGTAATTGCCGGATAAGATAGCCGATTATTATCCCGGGCAATAACGCTGAAATCGCCGCTACGAGCGGACTTAATTGTGAAAACATATGATTGATAAACTAGTATCATCAAAATAGTGGAATGCGGTGGATGGGAAGCGGTTTTTAACTTCATAAACCACGCTACACTTTATAAACCGCTCTCTACCCCCTACGTTCTACACTCTGAAAAACTAAGTTAAATTAAAAAACCTTATTTTTAGTATAGCAGTAGAAACGCTTTGATGCAACTATCCTCGGCTTATTTGTTTGGATAAACAATCTACTGTCTTCTTGTGAGATCGGCTCTCTCATATTAAGATGGATATATCATGCGTCCGATAATTCTGACAATTTTAGACGGCTGGGGATACTCGCCG
Source organism: Candidatus Yanofskybacteria bacterium RIFCSPHIGHO2_02_FULL_43_17 (assembly GCA_001794435.1). Classification (GTDB taxonomy): domain Bacteria; phylum Patescibacteriota; class Minisyncoccia; order 2-02-FULL-40-12; family GWA2-44-9; genus 2-01-FULL-43-22. Next base: position 12,241 of record MGJU01000009.1, read on the forward strand.
CAAAGACACGGCAACGCTATTCTATACGCACAGACGCCTTTTGTAGATTTTGTCCAGCGAAATTATCCTTCTCTGCTTTTGCAGGCCTCCGGAAGAGCGGTCGGAATGACTTGGGGTGAAGCCGGTAACAGCGAAGTCGGCCACCTAACCTTAGGCGCCGGCAGAACTATTTTTCAGTATTTGAGCCGAATAAACAAAGCCATAGGTGACGGGAATTTTTATTCAAACGAGGCGCTGCTTGGGGCTGTCAATCACGCTAAAGAAAACTATTCTACTCTACACATTGCCGGCCTTCTGACGTCCGGCTCGGTGCATGCCCACATAAGCCATTTATTCGCCTTGATAGATCTGGCCGCCAAGAACAATTTTGCCAACATCAGAATACACCTTTTTACCGACGGCAAGGATTCTAGAATTAAAGAAGCTCCGATTTTGATACAAAAGGTTTTAAATCATGCCACTAAAACAGGAATCGGAACTATTACTACGGTGATGGGCCGGGACTACGCGATGGATAGAAACAAGAATTGGGATAGCACAAGAAAAGCATACGAACTTCTCGTTCGCGGAGCAGGAGAAAAAACCGACGACATTCTCCAAAAATTAGAGACGAATTACCAAATGGGATACTCCGATTCCAATTTACCGCCGATGATAACTGATAAGCAGGGTTTGGTAAAAGACGGCGATGCGTTGATATTTTTCAATTTCAGAGAGGATTCGATGCGCCAGATCACGAGAAGTTTCATAGAGGATGATTTCCATATTTTTCCGGTAGAGAAGTTCAGCAATCTTTTTGTTGTTGCCATGACCCAATATCTCGAAGACTCGCATCTTAAAGTGGCTTTTCCTGTCCCGGAAATAAAAAACGGCCTTGCAGAAATCCTAAGCTTGAACGGAAAAACACAGCTTCATATCGCCGAATCGGAAAAATACGCCCACGCCACATATTTCTTCAACTGTTTGAAAAATGTGCCTTATTCGGGCGAAACGGATATCTTCATAGAATCATTGAAAGACCACGCCATTAATCCAGAGATGAGGGCTGCGGAAATATCAGAAAAGATAACGGATTATCTAAATCAAAATTTATATGATTTTTACATAATTAATTTTGCCAATCCGGATGTTCTGGCGCACACAGGAAACCTGGAATCAACAATAAGGGGAGTAGAAGCGATAGACGGGGCGTTAAGGCGGGTAGCAAATACTGTTCTTGATAAAGGTGGGGTGATGATAATTACGGCCGACCACGGAAACGCGGAATCGATGGTATACGAATCATCCGGAGAAAAAAAATCAAGGCACGAAGAAAGTCCGGTGCCTCTCTATTTGATAGGAAAGCAGTTCCAGAGAGACCGCGAAATAGAAGAAGTAGAAAAATCCTTATCACAAGTAAACGGCATACTGAGTGATGTTGCGCCCACGATTTTGGAGCTGATGGAAATACCTAAACCAGAAGAAATGACCGGGGAAAGTCTGCTTAGATATCTTGCGGAGTAGATTTTTTTATTTGAGCGAATAACGCTTCCGTAATTCTTATGAAAGCGTCGGATTCTTTAACGATACCCGCCCTAAGCAAATGACCGGTAACTCTGTAGGTTGTTTTGAGACACTCTAATTCTGATTCTATTTTATCCTTATCGTTAGCCATTAGCCGCTGAAACTCTTCATCGATATCATCATATTTTGTTTGGGGATCCCGGATAAACTCCCCGCCCTTCAATGCCAGCAGGGTTTCTTCAAGCTCTTCCATTCTTTTGCTTATTTTTTCTCGCGCCGATGCTATTGCTTCATCAAGATTTACCAGTTTCTTGCGCAATAAAATCTGCAGAGAAGCATCGGCTATTTTGAAGTCGGCTATGTCTTCTACGAACTGATCAAAAAGATCCTTTTCTTCTGTATTGATTATATCCACTTTCTGCCCTGTCTCTTGGGAACCTATTATCGGTATATTTCGCACCTTTTCTTGTTGGTTTGGCATAGCATAAACCTATCACTTAATAACACCGCCGCCAAGAAGCTCGTCGCCTCTGTAGAATACAGCTGATTGACCGGGCGTTATTGCCTCTTCGGACTTTTTGAATACTACTTCTCCATTACTCCTTACAACCGCTTTGGAAAGCGGCGCTCTATAACGCACCCTCACATCTAATCCCCTGTTGATAATCGACTTGCGAAGTCGATTATCAACAGGTCGGTCGGTGGGATTTATCCAGTTTGTGTCGGTTAATTTGAATTTTCTAGAAGAAAGGTCTTTTTTTGAGCCGACATAAATGATATTTTTTTTGACATCTTTTCTAGCCACATAGTATGGTCCTTTGCCGTTCTTTATGTCTAAACCGTGTCTTTGGCCGATGGTATAATAGAACACGCCGTCGTGTTGTCCGACCAAGCTTCCGTTTGTGTCTAGAATTCCACCTCTTTTGGGTTTGATATAGTTTTTTAAAAATTCTTTGATATTCAATGGACCGATAAAGCACACGCCCTGGCTGTCTTTCTTCTCAGCTGTCGGGAGACCTAACTTTTTGGCAAGTTTTCGGACTTCCGGCTTTGTGTAATCGCCTATCGGAAATAAACAGTGTTTCAACTGCTTCTGCGTTAAGGTCCACAAAAAGTAGCTCTGGTCTTTATTTTTATCCCTCGCCCTTAGTAGCTTAAAAACATTTTTAAACATTAATTTATCGTTTTGATTTTTGATTTTTGATTTTTGAATTCTTATGTAGTGCCCCGTTGCTATTAGATCAGCTCCCTCTTTCAATGCTTTCTCCAAAAATAATCCGAACTTGATGTGCTTATTGCACATCACATCCGGATTAGGGGTTCTGCCCAACTTATACTCCTTAACCATATAATCCGCCACCTCCCTTTTATACTCCTTGGAAAAATCCCATGTGAGGAGGGGTATCCCAAGTTTTGTCGCCACTCTCATCGCATCTTCCCTGTCTTCTTTCCACAAACAAAAGCTTTCCAGTTTTGGTTGCCATGGTTTCATAAATACTCCAACAACATTAAATCCCCGCTTCTTAAGCAAAGCGGCCGCTACAGACGAATCAACCCCGCCGGACATAGCCACATAGACAATAGGCATATTCAGGACTATACTATACTATATGAAATCTTTGTTCTCAATGCTTACAATAACAGGCTTCATCGTCATTGCTGTATTCGGTTTTTCGGCAATGGGACATGATTCCGGCCATGGTTATTCTAAAATTTGCATAGCCACCGCTGCCAATGGTTTTGAGTGTCCGCCGGGAACCAATTTGGCTGATTTCCACCTAAGTGCTTTCAAGACTTTTTCGAACGCCACGCTGTTTGTATATTCTCTTCTTGTTTTGTTTATGGCCCTGTGGACCTTGCAAGCCAGGCATCCCGGCCCCAGGCCAGTTTTAGAATTTCAAATAAGAAGCAGAGGCCATCTTTTAACCTCCCATGAAACAAGTTTAAAACACTGGCTTTCTCTCCACGAAAACAGCCCGTCTAGGGTCTAAAAGTATCGAAATAAAGCCGTAAGTCGGCGGTTTTATCGATACTTTTGATTTAAGAGCTGTTTTATTTTGTTAAAAATGTATAAAAATAAAAAACTAATTCTGACAATTTTCGTCGGGCTGCTCATCATAATCGGCCTAAGTTGGTTGGCCAGACCAACATCAACAAATCAAAAAGCAGACCTGGGGGAAAAGACAGACATCGGTATCGAGGTAGATAACAAAGATTATGATTTTGGAACGATAAGTATGGCTGAAGGAGTAGTTACTCACAAATTTAAGGTCAAAAACTCTTCCGAATTCCCTCTGCAAATTAATAAAATGTACACATCCTGCATGTGCACAGTGGCATCATTACTTTTGAAAGAAAGTAAGTTCGGACCGATGGGAATGCCCGGTCACGGATCAATACCGGAATTTAAAGCCGAACTCCAGCCCGGAGAAGAAGCCGAAGTTGAGGTTGCCTTTGATCCCGCCGCTCATGGACCGGCTGGAGTAGGTCGAATAGCAAGATCCGTATTTCTGGAAAGCAATGGGCAGACAGTTCTGGAACTTGGAATTGCCGCTTTCGTTAGACCCTGATATGAATCCCGTTAGAAGTCGCCCTAACGGGTTAAACGAATGAAACATAAAATAAATAACAAAAGTCATTCTGCGTATAAACCGGTCGTTTTTAAACTGCGCAGCAGCGACTTCTAAGCGGGATGAATAAGAAATTACTTGGGCTTATAATTATAGCGGTGGTCGTGATAGGGACGGCGATGCTTTTGCAAAACAAGAACATCGGCACTCAAGCGCTTTGGAATATCAGCAATGAGGGTCAATGGATGCTGCCTATGGTATTCGTAGCGGCTCTTATCGACAGCATCAATCCCTGCGCATTCGGTATCCTGCTCCTAACCATCGCATTCCTGTTTTCTCTTCAAAAGACAAGAATTGGCATATTGAAAATTGGTGGCGTCTATATTCTGGGGCTTTTTATGGTCTACATTCTCATCGGATTAGGAATCCTCCAAATGCTCCACTTGTTCAATACGCCGCACTTCATGGCGAAAGTAGGAGCAGTGTTATTGATCGTGCTGGGTGGCATCAATCTTATCGGGGAATTATTCCCAAAGTTCCCCATAAAACTGAAGATACCGGATGCCGCTCATCACCGAATGGCCATCCTTATGGAAAAAGGTTCAATGCCCACGGCTTTTGCGTTGGGGATACTGGTCGGGTTGTGCGAGTTCCCCTGCACGGGTGGCCCGTATCTGATGATCCTCGGGCTTCTGCACGACCAGTCAACTTATATCTCGGGCTTGGGATACCTATTGTTTTACAATCTTATGTTTATTGCTCCCTTAGTTATCATCCTACTCATCGCCAGCGATAAGAGCCTGCTGGAAAAAGCCCGCTCGTGGCAAAAACAAGAGAAAAAAACCATGCGCCTGGGCGGTGGCATCGCAATGATAATACTGGGAATAATAATCTTGGCACTCTAACCATGGAACTAGCAATAATCTCAATAATAGTTCTCTCTCTCGCGGTCTGGATTTTCAACCGGATATTCGGAACAAGCATTTGTTCGGTTTGCGGAGGAGTCGGTGCAACCTGGATATGGCTGATCGTGGTAAAAATGCTAGATTACAGCATTGATCCGACTATCCCGGCAATGTTAATGGGCGGGTCAGTAGTCGGGATAAGCTATCAATTGGAAAAGAGAATAGTCAATCGAAAGCGGCTTATCTACTGGAAAATTATATTCATATCCCTCGGCTTCCTCATCGCTTACAATCTGTTAACAGCCAGCTGGATTAGTCTGGCAATTTATTCGGCGATAGCTTTATCTTTTGGTTTTGTGGCACTTGGCTCAAAACACCAGAAAGATACGAATCAGATTAAAAGCATAGAGGACTCCATGAAAAATTGCTGCTAAAACAATGAAAAAAAACATAACCACAGTATTGATTATCGCAGTTATAATTTTCTTCTGGATATTGAGGTCGCCGGAAGAAACCAGCGGACTGACCGGCTTTGCCCAGTGCCTGGCATCAAAAAACATAACGATGTACGGCGCTGACTGGTGTTCACATTGTCAGAACGAGAAAAAAGCATTCGGGAGCTCGTTCAAATATGTACCCTATGTGGAATGTCCCGACAACCCAAAACAATGCGTTGATGCGGACATCCAAGGATATCCGACCTGGATATTTCCCGACGGCAGAAAACTGGAAGGAGAACAAGGCATAATCAAACTTTCGGAAGCAAGCGGATGCAACATAGATTAACTAAAAAATTAACTCATCGCCATGGAACAACTAAAAACCGAATCAGAAGATCAAATTAAAAATGAATTGCCACCAAAAGACCGGTTTCTCGGAATAAGTATACTGATAGCCGCTGCTATTATCGGCGGAGTGTGGATATATACTGCCCAATTAAACAATACGGGGGCAGAAATATTCAACGCCAAAACTCTCGCAGCCCTAGAGCGAGTTGTTCTGCCGGAAAAAGGATTCGTATTACCGGTTAAATGGGAGGATCTTGGTAAACAAATGATAGACACTGGAGTTATCGACCAAAAGAAATTTGAAGAACTTTACAGCCAGCGCGGCGGTCTGGATGAAACGACAAGAAATTTGCTCACAGAAACAAACAACGGCCGACTCGTCATCACAAAAGAAAACGCCAATACTCTGCTTAATTTGCTCTGGGCTTTTGGGCTTGCCAACAAAAATACTATTCTGGAGAAAGGTCCGATGATCGATAAAAAATATGGCGGTAATGCCGGGCAGTTCGCTTCTACGGGCGGCTGGACACTGTCTTCGGGCAAGGCCATGGATCATTATAGCCGACATGAATTAGTAATGCTTACGCCGGAACAGCAAGCCCTTGTGGAAAGGGTCAGCCAGAATATTTACCGTCCTTGCTGCGGAAATTCAACATATTTTCCGGACTGCAATCATGGCATGGCCATGCTGGGGTTGCTTGAACTGATGGCTTCTCAAGGAGTATCAGAAGAAGAAATGTATCGCGTCGCACTCGGTGTCAATTCCTTCTGGTTTCCTGACACCTATCTCAATATTGCCCAATATTTGAAAATGAAAGGTATCGACTGGAAAGACGCAACTCCTAAGGGAATCTTAGCGGCGGAATATTCCAGTGCCGCCGGATACCGGCAAATCCGTGAACAGGTCCAGCCGGCAACTCGCGGCGGAGGAGGAAGTTGTGGAGTATAGATATTGGCAGCTATATTAATGAGTGATAAAATATAAACATGAATACAAAACTTATCGGGTGGGTCTTGCGCATATCAGTGGCAGGTGAATTTTTAGGACACGGAGTTTTTGCCTTGCAAGGCAAAAAGGATTGGATCGGTTGGTTTGCTCAATTTGGTGTATCTGATACCGAAACAGCGGCTCAATTGTTGTTTCTTCTTGGAATTATAGACATCTCGCTGGCGATTCTTGTCTTGATTAAACCAGTTCGTCTCGCGCTTCTGTGGATGGTACTCTGGGGATTTTGGACCGCGCTTCTGCGTCCAATCGTTGGCATGCCGGTCTGGGATTTCATTGAACGATGGGCTAACTGGGGAGCCCCGCTTGCGTTGCTCCTTATGATCGGTTGGCCCAAGTCAGTCAGAGAATGGCTAAAGTAAGTTAAGATTATGGCGAAATTACTTAAAATTTCATCTTTATTAGCGGTGATAGTTGGAATCGTACTTGTAATCGGTGGTATTTGGGGTATTTATTTCACCTACAAAAACATAGCACGGGAAAATATCGTCACACCAGCAGATTCATCTATCCCCGAAAAAACTGTGCGCTGGCCTCTGACACTTAAAGCGCAAGCGGACATCATCAGAGAACATACTCTGAAAATAACGGACGGTAAGACCTACGCAGAAATGCCTCGGCAGGTACCGAAACTTGATCAAAACAATCAGCCGGTTTTGGACGCAAGTGGTAATCCTGTAATGATAGCAAACACCACTCGTGATATTTGGATAACCGCCACGACATTAACCACCGCTCTGAATTTAGGTATTATAACGTATGCGTTTTCCGGCTTTATTTTATTATTCGGTCTCATGTCTATCTGGATGGGCATTGTTTTTGACGCCTTAAGTCGTCAGGACAGATTCGTCTGATCTAATTCCACAAACGCTATGAAAGGCTACATCGCCAACATAGAAAAACTTTCTTTAGAGAACGGGGATTTTCGCCGGGTTTTGTATACCGCCAAAAACAGCCAGCTTGTCGTTATGAGCTTGAAGCCGGGCGAAGATATCGGTGAAGAAATTCACCAATTGGATCAATTTATTCGCTGTGAAGCCGGTATTGGAAAAGCTGTTCTGGACGATGCGGAGAATGACATCAGCAACGGATTCGTTGTTGTTGTCCCTGCCGGCACAAAACACAATATCATCAACACTTCGCCGGATAAAGAACTAAAATTATATACCCTCTATTCTCCTCCGAATCACAAAGACGGAATCGTTCATCCTACAAAATCCGATGCTATGGCTGACGAAAGTGAACATTTCGAAGGCAAGACTACGAAATAAGCATAAAATTGTCTTTACAATAACTCGTCGATCTTAAAAACAAAACCGCCTTTGTTGCTGGCGGTACTGTGAAGTAATGGGCATTTGATTTACGGCAGGTCGTTCTGGATCAGATAATCTAATTTAATCATAAAGTCGCGGGTTTCTTTTCTCAATCCGCCCCTTGAATCCTTTCTCGTTGGGCTTAGGGCTGTTATCCAGTCGGAAAATCCTCTTGAAATAGTGGCGCTCAATGAGTTGTGAACCCACTTTGGCGCTCCATTATATGAGGACGCCAAATACTTTTCAAGCTGGGGATCATTTAGTATTTTGTCTCCGAATTTCTTAAAAAGAACGTCTAAATTGTCGCTATGAAGCAAAATGGCCGACATAATCGAATTGAGGTGGTCACCTGCTCCATCTTTAAAGTCAACGGTAAGTTGGGCGGCGGGATAACCGGTTCTTATGTTTCTATAAGTCTTAGGAGTAAACTGGACCCAGCCGCAAGCATCGGAACGGTTACAAGTATGTTTCCATGCATTCTCGCGATTAGCGCCTAAAATTATAAGCACGCGTTCTGCCGTTTTCTGCGGATCAAGCTGAAATTCCGTAAAGTCGCCTTGTTCAAGCAAAGGAAGGCGCTCGAAAAATCTGGGTGACAGCGCTTCAACATCAACAACGAGCTTATTGGAAAACGTTTTTGACTTAACCCCTCTTTCTCGAAGAGTATTAAATGCTTTGGAGACAACGCCCTTAAGGTAAGTCGTACCCGCTTCAACCAAAATGCTCCTATTTTCTTCCAATTCAAAATATTCCGAATGAGGCACGTAAAGAAATCCTTTAACAACTTTTTTTGTTTCTCTTACTACTTTCCCTCGAACTATTCTGGACACCGGCTCTGTTTCCTTTCTGGGAAAGTTGTTCTTGATGACCACCGTATTCGCAGGTGCTACGACTCGATAGAGCGTATTCCACCAATTCCATCTTATGCCGTTCGGCCGTTCGACTATTTCGATCTGATAACCGTTGGGCGCAACAATGCTTACCCCGTTTGCTGTAATTTTGGTTTGAACGGCAATTACCTGAACTTCTTTAGTCTCGGTGTTCAGCAGTTTTAACCCGATAACCATTTCTTGCTCATTTAATCTTTTTCTTGTTGACGCTTTGCAAACTCGTTCTTTGTTGTCCCACAAACCCCTTTTTTGGTCGCATTCGGCTTGGGTTTTATACGATAAAATCGTATATCTATTCTCGTAATAAACAATCTCTTTTGAACCCATCGAGACGGGTACCCTTGCCAGTTCATCGTCTTTTTCAGAAAGTTTGTTCAAAATGTTTGGCGGTTGCAAAGAGATGTTCTCGGCAATAGTGGGAGCAGTGTCTGTTGAGATCGACGTGCTCATGTTCCCAAAAACAGAAATGGATGCGACTGCAAATAAAAAAACAAGGAGAACAAATACGGGTGGAGATCTTTTCATTGTGAGACGCCTCAATTTATCAAAGGACATGGTGGTAGGTTAGCATTTTATAGCAACGTTTTACAAGTTCTTTTCCAACTCATCAGCTTTATTGAGAACGACTCTCGAATAATAATTGCATATATTGGATGAACATTTTGTGTTTCCGCCGATATACGCCCTCGCGGCGCCGCTTTCTGCCGCTTTTGTCTGTTTATCGGCGCCTCCTTTAGCCAATTTAATAGCCGACGCCATAAAGGCATCCTCTATGTTCCACGGATTAGGCGGATTGTGGCCGGTGAGACGAGCCACCTCTTCTTCATAAGCCAGCCACGTTGAGGGTATGAACTGAGCCGGACCCATTGCTCCTCCACAGCCATAATTCGGTTCGCGCGACACTTTCACCGAATCCGGATTAAGCCCCAATTTGCCTATAATGGCAAAGAAAGCGTTTTTCTCCGTTTCCGCCCGCTGGAGATAGTGTGCCTTGCGGTTTGGATAATATTTGGTTCCAAGCCGAATATAGCATTCGTACATATCGTCTTTCCAATTACCGGTGCCAACATTCTGGCCAAGCCGAGATTCTATTTCTAAAATAGCAAGAAGAAAAGCCGGCCTTATGCCCGCTCTGATGGCGGCGAGCTGGGCATATCTCACCGCGTCTTCGGCAGTAATACCGTGCTGATGAAGGAAGGTTAATTGTTCCCTGATCTTTTCAATATCCTTTTGAGATTGTTTTATCAATTCTTGGAATTTAGACTCTTGGCCCTTGGTTTCTTTAAGCAATTTGTCCTTCTCTCCCCTGTTGATACCCAAGCTTCTCTTTTGAACCGCTTGGATGCCTATCAAATATTCCAAGTCGGTCTTTTTGCCTTCAAGTGCTATCTGATTTTCTTCAAGATCAGCTTTCAGGGTTTTGATTCCTTGAATAGTTGTTTTAAGATTATCTTGTGTATTCTGAAGATCATTCAGATAATTGAAAAAATCAGACAAGTTCTCGTTGTTAAATAATATCTCCGTAAGGGTGGTTTGGTCGTTCTGGTAAGCAATGTTTATATACTGGCCCAACGCGTCCTTATGCTTGGTTATTGCGTCTTCAGAGTCGCTTATCTTACTCTCGGTTTCCCTTATTTCCAATTCGGTTTTATTGACGGAAAGCTCAAGTCCTTTTATTTCAAGGGTTATTTGACTTATCTTGGCGTTCAATTGCTTTATCTCGTTCTCAAGAGTTCTTGACTGGCCCCGGGAAACGTCTATTTGGTTCTGATAGCCTTCTATTTGTTTCTGCAGTTCTTCTATCTGTTTCTGTCGTTCGGCTATTTCCTCCTGAATACCGGCATAAGAAAAATTAGCCATTAGCCAATAGCCAATAGCCAATAGCAATAAAAAAACAAGGGTGCGAGACAGGATACAGAATTGTGTCCTGTGGATTTGTTTATTAACACCTTTCATACCAATGTAGTATACTGAAAATAATGATGAACCACAAAACCATTTACTCTATTTCTGTTCTTATTTTCTTCTCTGTATTTTTGGGACTATTTTCATTAACCGCAAGCGGAGCGCCGGTTATTATGGGGGTGGAGCCGCAGCAATCCGTGCCGGGAGAATCCGTAAGCATTTTTGGCTCAGAATTGACCCCAAACATAGAGCTCCGATCCTCCGCTCGAACATTTCAGATCACCGGAAATATAAACCAGAACGAAACCGAAGTCAGTTTCCAAGTTCCCGCAAACATCCCGGCGGGCGAATACGAAATAGCAGTAACCGCCTCAAGCGGGACTTATTTCGGTGGTAGCGGGATAAGCTTGACTATCACGGTTGGCGGCACGCCATTTGATACGGCCACAGCCACAAGACCGAACATACCGACCGAAGGACTTCCTAATTTCGGCCAACTCATATCGACAATATTCACTTGGTCCCTCAATATCCTGGGTATTGTAGTTTTTGTAATGATATTTTATGCCGGATTCCAGTGGTTCACTGCCGCCGGAAATACAGCAAAAGTAAATGAAGCTAGAGATCGAATAACCAACGCCATCACCGGAGCCATCGTTCTGCTTGCGGCATATATTATTCTCTACACGATAAATCCTGACTTGGTAGGGGGAAGATTTACTTTACCGGGAATAGGAACAACTTCGCCAACTCCTGGCGGTGGTGGCGGAGGCGGAGGCGGAGGAACCGGCGCTTGCCGTGATCCCGGCGGCACTGTTGCAAATTATGCCGGAGATCTTGAGGACGCTATTGACGCAGTTATTGACAGTAATCCTGGAGGAATAGCTAATGAGCCCAATACTTGGGAGAATTCTTCTATTTTCCTTGGCTATGTAGCCGAGGAGCTCCAATCAGCCGGGTTTAACGCCACAATAAGTGTTAGTAATGGGAACGATAATCCCAACAGCGGCGATCTTATTGCTTTATGGCAAAACGGGGATACGACGGCAGAACGATACGACGCAGTAAACAGCGCCGGAGCAGGCAACCAATCCATGAGAAATGCGGCAACAGTCGGCTACACGGGAGATATCCCCTTAAGCTGTGTGCAGCAGTAATATGGCTTACATAGTAGGTTTGGTATTAATATTAGGTATCATATTTTCAGTTACAAGCGGAAACGGTTTTATAAGCAACCTGTGGGATTCGACGACTAAAAACATAAGCGGACTTGCTTTTCCAAAAACACAAAAAGAGATAGTAATAGATAACCTAAATTCACAGTATGACCTGTTAGACAAGTTCTTCTCTGATACGGCGCTAAGCCTGCTTCAAAATGAAGATATCCCGGCCAAGGATAAAAAAGCCATCCAAGGCGCCATCCAATCTTTCGGTAATTCAAAAGATCTTGTCTCTCAAATAGGCAATCTGAACAGAGATGATAAGAGTGTTACCAAGGCCTTAATTAAAAAAATGTTTGACCTAGATTCTGAACCTGGCCCTAATCCAACTTATATCCCGCCAAATTGCGAGCTTGCTTGCAAATAGGATTTTTTATTGCGTCTCTGCCGCCGATAAGAACGGCGATGGTAGTAGTTAAAAAATAGAAACTACTTTAACCGCCACGATGAGATATAGGTGGCGACTTCACTCATTTTAAGAGGAGTTGATACATTGCCCGTACGGATATAGAAATCTTCGCCATTTCCTGTTTTTAAATATGCCGGTTTGCGACTTGGCTTAACATCCACCACGCAAACAGTTTTATCATCGATATTGTTAAAAGTCAGTTTAACCAGCCGTCTAAACTCCGGCCCGACCATCGTACTGAAAATATTGTTAAAATGATTTTCAAAGCCATCAATGTCCGGTTTAGCAAGAGAAGCAAAATCGTCTTCAAGCCCTACTGGATTGCCTTCATCATCAACGCCAATTAGCAAAGAACCCCCATCCGAGTTTAAAAAAGCAGCCACCGTCTTCATAACTGTTTTTTCAAGTTCTTTGTTGGTTTGATTGCGTTTTGTGTCCCAACGGAAAGAGGTTTTAAACTCTAATTTTTCATGTTCACCGGATTTAATAAATTCGCCTATGTCCTTTTCCCGGCTCAGTAATCTGGCAAAAACTAAAACGATCAGCCCTAATTGGGCGAGCCCCAGTAAAGAGAATTCAACTATCTCAAATCGGATATAGCGAGCCAGAACAGAGCCTTTATATATTTCACCCCAATCAGCCGATAAAGCCAAGCCCATAAAAATCAGATAGGCTAGCGCCTCAATAATTAAAAGATTCCTCAAAACAACAAAAATTTCCCCTTTTTTAAATTCTTTTGCTCGCATATATGAAGTGTAAATCTCCTGTCGGTTTTTTCAACCCCACCTCCTAACAATAAACAATTAATCGGGAATACTTAATTTGTCATCACTAGTTCTCAACCACTATTCGTCTCAAATGTTGCGGAATATGAACCAAGATCTCCCACGAAATAGTATGCGCAATTTTAGCTGTATTCTCAACAGAATTTTTATCATCCGCATTATTGCTTATGATAATTACCGGATCGCCTAATCTTGGGTCGGGCAAAGAAGTTATGTCTACGGATGTAGTGTTCATACTAACTCTGCCGACAATCGGGCAGTAATTATTGCCGATTTTGAAAAAACCACAATTAGACAGCCTCCTATCAACGCCTTCGAAGTAACCAACCGGAACAGTCGCCACCTTAATCGGCCCTTCCGCCTGATAAGTAATATTATATCCGACAAATTCACCCGCCGGAATGGCTTTTATGGAGCTGATAATGGTTTGCATTTGAAGTACGGGCCTCAGATGTAATTTTGAGAATGGAGAGGAGTTTACTCCATATAAACCAATCCCCAACCGAACAACGTTGCAACAACCCCGGTCAGAATAAAAAGTTCCTGCGGTGTTTGCTAGATGAAAATATTTAATTATGGAGAAATTGCTTTTAATTAAGTCCGCCGCTTGTTCCCATCGCTGAATTTGCGATTCTGTAAATCCTTTGTCAGAACCATCTGCGTCTGCAAGGTGGGAGCACACTCCCTCTAGCTCTATATGTTTATTTGCCTTAATAATTTTAATGGCTTCTTCGGTTTGATTAGGCAACACTCCCTGACGGTGCATTCCTGTATCCACCTTCAAATGAATTTTTACACGCATAGTTATCGTTCTCGCAAGTTCTTGTAACTGTTCGATGCTGGTTATAGTAAAGGCGGTATTTGAAATTTTGGTGCTCTTAATATTTTCGGCCGAGACATATCCAATGACTAAAATTTCAGACTTAACACCTTCGTTTCGAAGAATCATGGCTTCATACAAAGAATCTACGACAAAAAAGGCGATATTTTCTTTATCTAAAATCTGTGCAACTAAAGTAAGTCCGTGACCGTAAGCATTACTTTTTAAAACAGGTGCGAATGAAAATTTTGGATATTGCCGTTGATATTCTTTTAAATTTCCCGCCAAATTGTTTTTAGAAATCCGAACTTCCACGTGAGGATTGTAGCGTGTTAAATACTTTTTTATTCTCCTGAAAAATCTTAGTAGTTTCAATGGCTAATTTTGTTGACCGACGCGATAAAGCCACACATAAAGAAGGATGCCTTGGATCCAGAACATAACCAAATTAATCCCATGAGTGCCTGGCCCTGTCCAACCGGCGGCAAGATAGAAATTTGCATTCATTAATATTCCGCCGATTAAAGCCAGACTGGATAATTTCAGGGCAATTTTTTTGACAGCTGATTTTTTTGAATAAATAAACAGTACGCCGGCAATAGCAAGCGTAACGGCTATGGCTATCTGGCTCCATTCAACCGTATATGCAAAAAGGGTCGAATTGCGAGTGGCAAAACCAAGAAGAAAATCTTTATACCACGGGAACGGGTTTTTACTGGCAAAAAATCCGAGCGTACCGTTAATACCGTCCACAAATTCGGGACTTGATACTTTTTCCCATCCCGCCGACCACCATTCATAAGCCAATGTCATTTGTATAGCAACTAACCCAAGAAGGTAAAGCGAACTCTCGCCCAACCTCTCAGTGATGCTTCTTGAGCCCAAATGAGTCGCAAGATAGCACTTGGCCGAAAAAGCTTCCCATAGGGCAAATAAAGCTCCGACTACGCCTAAGACACGGGCCACCGGATGTTTAAATAAAGCAACTGCGGCAAAAACCAATATCGCCGCAAGAGCAATGCGCATTAACCGATCTAACCAATTTATATTTTTTTCCATATTTTAAATCGCTAAATTTTAAATTTAAATTCAACCTGATTATTTATTGTTAATCTAGTCCATATTTTTATATCATTATCATCGATCAGCGCGGCCGACCACATCGCGCTTTTCATTGGATATTGGAAGCGTAAACCAAAACTCCGTTCTCCTGTCTTCGGAATCGAATCCCACCTTTCCGCCTAAATTTTCAACATAAATCTTAACAATATAAAGACCCAGTCCAGTACCTTCTGTTTCTTTAATCCGTCCGCTTTCACCCCTGAAAAACTTCTCAAAAAGATGTTTTTGCTCGTCTTCCGGTATGACCGGCCCCCTGTTAACTACCGCGATTCTGACGAAACTACCTTCTTTTTTAAAATCAATTATAACAGGACTATCAATCGGAGAATATTTGATGGCATTTGTAACAAGGTTCCCAAGAATATCGTACAACATTTTGGGGTCAGAAGTTATTGACAGATCATCCTTGGTATCAAAAAGTATCTTCTTTCCTTTGCTGTCGGCATAGGGCATAATATCGTTTACGAAATCTCTAATGAATCGGGAAAGATTAATTTCTTGAATGTTTTTGACATTTGTACCCAATTTCATCCTTGAAAGATCGAGAAGATCGTTTACAAGCTTATCCAGCCCTCCAATCGAATCGGATATTTGGCCAAATATACCTTTTTGCTTTTCATCCAATTCCCCGTCTAGAGATTTTTTAAAAAGCTCTATCAGCCAATTGATCGAGGCCACGGGTGTTTTTAATTGATGTGAAGCAATTGAAATAAACTCATCCTTGATCTTCACTATTTCTTCCTCTTTTTTCTTAACCAAGTTCATCAGATAAATGGTTTGAAAATTTAAAACCGAAATCAGCATAACAAATATTCCTACTCTTATTTTTTCATCGTTTTGAAGTCCTAGATGTTGTATTCCTTGAATATCTTGGATATTAGAAACAATCCCCAGATGTTCTAGATATAACAATGAGCCGTAGAAGAGTAACGCCGTTAAACCGGCTGCAAGCGGAGCAAATGGAGCAATAACAATAGCTGAAATTACCGGAAAAACATAGAGAAAGAACATGTCGCTATGCGGTCCTCCAGAATAGTGAATGATGAGAGTAATAAAGATGATGTCCACCACAAGCTGGCTGTCTAAAATAATCTTCCTGAGAATTTTGATTTTCCCCAGAAAAAACCAAGAAAAATTTACAGCAAAATAGACCGGCAAAATTAAAAAAACAATCGCGGTAGGATTATAGTCTAAAATATTGAGCTTCCAGAAAACCACCACCCCTGCTCCAAAAATCAACCCCATCACTATTCGGATTAGCATAAACCCAAAAATCAGCGACCCTATATCATCGTAGTATCTCGTAAAAAAACTTTTTATTTTATTCCCCATGAGTCTCTGATTCTTACTGGTTAAGATTGGACTCAACTCTCTTCAATAATACCGCGTTTGTAGCCACAATAATAGACGAGGCGGACATCAGCAGAGCCGCAATTTCCGGTCGCAATGACCATCCCAAAGAATTGTAAAATACGCCCGCGGCCACTGGTATGGCCAACATATTGTAAATCGCCGCCCAGAAAAGATTCTGCTTCATCTTGACGACCGTCGCCTTGCTCAATCTAATAGCCGCAACAATATCGTAAGGGTCGGATTTCATAAGCACGATATTGCCTGTTTCAATGGCCACATCCGTACCAGCTCCGATGGCAATGCCGATATCGGCTTGCGCCAACGCTGGCGCATCATTAATACCGTCGCCAACCATTGCCACAAACTTACCCTCGCCTTGAAGTTTTTTAACCCAATTGGCTTTTTCAGCAGGCAAAACCTCCGCAAATACACGATCAATTCCCAGTTGTTTTGCGATTGCTTCCGCCGTCTGCTGATTATCGCCGGTAAGCATAATAGTTTCTATTTTTATTCTTTTTAATTCCCGGATTGTTTTATGAGAAGTTTCTCTAACTGCGTCGGCAACAGCTATCGCTCCGATAATCTCTTGGTCAAGCGCGAGTAACATCACAGTCTTGCCATTTCCCTGTAAACGCTTGGTTTCTTGATCAACCTCCGCGGGAACAGAAACCTGATTCAACTCCATTAATTTCTGATTTCCAAACAGTATAACCTGTTCTCCTTCTTTTATTTTTCCGCTTAATCCAAATCCGGGAGTTGCCTTAAACTCTTGAATTTCCGGTTGATATACTTTTAATTCTTCCGCTTGTCGTTTTATTGCCGTATCAAGCGGGTGAGATGATGTTCTCCCTATGCCGGCGGCCAGACCGACAATCAACGCCTTCACGCCTTGGCCGGCTATCGCTTCGAATTTTTGAACATCAAATGTGGCCAGACCGCTCTTTTCTGCCGTTTCAGTAATGGTTTTCGCCAATGGATGCTCCGACTTTTTTTCGATAGAAGCCGCTATTTGTAAAATTCTGTCTCTAGTTTTTTGATCCTTAAATTCCAGAAACGAAACTACGTCAGTCACTTCGGGCTGTCCTTTAGTAAGAGTGCCGGTTTTATCAAGAATGATGGCATTTATCTTTGCCGCATTCTCCAGCGTAGCCGCATCTTTTATGAGGATGTTGTGCTTAGCCCCGATTCCAGTGCCTACGGCAACAGCTGTCGGCGTAGCCAAACCCAAAGCGTCCGGACAGGCAATCACCACCGTTGAGACCGCAAATGTCAAAGCGGTAATAAGAGCCGCGCTGGCGATAAAATACCAACCAAAAAACGCCAAAAGACCGGAACCGATGGCCACAATTACAAGATATCCGGCCGCCCGATCGGCAATACGCTGGCCCGGAGCTTTAGAATTCTGAGCGGTTTCAACCATTTTAATAATGCTCGCCAGCACTGTTTCGCTGCCTACTTTTACGGCTTTGAATTTAATAGAGCCGCTCTGGTTGATAGACCCCCCGACGACACTGTTGCCTAATTTTTTATGCACGGGAAGCGACTCTCCCGTTATTAATGACTCGTCAATGTATGTTTCCCCCTCAACCACCTCGCCGTCAACCGGAATCTTGTTGCCTGGTTTTATTACCACAATATCGTCCTTTATGATTGCTGAACTTAAAACGTTAATTTCTTTTCCGTCTCTGATAACGATTGCCTGCGGCGGCACCAGATCAAAGAGCGCGCGAAGTGCGTCGGATGTACCGCGTCGGGATTTCATTTCCATCCAATGGCCAAAGAGCACAAAAGTCACAAGCAATGCCGCCGCCTCATAAAATGTTTCCGATCCCGGCCAAATTGCGGTTAGTAGAACACTGAAAAGATATGCCGCCAGCACGCCGGTAGCGACAAGTACCGACATATTCAGCTTGCGCGCCTTGAGCGAATAGTAAGTGCCGGTGATAAAAATGGAACCGGTCCAGAAAACAATGGGCGTAGTCAGTATAAAGAGCAACCAATTTATCGGAATTGGAGAGGGTAGAATTATTCCAAAAACTTTTTCTCCAACCGGTGAATACAGAAAAATCGGAATAGACAACAAAAATGAGACCCAAAACCGCCGGCGCATGTCTTGCTCCATTTTTTTCGCCATCTGCGGACTAGTCATCGCCGTCTCGTGGTCCTTGTGGCTCAATTCTGAAACATCGTAATCGTCCGGCTCTTCTTTAGGAATCAGCGCCATCCCACAGCCGGGACAAAGCCCCGGTTCATTCCGAATGACCTCCGGATGCATCGGGCAGGTATAGATGACTTTTTTGCCATTTTTCTGTCTTGGCTCTTCCGTGGATTTTTTGTTATGTGCATGCTCGGTATGACAGCATGTCATATCCATTTGGTACTCAATTTGCTTGGCCTCCACGTCGCAGCCGCAAGAAACGGTCAGCTTTTCAGCGACAGAACATAAACACTTCTCGCCACAAGAACACTGATTTTTTTCAACATGACTGTGATCCATAAGTGAAGAATAAAAATATTTCGCCAGGCAACCAAACTACTTCTGAATAAAGTAATTGCTGCCAAAAAGCCAATGCATATATTTGAGATTAAAGTAATGACCGAGATGAAGCAAAAAGGCACAGACACCGATAGCCAGCAGCAGCCAGCCCATCCAATCGGTAACTTGCCAACCAAATATCACTGCCGAACCAAGACCGATTAGAAATACGCCCAACAATATCCCGCTTACGTCCAGAAAAACAAAGAATGTAATTTTAAATATTTTGTAGATCAGATTCATCTCGTTAGAAATAGTGCAAGCACCCATACGATGGTAAAAGCACTGTATTTACCTTAATTTATTTATTAGTAAGACTTGTGTTATGCATCCACGCAATATATGCGCCTCCTATACCGGACCAAACTCCTATAGTAATCGCTCCAACGACGAAGCTTCCAAAGTTAAGCCAGGTAAATCCCGGCAATAACTCAAAAATTGCATGGTGAAGCTCGGCAGCTTTACTGGTAAGAGTTGTACCATATATCAAACAAGTGGTATATGCCACCACACCGCCTAATGCGCAAAGTGAACTATATTTCTTAATTGATAATTTTCCCATATTTTTATTGTTAAAATTTTAATTTAATTGCCACTGAAACGACCTCTCGGGGATACCGTCGATATTTTTTATTTTTAGAATTACCCCCCCTGGTCTTGGAATTATCTGTTGGAATCTCAACACCCCCTCTCTGTGATGGCCTCCGGGTCCGGCACCTTCCCAAGAAACGGGTTTATATTCTTTTCCGTCAGCAATTAATACTGCAACCTCGACCATATCTTCAGATAGTTCTATCGTGTGTGTATCCATTACTACCTCAAACCCCAGAATCTCTTCCAATAATTTGGGAGTTGCTGTTATGCTTACGGATCCCTCGTTATTGGTTTGAGATTCGAGATTGCTTGGCAATTGATCATTCCCTATTGTCGGTGATAGCGACGGTTCAGTTAAAGGTTCAGATGAGGTATTAATAATATAAACAGCAAGAGCAGTAATTCCTACAAAAGTTACCATGATGACAATAATATTCTTCATTTCTTTGTTGCGTTAATATTTTTATATATACTTAGAAACTTTACGAACTTTATTGGCTATATAAGCAATTCCGCCGATATTGAAAGCCAAGCCAATCCAAAAGAATTGAGCTTGGTATTGTGTTAAAAAAGTAATCACGCCGGCCGTAGCTATCAATGGCGCGATGTTGGCCAAATAATGAGCGCAACAGGTGATCATCGCCGCGGTAGAAGTACCTCCGGAAACAGCAATTATTTTTCCTGAACCCTCCGTGAGACGAATTGCTTGTCTAAGGTAAATATAGAGCCCGACCTGAACTCCGAAACCAACTGCCAAAAACACAATATAATACCAAAATTTTTCAAATTGGCTGACGGCCAATTGAGTATCAGATATCAAACTAACGACGGTAAAATAAATCGCCAAGAGAACCAGTGTTCCCAGAATACCTATCATAATTGGTCTTTTTAATGCCGGGTTAATCATTTTCTCTTTGATAATCTATGAATTTCAAGAATTTCGCGAATCGCTTTCTCTGTCTGGTTAGACTTCATTTGTTTCACCACGTGTGTTGAAAGGTGTTTTTCCAAAACAATATTTTCAATACCGGACAAAGCTTCTTTAACTGCCAAAGACTGGGTAATAATATCCACACAATACTTGTCTTGCTCAACCATCTTCTCTATTCCTCTAATTTGGCCGGCAATGATACGGAGGCGCTTGATAAGCCGCTTTTTTAAATTTTGATTTTCCATATTTAAAGTATACCCCTATGGGGTATACTTTGTCGAGTTGCCCCCCATATATAAAAAGTGTTACCGGTGTACTTATCCGGCACATTACCCACGGGTATTGACGATTCATATAAATAGGCGTACAATATAGGTATCCGAGTTCGTTGGCAATTTGGCCACAAGAACCTGGGAATCGAGGTGTGTCATGAAGGAAGGGCTCGTCAGTTTGATCGTCGCAATGCTCGGTTTCGTTCTTCCGTCGTTCGGTTTGGCACAGGAGATGCCACAGCCCCAGGTTCCGCCAGCACCACAAGCGGAAGCAGTGCCTTCGGTGCCGGGGATCGTGCTCGAAGAAATCGAGGGAATCTATGTTTCTGTCGGCATCAATGCCGACGGGGATCAGTACCAGCAGGCCGTGACAATCAGCTCTAACGGCGATTCGCTCGATGTCCTGTGGGTCAACAAGGGAGGCGAAGTCACTGCCAGAGGAATTGGTTTCCTGGAGAATGACGTTCTTGCCATTGCATTCGTTGCAAGCAAAGGCGAGCTGGGCCTTGCGACCTACCGCCTAGACCAGAAAGAGAAAGAGAAATTCTGGTCCGGCTCATGGAGCGTCTTCGGTTCGAATGGAAAACGCTTTCCAGAAGTGATGTCAAAGGTCGCTCCGTTAACCGAAGAGGATCGAAATGATCTGAAGGAATTGCCTTCGAAGCCGAAGACATCACCGCCGGCAAAGGCGCCCGCAAAATCAAAGGTGGCCTAGCCGAAAATGCGCCCGCGCGTTTAATACGTGCGGGCGCCACTCATTCTACCTCAGTTTTATTCGTCTAGCTTACCCTTTCTACTAATCTTTTGCCACGGAAAATCCATTTCCCAAACTCAACTACTAGAATATTAACTAGGCCAATTAGTACAACTCCTAAAAGCCAGTAGAAAGGCAATGGGGTTGTTTTTAGCAAAGACTGCATAAATGGAGTATAGATAGCCGTAACCATAAGAACCAATCCAATACCTACACCACCGACCAGATAACGATTTGAAAAAACAGGGTATTTGAAGATATTTTTATCTAAGCTTCTAAGTGAAAAAGCTAAAAATAAGGTATAACTTCCGAAACTGGCGAAAATAAATGTTTTTACAAGATCTTCCGGAAAACCGGCTCGTAATAATAACCAGTACAATACAAATAAAAGTGCGCTTGTGGAAAGGCCAATGAATAAAATTAAGAATCTCATCATAGGATCAAAGAGGCCGGTTTTTGTGCTCTGGGGACGGTAAGTTAAACCGTCAATATCCTTTTCAAAAGCGAACGCAACAGCCGGAAAACTGTCCGAGAAAAAATTCACATACAAAATCTGAAGCGCATTCAACGGAAGAGCTAAACCGGTTATTAAAGCCCCGCCGATCAAAAAAAGCTCGTCGGCTGTATCAGAAAGAAGATATACGATAACCTTGCGTATGTTGTGCATTATTTGACGCCCCTCCTCCACTGCAGCAGCGATAGTTTCGAAATTGTCATCCAATAAGACAAGGTCTGCGACATCGCGCGCCACTTCTGTTCCCGAACCCATAGCAATCCCTATGTCGGCTTGTTTAATACTCGGCGCGTCGTTTACGCCGTCGCCAGTCATTGCCACAACTTCTCCTGTTTCTTGGAATGCTTTTACAATTCTCGTCTTATCCAGTGGTGACACGCGAGAAATAACTCGTAGAGACGGTAAACGCTTTTTGAGATCCGCATCCGAAAGTAGGCGAAGTTCTGAAGAATCAAGAACGCTTTCCTTCTCAATTTCAAGGCCAACTTCTTTCGCTACAGCTTCGGCCGTGCCGCGATGATCGCCAGTCATGACTATTACTCTTATGCCAGATTCTTGCACTTTACGGACCGCCTGCTTAACATTCGGTCTGACCGGATCACGCATGGTAATTAGGCCTTGAAACACAAGATTCGCTAATTCCAAGTCCTTCGAAAAAGTGAAATCTTCTTTTTTTTCAATTTCTTTTATCGCCACTCCAACTACAAGTTCCCCGGATTCAGCGAGAGAACCGATTTCTTTTAAAGCAGCGTCCTGTTCAGTGGGGCTTAATGTCGAATGGCCGATAAAAACATCCGGCGCGCCGAAGAATAAAAGTAAATGTTTTTCTCCGTCATGTATCAGTGAAGCGGAAAATTTATTAGCCGCATTGAACGGCAGTGAATTTAAGATTGAGGTTCTTTTCTTAACATCTTCCACAAATATATCTCGAAGGGCAGCCGACCTCACTAATGCTGTCTCCAGTATTCGTCCGCTGGTTCGCCACTCTGCCGGTGGATCGTTGGGGTTCTCTATTAAGATATTGGTGTTAATGAGAGCTAATTCAAGCAGATTTTTTTCTTCCACGCCTTCAATCGGAAGCACCTTGCTTAATTCCATTTTTGCCATTGTTAATGTCCCTGTTTTAT
>MGJU01000010.1 GCA_001794435.1 Candidatus Yanofskybacteria bacterium RIFCSPHIGHO2_02_FULL_43_17
TTCAATCGGAAGCACCTTGCTTAATTCCATTTTTGCCATTGTTAATGTCCCTGTTTTATCAGTGAGAATTACGCTGGTATCTCCCAATGTTTCCGCCGCAATCAGTTTTCTGATAACGCCTTTGCGCCGTGCCATACGCTGAACTCCTATTGCCAAGATAACCGTCATGGCTACTGGCAGACCCTCAGGAACGGCCGAAACGGCGATTGCCACGGATGTTAAAAACATATCCACGCGTGAATATCCCAAAGCAAGACCTATACCAAAAACGATAAGCGTAAGGATGCACAAAAAGATTCCCGCTTTTGTGCTAAAACGCTTGATTGCGTTTTGTAGCGGAGTTTCTTCCCCCCGTGACTCCGAGACCAAAGTTGCAATTTTTCCCAGTTCTGTCGCAAAATCAGTTCGACATATAACCGCAGTACCAATACCTTGTGTCACAAGGGTTCCGGCAAAAACCATAGGGTACTGATCACCAATAACTGCCTCTACATTTACTGGATCAACTGATTTTGATACCGGCAGAGATTCTCCCGTAAGAATTGCTTCGTCAATTTGCAGGTCATTAACAAATAAAAGCCGTCCGTCAGCGGGGATACGATCTCCTTGGGCAAGATGAATAATATCTCCAGGCACCAATTCCGCAGCATCTATTTCACGTTCGATGCCATCACGAATAACCCTTGCTCTCTGCTTAAGATATGTTTTAAGTTCTGCTAACGCTCTCTCGGCTTTATATTCCTGATAAAAACCGAGGATAGCATTGGCAATTACAGCTGCGAATATAAAAAGTGCATCGCGATAGTGAGCAATAAATAAGGTGACAATGCCGGCAAACAACAGAATCAAAATCAGTGGGCTTTTGAATTGGTTTAATAAAATAAAAAGTCCGGGAGCTTGCCGGGGCTTTTCAATTACATTAGGCCCGAAAACTTTTATTCTCCTTTCCGCCTCGGTTTCTGAAAGACCGCTTCGAGCGTCAGTTTCTAATACTTCGATAACCCTTGAAGTTGGTAGAGCCCAAAATAGTTGTTCCTCTTTAGTTCTCTGGATCATAGAGTTTTAGCAATCAACCCGATTATCAATATCCCGGCGGAATTTAAAAGAAATGACAATAAAATAAAATACGAATTTTTCATCTTTGATAAACCCAGCATTGCCACCCCAATCTCATCAGGCAATGGCGAAGCTATTATTAGGGCCCCCACAAAAGGGATAAGCCACCTGAAAAGTTTTAACTTAAAAACTGAAAAGAATCTTTCCGTCCTTGATATCTTAACCAGATAAGAAAAGTCCTGGGAAACCTTGTCTCTTACAAAGCGGAAAATTATCAGGTCTCCGATCAGGGCACCTAATCCACCCAAAATAGCTACCATAATAATCGAATTTGATTGGGCTATTTCTCCCAGAGCTACGGTGGCAGGAGCCGCGGTAAAAACAGATACGAAGAAAATGCCGGCAATAAAACTGCCGATAAACCTCACTTCTTGAGTTGATGTGATTAAGTCTTGAAGAGCTCCGGTTTTGGCGAGGATAATGGCTATGAAAACGCTAAATATAACGAGTACCAAGTCTCTAACTAAATTGTTTCCGTAGTTGTTCATGTGATTTTGCAGATTCTAAAATTTGACCCGTCCTGGTCGTAAAAACAGAACGGCGCGCAACCGACTATTTGGATTTACTATCCTGGAATTCGCGATCGCTGAGAATTCGTCTATATATTTTTTCATATCCGGCAACCATTTTATCCAAACTGAAATACATCTCCGCACGCTTGCGCACTTTGGTCCTGTCAATATCGTTAATATGCCGTATTGCGTCAATCATTCCATCTACATCATTAACGACAAATCCTGTTTCTCCATGCCTAACGATTTCCAAAACGGAACCGTTATCAAATCCGATGACAGGAGTTCCGCATGACATAGCTTCAATCATTGAATAACCAAATACTTCACTCACGTTACTAGGAAACAATAAGGCCTTCGCTTTTTGAAGAAGTTGAATTTTTTTGTAAAATGGCATCTCGCCGACATATCGTATACTTTTGCCATCGATATGCGGCTCGACATATTTTTGCCAGTATCCTTCTTCGGGATAACTCGCTCCCGCAATTAGAAGTGGGATTCCGGTCGCCTTTGCGGCTTCTATCGCAAAAGTTGTTCCCTTATCCTGCGTAATGCGGCCCAGAAACACGAGATACTTTTCAGGTTCTGGTTCAAAGGCGAAAATGTTCGTATCTACTCCGTGATAAATGTTCGCGTACCAATTGAGATTGGGCATCTGCTTTCTCTGCGCCAATGAAAACGAAATATACCGATTATTTTTGTGCAATTCCAGAATCGAGCGAACACGATCTTCTATCGGGCTATGTACCGACACAACAGTAGGAACATCGATCAGATTATTAAAGAACGACGAGATAATCGTAAAATGAGAATGAATTATGTCAACATTATTTCGAGCGAACTCATAACACCGAGAAGCGTGTTCAAACATATAGTACTTACGAATATCATCCGGGAGCTCGACTTGTGATAAAGCCGGCCCTATTGAGTGAAGGATGGTGTTCGTCACAGAATCAGTCGCACCAAAAAGATGGACCTCATGCCCTAGATGCTGCAGACCCTCGCTAAGCGAACCAACATGAGAATAAATAGCCTTGCTTGCAAGGGGATTTGTCGGGTGATAATTTGATACGAGTTGCGCGATCCGCATGTATTTTACTTTATGACATTTTTATAATCTGTTCAAACAGATCCAGATAATAAGAAAAAACAGTAAATGGCTCATGCCGTTTTTTGATATGTTCTGCGAATTGTGAGGCTTCGGGCCACGCGGTACGCAAAAAAAGTTCCCGTATACGCCGAATCACATTGCCGGGATTATCAAAAGGGACGATCCAATCCCCCATTCCGCATTCCATATACTCGCTAACCCAGCCGACATTCGGGGAAATTAGTGTAGGAATCCCAACCGACACGGCTTCCATAACAACAGTTGGCGAAACATCAAAATGAGAAGGCAATATCATCATGTCAACCGATCCGTAGAACTCTCGCAGAGCTTCACGCTTCATATGGGGCAAAATATCAATAAGTTCTCGGTACCGTGCTTTAAAGTCTGCCTGCACCGGGGTATCGGGAATTTCCGTTACAGAGCGTATGCGCCATGGCAGTCTCTGTCTGTTGACCTCTTCGGCAACAGCAAGAATTGCGCCTTGGTTTTTAATACGATCCCAGCGAGCTACGACGCCTAAAATACGGGCATCACGCTTTTGGGGAATAAAATTTCCAGTAAACGGCCAGCCGGAATGAGGAAGCGGTATAATAATTGAACCGCGCATAACATCCGGCCGCACAGTGTTCTGAAATACTTCCCGGCTATACTCATTGAGGAAGATATTAGTTGAAGCTGTTTCAGCAGCTTCTTTTTCCATAGCATAACACATGGCACGGCCTCCAGGAGAGAATAAATCGCCATACGCGTCTACCTCGCGTTTCCATATTCCCGCATGTTGAATAACGAATGGCAGATCATTGCGGCGGGCGGCGGCGGACAGAATCCACGCAAAAGACGAAAAACCATTTATGAGCACAATGTCAGGAGAATCTTGCCGCATGAGCTCGGCAACAGTTTCTATATCTTTCGCAAAGAATACCTCCGGGGCAACTCCTTCGGACACCTTACGAAGGGCTTCCTGTGTCGCGGACTGACTTGAAATCTTAAAGAAACTTCTTCCAGTATCAACCCGTAACAGTTCCTCAAGCGGCTCCGCTCCACCCGGTCCATGAAGAAGACCTGTCCAGCTGTGTCCGTGCGAGACAATAAACGCTGAAAATTCAATAGTAAACCGTGCCGGTCCGCCCTTCACATGCAGCGCTGAATTAGGAAGACTTGTAAAATAATCATTTGAGAAAATCTTCATAAATTAAAAGGTTTCTGATTATGCATTTCAATATCAGCGATATAACTGGCGCCGGTCCCAAGTTTTTTATCGTTATGAATAAAAGCTACTTTCATTTTAAATGATGTGGTAATAATTACTAAAATAAAAAGGTCCGAGCATGCTTTTATCATAGCAAAAATTCGCCCCAAACCATATTGTCATTAGAACAAAAAATCACCTTTCGGTGATTTTTTGTCTTAAATACTGCACTCCCTCCATAGACGGACAGGTAGCAGGCATGAATTTTATCAGCGCAATAAAGAATATTGGGAAAATTTATACGTTTTCAAACTCTTAACGCAGTATCGTGGCACTTAAAGCTCTACGGGTTATTTCGCCAAAGTAGCCATAGGTTGGTTGAATGCCATACTTTTCCTATAGTTATTTTATAATAGAATAGACGGCTTGGAGGCAAAAACAAACTTTGACCCGGAAATAAACACCAACAGCAAAAGTAATGTTAAAAAAAGTTTTTTCATATTATTTCTATTATAAACCTATTCCCAACCAAGACAAATTCAAAAAAAAGGGGGGTCTTTTGCGAGCCGTGATAGACGTTACTTGTGGTGAGTTTATCGAACCAGAACTTGGATTATGAATAATCATGGTTCGACAGGCTCACCATATAATAGCAGTTTTTATCTGCCGATTCTAGTCAAATCAAACAAAAAAGTCGTCACGCTGAGAAGTGCGCCCAACGGACGACTTCTTGCATAACGACGGAACTACTTCTTGAGGACTACTGCGTTGACCGCGGAGATTATGAGTTCAGCATCTTCCTTATTGGCTACTTCAGCCACAAGGTCTCCAAAGCGGTCAAGAACTGCGAAATCACCTCTGCCAAGTCCGCGGTCGCGGTAGCCCAACTTCCAAGGTCTTGGACGAGGAGTAAAGTACCCCTTCTTCTTGAGAGACTCCAACGCCTCGCTCATCGGCATGTTACCTTCTAAATCGATTGCTTTTGCGATTGGTGGTCGTCTCCGATTGAGATACGACTTGGGTGCTTTGCTCACGGTCTATCTCCTCTCCCTATCTGAATCTCAAGATGACCTAATGATACCACACTTCTGTGGTCAATGCAAGCTTTGCTGCCGGGTCAGGGATCGAACCTGAAGTCTTCTGCTCCAAAGGCAGACGTGTTACCAATTACACCACCCGGCAATAATAATTTAAGTTGATTTAATGATACCAGCTGTCCACCCTGATATTCTTCTATTTAAACTAGAACTTGCTTTAATATTAATTTTTAATATACCGAAATATGATTTGCCTGTATTTTTTCTTTTTGTATGTACTTTATTCTTTTTGTAGTAAATGTGCTGAAAATAGTTTTGAGAAAAACCAGTTTGACTTGACCAATATTCAACAACCTCACCGACTCTATGTTTATGGTTTTCGTGCAAAAATATATCAAATACTAACATATTTTCAGGAATTTTACATATCTTTAACAACCAGCTAATAAAAAACCTGATCATAAGTGG
Organism: Candidatus Yanofskybacteria bacterium RIFCSPHIGHO2_02_FULL_43_17; assembly: GCA_001794435.1. Classification (GTDB taxonomy): domain Bacteria; phylum Patescibacteriota; class Minisyncoccia; order 2-02-FULL-40-12; family GWA2-44-9; genus 2-01-FULL-43-22. The sequence goes on from MGJU01000010.1 coordinate 5,434, forward strand.
ATCTGAATTTATAAATTGAGCGCTTGATCCGGGCCTCCATTCTTTTTCTTTTGAACCCTCAGCCCAATATAATGCAATTCCAATAAGCCATTTTTCTCTTTCAGTTAACTTTCCAACATCTTTTTCAGCGCTTTCCTTGATTATTTTTGTTCTGAATATTCTGTCTTCCTTTTTCTTTAGAGCGCCTCGGCGAGCAGAAGCAAGCTTTTTATCGGTCAGCCTTTGCTTTTGTTTTTTAGACAATCCAACGGATTGCAACCAAAGAGCTAAAGAAGATTTGGCAACTGGAACTTGTTCAAGGATTTCGGTATACGAAAACCCTTCTTTTCTTAACAATATTGCCTTTTCTTTTTCTTGAATTTTGGGAATCATTCGAACATAGATTATTATTATCTTATTGTATCATCCCCGGTTCAGATAAACAAATCTACCGCTCAAAAAAAGCGTTTTATCAATGCCCCAAACCCGTTTAAATATTACTTCTTTACTATGAAAAGAAGCGCCAGTATGGCAACGACAGAAAGACCAAATCCATAAGTAAAAGTATAAGTAGAATTCATATTCCACAAAAAGCCAGCGATAAGACCGGCGGGTATTAAAGCCAAGCCGGTTGATGTTTCAAAAGCACCAAGAGAAGTGGCTCGGTCTTCCACAACCGACAGATCAGAAACGAAGGCCCTTTGACTGGCATCTATGAACGCCTTGAATGCCCCATAGAGAGCAAAAAGCCCCAGAAGCGCAAGTAAACTGCCGGCATAAATAAAGCCGAGTGAACTCAAGGCAAATAATGAATAGCCGATAACCAGAACCGGTTTACGGCCCACCTTATCCGACAATCGCCCAGCCGGCATCGATAGAGATGCGTCGAAGATATTGAAAAAGATATACAACAATATCGGCAAACTGATAGCGAGTTTTTCCGGCTCAAACGAGGTCACAAAAAATCTAAGGAAACGATAAGACGCCAAACCGCCAACGTCTTTAAGCGATTCGCTGGCCTTAAGAACAAAGAACATAAAATTAAAATTGGCCAAATTAAAAATAGTAGCAACAATAAGGAATTTTTTCAGTTGTGGTGAGAGGTTTTTAAATGAGAGTTTCGTTGGTTTTGATTCGCGTTCTGTCAATGACTTGGGCTCGCGGACAAAAAACAGCGGGATAAGAGCGGCCAAAGCGACAACGGCAGCAATTAAAAATATGGACCGGAAAGCAAGTCCGAAATCGACAAAAAGGATATAAACAAAAACAGACCCGATGATAGCGCCCAAGCTATCCATTGCGCGTTGAATACCGAATCCTCTGCCTCGCGCCGATTCATTTATGGATTCTGAGACAATGGCGTCCCTTGGCGCATCCCGCAAACCCTTGCCGACTCTTTCAATCGGCCTTAGAACAAAAACCTGCTGCCAGGTCTGGACCAGCGGAAACAAGAATTTGGCCATTGCCGAAAATCCATAACCCAGATAAACAAATCTTTTATACTTTCTCCTTTGATCAGCCCAATGGCCTGAAAAAACTTTGAAAACAGCGGCTAAAGCATCCCCTATCCCGCCAACCAGCCCGACAGCCAATCCCGCTCCGCCCAAAGCAACGATAAAGAACGGCAACAAGGGCTGGATCATCTCGCTTGAGAAATCAGCCAGCAAAGATGTCAGACCTAAAAGAATTATGTTTGTCATTAATTTAATCGACTTAGTTTCCTTTATGTACAAAATCCTCTGCAGGAATTACGATGCCTTTTCGGTCTAACACCGAGGCTATGACGGTATTGTAGTTTTTATTTTCGTCATAAATTTGTTTTAAAATATCCGTCACCTCGTCTTCATCAAACCCGTCGACTATTTTTACCAAAAAACTTATTATTTTTTCATAATTTAAGTCCCCAATATTTTTCGGGTTTTTAATTATTTTATTGCCAATATACCGCGTTAAATATTCCTCTATCAATGCCCGCTTTGCCAGTTTGTCGTTTATTTCCAGGCCGAAACGTGTGCGTCGTAAAGCTTCTATGCCCAGGCCAAATCTAATCGGCATATCGAAACTAAATAAATTTTTTACATCGTTAAATTCTCTTTCCAAAATGTGCCCAGCCCCGGTATGCATTGCCCCGAGAGTAAGTAATATTTTTATTTTATCAGTTTGAGATGTTTCTTGGCCGCTATTTTGAAGTTGTTCGGTTCTTTCTTTAATTTTTTTGGAAATGAATTCTTCTCTTTTACGCTCAAACTCGCCTCTGGCTACAAAATATTCTTTGATCGCTGACACAGCCTCTTCCACGGATAGAGCAGATTTATATTTGGCAGAACTTTCAGACATTTTATTAAAGATCTCCTCATTCCGCCGAGAAAGAATATCTTCAACTATCCATATTTTTTTCCCGCTGTTAAATATCATATCGAACTGAGCTTTGGTAAAATAATAAAATGACCCCTCATCAGTTACTCCAAATTCACTCAAAGCTTCCTCCGGACTCTTTTTGCCGAGAGATACTTCATTTAATACCGTCTCTAAAAGACGCGGATCAGTTAAAATCAGTTGTTCGGGCACATAGATATCGGCTTGTTTAAATTTATTTTTAAACCCATCCACATCAAATTGACCGACATGGCTGATCAAAAATATCTCAATTTCAATCTTTGATTCTTTTTCTGGCTGTTGGAGGAGTTGTTCTTTATGGTCCATGGTTTTTGATTACCGACTTGCGAAGTCGGTAATCAACGATCAAGTGGTTAGTTCAATAACCGTTAATTCAAGTGGTAACTGCGGTACGGGGGAGTGTTTTATCTCATTTCGGGCGTTAGAAAAACTTACTATCATTTTAATCAGACGCTGGCTATCCAGATTCTGGCCCAGTGCCGACATATTTCTGGTTTCCTCATCGTTCATACCGCTCACGGAGGCAAGGCCGGCTGGATTTATTTTTGCCATTAGAATATTCCTCATATACTCCACCAGGTTGCCGGTGAAATTTTCCAGATCAGTTCCCGAAATATATATTTTCTGTATCAAGTCCATAGCACCAACTCTGTCATTGTTCAGAAGATAACCCACAAATTCCGGATAATATCTGTACGAAGCAAGACCAAGTATTTCCTGAACACTTTCAGCCGTTATCTCCTCGGCTGATTGGACGGAAGCCTGAACTTTTGAAAGAGCCACCTCCGCGTCTCTAAGCGCGCCGTCCGCCGACATGGCTATGGTCTTTACGGCATCACCGCTTATTTTAATCCCCTCTTTGCGGGCCATCATTTTTAACTTTTCGGAAATTTGCTCTTGATTCAGCCGCTTGAAATCAAATCTCTGAACACGAGATAACACTGTCGGCAATATTTTGTGCGGTTCGGTCGTAGCGAGTATGAATACGACGTGCTTAGGCGGTTCTTCAAGTGTCTTTAGTAGAGCGTTAAAAGCCGATTTTGAAAGCATGTGGACCTCATCGATAAGAAATATCTTATACCCTCCGCCTGGCGCGGCAACCATCGCCGAATCGTTTAACTCCCGAATATCGTCAACTCCGGTTCGAGATGCGGCATCTATCTCAATAAGATCAAGCGAGATCCCCTGATTGGCGGCAAGACAAAAAGGACATTCGTTACAAGGTTCACTGTCTTTTTTAATGCAGTTAAGAGTTTTGGCAAAAACTCTGGCCAATGACGTCTTGCCCGTGCCTCGAGAGCCGGTAAATAAATAAGCATGGCCCACTCGGCCACTTTCCAATGCTCCCTGAAGAGTCTTGACCACGTGTTCCTGACCGACTATTTCTGAGAATTTTTGCGGACGATATTTACGGTAGAGCAAATTACGATATTACGAATTTCGGATTACGGATTAAAATGAGTAATGCGTAATGCGTAATTAATTAATATTACTTACGGAATACTGCTAATTTAAACCCCGCAAAACTAAATACCAGCGCTACCGCCGAACCGGCAACTCCGCCAACATTAGCCCACTGATCAAGCGTCAATCCAAATACGGGATTCGTGAGATTAACCACTAAAGACGCAACACTTACGCTAACTAAACCGGCAATTGCAGACACAGTTAAAAATTTGCCAAATTCTTCTCCGCTGATCTGATTTTCGGATTGGCCGCCAGCAAAACCCGATTTCGCGGAAGAAGAAAATGTCCAAAATTTATTCCAAAAATAACTAATGGATGTGGCAATGATAAATGCTATGGCCACAAACACGGAATACCACAGTCCCCTGTTTAGGCCGGACCAAAAGATCAAAATATTCAAGATCCCAAAATATACCGCCGCATTGGTAAAACCGATGGCTGAAAATTTACCAAACTGGTCGAAGAATCCCAACCATTGTCCAAGAAAGTATCCAAGATTTACCCCCAATATCCAAAGAATAGGAATAAGTACCGTCAGCCAAGCATAAGATATGCCGACAAACTCCGGCAATTCAAGAAAAATAAATATTTTCCAAGCCAAAAAACCAGTTAAAAGTCCCGTTATTATAGAAAAATATAAATCTTTTTTAGTAAATTTGTTAAGGGGATTTTCCATATTTCATTCTTGATAATTCCTTTATCTTTTGCGCAATCTCGGGATCAGATCTTTGAGGAGGATCTATCTTGATATTAAACGGTCGGGCCGTCTGGTTATTGATAAGCAATTTAACATAGCAATTAAAATTATCAATATTCAAAAGGTCTTGAGGCGTGAACACCGGCTCGAATTGGTTCTTCAGAAACTCCGCATCATCAGCTCCTACGCGGAATATTGCCATTGAACCGACATTTCCAAACACGGCATCCCTGATCTTATCCACCAATTGTTTAATGAATTGGTTGGCAACCACCAGATTGAGTCTATACTTTCTCGCTTCTGCAAGAATGGTGGCTATGCTATCGGTGGTAAAGTTTTGGAATTCGTCTATGTACAAGTAGAAATCCGGTCTTTGATCTTCAGGCACGTCAACGCGCGACAAAGCGGCTATCAACAACTTTCCGACCACCAACATGCCGAGAAGGCTGGCGTTGATATCGCCGATCCTGCCCTTGGAAAGATTTACCAATAGTATTTTCTTCTGGTCTATGACTTCCCTGAAATCAAATGAGCTTTCTTGTTGAGAAAGTATCGGGCGCAAATATTCATTGGCGATGAAACCGTTAATTTTTGAAGTGATGTACGGAGCCATGTTGGCCAGAGCCGCTTCGCCGCCGGCTTTTTCCGCTTCAAGCTCCCAGAAATTCTTGACTATAGGATTGGTTTCTCGGGATAATTTATCCTGTCTGTATTTTTCATCGGTAAGCACCCGGGGTATGTTTACCAGCGTCGGTTTCTCGTTCTGGTAATCATCGAGTAGGAGAAGTACGGCATTCCTGAAATACTGATCGAACATCGGCCCCATTGTCTCGGCAAGAAATAACTTCTGGAATATGCTTAGAAGCTCGTTGACAATGAATGTCTTTTGTTCGGGGTATTTTGGGTCATATTCAAGCATATTTATACCCAGCGGCCTGCCTGTGTCGGCCGGATCAAAGACAATGACATCATCCATTCTTTCGGGTGGTATTGTCCCGAGTATCTTTTCTATGGCCGTACCGTGAGGATCAATGAATGCAACACCGTCTCCGTTGGCAATATCCTGATAAATCATATTCTCCATCATGGTTGACTTACCGGTACCGGTTTGGCCAAGAACATAGAAATGCCTTCTTCTGTCATTTTTTGCCATTCTAATAAGGCTGGACACCCCCCTAAAAATATTACGCCCGAGGATAACGCCTTCACGGGGAATATTTGTCGGCGGTTCTGCCGCTTTCGACCTTAAGAATTTAATCCTTGGTGCAAGAGTAGATGCCAAGGGAAAGTGATATAAACTAGTAATTTCTTCGGAAGACATAAGAGTGGATTGCGAATTATCAAAGAGCCGAAAAGAAAAATTAAATAAAAGTTTTTTTAGCGCTCCGGAAGACATGTTCATTATTTTTAAACCATTCATCTCGTTGGCCGTAAATTGCACAAAGGCGCCTTCCATATCAGCCAAAAGTTGTTTGGCCCTCATCTCACTGCCGGCTGAAACAACCACCCTGATATTCGTATCGAAGGTTGATTTGGTAGCCTTAGACTGAAGGCCCTTGATTATCTCTTCTTCGAACGGAGTCACAACCCTTGTCTGTTGCTGCTGTTGTTCGCCTTCTTTGGGTTTCTTGGGCGGTTTCTTGGCTCTCGACAAAGCGTCCTTGAAAGAAAATCCGCTTTGCATTTCTCTGGCTGTTTTTTGGGCCAGCTTTTTCAAGTCATCTCTGTGCGACGGCTTTATCAATATTTGGATTGCCGCGCCTTCGCCTTCTTTTTCAAGTTTAGACAATGAGGTGGCTATCCCGCTCAACGGATCGGCTTGCAAATGCTGGTACGTTTTGAACGGTAGCATCGGATTCTTGGACAACTTCAAGTACGCGCCGATCGAAACGCCGTCAGGATTGAATATGTTATAGTCCTTGATCATTTCCACTTCCGCGTTCGGAAAAAATCCATGAACCTGCTTTTCAAAAATCTGCTCATATGCCTTTGGAACGGCAATGTAGAAAAATATCTCCTCGCCGACATGATGAACGGCCATTTCAAGAGAAATATACGGCTCGCCATATATGAATTTGTTCCAGCCTTTGGAGTGAATATTGGAGAATGATGAATACAATTGCTCCATCACAGAGATAACGTCTTTCTCCGTCTTCTGGGCGCCGTATGCTTCCGGCGTTTCACGCGGAAGAGTTATCAAAAAGAGCGACATATTAAGCGCCCTTGCTATATGGCCTTTGGTTCTAAATGAGCCGGATAACACTAAAGCAGCGATAAAAATTATGCCGGCAACAATGAAAGAGATAATTAAAAGCCAAATATCAAACGTCATTTAATTTTTTACTTAACCTGTTCCAACTTCTTCCTTTCCAAAAGCAAAGTATAAAGTTGGTCCACTAAAACATCATGAAAAGCGTCTATTAAGGCCGGATCGTTTGATTTTGATACTTCCTTTATACCCTCTTCCAAGCTTTTGTTGAAAACGGTATTGACCAATTCCTGAACCTTGTCTTTTAACTCTTGTTTCACGTAGCTGGGAACCTCATCTTCGTCTTGGGGCTTAACCGGGGCGGGACGATATTGAGGAACCTGCTGCTGTATCTTTTCTCCAACAACACTGCGCAGAACTTCTTTTTCTGTTTGCTCGGTCTCTTTTTCCTTAACCTGGCCCAAAGCAGCTTTCTTTTCTACAAGCTGTTTTTCAAGTTGAGTTATCTCTTGTTCAATTGTCGGTTGATTGTCCATGTTTTTATTCTAACACAAACCCTAAACTAATTAATCAACAAAATTAAAAAGCCACCCTTTGGGGCGGGACCGTATTTCAGGTCCCGCCTTCGGGGCGGCGCGCCCTTCGACGTGCTCAGGGCTAGCTACGCGGGGTTCCGCAGGCCGGCAAGGGCCGGCGTTGGCGTTCGAGACGGCCGTTGAACTCCACGACGAGGAGTTCCCTCTGGACGGTCGCAAAGCGGCCGTTGATGAACGTCTTCAAGTAGGAGTGGCCCTCAAGCGTCGGCCCGTTGCCGACGTTCACGGTTTCCTTGCGGAACCGAACGTTTCGGGGCGGAAGCGTCAGATCGTTCGTCACGATCCGGAACGCCCTGAAGACCCGGCCGTCGACGACGTACTCGTCATGCGACAGCTGGTTCTTCATCCACCGTACGTAGTACACGAGATACATTAAAAACCAGCTTTCTAAGACGCCTTCTGTGTGGCTCCCTGGATTGTGAGTTAAGATGCCGGCCTCCAAGACTCTCCGGCCACAGAACTAATTCTAATCTTGGAAGACCCTGTCCCTATATATTTTTCCAAAACCTTAACGTCTTCTTTGTCTAGCCTTATACAACCGTGGCTTGGATGAAGAATCCTGTCGGAATCAGTCGGATTTGAATGTATCAACTCGGCGCGTCCCGCTAACCTGTACGATATCGGTCCGAATGGATTTTTATCCCAACGCTCCATCAACCCATCCATTGTGAAAAAATCCGACTTAACAAGCGGCGACTCTCCCCTTGAACGACTTTGTAAAAATTTGAGGTCTTGATTTGATTTATTTGGCCGAATTGCTTTGCCCTGATCAAAATATGTGGCTTCTGGACCAGTCGCTTGATACCACTTACCGTGATATTTATATTCAATCTCTTGGGATTCGCCGAGACGAATTTCTGAGCCGTACGGCAAAAATGAATCCTTCCAACGCAAGGTTGAATAGCCATATTCAACAGAAGATATCGTAAATGTTCCATCCGGTGTGCGTCCGTACCCGAGTGATTTGAAAGATTTGCCCGCATCAGCAGGAACATTCATAAATCCGGCTCTTGATGCGTAGGTATCTATAAGTCGTCCTTTGTGAATTATGTTAAAAATCCCCTCTTCTTGATTGAAGTAAACACTTGATCTGCCAGCAGCTTTGCTTAAAATAAGCTCCTGTTTCTTTAAATCCTTCCTAGACAAGTTAACCAATACCGGTGAAATATTTTTTTCTGAATTAACTTTTAGAGCAAATTCGTATGCTTTAGCTATTCCAAAATTCGACTCTAGAAAATCGCGAAATTTCTGATATGTTTCGGAAGCAGAACTGGTTTGTTCTTGCCCGGAATAAATCTGAATGAAAGCATCCATATAATTTCTTACTGTGTGTTTATCAAGAGTAGTAAAACGATTGTCGCGGCGTGTTTCTGAAAAATTATTTATATATTCGTCGAGGGATTCTTTGTATACTCTTTCCGCCCTATCTCCCAATCCCGCAACATCCATCGCCTTAATCGCTTCTAATTTAAAGTAGTCGTTAGAGCCCACATATCTTGCCACAAGATATGGTTTAACGCCGTATCTTGCGGCTTCTTTTACAACCATCGTCGGTAATTCGGTTGGAACATCTATATCAGAGGCTTTATCTAAAACGCTTGCTATCATATCTGACGCTTTTGGCAGATTGTCGTAGACCTCGAGGCTTTTCCACGCCATTAAGGTCAGTAATCCGGCACTAACATACACGAGCGCCTTTTTCTTGACACGTTCTCGTATTTTTTGTAACAATGTTTTTGTTTCCGGGGCTCTTATCTCTGGAGTTATCTCTTTTTCTTTTGGAACCACCCCTTCGGTTTCGGGCGCCATTGCTTCAATTTTAGGCTTGGGAGGTGTTTCTTTATCCTCAGCCACAGCTTCTTCAATACCAGCCTCACCAACACTCAAAGAATCTTCTACAGAAGAAATTGCTTGATCCACCGCGCTGTCAATTATGTCTCTCTCTGCCTTCGCAACTTCTGTTCTTTGAGCAGGAACCAGAAGTTCTGACGACTCTTTAACATCTCGCAAAACCAGATGATCAATTTCATCTTTTTGAGCGAGAGTAATAATCGGTGTGGATTCTGTCGGCTCTGGCTCTGGTGCAAATTTTGGTTCAGGCCTTAGCTCTGATTCAATTTGTTCTTCTGTCGGAGTGGTTCCTTCTTGGACCGACCCTCCCAAGATTTTTTCCGGTTTTGTTTTATCTTCTTGTTTGGCGTCTTTTTCTAATTCGGCCCCCGAGACCTGCTTGGCTTTTCCTTGAACCAACTTCTGTGTTCGTCCGCCTTTTAAGTCTTTCTTTTTGGACTCCCAGTATGCAAGTTCTAAAGGTCTTCCTGTGTTCAGGGAATATTCGATCATTTTGTTAACTTCGGCCATAGACGTCTCTCTGTTTTCATAGTACTTATCTTCCAATTCTTTTTTCTTTGATTCCCAATAAGCTAACTCTAAAAGCCTGCCGGTATCCTTGGCGTATTTAAGCATCTTTTCAACTTCTTCCAGAGTCTCTTCTTTTTCTGGTTTTTCGACAGTCTCTATTTTTGCTTCCCCGCCCAGAGAAGCCAACTCCGCGTCAACCTTATTTAAACTTGTAAGTCCGTTCAGCTTTTCTCTTTCCTGTTCGTTTAATTTTTCAAACGAATCTAAAAATAGTTTTTTCTTTCCGTTATATTCGTTTCTCATTTTTTCATATTTGATAACCTCCGGATCGCTGTGAAATTCCTCCGCATTTATTTCGTTGATTCTCTTATTCACGTCGCGCCTTACAGAATTCATATCGCGATGAAACGATAAAACTTCCCTTTTGAGTTTCAGGGTTTTTGCATAAAGCTCCCCCGGGCTTTTTTCCGGGCTAACGAGCCGTTCTGTTAGAGTCATTCGTTCTGCCATACTAATGTAATATCGCCTTTTCTTAAGATTTTAGCAAAATCATTATCCACATTATTCCTGATTCTTTAATCCTATTTTTGCTATAATAAAAATAGGATGATAAGGAAAAACTTGATTTTAATATTAATAATAGTTACGGCTATTGTTGCAAGGCTTTATGGCTTGGATTTAGAACTGCTTTCTCCGGAACAAAAGGCGTCTGTGATGTTTTCCGTCGCGATAGGAGTATTGTCTGTCTTCGGTCTTTATTTACTGGTCAAGGAAATTTTCGATGAGAAACTCGCCGCGCTCTCCTCTTTTCTTCTCGCCACATCTTTCTGGCACGTACTCATATCCAAACTCGGCGCCAAAGACATTTTCGCGTCTTTTGTTTTAATATTTGCTTTTTACTTCATCTGGCATGGATTGAAATACGGCCGCACATTTGATTTCTTTCTGGCCGGTTTGTTTGGTGGAGCAGGATTTTATACCGGCAAAGGATATTTTGTTGCGCCGCTAGTCGTCCTGTTGGTGTTCTGGAACTACTGGGATTACGTCAAAAAGGATTTCTCCTTATCTAAATACGCGCAAACAAAAACAACTGCTCTTGGGGGTTTTTCGCTGTTGGCCATAACGGTTATAGCCGTAATCCTGCCTGTCGTATTCTTTATCTGGCAAAACCCCAGTTTCATACTCCTGACCGACAACTCAATATTCTCCACCGCCGAGCCATTCGCGTTGTTTTATCAGAATATCAAATGGATGGCGGATAAGATATTGTTTATAGAATTTGCTCCGCCAGCTGGTGGAGCAAATTTGGTCTCATGGCCTATAACGGTATTCTTTGTCTTAGGCCTGATTAAAGAACTCCTCCACTGGCTGAAAAGAAAACATGGCCACTTTTCTGTTGCTCATACGTTTATCTTCAGCTGGCTGTTCATAATGCCGATACCAGTATTGTTGTCTGCCAGTCAGGCAGGCGAACCGTCGGTTCTTGGCCTAAGCATAATACTGCCGCCCATAATGCTCCTGTCCGCACAAGGCCTTTGGTGGGTTATAGAAAAATTGAACAGATGGGATCACTTGGCTTATCCGCGTCCCCACAAGCACTGGAAAGAGCTTAATGCGGGACCGGTACTGGCACTAACCGCTTTGATGATATCAATAGCACTATTAGAACTCTTCTAAACAATGCCGTATAAAAATATTTCGACACTATTAGTATTAATCGCATTGATCCTGGCGATTACAAGCTTGTGGGATGATTCTTTTGTCGTAGATGAAATACCCCATGTCGGAGCAGGATACTCATACGTCACAAAAGGCGATTTCCGTCTTAATCCCGAACACCCGCCATTGGCAAAAGACGTAGCCGGACTTGCTTTGTCTTTTCTAACAATAGACCAGTCGGCTTTCTCGACGCAATACTGGACAACCGACATAAATGGACAATGGAATTTCGGAAGGACGCTTATTTATAATCCCACCAACGATGTCGATGCTGTCACAAGAACAGCCAAAACGACGATGCTCATCTTTTTCTTGTTGTCGGCGGTGCTAATATATCGATGGGCGCAGGAAAGATACGGTTCGATTGGCTCACCGCAAACCGGCAAAAAGGCGGCCCTTATAGCAATCATATTATTCTCCTTCTCACCTACGGTTCTGGCTCATTCGCGATTTGTGACCACCGATATGCCGGCGCTGTTCGGCGTACTGCTGGGGACTTATTTTTTTATTAAATATATCCAAAAGCCGACTCGGAGAGCATTTTGGTTCGCAGTTCTGGCATTTGGCGTTGCTCAACTGACCAAATTCTCCGTTGTGCTTATCGCCCCGCTGTTTATTTTAATGGTAATTGCTTGGAGTCTTGCCAATTCCCTCTCTTTCAAATCATTCGCTGTGCTGTTTGTCCGCTCGCTGGTGTTGATGGCGACGGGAATCATTCTCATCGTCTGGCCGATTTACGCTTTCCACACAATGAATTACCCGCCGGAGAAACAAAGGACCGACACGGAATTTCATCTTGGTTCTTATGGCAACAGAACATTTGCCAACCCCGTTATCTGGGCATCGGACAAACCCGTCATAAGATCTCTCGCCTATTATGCCACCGGAGTTCTTATGGTTAATCAGAGGGCTATAGGCGGTAATACCACGTTTTTTCTCGGCGAAGTGAGGAATTATGCCTGGAAGCATTATTTCCCTGTTGTGTACGCAATTAAAGAGCCGCTGGCGTTTTGGGGATTAGTGATAATCGTATTGTTAGCTTTAAGTTTAAAGTGGAAATACCCCGCACCAAACTTATCCGCTGACCCGTTCGATTATACTCAGGGTCATCCTGAGCGTAGTCGAATGGATGACCGCCATTCAGAAAGGGGGCGGGTTTGGTACGGGGTAAGTTTTTGTTTCCAATCGCTTCGCTCTTGGACAAAAACTTATTTTGTCGAATTCTCAATGCTTTTGTGGCTCGCAATATATTGGTACTTGAGTATTAATGCCAATCTGAATATCGGGGTAAGGCATCTTTTGCCGACGTACGGATTTGTTTTCATATTATTGGGGGGACAACTCTCAAAAATAATAAATGCCGCAAAACAAAAGTCAAAAAAAATATTTGTCTCTTGTCTCTTGTCTCTTGTCTCTTTACTAGGTTGGTATGTTTATGAGAATGTCCGAGTGTATCCCTACTATCTGACCTATTTCAATCAAGTTGCCGGCGGGCCATCTGGCGGACATCAATATGCCGTCGATTCTAATTTAGATTGGGGACAGGACTTAAAGCGGCTTGCGATATGGGCCGAAGAAAATATTCCACCAATTAGCGGAGACAAAATTAATCTGGATTATTTCGGCTGGGCAGATCAAAGTTATTATTTAAAAGATAAGTTCGTTTGGATAAGCGCGGGAACATACAAGAACGCCCGCGACTTCCTTGCTCGAAATCCGGGCGGCGGCTATGTCGCCGTATCGGCTTCATTCTATATGGGCTCGCGAGGGGATCCGGTAAATAATTATATGTGGCTTGATACATATCGCCCGATAGCAACTATCGGGAACTCTATATTTGTGTGGGAGATAAGACCATAGGAAACCCTGCCCCGTAGGGTCGCGAAGCGACTCCTTCGGGGTCTATCTGGGTTTGGAAAATCAATCCTTAGTTTTTATTTTTGACCCGCTTCCGGCCACTCAGAGCCACCCTCATTTTTATCACGGATTCCTCATAGAGGAGTTATGACTCGCTCCTAATTTTTCTGACCACTCGGGGTAACCCCTGTCAGGCCATGCGGTCCCGCCAAGGCGGGACCGTTCCTGACATCCCCGACTCGGTTTCCCAGAAAAATACTTCGTATATTTTATTCGCTCGGACAAAATGATTTTCAAATCATTTTGCTCCTCGCTCTTAAATATAGCGTCGCTCATCTGCAACTGCTGCCTATTCGTCATAGTGATGTAAATGAGGGGTGGTCTCCTCGCTGACTGACAGAGTTACATCAAACCATCCAGCGAACGAACCCCATTCCCATTTCGTGCCTTTCGAGCGACTTTATTACAAACACAAGATATTGAGGATATTTTGATTAATTATGAAAATTTAGTCGGAAAAATTAGAAAATCAGTATGATTTTCTAATGCACACGGTATATTAAATTTTCATAATCAAAATGACGAAATATCGCAGTGTTTGTTAATGAGCGAGACGGCTAAGAAATGGCGGATAGGGTTCGCGAACCAGAGAGGAACCGTGGTGAGAAGACGATGAGGTCTCGCGACTATGGCAGAGAATGGCTGAAAAAATAAAAAAGCGCTCCGACGAAAGTCGGAGCTGGGAGTGCGGGGGCGAGGCCGTGTCCTTGGGTCCCGTCGGTACGTTCTCCCGACGACTCACCTGTAACAACGGCTCCCCCCGCATTTGAGGGTCACGCCATTCGGTCCCCAGTTCTATGTCTGGACCTATTGACCACCAGTCTATCGGTGGCTGGCGCGACCTTCTCGGTGACTGCGGCGTCAGATTATCGGGTCTCTGACCCTTCTCCACCCTGCACGGGGCCCCGGCTCTCTGGCTCGAGTCTAACGCCGCAGTCATCTTTTTGGGCCCTATACATTTTTTGGAGACGCCCCGAGGGGAGTCATATACACAGTTTGTGGGCCCGGAATAAACCAACAATGCTTAACGGACATTTCTTCTGTCTCGAGAACTTAAGACGCGAGGTCTTAGAGAGAAACTCCTTCTATCTTTACGGCCGTAAATATCTTACTTGAATGCCTAGATACCACGCATTTGTTGGCTTATTTCGAGCCCTCCGCCAACTGGCGGATTAAGGGCCCAAATTTGTATAAAAGGTACTTGGGTTAGAGTGTATCACACTAATCCCTTTCTGTAAATCCTTCTTCAAAGATTCACAGAGAGAGACGCTAGTTTTGTCTTCGGACAAAACTAGCAAAAACCGGGGAATTTGTGCACGCGGGGAGCCCCCGCTAGTTTAATCGTTTCAGGATAGCACCCTTCCTTTCTGTCCGTTCGCCGTATACAGGTTTGGACTTACCGCGAGGGATTTTCGCCTCCCCCGCGGCGCGGGTCGTCAGAGGCCCAGTACCGCTTGGTACGGAGGGCCCCTGACGAAGGGGTGGGCCGAAACGGGATTACCGGGGACGGGCACGCTTGTCCCAGCTCCCCGCATCCCACGAGCTCGCCCAGCCGCTCGGCACCTCGTCCAGCGGAACGAACCGCCGAAGAGGATCGTGTCGGTTGACCCGATCCTCTTCCTCGGCCACGTCGTCCGACAAAAAGGTGTCTGTCGCCATCGTGCCGTCGCTTCGGCCGCCCTCCTCGACGAACGTGCCTTCGAACTCGGCTGCGAGGGCGAACGCCCCCGAACCCTTGATATGGCCGAGCTCGTCGTCAGTCCATATGTGTATTCGTGCCATCTGCCGCCTCCTGTGGTTGGAAGAACTTGATCCCGTACGAGGTGGAAAGCCATCGCATTGGCTCTCGTATCTTCGTTCGGGACTTACTCTATCATTATAGCATACCCCGAAAATTTTTGCAATAGGCAAAAATTGGCTTAAAAAGTCACTTTTTGGCTAGACGACCAAACCGCGCATATCGTTTAGCCGTTAAAAAACATGCCTTATCCATATGACCGACTTGCGATGTCGGTTATCCACAGGTTATATCTGCTCCACTTCTGACTCTAATATTACGCCGAATTTGGATTTTACAGTCTCTTTTACCATTCTCGAGAGGTCAATTAGTTCCTTGGCTGTGCTCTTACCATAGTTCACCAGGACAAGTGCGTGTTTTTCCGAAACACCGACACGTCCGACCTTCTTTCCTTTAAAACCGGCTTTTTCTATGAGCTGGGCGGCAGACAACTTAACCGAACCGCTGCCCAAATCATGACCTTTCAAATCAGGAAATTTAACAACCAGTGATTGGTAATTAGAGATTGGGATGATCGGGTTTTTAAAAAAAGAGCCGGCGTTGCCTACTTCTTCAGGATAAGGTAGCTTGTTTCGACGTATATCAATAACGGCCCGGCGGACTTCCGATATTGTCGGACTTAATCCACTAAATCTCTTCTTAAGATCCGGGTACGAAAGACTCGGTTTATGATTTTTTGACAATAATAATTCTGCCCCCAAAACGATCAACCCCTTATTCTTCTTGAAGATGCTGTGGCGATAATCAAAACAACATTCTTTATTTGATAATTCAACAATATCGCCGTTTTTTATATCATATGCTTTCACTAAAACCAAAACATCCTTGAGCTCAGCGCCGTAAGCTCCGATGTTTTGATACACAGCTCCGCCGACCGTACCCGGGATAAGGGACAGGTTCTCTATTCCGCCGGCATTTAATTCAACGGCCTTAGCCACCACATCATCCCACATTTCGCCCGCTCCGGCATACATAGACACAACATGTTCGCCGGACACGGCATGTCTCATGCCGCTAATGTTCATTTTTATAACCAGCCCGTTAAAACCGCCATCCGATATCAAAACATTGCTCCCTCCGCCCAGCACAAAAACACCAAAATTATTTTTTGTTGCAAAATTAACCGCCTCCGCCAACTCATCCACACTCCCGATTTCAACGAAAAATTTTGCCCTACCCCCAATGCCAAAAGCAGTAAGAGGCGCGAGGGAAATATTTTGTTTAATTTTTATTATGAACAAATATTGACGGATTTGTTAAAGGATTTCAATGCTCAAAAATTAATTAACGGTTGAGAGACTATTTATAATAAACCCGGCCGTTGATACGAAGATCAATGTATTGGGGCTTAAATCCACCGACCGACGAAGGGTCGTTCTGTTTTTCCGCTAAAAAAATCTCTAGGACTTTAAGTTGCTCACCAATGTCAAAGTCGGTACTGAATAACAACTCATAGCCACTCGAGGTGGTGGCGCTGAAATTACCAATAAAGTTTTTGGGAATAGTAAATTTACTTACTAATATGTCCATTTCTTTCAGTCGATTTGAAGTAAATATAATCGTGGCCAATAAGCCAAAATCTATGGTTTTAATATCCGGCCTTAGATCGCTAACATTTAAAACAATAAAGCCAGAAGACCTGGCCGCCTCGCCCCATAAATTTCCTTCCATATCGAAATATCTACATCCGCCATCCGCCTCTTCTGGCGAAGGTAAACTAAAACACCAGATTCCGGCCATCTCTCTTTCTGTTATGTCTATTTCAAGGGTATGAGGCGGCTCCTTGTTTATTGATACGCCTTTAATCTCCGGAAAAGAAGCAAGCGCTTCGGCTTTAAAATCTTTTGAATTAAAAAAGAGTATGTTCCTCTGGTGTTCGAGCAAACCCAACCATTTTGAATTTAATCTGTTATTAAGACCACTGTTAAATTCATCGTTACCGACCTTATCAAGACCGCTAATGGAAACTTCTCTGATATCCAAAAAACCCGAAAAGAAAAGCAGATATAAAATTAGACCGGCTACCGCAATAACCAAACCGATGAAAAACAACACTTTAACGACAAAAACTTTGCGCCTTTTTTCGGCTAACCCGTCTTTATATCTGATATTTTTAGCGTCGTAAACCCGCATCACTTTATAAAAATTATAGCAAATTAAATAGAGGAACGAGACCCTACCCCTATTTGAATCCCCTGTTTCTACTTAAGAAATGCGAAAGCGAGACCGTCAGTTAATTTTTAGCAACTGAAATCCTTTGGCACAAATACTAAGATATTTGAGAGATAATGCGGGTTCAAAAAAATTTAGCCGGAAAACCCCGCCTTGGCGGGGGCAAACGGATGCTAAATTTTTATCCGCATTATGAACAAAGATCGACGGATTTGTTAAAGGATTTCAATGCTCAAAAATTAATTGACGGTTGAGCGATATTTAATTTCTCTAATTAATCTGGTTACCATTTTTTTCTCTGATCATCTATATCGCTGGGCAAATAACTTTTTGTTGTATCGTCCCCTACGCTCGGTCTGCTGATATAAAGTCTCCTGTTATTGTTATCGTAAAACACGTCGTCCCGTCCACTTCCCATGTCTTCCGTTTTCGGTCCCGTCATAACAACAGGCTCAAAACCTAATACATCTTGAACTGCTTTTGATAAAAATTGAACTGAGTCCAGGTAACTCCTTTGATAATGCGATGAGTCTTCAAAGTAATTTCCTCCCACAATCGCCGCATCGATAGTTCCCTCAACGCTTTTATCTTTCAATACTCTTAGTTGCTCTCGTAACTCATTGCTAAAATGGTTTTGTTCGCCTTCTCCGCCCAAAAAATAGTCTGGGTCCTGGTGGCTTAAGAATGATATGTTCTTGCCGGTTTCTTTGTCTATCCCCGCAACCACTAATCCGGTACAATTTGCATAAGACTTAGAAAATTTATTTGAACTATCTACCGAGGATATGACATAAGTATAATGACCCGCATTTCTGAATTTTCGTTCTTTTAATTTTTCCGGTTTTTCGTAGTAATCTACGCTGCTATGAAGGTTTGCGTCTAATGGCGGGAAATCTTCAATAACTTCGTTCTCATCTTCAAAATATTGTCCAAATTGTTCTGGCGTCCCAACGCAAAACATTATGGGCTTAATACCTTTTTTTAAGTGCTCCGACTTTAAGGGGTTTTTAGAATCCCTACTTTCTGGATTTAATTTTTTTACCAAATTTAAAGACCGGTTTTCCATCGCTATTTAATTTCCTTAACTCCTCCCATATATTTGCGAAGGGCTTTGGGAACCACAATGGTTCCCTTCGAGGTTTGATAATTCTCCATTATCGCAACAACGGCGCGGCTCAACGCAAAAGCAGTGGCATCGTTCATATGAACATACTGGGTTTCTCCGCTATTTCTTTTTACACGAGTGTTCAACCTTCTAGCCTGAAAATCGGTCATCAGGTCGGAAGTATGCGTCTCGCGGTATTTATTCTGTCCGGGCATCCAAACCTCGATATCAATATGACGAGCATCTTGTTTGCCCATATCGCCGGTACACATTATCAAAACCTGATAGGGCAATTTCAGTTCCTGAATCATATACTCAATTATTGCCACGATAAAGTCCTGTTCTTTTTGAGAGTCTTCCGGCAGAATAAATGACTCCATCTCCAACTTATCAAATTGATGCATTCTGATAAGACCCTTCATGTCTTTTCCGTAAGAACCCGCTTCCCGACGAAATGCCGTGGAAAATCCGATATAGCGGACAGGAAGATCATCCTCTTTGAACGTTTCATCCATATGCATCGCCCCCATAGTGTGTTCTGCGCTTCCGACAAGATAAATATCGTCGCTTGGAATGTGATATCTTTCTTCTCTAGGCTCCAGACGGTCCATCTTCTGGAAAACATCCGGCTTTATCATAACCGGCGGAAGAATCGGCCGGAAGGGCTTAGACGACAAATCCAGTTTTGCTTTTTTAAGTATTTTTTTCAGTATCTTTTCGTTGGTAAGAATTGAAAATGTATACTGAATCAAAGCGAATTCAAGCAAGACAATATCTCCTTTTCTATACGCAAATCTTGCTCCCGAAACCTTAGCCGCTCTTTCCAGATCTATCACATCCAGTTCTTGGCCCAATTCCCAATGCTCTTTAGGTTTAAAATCTCCGCCTGAGACGGATCCGCCTTCGGCGGAAAAGCTCTTTATCTTACCCCACTGCCTCAAAACCTTATTGCTCGACTCATCCGGCCCAATCGGCGTATCGTCGGTGGGAATATTAGGTACCCCCATCATCAACTGATAAAATTCTTCCTCTACGCAAGCCAGTTCGTGCTCCATTACTTTGAATTTTTCTTTAAGCAATTTGAGTTCCTCAACATCAAAATTCGAACCCTTTGACTTTCTATTTTGCTCCGCTTTCAACGCTTCTGATGATTCTATAAGTTCCCTCCTTCTTGCGTCTATCGCCAGTAATTTATCCAAATCCAAATCAATATTCTTGTTCTTTATGGCTTCTCTGACGATATCCTGATTTTGACGGATAAATTTGATGTCTAGCATGTTTCAAATTAAAAAGTAAAAATGAAAATCTAAAAACGACGGCTAAAAAATTAAGACTGGTTTTTAATTCTTACTTTTCGTTTTTCCTTTTTCAATTTAACTTTTTACTTTATTTTGGGTTTCATTAACGGAAAGAACACTACTTCTCTCACCGGCCTATCCACTAAAAAGGCGAAAAATCTTTCAGACATACCAAATCCCGCAGTAGGAGGCATGCCATATTCCAAAGATTCCACAAAACTCTCATCCATCCTCTGTGCTTCCTTGTCGCCAGCCTCACCAAGCTTAGTCTGTTCTTCGAAGCGCTCGCGCTGGTCTATCGGATCGTTGAGTTCGGAAAAGCCTTTTCCCAATTCCGTGCCTCCGGCCACAACCTGAAACCGTTCAACCCGATTCGGGTCTTTTGGATATCTTTTTGCAAGCGGTTCAATATCAATCGGAGGTAACACCAAAAATCCGGGTTCAATCAAATGAGGCCTGACTTTCTTTTTAAATATTACGTCTATGAGCCGACCTTTTCCGATGTGTTTGCCGGCGTCTATACCATTGTCTTTTGCATAATTTATTAAATCATTTTCACCAATTTCATCAAGATTAAGACCGGTGTGCTTTTTAAACTCTTTGTAATAATCGTAGCGCTGCCACGAAGAATTCCAATCGATGGTCTTGTTCTGATATTGATGGCCAAATGCTCCCAGTGTTTCCTTAACTATGTGTTTAAACAAACGTTCTACAAGTTCCATCAGTTTTTCATAGTCGTAATAAGCCCAGTACATTTCCATCTGGGCATAATCTTGCAGATGTTCTCGGTCTATTCCTTCATTCCTGAAAATTCTCCCGATCTCAAAAATCTTTTCATATCCGGCCGTTATTAATCTTTTTAGACTAAGCTCCGGCGAAATTCTCAAAAACAGGTCTATGTTAAGAACATTAAGGTGGGTTTTGAACGGCTCGGCATCCGCTCCGCCCGGAACTTGTTCAAGAATCGGAGTATCAACCTCCAAACCGCCTTCTTTAAGTAAAAACCTCCTCGTCGCTTGCCAGAAACGAGATTTTTTGACAAACAATTCCTTCTCTTCCGGATTCATTATCAGATCAAGGTATCTCTTGCGCAACCGTTCTTCCGCATCTTCAAGTCCATGCCACTTCTCCGGCAAAGGCAGAAGGGCTTTGGCCAATAGCCGATAACTGATAGCCGACAGTGTTCTCTCGCCGGCCTTCGTCAAAAATAAAGTCCCTTTGATTTCAATGAAATCGCCGATGTCTACAAACTCTTTAAATTTGCCGAATTCTTTTTCTCCGGCCACGTCCTCTTTCAGTAGTCCTTGTATCTTTCCGCTTCCGTCATAAATATCAAAAAACACCGCGCCGCCCATCTCACGTTTAGCCATAACTCTCCCGGCCAAAACAATTTCCTTGCCGGAATCGCTTAACTCGTCAAATTTATTAAGCGCCTCACTGACAGTATGCGTCCGCCCCGAAACCGCCGGATAAGGATCAGTGCCGGCCTTGCGTAGTTCTTTGACTTTTTCAATTTTAATATTCCGAATTTCGTCTAATGCCATAGTAAAACAATCTCTAACTTCTAAACAATATCAAAAAAATAGGAAATATAAAAGAAAGTCCCTTCGGAGGATAAAAAAAGTGCGGGGCTGCCGCACTGATCCTTATCTAGCTGTTTGGGAATATTGTGTGTCCATTCCAGGGACAATTGGGACACTCCTTGGCATGCAGAGCTTCTATTTCGGCCATATTATCTTTTAATGCCTTATCGAAGGCTTGATATGCCTTGTCGCGGGTTTGATATGCTTCATCGTAGGCTTGATATGCCTCAACGTAGGCTTGTAATGCCTTATCGTAGGCTTCTTGATATGCTCTAAGGTAGGCTTGACGTGCCTTATCGTAGGCTTGACGTGCCTTATCGTAGGCTTGACGTGCCTTAACTACTGCTTCGGGTAATCTGCCTTGAACAGGCTTGAATAACCTTAGGCGGGTCTCTTGTTCATTTCGTGGCTTATTCGTACG
>MGJU01000011.1 GCA_001794435.1 Candidatus Yanofskybacteria bacterium RIFCSPHIGHO2_02_FULL_43_17
AAAAGGTTGGGTCTCTAGTGTCTCTAACTGATTGTCCTCTCGCTCTAAATATAAATGTTAGAAAAAACTTCTGAGCTGGAATCAAAAATAGGCTTCAGCTTTAAAAACAAGGACTTATTGATCACAGCGTTAACTCATCGGTCGTATTTGAACGAAAATCCCAGTTGGCGGCTTGACCACAATGAGCGCCTTGAGTTTCTGGGAGATGCCGTCTTAGAGCTGGTAGTAACGGAATATCTTTTTAAGAATTATCCCAACCCCGAAGGGGAAATGACCAACTGGCGAGCGGCTTTGGTTAACGCAAACATCCTGTCTAAAATTACCGGAGAATTCGACTTGAACGATTATGTTCTTCTTTCAAGGGGAGAGGCGAAAGACACCGGCCGGGCAAGGCAATATATTTTGGCCAACGCGATAGAAGCGCTGATAGGAGCGATATATCTTGACCAAGGATATGAACCCTGCCGGGAGTTTATAAATCGGTTCATCCTTAAAGAGCTGCCCATGATAATTGAAAAGCGTCTGTATCGAGACGCCAAAAGCTTGTTTCAGGAGATGGCCCAAGACAAGGTCGGCATTACCCCCACTTACGAGGTCTTGAAAGAATGGGGTCCGGATCACGCTCGGAATTTTGAAGTGGGAGTGTTTTTAGAAAAAGAATTGATAGGCACCGGCCAAGGGCCGTCCAAACAAGAAGCTCAACAGCAGGCGGCGGAGGACGCGCTGGCCAAAAAGGGCTGGTAAAAACATCAATATGATATCCGTTGTTATCCTCGCTTATAATGACAAAAGACAGCTTACTGCTTGTTAAATTTATTCGGCGGGGATCCCGTCGTATTGTTTTTTAATTTGTTTCTGGTACAATATTACTCAATGTTGAAGGTCAGATTACAGAGAACAGGGAAACGGGGACAGGCCTATTTCAGGGTCGTCGTCGTCGAGCATACTAAGAAACCAAAAGGTAAGTTTTTGGAGCTTTTGGGTAATTATGATCCTCACAAGAAAGAGTTCAAGGTTAATATGGAGCGGGTTAACTACTGGATTTCCAAAGGCACTCAGGTGTCGCCTACTGTAAATAATCTCCTGGTAAATTATAAGTATTGGGATAAACCAAAGATGCTAAGCTGGAAACCCAAGAAGAAACAAGCAACTAGCGACCAACAACAAACAACTAAAAAAGAAACTTCATCAGAAACTACGGTTGAACAGAAATTGACCGAAGAAACCAAAGAAGAAGCCAAACAAGAAGAAGTTAAGCAAGAAGAATCTCCGATTGAACCCGCGCCGGAAGTATAAATGCCTTCTCTAACGAGAAGGCATTTATTTGCGCAATAAAAAATCCGCCTATACGGCGGTTCTCTTTTCCCATGCTTTGAGTTCTTGCCTCAAGAATTTCATTCTTTCCCGTTTGTTGTTAGGCGAAATTTTGTCGGCGGCCAATATCCTTCTTTCGTCGGATTCTAAACTATTCTCTTTAAATCTTCTGCCTAGTTCTTCTAGTAAGACTCTCCTTTTCTTGTTAGGCAAAATGCCGGCAAATTCCATTAACTTCCAAACGCGCAGTTTTGCAAGACTAATCGGCTGTCCCATTTAGGCCACCCCATCTTCAAAGTACCGGGAGGATTATATCATTTTTGGGAAAATAGTCAAACACGAGTTGCTATTGCAAAAATTGTAAAATGTTTTATAATATATAGTGGATAGTGAACCTTCACAAGAAAGGAAGAGCCAAGAAATGACGATGATAACTCGGATTTTGGTCATGATGGCGGTTCTTTTGGCGCCTTTGTCGTTTGCTCTGGCGCAAGTCAGAGTAGTTGGCGCCGTGGGCAGCTATTATGGGCATACAGTCTATCTTTTAGAGGCCTTTAACCAGAGAAGCGGCGATTTTGATTATGCCATCGGGGCGTTACCCAACGTCGGACACGCGCCGTATCCGGTGATTGTGTTTTTCAATCCGTATTCGGTTGTTTCTTCGCCTCCAAGTGAAAACCCGGCCGATTCGTTGTGGACTTGGCTGGTCAGCTTCGGTACCCCCTTCCATTACGATGTTTCTTTGCCAGTTTCGGCAAAGTTTAGAGTCTGCATGACGCCTACCGGTGATTGTCCGGTGACTGTCGGCGGTGCGGCTCCTCTTTGGGATCTCGGATTGTTCGGAGAATTTTCCGGCAGGTCGAGAGAGCAAAGCAATGTCAATTGGGCGCTTCGCAACGGATATGCCGTCCTTGTTGTTTTTGGCAGGCATTACGCCGGAAGAGACGCGCAGAGCGTGATACTCGGAGCTCAGAACATGATTAACGGGTTGAAGAATATGCCGGGATTGATTGATTCCGGCAGAATTGGCGTTACTGGCGCAAGTCAGGGCGGATTCTTGTCCGTTTATTCGGTGCTTGGAAATGATATCGCCGCGTCTGTGGCGGTTGTGCCGTGGATCGATTCTCGGGCGATGCACCGTTATTATTTCGATTTTCTTCCGACCATTCAGCCGCCGAACATCTATGCCGGAAGCTGGAATTTCGTGGCCCAGTTTGATAACCGGTGGAAGATGGCTTTTGGCGATGATCCGTCCAGTTCCCGCTGGGACCACGCAACATACGGAGCGGTAGCCAGTAGAATGAATACGCCAATAATGTTGATCGGGAGCTCGGATGACGCAATGTGTCCGGTGGTTGAAGTCGAACGTTTTAGCAGAGATCTTTCGGCAAACGGAAAACCGAATTACTTGTGGACTTACAGTAACGGACGGCCACCACTTGAAACAAATTCAACTGGTCAGATAGGGCATGGACGAGTTGATACCGGTCATTTTGCCCAGGTACACATCCTTTCAAGATATATGTTCATTCATCATATGCCGCCCGATGAAGTTGTGGTTATGGAACATCCAAATGAGGTTGATTTGGTGGGGATTATTCGTGAGTTTGCAGGACGATATTTCGATCCTTCATCCACGCAAGCCGACCGCGACAATCTTCTTCGGCTGGCTTACGGTCTGATGGGCAATTCGAACATCTGGTATCAGAGCTATGATTATCGGATTCCTTCTGGTTCGGCCCCGGACGTGATTCAAAACGTTATTAATCTTGTTCTTTCGGGAGGATAGTCTTCCCAAAAGCGCTGACGGTTTAAAACCGTTCAGCGCTTTTTAATTTGGTGCAGTATTCTTGAATTAGTCCGAACCGCTTTCGCCCCTCGACTTTTTCTTTGGCGGAAAAGTTTTGATTGCGCGGAGCGTACACAACTATTCTTTAAAAAATAAAGACCCCGCCGCAAGGACGAAGCCTTTGCAAGCGGGGTGATCCAATGAAGAAATGGCTTATCTCTGATGCGTCACTGCATCCTGCTGCAGGGACGCGATGAGTTGGGTGTAGCTATTTGCAAGTAAATCTCGTTGATACCCGTAGGACGCAACAAGAAATCTGACACCCACGCCATCATCGGATGGCTCGAAGATTAACCCATGGACTGGAATGGAGAGGTGATTTGCATAAATCCGACCACTTTCATACAACTTCCATTTTCCAGAGCCCCAGAAAAATCGGGCGCTGATGTAGGAACCATTCGGCCAACCGACAGGACGGATGGTGACGAAGGCGTCGTCTCGGTGTTCGCTCAAGTGGTCGGGAGTGCTGATGTGAAGACCATTGCTAGCATCCAGCAGTCGCAAACCCAATTCTGCGGTCAGTAGAATGTCAAGCTTGGCAACGAGACCACATACGGCCTGTTCCAGTGCGCGGACTTCGCTTTTCATGGCACTTCCTTTCCGGAGCCACGCTCCGACTGAGGTTAGTCAGCGTTGCCTCATGGCAACGTTAGGATGGAAATCACCCCGTGCGTATTTTACACCGAAGATCATATATTTGTCAAGTGCGGGTAGGCAAACAAAAATCCCTAGTATTTTAGGGGCATATTCAAAAATTCTTATGGCAAAAATTTTTCTTTTCTGATTCTACAGAATCGGGAATTTCTTTTTGCCCCGAAAAATCCGTACGATTTAGTCGCTGAGTCCTTCGACTTCGCTCAGGATAAACTCCGCGAGGCGAACCTTCAAAACTTGCAATTTCCTCAATGGTGCCGCGGGGGAGAGTCGAACTCCCATGAGCTTGCGCTCGCAGGTTTTTGAAACCTGTATGTCTGCCGATTCCATCACCGCGGCAATACCCCAGTATTCTAACAGATTTCCATGGTTTTTTCCAGTCCTAAAACTTGTATTTTTGGTTGAAAACATTAAAATAAAATCATGGCTCGAGTTATCAGCATCTGCAACCAAAAAGGCGGCGTCGGGAAGACAACCACTAGCTGCTCGCTTGCGAGTTATCTTGCGGCTATGGGGAAATACGTACTTCTTGTGGATTTGGACTCTCAAGCCAACGCTACCCTTGGTTTGGGAATTCGCTTGAGTCCTGATCACCCCAACATTTACCACTCTCTCGTCGTTGACCATAATCCGGAAACGATAATAAGGAAAACCTCGCTTTTCGGTTTTGATATTCTTCCGGCTTCACAAAGTTTGGCCGGAGCGACGGTTGAATTAGTGACAATGGATGAAAGAGAGACACGCTTAAAGAAGGTTTTGAACTCTATTCGCACTAATTACGACTACATACTTATTGATTGTCCGCCCTCGCTGGGACTTTTGACTGTAAATGCTTTGGCGGCTTCGGAACACGTGGTAATTCCTGTGCAATGCGAGTACTTTGCTTTGGAGGGATTGAGTCAGCTCATCAATACCATCAATCTTGTTCGGCAGGGACTTAATCCTGATTTGCAAGTGATGGGCGTATTGCTTACAATGTATGATAAGAGAAATCAATTATCCCGACAGGTGTTGAATGAAGTTCACAAAAATTTTCCCGGCCGTGTTTTTAATTCCGTAATACCAAGACTGGTGTCGTTGGCCGAAGCGCCGAGTTTCGGAAAGACAATTCTGCAATTCGACCCCGGCTCGCGGGCGGCAAGGGCTTATAGGCAATTGGCAGAGGAAATAATTAACCTAACATCATGAAAAAACTTTTTGGACTTGGTAAGGGTTTAAACTCATTGATTCCCGACGCAAAGCACATAACCCCTGAATTAAAGAAGGACAATGTTTTTTATGTCGAGATAAACAAGATAAGACCAAATCCCCAGCAGCCGAGGCGTGATTTTGACGATGAGGGCCTTAAGGAATTATCAAAATCCATAAGAAAGTACGGAATTTTACAGCCGCTATTAGTTTCCAAGGTTGAAGAAGAAAGTAGTCGAGGAATGAATGTCTACTATCAGTTGATAGCGGGGGAAAGGCGATTGAGAGGAGCCAAATTGGCCGGTCTGCCCAATGTGCCGGTAATCGTAAGAGACGACCTTTCTCCGGAAGGAGAAAACAAGAGGATCAACCTTGAAGTGGCTTTGATAGAAAATGTTCAACGAACAGACCTCAACCCCGTAGAAGAAGCGGAAGCATATGGGCGATTATTTAAAGACTTCGGCCTTACTCAAAAAGAAATTGCCGAAAAGGTCTCGAAATCAAGAGAAGTTGTGGCTAATGCTATCCGCCTGCTTAATTTACCTCAAGATATTAGGGAATCCTTGCGGTCCGGCAAATTAAGCCGAGCCCACGCTCGCGCGCTTCTTGCTTTCAGTGACGAGAAAAAGCAGAGAGAGATGTATCAGCAGATACTGGCCGGCGGCGTATCTTCAAAGGAGGTTGAAAGCATCGCTTCTACAAGCAAGAGACAAGAGACAAGAGACAAGAGACAAGCAAAGAAGCAGAATCAGAAATTTGCCGAGCTTGAAAGAAATTTGGCCGATACACTCAAGACACCAGTACTCATTCACAGCACGAATTCGCCAACTGGCGAAGGCGGCAAGATCGTCATCCGCTTCGCTACTCTCCAAGACCTCAACAAGATCGCGAAGTCGATCATAGATTAGTCGCTCAACCCCGCTAAATTTTGAGAAAGGATACACCTTGCAAGAGAGCGAAACCCTGCTTTTTTTCTCACCGTCTCCTCATAGAGCAGTTTCGATTCGCTCCTAATTTTTCTGACCGCTCGGGGTTACCCTTGTCAGGCCATGCGGATCCCGCCAAGGCGGGACCGTTCCTGACATCCCCGACTCGGTTTCCCAGAAAAATGTCGTCGTTCATCTGCAACTGCCAACTACTCGTCATCAAGTGAGAAAAAAAGCAGGGTTTCGCTCTCCGGATGGCTTGATTTAATCGATGGAGTTTGAGAAATAACTAAACTATTCGTCCTCAAAATTTAGTGGGGTCTCTCTCCTCGACGTTAATTTTCCTAGGTTCCTGGTATTAAAAGACCTCGCGTGACGCGAGGATATGTTTGCTTTAGTAATGTTTACAGATATTTAAGTGTCCGACTTTGACCAGACGATCAATTTGTTCTTCTCCGGGGTTTAGGCGGTCCATAAAGGATAAAAATAGACGGTATAGAAAGCTCGAAAAGGGAGAGAGCGTCAAAATCTTGCAGTTCCCGCCAAAATCAAAGTCAACGTCTGTCACAAGAGCAAAAGTGCCGCAAGGCATCTTTACAATGTCGCCGATCCACGACTCGACGCGATATGATTTTTGGTTGGTCATACCCCTTCTCTCCCAAAAAGAACTTACGTACAAAGTAGCGTTTTGTTCTTCGATCGTCAACGGCTCACCTCGGGTGAGCCGTTGACGATCGAGGCCGTCGCGCGTATTTAAAGACAAACACGCCAAGCGGGTGGCATATTGAACAACTATTTTTTAGAATCCCACACGACGCTTACCAGCCGCGCTTCGGGAGCGTTTTTTATGTTAGAGCATTGGTGCGTGTGTATGCTGACACCTTTGGTAAGTGTCATATAACCCGCTATCTTTTGTCCCGGTTCGGGATTACAGCACTTGGCTATTTTATACATCAAGCCTCGTTGGCCGGCTATGAGTGGTTCTTTGATTTTCGTTACTATCGCGCCAGCTTTTCGTTTTATGGTTTTTGGCTTTTTGCTTTCTGTTTTTTCTTCAGCGACTTTAACTACCCTAATGTCTCCTGATTCTCTGAACCACGAGGTGATTGATTTTTTGGCCATAGTTGTCCTTACTATTTTCAACCAATCAAAAGACGGCCTTTTTTCTTTTCCTTTTATTATTTCTACAACATCGCCGTTCTTTAGTTCGTATTCGAGAGGAACGATCTTGCCGCCAACCCTTGCACCTTTTGTGGCGTGGCCAAGGTCCGTATGAATAGCGTAAGCGAAATCGATTGGTGTGGCGCCTTCGGGAAGGTCCTTCACATCGCCTTTCGGCGTGAAAGCGAATATCCGGTTTTTGAAGAAGTCGATCTTTAAATTGGCAAGGCCTTCGCCTGTCTTCGATTCTTCCAAGAATTTTTTCAGCTGCGTTACCCATTCAACCTCTTTGGCATTAGCCGCGATTGGTTTTATTTTTCCACCTTCGCTGTAAGCCCAGTGGGCAGCGATACCATTCTCCGCATAATCGTGCATATGCTCGGTTCGGATCTGGATCTCGACTATCCGTCCCTTTTCGCAGAATATTGTGGTGTGAAGCGACTGGTAGCCGTTGGGTTTTGGAAGGGCTATGTAGTCTTTGATCAGGCCGGGCAAAGGCCTGTAATGCTTGTGTATCACCCCCAAGGCTTCGTAGCAGGATTTTATGTCGGGCACTATGATTCTCATTGCAACCAGGTCATGGATTTTGTCAGGATCCATTTCTTTTCTTTTGAGCTTTTGATACAAACTGTAATAATGTTTTGCTCTTGAGTGAAGGTCGATCACCGGCACTTTGGCGTCTTTGAGAAATCTTTTGACGATTGACTTTGTTTTCTCGGTGTAATTTATTCTGTCCGCATATTTTTCCTTAACTTTTTTCAAAAGCCAGGAATATTCTCTCGGATAAACATACGGGAAAGCCATATCTTCCAATTGGCCTTTGAGCCGACCCATGCCTAATCGGGCGGCAATGGGGGCATATATTTCCAACGTCTCCAACGCTATTCTTTTTTGATCCGCCTTGGACATAAATTTGAGAGTCTCCATGTTGTGGTACTTGTCGGCCAGTTTTATAAGAATGACCCTTATATCTTCAGCTGTTGCGAAGAACATCTTTTTAAGCGAATCCAAGTGGCCCCTGTGGGCGGGCTTTTCTTTGCTTGCCCCGCTCCAAGCCCGCCCCTTTCTTCCGCCAGCTGGCGGATGGCGGTCATCCATTCGACTACGCTCAGGATGACCCTGAGTATAATCGAACGGGTCAGCGGAAAAGCTTGGGGCGGGGTTTGCTACGTCGGTTATTTTTCTAAGTTTTGTAACTCCTTCAACCAGAAAAGCGATATCTGCGCCGAATTCTTTTTTGAGTTCTCCGAGAGTGATGCTTGAATCCTCAATAACATCATGAAGTAAACCAGCCGCTATGGTCGGTGAGTCCAGCCCCAGGTCGGCCAGAAAACAAGCCACATGCAGGGGGTGGGTTATGTAGTCCTCTCCCGAGAGGCGTTTTTGCCCGCTATGCGCTTTTTCCGCGAATTTGTACGCCTTCTCTATCAAGCCGGGATCTCTCTTGCCTCCAGGACTCCCCAGTATTTTTTCCAGTAATTGAAACATCACGAAACATTGACTTTGTATAAAATTATTGTACGCTTATGATTAACAATTTTCAATTTGGCGTAGGGTCGTAAATGGCAGACTCAACAAAAATTAAAGATTGTAAGATCTATGAATGGTATGGAGATGAGGAAAAGTTAAGAAGGCGATATAGACAGCTTTTATCCAAAGGTTTTAAGAGTGAAAAGTTGACCCAAGAAGAAAAGGAAGAATTTGAGATACTTGCCGAAATAATGTCATCGGACCACTAAGACTCATCTCGAGTCTTTTTTTTTGTGAAAACTGGGCGAGCGGCACCTTTTTTTCGGCCTCTCCTGCCAACTTTCTTTTCTTCCTTCAATATTTCAAGAGCTCTGGGTAATTCAATAGAATAGACATCGTCTCCTTTTTTAAGCGAACGAAAGTC
Source organism: Candidatus Yanofskybacteria bacterium RIFCSPHIGHO2_02_FULL_43_17 (assembly GCA_001794435.1). Taxonomy (GTDB): domain Bacteria; phylum Patescibacteriota; class Minisyncoccia; order 2-02-FULL-40-12; family GWA2-44-9; genus 2-01-FULL-43-22. Next base: position 8,987 of record MGJU01000011.1, read on the forward strand.
GCCGTCATGCATTATATACGGCCCGAATCGGCCGATACTGGCGACGATCTCTTTACTCGTTTCCGGATGGATTCCGAGTATTCGCGGCAAGCTTAGATATTTAAGGGCTTCTTCTTGGCTGACCGTTGCCGGATCTTTGCCTTTGGGTATGCTGGCTCGTCGAGGTTTCGGATTCTCTTTGGTCTTTTCACCCAGTTGAACGTAGGGTCCGAAGCGGCCTTCAAGAACGAAGATGGGCAGACCGGTTCCGGGGTCTGTTCCCATGGGTTTGTTCGGTTCAACTACTGAACCGTCTGACCGGCGGGCACCTTTGCATTTGGGGTAATTTTCGCAGCTCATAAATTTGCCGCTTTTGCCGAGCTTGAAAGTCATAGGGCCTCCGCATTCAGGACATTTCCACTTGGCCAGAACGGGGCCGAGGTTGGTGAGTTTTTCTATGTTTTCTTTTGATCTCACGTCTTTATGGAACGGGTCGTAGAACTCTCTCAACGTTTTAGCATATTCTCTTTTTCCTTCGGCTATTTCGTCAAGCTCATTTTCCATTTCAGCGGTAAATGTATCGTTGATATAATTCATAAAGTTTTTTTCAAGGAATGAGCTTACCACTTCTCCGGTATCGGTTGGTTTCATTGCCCGGCCGTCCCTGACCACATACTTTCTGTCATAGAGGGTCTTGATGATGGACGCATAAGTTGACGGCCTTCCGATGCCTCTCTTTTCCAACTCTTTGACCAAGCCAGCTTCGGTATATCTCGGCGGCGGTTCAGTATGCTTCTCTTCGCTTGCGATGTTTTTGAGGGTCAATGACTCGTTTGCGGCAACCTTAGGAAGATCCACGTCTTCGCCTCGGGCCCTGATATCACAAGCGAGCCATCCGTCAAAAAGAACGCGCGAACCGGTAGCCGCAAAATCGGGAATGCCGCCCTCCTTTATGGTTGCAGTTATCTTTGTACGGACAAGTTTGGCGTCGGTCATTTGGGAAGCGACGGTCCGTTCTCTGATAAGTTTATAAAGTTTTTTCTGTTCTTCGGTGTTTCCCGCGTTTTCTCTGCCCGCATCGGTCGGCCGGATCGCTTCATGTGCTTCTTGGGCGCTTTTGCTTTTAGTTTTATATGCTCTCGGTTCCACGTATCCTTTGCCGTATATTCTTTCAATGAGACCGACTATTTGGTTCTGGGCTGTTGAGGCGAGGTTGACGCTATCGGTTCTCATATATGTTATGTGGCCTTGTTCGTATAGCTTTTGAGCTATGCCCATGGTTCGTGACGGAGAAAAACCAAGACGGGAGCTTGCCGCTTGTTGGAGCGTTGAGGTTGTGAACGGCGGCCGCGGCGAGCGTTTGACCTCGCTTTCGGTTACGTCTTTGACGAACCACGAACCAGAACGGCCTTTTTTGAGCATGTTTTCGGTGGATGACCTTTCTTCTGGCTCTTCCTCGCAAGTTATTTTAAAGACCGTCTTGTTGTTTCCGAAAACATCAGCGGTAATGATGTGGTATGTCTCGCTTTTGAAAGAATTTATCTCTCTTTCGCGTTCGACAAGAATACGAAGTGCTGGCGACTGAACTCGGCCGGCCGAAAGTCCATAACGGACCTTTTTCCAAATGAGGCCAGAGAGGTCGTATCCGAACAGCCGGTCCAAAACCCGGCGCGCTTCCTGTGCTTTCACTAATTCCAGATCTATTTTACGGGGATGTTCCAGTGCTTCTTTTACCGCATTCTTAGTTATTTCATGGAAGACAATGCGTTTCGGTTCTTTCAGACCGAGCACTTCAGATATATGCCATGCGATAGCTTCGCCTTCTCGGTCAGGATCAGTGGCCAAGTAAATATCGTCAGCTTTCTTGGCGCTGGCTCTCAACTCCTCGATTATTTCTTTCTTATCCTCATTTATTTCATAACGGGGAATAAAACCGCCCCCTATATCAATAGCGTCTTTTTCGCTTTTTGGCAGATCGCGTATGTGGCCTACAGATGCGCGAACAGAAAAGTTCTTGTCCAGAAATTTTGACACGGTGCGGCTTTTCGTTGGTGACTCTACTATGACTAAGTTCATGTGTAATATTTTTCTCCCTTTTGTTTGATAACCCCTTTTATTTCAAGGGTTGATATCGCAGCTATTACTTTCGGCGTGTCTTCCGACAAACCATCGATAATCTCGTCAGCAGTTGCTTCGCCCTTCTTCTCAAGTATGGCAACAACATTTCTTTCTGTGGGATTTTTTGTGGATATAGTATTAACCCTTTTATTAAAAAGACGCAAGTTGTGGCCGTATTCTTCCACTATGTCTTGGACTGACGTGACCAACTTCGCCCCCTTTTTGATGAGGTCATTCGGTCCTATTGATCTTGATGAAAAAATGTTCCCCGGTACGGCAAAAACATCCCGATTTTGATCAACGGCACACTTGGCTGTTATTAAAGCACCACTTCCTTCGCCTGCTTCTATCACCAAAACACCCCTCGATAAACCGCTTATAATTCTGTCTCGTACAGCAAAATTCGAAGCACGGATATCTTCCTTATCAGAGTATTCGGACATGAGGAGACCATTATTTTCTAGTATTTTTTTTGCAAGAGGCAAGTTGATTTTTGGTCCGATTTTTTGATCACTCACGCCGCCTCCCAGAACGGCAATTGTTCCACCTCCAGCGTCTAATGTTGCTTGGTGAGCCACGGCATCAATTCCCATCGCCAGACCGCTTACAATTATAAATCCGGCCCGAACTAGTCCGGTTGTTATATTTCGCGCCACCTCTTTGCCGTATGAGGTTAATTTTCTTGTTCCGACTACGGCAAAACATTCGCTATCGAGTAATTTCAAATTACCTCGGCAGTACAATTGCTTTGGCGGATCGGCGATTTGGGCTAAAAATTTTGGAAACCGTTTGTCTTTTCGGTTTATTTTTATAACCTGATCCATTTGTTTAAACTTAACTTTTAAGCTATTATATCAAAATAATGAATCTGTCTGTAATTATTCCGGCAAAGAACGAAGAAAAGAATATAAAGAAAACCGTAATGGAGGTCTACTCTTATCTTTCAGGCAAAAATATTGACTACGAGATTATCGTGGCTGAAAATAACTCTACTGACAAGACCGTCGAGGTTGTTAAGTCGCTGATGTCTGGCATTCCGACACTCCAGCTTTTAGAACTGGTGGTGAAAACCAAAAAGCCGTCCAAGGGATATGCGGTCAAGCAAGGGATGCTCAAAGCCAAGGGAGATCTAAGGTTGTTTATGGACGCCGATAACTCAACCACTGTCGATCATATAGAAAAAGCAATGCCGTATTTTGATCAGGGTTACAGCGTTGTTATCGGTTCCATCGGCCTCGAAGAAGCAAAAATAGCTGCCGGATCTGAACCATTCTGGAGAAAACTATTCGGAAAAGCCGGCAATCTGTTTATTCAAGCAGTGGTGCTGCCTGGAATTAGCGATACTCAACGGGGGTTCAAAATATTTACCGCCAAAGCGACCAAAGACATTTTTTCTAAAATTACCATGTATGGGTGGGCGTTTGATGTGGAGGCCCTAGCGTTGGCAAGGAAATTCGGCTATAAGATCAAGGAAATACCCATAAATTGGAATAATGATCCGCATACGGTTTCTCACCCTCGCCTTCTTGATTATTTACGGTTTTTGGCGGAAACGGTTAAAATAAGGTTAAATTTATGGACGGGAAAATACTAAACGAGTTCAGGCAGGATCTGGTTTCCGGTGAATGGGTGCTTTTTGCCACCGGAAGAGCCAAGCGCCCTCAAAGCGATAAAAAAAAAGAAGAAGACTGGAAATATAAGTCCGCGGAGAACTGTCCTTTTGAGGATTTTAAGAAATCAGACAACGAACCGGTATGGTTCTGTCCGAACGAGACCGACTGGCAAATAGCTGTCATAAAGAATAAATTTCCCGCGGTTAAGCCCGGCATCTGCAAACCGGCGATGACCTTCGGCCCCTTTAATGTTCAAGAAGCGGTAGGGTTTCACGACCTTTTTGTTTACAGAGACCACGACAAGCATTTTGCGGACTTTTCCAAAGACGAGATCGTGGACGTGATACGTTCTTACAAGAAAAGATATCTGGAGATATCAAAGTCGGGGGGATGCGTGCGTTACATTTTGATATTCCATAATTTTGGCCGCGAGGCGGGAGCGAGCATTTATCATCCGCACAGCCAGATAATTTCAATGCCCATTTTGCCGCCTGATGTCTCAAGAAGCGTAAATGGCTCCCACAACTTTTACAAAGATCACAATGAAAGGGTCTACGATGTTCTTATGAAGTGGGAAAAAGAGCACGGAAACAGAATCATATACGAGAACGATCTTTTTATTGCTTTTTGCCCCTTCGTTTCAAAAACGCCTTACGAAGTCAGGATATTCTCAAGAGACAGCCATGCTCACTTTGAAAAAATGCCTGACGAATTTGATAAATATTTAGCCGATGTATTGCTTGTTGTTCTGAATAAAATAAGAAAAGCGCTTGGAGACCCGCCCTATAATTTATTTGTTCACACTGCGCCGGCGGAGACTGACCTTGAAAGCGTGCACGAGTTTTACAGTTGGCACATTGAGATTTTGCCGAAAGTGAAAGTTGCGGCCGGTTTTGAGATGGGAACAGGGATGGACATCAACGTGGTTGACCCCGATGAAGCGGCGGAAGAGTTAAGAAATACCGATGTTTGAACTCTTGGCGTCTTCTATAGATAAGGCGGCGGTGTTTTTTTGGGCTTTGGGTTACCCCGGTGTTTTTTGGACATCTTTTTTAGACAGATTAACCGTATTTCTAATTCCGGCGGAAATCGTTCTGCCGGCTTTTGGTATTCTCGTGAGCCAGGCAAAATTTTCTTTTTGGCCTGTTATGATATGGGTGACCGCGGGCAACTTTTTGGGGAATCTCGCTCTTTATTTTATTTTTCTGAAGGGCGGCCGTCCTTTTTTGGAAAAATACGGCCGATATTGTTTAATATCAAAGCACGACCTTGACCATCTTGACCGGTTGTTTTTGAAATATGGCGACAAGCTGGTTTTTTGGGGTTATTTCATTCCGTCTTCCGGAAGAAGCATCGTTCCGATCCCGGCCGGCATCTCAAGAATGAATTTGCGGAAATTTTCTCTTTATACATTCTTTGGTTCAATGCCCCTTAATTTTTTATATGTTTATGTCGGTATCAAGGCGGGGGATAATCTCGAAAGGATATTTAATTATGTAGAAAAATTTAATTATGTTTTTGTCGGACTTCTGGCGATTTTGGTAATATGGTATATATATCGCCATAAAACCAGAAAGCATTTAACCCACGATTAGTAATGAGCAAAAAATTAATTATATCCAACTGGAAAAACCATCCTGATTCTCTTGCCGAAGCGGGGCAGATATTAGATACGGTTGATGAATTTTCCGGTTCTCTTGGCGAAAAAGAACTGTCTTTGGTTTTTTGTCCGCCATTTGTTTTTGTAGAAGAGGTGGGGAAGATTTTAAAAACATCACATCTTATCCACCACTCTGAACTTGGCGCGCAGGACATATCAGTTGATGATAATATGGCTTTGACCGGAGAGGTGTCGGGTCCGATATTAAGGCGGCTCGGCGTCAGGTACGTGATTATCGGCCATTCGGAGAGAAGGTGGAAACTTGGCGAATCGGATGAAATAGTCAACAAAAAACTCAAAGCCGCTTTAAGGAATGAATTTGTTCCGATCGTTTGTTTGGGAGAAAGAGCCCGAGACAACAATTTCAGTGATTTTCTAGAAGAACAAACGCTGAGTACTTTTGCCGGATTGAATTCCGATGAAGTGGCAAGGTGTCTCATCGCTTACGAGCCCATTTGGGCCATAAGCACGACCCCAGATGCTCGCCCCGATACTCCCGAATCTGCTCTCGCATCAATTTCTATAATTAAAAACACTCTTCTTGCTAATGGCTATTCGCTAATGGCTAACCGCTATCTTTATGGTGGTTCTGTGACATCCCGTAATGCCAGGGACTTTTTGGGAAGCGAGGGAATCGGCGGCGTATTGGTTGGCGGCGCAAGTATTAAGAGAGATGAATTTGTAAAAATATTAGCAATTGCGGCTGAATTACAATGAATCCCGTTAGAGACATAGCAAACAGCAATAACCAAAGAACGGTGGGACACCATATCTAAGCGGGAAATATCAATAAACTAACTAGGCACGGTTGCGACAAGGTCGCAACCTGTCTCTAACGGGATGAAGACTATATTAGATGTAGCAAACCTGAAAGATAAAAAAATTTTGTTGAGAGTGGATTTGGATATCCCCGTTTCCGATGAGGGGCAGATAGAAGAACCATTCCGTATTAAGAGGCAAAAAGAGACTCTCGATTATTTGATTGGCCATGGTGCAAAAGTAGTTATGGCTGCCCACATTTCGGCCGTACCGTCATTTGCAAATCTTATTCCACAACTTCACACGTTTTTAGACTACGAGATCAATTTTTTAAAAACTCTGCCAGAGATCAGTTCATATTTGGAACATTACGCTGGCCCGGCTCTACTGGATAACATTAGACAAAACGACGGCGAGGAAAAGAATGATAAAGAATTTGCCAAACAGTTAGCACAAGGATTTGATGTATACGTCAATAATGCTTTTGCGGTCTGCCATCGCAACCATGCTTCAGTTTCGGCAATAACTGAACTTCTGTCGAGCTATGCAGGGTTTTTAATTGAAGAAGAAATCGCCAGTTTTAAAAAAGCGATTGATGCCCCGATGGCCGGAAAAATTGTCATTATTGGTGGAGCTAAGGCCGAGACAAAAGTGCCGGTTATCAAAAATTTAATTAACAGAGCTGACTTTATTTTGACCGGAGGAGTTGTGGCCAATGATATCCTAAAAGAAAAAGGGCAAGATATGGGCAGTTCCGTCGTAGACGAGAATTCTAAAGAACTTCTCGCTGGTTTGGATATTAACGACCCCAAATTGCTTGTGCCGGAGGATTTCGTTGTTTTCGACAATAAGATACTTGATATAGGAGAGAAAACGCTACAAAAATATGCCGATGTGGTTAGTCGCGCCTCTGTGATAATATGGAACGGTCCGATGGGGCTTTTTGAGAATCCTTCTTTCGCAATGGGCACCCAAAAGATAGCTGAAGCTATTGCCAATTCTAACGCTTACAAAATAATCGGCGGAGGCGATACGATATCTGCAGTTTCAAAATTCAAAATTCAAAATTCAAAATTCAATTTCATATCTACCGGTGGTGGGGCGATGCTGGCATTCTTAGCCGGCCAGCGTCTACCCGGACTTGAGGCATTGGGGTATTACAAATCAGCGCAGTAGCAGGTAGCGCAGTAGCGCAGTAGGAAGAGCGGAGAAAATATCCAAAATCAAAATGAAAAATGACAATGTAAAATTCAAAATTACCAAAGATATCGTCGTGATTTATCACGGAGAATGCTCAGATGGTTTCAGTGCGGCTTGGGTTGCATGGAAGAAATTTGGCGATAATGCCGATTATTTTGGAGCCAATCACGGAGAACCTATACCCGACGGTTTAGTGGATAAAGAAATTTATATCCTCGATTTTTCTTTCCCAAAAGAAATAATGGCCGAGGTTGTTAAAAATAACAAAAAAGTCACCGTGATAGACCATCACAAAAGCGCCGAAGAATCAGTTAAAATGGCTCACGAATATGTCTATGAAATGGACCGTTCCGGCGCTGTTCTTGCTTGGCAATATTTTTATCCGGGTTTATCCGTGCCGTGGCTGTTAAAGTATATTGGAGACAGGGATATCTGGAAATTAGAGTTGCCTGACATTTTTGCTATGGGCTTAATGCTGGATATATTTGATAAGAATTTTGAGACATGGAGAAAGTTAGCCGAAGAACTTGAGGACGAGAATACGCGCCGTAAATATATTGAACAGGGCAAATTGATTCAAAAGTATGAAAATAAAATCATAGAAGATATTGTCAGTTCCAACAAGGAAACAGTTGTTTTTGAGGGACATGAAATATATGCCGTGAATGCTCCTCATTTTTTTGCCTCTCAAATGGGAAATTTTTTGTGTGCAGAAAAACCACCTCTAGCAATTGTTTGGCAGTGGTCCGAGGGCAAAATTGCTGTTTCCTTGAGATCAAACGGAAGCGTTGATGTGTCTGAAATCGCAAAAAAATTTGGCGGAGGGGGACACAAAGGAGCGGCCGGATTTAGATTTGACGGACAATGTAAATTTCCATGGAAAGCGGTTGTTGTAAAAAATGGAAAATAAGTTATGAAATATAAATTTTTAATTCACACAGACGGTGGCGCAAGGGGCAATCCTGGGCCGGCAGCGGCTGGTGTTGTGATAGAGAGTGATCTGATCGGGCACAAAGAGTATGGAGAATATCTGGGAGAAGTTACCAATAACGAAGCTGAATATCGGGCGGTGATTTTGGCGTTGAAAAAGTTAAAGCATCTGGTCGGCGGCGATAAATCCGGAAATTCGTTCGTAGAAATTTACGTTGACAGCGAATTGCTGGAAAGACAACTGAATGGGGAATATAAAATAAAAGACGGAAATATTAAAAATTTTTTTATAGAAATATGGAATTTGAAGATTGATTTTGGCGAGGTTGTGTTCAAACATATTCCCCGGGAAGAAAACGTAGAGGCCGATAGGATAGTCAATCAGATCCTAGATAAGGAGATTAACAAGTTAAAATTATAATTGTCTCATAACAATACCGACCGAAACCTTTATGAGACAAATTTTATGAAAGGTGATTTTGTGGTAAAATTTCTAACCGAACTTGCCCACGTCTTCAGAGACATAGGTGTTGGCTGGAGCCGTATCCCTTACAAGGGTTGTAGATATAGCGACTTTAATATCTATGGTTACGAAACCAGAAAGAAGTATGTGGGATTTAAAAATCTTGAAAGTCGGGGAATTATAAAAACAAAAAATGACGACCACTTTGTTTTTACAAATAAAGGCAAGAAATGGTTAGGCATCTCTATTAAAAAATATTTCAAAAATAAAAGTAGCGGCAATTGGGATAAAAAATGGCGATTAATTATTTTTGATGTTCCGGAAGAGATGCACAAAGAAAGAGTTAAGTTTCGAAAGAAAATTAAATCGCTTGGCTTTGAGATGATTCAAAAGAGTGTGTTTATTTTTCCTTATCCGTGCGAAGAAGAAGTCGCGGATATCGCAGGGAAGTTGAGGATAAGCGATTATGTAGATGTCATAGTTGCTCAATCCGCCGGTTTTAAAGAGAAAAAATTATTGAAAATCTTTGGATTATAAAATCCCCTTTGTCTTATAATGGTTTCGGTCGGCACAATTATGAGACAGATGGCGTTTGCTTTTTGACTTGTTTGATGTTACAATTAAATTATTCTGTGTTCTAGGCAATTACTCTCGCCAGTTGGCGAGGGAGGAAAGTCCGAGCACTCCCCTTCGTAGCTTTATGCGAAGAAGGGAGCAGGGTAGCGGGTAACGCCCGTCCACAGTAATGTGAGAGGTGCGACCAGTGACGATTTTTCACGAAAGTGAAAAATCGCCCTCCGAAGCCTTAGCAAAAGAGGGCGAGTTCAGCCATAAAGCACATTCCGAACAGGAATAACCCTTCTTCATTAAAACTACGAAGGGTTCAGCTGAAAGCTGAAGTGAAACGGCTAAATCCTTACTTGAGTGCAAGAGCAGCGCTGTATCCTTTGCAGCTTTAGCGAATAGGGATGCTTCGAAAAGTTAGCTCGCTATGGTTCGATATACTCATCATCGTGAGTTTGTCGAACCGACAGGTCAATAGCAATATTGATCGCAGATAAATGATTGCCCTCCGCCAGTTGGCGGAACAGAACTCGGCTTATTGAACACAGGACCAAAAGCCCCCGAATGGGGGCTTTTGGTCTAATTGAAAAGTATTGTCTTTTGTGATAACTTAAGCCCAAATAATGAAGAAATCAGAACTCTTTTTCAACGTTTTGCGTTTGCCGATGGATTTTCTGATGCTGCTTGTTGCTGGCATCTCCACTTATTTTTTGAGAACTGAGATACTGTCCGTCTTTAGGCCGGTGCTTTTTGAGTTTAGATTGCCTTTTGATAAGTATTTTTATCTCGTGTTGTTGGTGTCTCTTATTTTCATAGCGTCATATGCCGTTTCCGGATTGTACTCATTGAAAATACGCAGGGGTCTTTTCAATGAATTTCTCAAGATAATAGTGGCATCGTCCGCTGGTATAATGATGATCATAATATATATCTTCTTGAGGCAGGAACTTTTTGACTCTAGGTTCTTGGTTCTGGGCGGCTGGTTTTTCGCCATCATGTTTGTTTTTGTCGGCCGACTTCTGGTTTCTTTGCTTCAGAAATACTATGTTACAAGACGAAATTTCGGCGTACACAACGTTGTGGTTGTGGGCAACGACGAGTTAGCGATAGCCATCGTGGAAAGGATCAACAACAATCCGTCATACGGATACAGATTGTTCAAGCATATAACATTGCCGGACCTAAATATTATTAAAGAAGCAAGAGCGAGCGGTTTTATAGATGAAGTAATGCTTACAAATCCTAACTATTCGGAAGGAAGTATTTTGGAATTGGTTGATTTCTGCCACGAAAATCATATTGTTTTCAAATACGTTCCGAATATTTATAAAACCCTGACAGCTAATTTTGATATAGATATTATCGGCGGACTTCCCCTCATTGAACTCAAAAGGACGCGTCTTGACGGCTGGGGGAAGGTTATTAAAAGAATCTTCGATATCTTCGTGTCTATATTTGGGCTTATCTTACTCTCTCCATTGTTTGCAGTTATCGCAATTGTTATAAGATCAGATACTCCAGGTTCGGTATTTGTGGCATTGAAACGAATAAGTAAAAACAAAGAATTCGATATATATAAATTCAGATCTATGGTTAAAAATGCCCACGATTTAAATCCGCAACTTCGTTTAGTAAGAAACGACAGACCCAATGCTGGACCTTTGTGGAAGATGAAGGACGATCCAAGAATTACTAGAGTCGGAAAAATTATTCGGCGGACAAGAATAGACGAGTTGCCTCAGTTGTGGAATGTTTTGAGGGGGGATATGAGTTTGGTTGGTCCCAGACCTCACCAACCCGATGAAATAGAAAAATACGAGAAACATCACAGAAAACTTCTTGCCATCAAAGCGGGGGCCACCGGGCTTGCCCAGGTTTCAGGCAGTTCAGACATTCCTTTTGAGCAGGAAGTCGCACTGGATACGTACTATATTGAGAATTGGTCTTTGTGGCTGGATTTCAAAATTATCGCCAAAACAGTCATGAAAATCCTATCTGACAAATCTGCTGTCTGAGTCCCGTTAGAGGTCTCGCTCGCGACAAAGTCGCGAGTCTTAAGGATCTCAGCGGGGCTATCTCTAACGGGATGAAAATTGCATTCGTTCACGAATATCTCAATCAGTTCGGTGGAGCCGAAAGGATGCTTGTGGCTTTATGCGCCATATTTCCAGATGCTCCCATCTATACCCTTTTTTACGACAAGCATGCTACTGGTGGTGTTTTTGAGGGAAGAGATATTAGAACATCTTTTCTCCAAAATCTACCTTTTGTAAAAAAGCATCACCGGGGATTTCCTTTACTGATGCCTCTTGCTATCGAGCAGTTCGATTTTTCGGATTTCGACGCCGTGATATCCATATCCGCTTCTTTTGCCAAGGGCGTTATAACCAAGCCACACACCAAACATATTTGCATTTGTCTGACTCCGCCACGTTTTTTGTGGGATGACAGTCATAAATTTGTTGAAGAGTTCGGGTACTTGAGGTTAATCAAGAATATTTTGCCGCCCTTTATTTCGTACTTGAGGATATGGGACAGGGAAGCATCCTATCGAGTAGATGAGTTTTGGGCGATATCCGAATTTATAAAAGAAAGAATAAATAAATACTATTCCAAGAATTCTGAAATCGTTTATCCTCCGGTTGATATATCTAATTTTTATATTTCAAGCGAACTCGACGACTACTTCCTTATGGTTGGACGACTCGTTGCTTATAAGCGATTTGATCTTGGAGTTAAGGCGTTCAACAAACTTGGTCTTCCTTTGAAAATAGTTGGTATTGGGCCAGAACTCAGAAAATTAAAAGGAATGGCTAAAGATAACATTGAGTTCTTGGGGCTTGTTTCTGACAACAGATTAGCCAGTCTTTACTCAAAAACCAGAGCTCTAGTGTTTCCTCAGGAAGAGGACTTTGGTATTGTTCCGCTGGAGGCGATGGCATCCGGCAGGCCGGTTATTGCATTTCGAAGCGGGGGAGCGGTGGAAACGATAAAAGAGGGAAAGACGGGGCTGTTTTTTGACGAACAGGCCATAGACTCCATTGTCTATACTGTAAAAAATTTCGATTCAAGCAAGTTCAATTCCGAGGATTGCAGAAAACAAGCTGAGAAATTTGATGTTACCGTGTTTAAGAATAAAATACTCCAAAAATTAAGCCATAAAACATGACTATAGGTATTGATATTCGCGTTTTGGGTAATCCGGTCAAAAGTGGTATTGAAGAATATACCGAAAATTTGACCCCACATTTAATAAAAGAAGGGAGAGACATTCGGTTTAAGTTGTTCTATTCTTCACACAGAAACCCTCTACCTGATTATGGTTGGTTGCAAGCGCCAAATGTCGAAGTGCATAAATTCAACTACCCGAACAATTTACTCTTTGCTTTCTCCAAGTTTTTGAACCAGCCACTTATAGATAAGATGATTGGGGGGGCAGATGTTTTTTTGTTCCCGCATTTTTTTATTTCTTCCTTATCCCCAAACTGCAAAAGGGTAACAACTTTCCACGACCTTTCTTATGTGCATTTTCCAGAACACCTCACCTTGAGAAAAAAGATATGGCATAATTTTCAGATGATTCCCGAATGGCAGGCAAAATTCTCGGACAAACTCATTGCTGTTTCCGAGTCAACTAAAAATGATCTGATCAATTTGTATAAGATTGATCCCGCTCGCATCCAAGTCATATATTCCGGAATTAATCCAACCAGATCCAACTCCGCTAGTCCGTCAAAGTCTGATCTTGCTAAATTTAGGAAAAACAAAAACCTTCCTGATCGGTTCATTCTTTTTCTCGGCAAAGTAGAGCCGCGAAAAAATATAGTGAGCATTGTCAGAGCGTTCAACAATCTGAAATCAAATCTAAAGTATAAAGATGTCGGTCTCGTCATCGTGGGTGCGAAGGGGTGGCTATATAAAGATGTTACGAAAGAAACGAACAAGTCAAACTACAGAGAACAAATTATTTTTACGAATCAAGTTAATGACGAAGAAAGGCTTTTATACTATCGCACGGCAGACGTTTTTGTTTACCCATCTTTTTTTGAAGGGTTTGGTTTTCCTCCGCTTGAAGCAATGAGTTGCGGTATCCCCGTCATCACTTCAAGAAATTCTTCTCTTCCAGAGGTTGTTGGCGGGGCTGCCACAACAATCGATCCTTACAATATAAGTGAATTAGAATTGTGGATAACTAAATTATTGGACGACAAAGATCTGTCCGGCTTGATGGCAAAAAGAGGAATTGAACAGTCGTCTAAATTCAATTGGCGCACTACCGCTATCAAGACTCTTGACGTCCTGATTAATGCCTAATTCTATTAACCTTTATTGGGGTTTAATAAAGATTAATAGAAACCAGAAATCACATTTTTTAAATCCTAAAATTATGGGCCTTAAATTTCAAACCTAAATCTACGTTCAGATTCTAATATTTAAGGCCGAAAACTCTTTAAATTTTGAGCTTAAATTTAGCCTTAAATTTTGAGCTTGCGTCCTCTTATCGTGACGCGATATAATATATATATTGGCTGTAGCACTTGTTTTCTCGTGAATCTCGTCTCGTGATTCTCGAGAATCTCGAGCAGTATTCCTGCTCTTTGAAAATGTTTTGCGCTGCATGGAGTTTTTGTTGCTCCGTGTAATGCGAGAAATTCTTACCGAACAATTGGTTTTTATCGATAGCCCTGAAGAAAAGGGATATTTTCCAATAAATGATTTAGCTGAAAAATACGGCTATGCTAAAGATCATATCGGATGGCTTGCGAGAACCGGCCGGATCCAAGCTGTTCGATATGGAAAACATGCCAAATGGTATGCAAATGAAAAATCGTTATTGGACTATCGCCAGTTATTGGTTGAGAAACCTCGTCCACTTACACCAACAAACTCCTCCCCGACAAAATCAATCCGCGATTACGGGGCACACAGTTCTTTTCCTGTTCTTTTAAACAAAAGTTCCTACAGCGCGAAACAACCCCGAAAAACAATTACGTCATTTCGGGGCGAGCTAACGAGAACTAATGCCATCCCAAAGAAACTTCTTTTCATTGTGGGTGGCATTTTGTTTTTAATAAATATACTACCCGCAGTTGATTTGAATAAAACCCCAATTGCAAAACAATACTCCCAGATCAAACAAACCGTCTCCGCCGATATCTTAGACCCTCTCCGCAATTTTGTCTCCAAGTACTTAGTTCCCGAACAAGGCCCGGAAATATATCTTGTCATAGATCCTTACCGTTCCCTTCGGGACAGGGTTCGGGCATTAGAAAAACTTTTCACTCGGCGGGTTATATTACAACCCCTCTCAGAGACCAAGATTATACGAGAAGTTGCCACATCTCCAGTCGGCACGATTTTGACTACCCTAGAACAAAAACTAGACAATGTTTCTTCTGCTCTCGAAGCCACAAGAATAAATCTTTCAAATCTGGCCAATGATTTTAATTCGTTTCAAAGAGTAACCCCTATCACGCTTCAGCTTCCGCCATCCAATTCCGGCGGAGTTGGCCCAATCACCCTTAATCCGGATGCTCTTGAAGCTAGAACACTTACCATTTCTGGCAACAGCACCTTAAGAGGAGATGTTATACTCAACAGCACGCTTTCCGTAATAAGCGATTTAACCGTAGATACCAATACTCTCTACGTTGACGCAACAAACAATAGAGTTGGTATTGGTACAACTTCTCCCGCTTTTACTTTGGATGTCAACGGTTCTGCTAATATCGGCGGCAGTTTAACCATCGGTGGCAGCAGTTTATCGGGAAGCGGACTTGAGGTGAGCGGTACCGCCTCGGCATCATACTTGGTTATTGCTCATTCCGCTCAATTTGCAAATGCCGGCGCTACCGCTTCTTACTCAAGGTTTGGAACCAACAATACTTCCCACGCCCTCTCCGATGCTGACGATCTCCTTATTTCCGGCAACCTTGAAATTGACGGCAGTCTTTTCATCGACGGTAACTTTAGCTTGGGCGCCGTTGCTTCCGCCGGTAGTTTCATAGCCCAGCCCCGATCAGCTGCTTCTCCGTCTTTCAGTTTTACCACCGATCAAAATACCGGCTTGTTCAGCCCCGGTTCCGACACAGTCGCTTTTTCAACTGACGGCACTGAAAGATTTAGAGTCAACAGCTTGGGCAACGTTGGCATCGGCACGACTTCCCCAACCACCAAACTTGAAGTCCAGGGCACAGCCTCGGCAAGTTACGGACTCTTCGGCAATACCATCCAAGTAGGAGGATTTGCAAGTGCGGCCTATTCAAGGTTTGGAACCAACAATACTTCCCACGCCCTCTCCGATGCTGACGATCTCCTTATTTCCGGCAACCTTGAA
>MGJU01000012.1 GCA_001794435.1 Candidatus Yanofskybacteria bacterium RIFCSPHIGHO2_02_FULL_43_17
TACTCCGTTAACGAATTTGCCGGACGACTCTCCGCCGAATGATTTGGCCAGTTCTATCGCTTCATTTATGGCCACTTTGGGAGGCACTTCGTCCCTCTTTCCAAATAACAGTTCGTAAAGGCCAAGACGAAGCACGTTGCGGTCAACTATCGCTATCTGCTCAAGAGGCCACTGGGGAGCAGCTTTTTCTATGATCTTATCCAGTTCGACTATATGCTCTATAACGCCGTCGACCAAGTCGCGGACAAAAGTAGTATCTTCCATTCCTGCGGCAAATTCTTGGATATTCCTTTCCATTATTCCCGGCAGGGTTTCTTCTTTTCTGCCTCGAAAATCCCACTCATAGAGTGATTGCATAGCAACTGATCTGGAAAGGTGTCTCGATGCCATTTTTAAAAAAATTACTTTGCCGCCGAATGCTGTTTCTTCTCCTTCTTCCTCAATGCTTTGGCTAAAACATTAACAACTTCCCCGCCTTTATAATAGCCACAGTGCCGGCAAACAACGTGCGGCAAAATTTCTCTCCCACAATGAGAACATTTTACTAATTTTTTGGGCTTTAGAGCAAGGTGGCTTCTGCGCCTTTTCTGCTTGCCCTTGGCCATGTGATGACGTGGTACTGCCATAGTTTTAAAATCTTAACACAAAAAAGGAATTGGCGCAAATAAAAGAGCCGCATTTGCGG
The DNA here is from genome assembly GCA_001794435.1 of Candidatus Yanofskybacteria bacterium RIFCSPHIGHO2_02_FULL_43_17. GTDB lineage: Bacteria > Patescibacteriota > Minisyncoccia > 2-02-FULL-40-12 > GWA2-44-9 > 2-01-FULL-43-22. The sequence continues at coordinate 686 of MGJU01000012.1, forward strand.
CTACTGGTGAAGCATTATCTCCTCATCGAAATGTTCGGGGTTGATTACTTCAATTCGTGTACTCTCAAGAGCCAAGAAAAACGCATTGTACCTTCCAAGTAAATTTTGGAACTTTTAGGCTTGCTCTACCATAAAAACCTGAATACATTACTCTCCCGCCTCTGCCCCTGAAGGGAGTAACACATTCGCGCTATGATACATCATAGTATCAAAGTAGAGGGTGAGGAAAGAAAAAAGCGGTCACTAAACCGCAATCATCAGCTTCTCTCTAACAAAATTATTGTGATTCTTGATCTTATAAAGCAATCCGTTTCGTTCAAGAACCAACGACTTAATATATTCCGCGGAACGAGAAAATCCTTCCGCCACGAAATCAGCAACGATAAAATCCTCATAGCGAACAAATCTTGACGGAGCCATCTTTAGCTCATTTTCAAACCAGCCGTATATTCCACTTCTAGTAGCTCCGAGGGGATGGCTATCAACAAAGAAAAGGGCTCTATAAATCTCTCCCTTGGGTTTGTATCCGGATACCATGACCGAAATGACCGAACCGGCCTTCAAGGACTTTAAGAAGCTAATCGTTTCGGAGCGCTTGTTATCGCTAGTTGGGGTCATATCTTCCTTTCAACGAACCACAGATTAGCACAAACATATCAGACAAATTATTTTTTGACAAATCCTCTAAAGTATTTGGATGTTGTCCCCGTATATCAACAAGCACCTGCCTACTAACGACCAACCGTAACTATTGTCAAACATCCTGCCTTCTATTGCAAACACTGAGAAACACCAAACTAATAGCCGGCTAGGAGTTATGTGCTTGTTGTATTACGGGGTTGTCCACATTTGTCCGATCAAGAACAAAGAACTAAAATTAGGTTAATGAAATTCGTGCACCTCCATACTCACTCCCACTACTCTCTCCTTGACGGCCTCTCCAAGGTCAAGGATATGGTCAAGCTCGCCAAAGAGAATGGTATGACCGCAATAGCTTTGACCGACCATGGCGCAATGTACGGAGCCGTAGAGTTCTATATGGCCTGTGTGAAGAACGGCATCAAGCCGATAATCGGAGTCGAGGCATATGTCGCAAACCGAACCAGGTTTCAAAAAGAACCCCAAATTGATAACAAGCGATACCACCTGACGCTCCTGGCAAAAAACAACACTGGTTATCAGAATCTTATCAAACTTACCACTGCCGCCCATCTTGAGGGCTATTATTATAAGCCACGCGTGGACAAAGACCTGCTTAGAGAATGTTCGGAAGGGCTTATCGCGCTGTCCGGCTGTCCTGCCGGCGAGCTGGGGCGAGCCATCAAATCCGGAAACATGGAAAAGGCGGAAGCCGTCATTAAAGAATACCAATCGATCTTCGGCTCGGACAATTATTACCTCGAGATAATGAACCACCCTGACGTTGAATTTTTTGAAGATTGGAAAAAAGCTTTGATAGAATTTTCCCGCAAACTCAATATACCGCTTGTGGCCACCCAGGATTCGCACTATCTTCATCCCGATGACGCATTCGCTCATAAAACACTTGTAGCCATATCTACAAATACCGATATCACTGAAACCAAAATTTTTTCCGGCAACGGCCAATATCACTTCATAACCACCGAAGAGGCGCTAGAGTGGTTCAAAGATATCCCCGAAGCGATAGCAAACACGGAAAAGGTCGCCGAAAGATGCAACATAGAGCTTGGTCTGGGTAAATTCGTTTTCCCCAACTTCGAACTTGAAAAAGGCAAAACAGCTGACGAGGTCCTGAGTGAACTGACTATCAATGGGATCAAAGAACGAGGTTTGGATAATAACCCAAAAATTGAAGAGCGCCGTTTATATGAGCTTGAAGTCATAAGAAACAAGAATTACGCCCCTTATTTTCTGGTGGTTGCCGATATGCTCAGATTTGCCCACGAATCAAAAATATACACCACGGTTCGCGGTTCGGTAGCAGGCTCTTTAGTGGCATACCTTGCCGGAATAACCAATGTTAATCCTATAGATTTTCAATTGCCGTTCGAACGATTTTTGAACCCCTTCCGACCTTCAGCTCCCGATATCGACATGGATTTTGCCGATAACAGAAGACAGGAGGTCATAGAGTATGCCAAAAGAAAATATGGCGCGGACAAAGTGGCCCAAATAGGCACCTTCGGCACCATGCTGGCCCGAGGAGCAGTCCGCGACGTTGCGCGCGCGCTGGGTAAGCCTTATGAAATCGGCGACCGCATAGCCAAACTTATACCTATGGGCTCTCAAGGATTTCCAATGACGATAGCCCGTGCGATGGAGTTAGAACCGGAGCTCAAAAATTTTTACAACCGTGACGGAGAAACTCGCCAGATACTTGATATCGCTAAAAAACTTGAAGGCACCGTCCGCCATGTTTCCGTACATGCCGCCGGCGTAGTCATCGCTCCCAAACCATTGCTGGAATACGTGCCAGTACAATTCGATCCGAGAGAAAGCGATAAGATAATCACTCAGTATGATATGTATACGGTCGGCGAAGACGGAGTAGGGCTTACCAAACTTGATTTTTTGGGTATTCGCAATCTGGCAATTTTGGAAAACGCCGTGCAATTGGTACACAAACACAGAAATATTGACATCGATATTGAAAAAATACCTTTTGACGACAAGAAAACTTTTGAAATGCTGGCCAGAGGCGAAACGGAAGGTCTTTTCCAGCTAAATGGCGATGGCATGACCAAGTACTTAGTAGAACTCAAGCCGACAACCATCCACGACATCAACGCCATGGTTGCCTTATACCGACCAGGTCCAATAAATAATATTCCCGAATATATAGCCCGCAAACAAGGCCGTAGTTCTATTAAGTACTTCCATCCCAAAGCAGAAAAATTCCTTGAAAAATCATATGGCGTTTTGGTTTATCAAGACGACCTTCTATCAACGGCTTTGGAGCTGGCCGGTTATAACTGGGAAACGGTGGATAAATTCAGAAAAGCAGTCGGCAAAAAGATACCAGCAGAAATGGCCAAACAGCATGAAATCTTCGTCCAAGGGTGCCAAACCCACAGCGGAATGACAAAGGGACAAGCAGAGCAGATCTGGAACCTGTTCGAACCGTTCCAAGGATACGGTTTCAACAAAGCCCATGCCGCTTGTTACGGGCGCGTCGCCTATCAAACCGCGTATATGAAAGCAAACTTTCCGGCAGAATATATGTGCGCCGTGCTTACGGCAGAAGCCGGAGACACTGAAAAGATCGCCGAGATAATAACAGAATGCCAAAGAATGGAAATTGCCGTCCTTTCACCGGATATTAATAGTTCGTTCAAGGATTTTACGGTTATTAAAAACGAGCGACAAGAGACAGGCGACAAGAGACAAGGCGATCAGATAAGATTTGGACTCCTGACCATAAAAAATCTAGGCGAAGGCGTTGCTGACGCTATAATCGCAGAACGCAATAAAAACAGTGGATTTAAAGACATAGACGACTTTGTCACAAGAGTACAAAATAAAGACCTTAATAAAAAATCATTTGAGTCGCTGATAAAATGCGGGGCCTTTGACGCTTTCGGCGAACGGAATCAGCTTCTCGCCAACCTAGAGGCGCTGTTATCTTACGCCCATGAAAAACAAAAGAACGCCAGTCGGGGTCAAACAAGTTTGTTCGGCGATTCAACCGATGTATCTCTGCCGCCGCTACGCTTAATATCAGTCGAACCGGCCAAAGTCTGGGACAAACTAGTGTGGGAAAAGGAATTGCTTGGCCTGTTCGTATCAGATCATCCTCTCAATGAATTTCAGCTGGCATTGCGTCTTGAGAGAGTATTGCCTATCAAAAACATATCTTCCGCTACCGCCGGCACGATCAGGATAGGCGGAATAATAACTAAAATACAAAAAATAATGACCAAGACCGGAAGACCGATGCTATTCTCTTTGCTCGAAGACCTTACTTCAAAAATAGAGGTAGTGGTATTCCCCAATGTTTTGGAAAAAAATCCGGATATTTGGAAAGAGAACAGTATAATTGTCGCTACTGGTAAAATAAACGACCGCGACGGCAAGATAAAACTGCTCTGCGACGAAGTTAAGTCGATTGCCGCAATTGCATAAACTTGCTATGATTTCTAATCATGGCAGAAAATAATATCGAATATCTACGCCACTCTCTCGCCCACCTTTTGGGTGCGGCGGTTTTAGAATTGTATCCCGGTTCAAAGTTAGCCATAGGCCCCTCGATTGAAAATGGTTTCTATTACGATGTTGATATGAACGGAAAGCTCTCTGACGACGATTTGCCCCAGATAGAAAAGAAGATGCGGGAAATTTTGAAAACGTGGAACAAGTTTGAAGAAATAGAAGAAACGAAAGATTCCGCTCAGTCCCGTTACATAGAAAATCAATACAAGAATGAACTGATTAGAGAATTAGCCGAAAAAGAAGAAAAAATTACTTCTTACAAGTCGGGTGATTTCGTTGACCTTTGCCGAGGCGGCCACGTAACCAGCGCCAAAGACATCAACCCCGAAGCCTTCAAGCTTTCTCACGTCGCCGGCGCGTACTGGCGGGGCAACGAGAAGAATCCGCAACTGACTCGTATTTACGGCTTCGCTTTCACCACAAAAAAGGAGCTTAATGATTATCTGGCGATGCTTGAAGAGGCCAAAAAAAGAGACCACAAAAAACTTGGCATCGAACTGGATCTGTTTACTTTTTCTGAACTCGTTGGTCCGGGACTTCCTTTGTGGACGCCCAAAGGAACATTACTAAGAAATATTCTTGACGATTACGTCTGGAGTTTAAGAAAAAAACGCGACTACCAGCAAGTTGATATCCCTCACATTACAAAAAAAGATCTTTATGAAATTAGCGGGCATTGGGATAAGTTTAAAGATGAACTGTTTAAAATTGAAACCCGAGAAGGACACATTTTTGCCATGAAGCCGATGAACTGCCCGCATCATACGCAAATATATGCCAGAAAGCCTCACAGCTACCGCGAACTCCCCCAAAGATATGCCAATACGACAAAAGATTATCGCGACGAGCAAACAGGAGAACTCTCGGGACTTTCCAGAGTAAGAGCGTTTACCCAAGATGATGCCCACGTGTTTTGCAGAATGTCTCAAGTCAAAGAAGAGTTTCTGAAGATTTGGGACATAGTCCATGAGTTTTATGGCGCATTCGGATTGGCGCTTGAGGTCAGACTTTCGCGCCACGACCCGGAACATCCCGAAAAATACCTTGGAGATAAAGATAACTGGCAAAAAGCGGAAAAGGTCCTGCAGGACTTAATAAAAGAAAAAAATGTTCGGGCGATAGACGGCCTCGGCGAAGCGGCATTTTACGGGCCCAAGCTGGATTTTATGGCTAAAGATTCGCTCGGACGCCAATGGCAAGTTGCCACCATACAGTTGGATATGAATATGCCGGAAAGATTTGACCTTACCTGCGCCAATGAAAAAGGAGAGAAAGAAAGAATCGTTATGATTCATGCCGCAATTATGGGCTCAATCGAAAGATTTTTGTCGATCATTATCGAACATTATGCCGGTGCCTTTCCGGTATGGCTATCCCCCGTTCAGGCGATGATTCTACCGATATCCGATAAACAGAACAGGTGGGCAGAAAGTGTTCGAGATAAATTAAAAGAGGCCGGCCTCAGAGCGGAAGTTGATCTGGACAATGAAACGCTCGGAAAAAAGATACGGCAAGCAGAACTGCAGAAAGTCCCCTATGTTTTAGTCGTGGGCGAGAAAGAAGTTGAGGCCAAAGCCGTTGCCGTACGCCAACGCGGCTCCTTCGATAAAACTCAGGACAAGAAGGGAGACATCGGGCAGATGAAATTAGATAAATTCATTGATAAAATTCTAAAAGAAATAGAAACAAAAAAGTCCTAATTTAGGACTTTTAACTAGAGAATCTTGCTCCAACCATAAACCATACCAACCGTCTTTAGAAAGTTGCCCGAAGACAAGGCGATAAATCCCATTTTCCATCTAGCGCTTCCGCACAACACATCTGGCACCACGCGAAAACCCGGGATTGGAATTAAGCCGAAGGCAAACATCATGAGCAATCCCCCGCTTTTCAAAATAACAACAAACCATTTGAGTACTTTGTCTATATTTCTGAATAGCCATACTTTGGAGACTGGTTCTTGGTAATACTCTCTATTGTCTGTAAATTTAAGATACTTTCTGGTAAAACGTATCTCAAGGCCTTCTACAAAGTTACCCGCCCCCTCCTCACCTTTCAATTTTTTAACAAATTCTTTATCTTTGAGCCATTTCTCCATGACCAAACCCCTTATTTCTGACCATCCTTTATAACCGCCGAGCATTTCTAAGAAACCGACAAAGCCGACAATAAACACCACCCACAGTTTCGAATGATGATTCAGTAGAAGCATGGGAGCGATAATGAGGTCCGGATTGAACCAAGATACATAATAAACGCAGACAAGGAGATAAACAGGCCAAAGCTCGAGAATTTTGGCTATTTTTTTCCTCACATGCTAACATCCTCTATTGGAAAGAAACTCCATCTATACTACCGTTTTTAATGAGCAAAATCAATTCAACTAAAGTTATTGTTATCGTCGGTCCGACGGCTTCAGGAAAGTCGGATCTTGCCATAAAAATCGCTAAAAGGTTCGGTGGCGAAATAATTTCCGCAGACTCGCGGCAGGTTTATCGCGGGATGGATATCGGAACAGGAAAAGTCGCGCGAGACGCGACTTTTCCTGTTCCGAGTTCAAAAGTTAAAAGTAAAAAGTTAAAAGTTTTATCAAGTAAAGATTTCTACTCGAAAGGCGTAAAACATTATCTGATTGACATCGCTTCGCCTAAAAAGCAATTCACCGCAGACGACTTTAAAAAACTCGGAGAAAAAGCGATAAAAGAAGTTTTAACCAAAAATAAAATTCCGATTATCGTCGGGGGTACGGGATTTTATATTGACGTTTTGCTTGAAAGAATGGCTGTGGCCGAAGTTCCACCCAACAAAAAACTGCGCGCGCAGTTCGACAAGCTCACCGTTGAGCATCTTTTCAAGATGCTCAAAAAACTAGACCCGTGGCGAGCAAAGACGATTGATTCAAAAAACAAGCGCCGATTGATAAGGGCATTGGAAATTGTAATTAGCACGGGTAAACCCGTTACAAATTCCAAATTCAAGATTCTAAATTCTAAATTCAATATCTTATGGCTTGGGTTAAATCCAGACAAAGAAAAATTGACTGAAAAAATAAAAAAACGTTTGGATACCAGACTTAAACAAGGGATGATTGAAGAAGTTGCGCAACTCCACAAACAAGGGATTAGTTGGAAGAGATTGGATGACTTCGGACTGGAATACCGTTGGATTTCAAGATGGCTAAGAAACAATCCGCAATCCGTAATGCGTAATGCGCAATTCCTAAATTCTCAAGAATTTGAGAATTTGTTAAGAGATATTATCAAATACTCCAAACGCCAGATGACCTGGTTTAAAAGAAATCCCGAAATATATTGGATAAATCCGCCAGCCGGCGGACAAAAGAACGCCGAAAAATTACTTGTCCGATTCTTGCGGTAGACCGACTCTTTCTTGTCCCCTTTCCTCTTTCTGTCTCTCCAGCTTTTCTCTTAACTCGTCTTGGACCCGCCTTAACGCTTCCCGCCTTCTCTCTTCGGAGAGTTCTTTTTCTTCTTTTTCTCTTCTCCTAAATTTTTCCAGAACAGACATGGTTATTTAAGTTTACTCTTAATTATTTCCCTGCCTGCCGGCAGGCAGGTTCGACCACTTAAATTCTATATCTTTAATTTTCTTTTGATAATTTGCTCTACAATCTGCGGATTGGCTTTCCCCTTTGTTTCTCTCATAACTGCGCCGATAAGAAATTTGATCGGCGCCTCGCTGCCCTTTTTAAAATCCCCGATCGCTTTGGGATTATCGGCGATAACCTTACTCACCGCCATTTCAAGATCGCCGATATTTGATAATTGGGCAAGATCTTTTTCTTCTATCACCTTCCCCGGCGAAGCGCCTGTAGCAAACATTTCTTTCAGCGCCGTTTGGGCGCCGCTTGACGAAACTTCGCCGTGAAAAATTCTGACAACCAAGTCTGCCATCATTTCCGGCGATATTTTGGTATCCGCCGGTTCGGCATAAACCTCTTCAGCCATCCGTTTTAACTCGGTAATAATGTAATTGGAAGCAAGTTTAAATAATTTTTGTTGATGTTTCGGCTCTGGTCTTTTTAGGTGATCCAGCTTGTCAAAAGACAACAATTCCGATGCCACGTGTTCAAAGTAGTCCCCCAGTGTTTTGTCTGTGGTAAAAAGATCGATGTCTTTTTCGGGCAGACTGTACTGCCTGGCAAATCTTTCTCTCCTTTGCTGCGGCAACTCCGGAATTAACGCCGTTATTTCGTCGATAAAAATTCCTTGGTCTCTTGTTTCCCGCCCTTGACGAGGCTCGCCTTTGGCGGCTTGTCTCTTGTCTCTAATCAACAGCGGCGGCAAATCCGGTTCCGGAAAATATCTATAATCCTGCGCCTCTTCCTTTGATCTTTGGCTGAAGGTAGCACCTTTTTGTTCATCCCAGCCACGTGTTTCTTGCTTTACCTTCTCCCCCGCTTCAAGCAGTTCGGTCTGTCTTTTTATTTCATAATCAACGGCGTCGGCAGCAAACTTAATAGAGTTAATGTTTTTAATTTCAACCTTAATTCCAAACTTGTTGCTTGTCTCTTGTTCCTTATCTCTCAATGATATGTTGACTTCCACGCGCATCTGACCCTTTTCCATATCGGCATCCGATACGCCAAGGTAGCGCAATATCAACCGAAGCTCTTCGGCAAATTTTCTGACCTCTTCTCCGCTTTCAAGATCGGGTTCAGTTACCAACTCCATAAGCGGCACACCGGCACGATTAAAATCAACAAGGGAGTAATCCTTGTTCGGTAAATGGTACAGTCGCCCCGCATCTTCTTCCAAGTGAATTCTTGTTATCTTAATCTTCTTTTTGCCCGTCTCTTGTCTCTTATCTCTTGTCTCTATGTCCAACCACCCTCCATAGCACAGCGGTTTCTGATATTGCGATATCTGATATCCTTTCGGCAAGTCGGGGTAAAAGTAGTTCTTCCGCTCAAAAAAAGTGTCTTTCTCTATTTTGCAATTTAGCGCCAGCCCAGCCATAATTACCTTCTTAACCGCATCTTCGTTTGCAACAGGAAGCGTGCCCGGATGACCCATACATATCGGACAAACATTAATATTCGGATGCTTCTCGTCCGGGTCATTTAAAGAATCACAAAACATCTTTGTTTTAGTTCTTAATTCGGCATGAATCTCTAAACCAATTACTGGCTTATACATATAGAACAAAATATCACTATTTAACCAATAAAAAAAGCCCTTAATTGGGCTTACACAACAAACTTCAAGCGGCCGAGCTTCACTATAAACTCTTCCTGCTCGCGCTTGTTCGGCATTGATTCTGGAATCACATGGCTAGCTTTTTCAATGGACATCGGCCACTGGTGGACGCTCAATATCTCAAGTTCAAGCCGTGAAAATGAAAGAGCGTGGAGCTGGTAGTCCTCAAATGCCCGGAATGACATCGGGAAGGAGGCCTGAATGATCTTGGCCATCGCCTCGCCGTAAACACGGATCTCGTACTGGGCGTGAGTGTCCAGCCGAAGGCGCAAGAAGTGCATGAGGTTGTGGAAATCTATCTTCCAGTACCACTCGGTGTAGTTCGCTACCGGCAGCGGTATGCGAGCCAACTCGCGAGCAACACCTATCTTGAGCAGCTCCTGATAGTCGGCGTACTGGCGCCGATAACCGGCAGAGAGTATCTCTCTTACTCTTTGTTTTTCTTCATCGGAAAGATCTTCTCCTCGTCCTTGTTTGTTATCTACGGCCTGCTTCTTGATAACATCCGGCTCGGGCAGGTAGAATTGGTCAACCATTTCAGAATAACGGCCAGAGTATTCGTTGATATTTGCCGTCCGGTGTCTCACCCACTGACGAGCTACAAAAATAGGCATCTTGCAGTGGAACTTCACCTCCACCATCTCCGAAGGAGAAGTGTGGACATGCCGGCGAAGATAACGAATAAGATTCTCGGCGGTATTTACCGATTTGGTGCCCTGGCCGTATGAAACCCGCGCCGCATCAACAACAGCAAGATCGGTTCCCATATAATCGGCCAAATATACAAATCCATGGTCAAGGCACTGGATGGGCCGATACAGCCACTTCTCCGCGCCTTCGCTTATGGGACGAAGCGTTTGATTCACTTCTTCAAAAATACGGCTTGGAAGCTCTTCAGCCATTTTTGCCTCTACCGTAAAAGAACAGGTTCAGAGATAGTATCAAAAGTAACTAAGGAAAACAACCCGCGCACCAATCTCATCCGCTAGGCCGCCATTAAAAAAGGTAGCGGGATTGGTGCGGGGTTAAGTATTTGTTGCCAATCACTTTGTTCTTGGACAAATACTTAAAAAGGGGCAACCATGCCCCATCTGACCCCTAATCCTTAATGCCAAGTATCGGATAAATATATTTCCGAGCATCGGCGAAAATGGCTTTTTGCCCATCCTCGCCTTCCGGTTCAGCATCAATTAGATGACAGTTGGGATATAGAGCCGCCAGCGCTCGATAGTTGCTTGTCACCCGGCGGGTCTTTAGTTCGTCTTCAAAAGCATCGCATTCTTTACCCGACGCTTTTCTGCGCCTCATCGCTGTTTCCGGCGTAATATCATATATGACTATAAGGTCTGGCCAGAAAAGAATCAGCCCCGCTTCCGCGAACATCGTCTCATGCAAAGCGACGATCTTTTGAAAATCACCAATGCTGTTTCCGCCGTAAACAATAGTGCTGTCCATACCCCGATCACAAATCACATTTGTACCGGAGGCCAGCGCTGGAATAATGACATCTTGATAATGCTGAATGCGGTCCCTGATGAACCACGCCTGAAATTCTAAATCGGTGATTTTGATTTTTCCTTCTATGCCATCTTTAAGCGTGTACTCGGAATCGCGATCAAACAAAATGTCATATATTTTCTGGCCTATCGGACCCCTTGTCGGCTCATGTGGAAAGGGCGACAGAACTTTAACTTTTGGATACCTAGCCCGAAGAACTGTTTCGAGTCGGCGAGCCTGAGTGCCCTTGCCCGAATCGTCAACGCCTGCCAGCAAAATAAATTTGCCGCGAAAGGGATTTGGAATCATTTCACTCCTCGCTAAAAGAACTTGAGTTTTGAAATTTTAACCGAAAAATTAAAATTCGTCTCTGTTGATAACAAAAAACCGCCTTGCGGCGGTTTTTTGGAGTTATTTACTTCATCCTTTTCAGAAATTGCCGTACCGGCCAACCCCTGCTTTTTTTAAAAGTGAGGTGAATTGGTTTGAGAGTAAAATTTGAGTAGTAAAAAAGCGTGAGATTATCACGCCAACACCTTAATAATTATCGGGTGTTTCTGCAATCGTAACCCGCTTGACTTTTGGAAAGCACAAATAGAGATATGCTGCCATTGGTCGGGCCATATGCCAAATATACTGAGTTTCCTTCAGGATCACAAAAACGATCAATGTGTTTATAAAGTACGGAGCTAAATTTCATTTTCGTGGTTTGTATAAAGCTGTCTTTATATTGCCAGCCGATATTTGAGCTTAGGGCATATCCGGAAAAAATTCCCACTAGCAAAATGCCTACCATCAACGTAACCCTCTTTCTCATAATACTCCTCGTCTTTTAAATGTACGGCAACTTGTGGAGATTTTATCACACTCATAATAAAAGTCAATAGCGGCTTGCTATTTACATAGTAGTTAAAATATGTTATAATAAGAAAATGGGTCACGTTCCTTTCCAAGAGAGGTGATAAATGTTCAAGCGTTTGTGGGAGTGCCTGACCGTCTGGTCTGTGCCTCCGACATCGCTTCGGGGAGCACAGGCAATTCTGGCACACGCGGCTGGAGAAAACAGTCCGAGTGATCCTGGTATAGTCAACGAGTTCCTCGCTGGCTTGATCAGACAGCTCTACCAAGAGCTGAAAGTGCCAGTAATCATCCAGGGCGAACTCAAATCCTGCTTATCCGACGTCCCGCTGACTGCGGTGAGTCCACGGCAGGAGGAAACAACCCCCAACTACATAAACACCTTCGACATCGCGCTTTGGCAAAAAGCCGAGTGCGACAAGCTGGGTGCAAAGCATGTGGTCCTTGTTTCGTTCTACCCTCATTACTGGCGAGCCATGAAGGCAACTGAGAAGGTCGGCCTGACTGTTCTCGTACCGCCAGGACTGAAGGAAATGTACGATCCGAACAACAGCCAGAAGTGGGCTCGCTACAAGTGGGTCAACCGCTTGTACGAACTGTTCCTGGCTCGCCCATACTTTCTACTGAAAGGTTGGGTCTAGACGCCCGTGATCGAGTCCGCGTATCATTACGCCGCACTCCTCGCGGGCTCTTTCATTTTTCTGACCTATTTATAAAGTCACTACTTCACCCACGCACCAATCTTATCCGCTAGGCCGCCATTAAGAAAGGTAGCGGGATTGGTGCGGGATTCCGTTCGCTTCGCCGAGTCTAACTCGGCTCCGCTCACTTCACCTCGATCCCCATAGAGATAGCTGTACCCTCAATAATTATGGCTTTTTATTTAGATCCAACAGCTCTTGAAACTGTTCAGGATCTCTATTCTTTGAAAATCCCTTTATCATTCTGTGGCCATCAGGACCCATCTTTTGAACAAAAATAGTAATATCTCTTCCGTTGGATTCAATATCACTGCAAGTCCAATCATTCTCGATATCGCCGCTTGTTCTCTTAACGGCTACCCGGTCGCCAATTTTAAATCCGAGATCAAATTCTTTTTCTGGATTTGGATTTTCAAAAGTCATAATTATTTAACTTCAATCCCCATAGACCGGGCGGTGCCTTCTATTATTTTAACCGCTCCTTCAACGTCGTTGGCGTTAAGGTCAATCATTTTCTGCTCCGCTATTTGTCTGACCTGGTCTTTGGTGACTTTGCCGACCTTGTTTTTGTTTGGCACACCCGAACCTTTTTCCAGGCCCGCAGCAACTCGCAAAAGATACGCCGCAGGCGGAGTCTTTAGTTTGAAGTCAAAACTCCTGTCTTCATAGATGGTTATCTCAACGGGTGTGACCTGGCCCATTTTGTCCTTGGTTATATCGTTGAATTGCGACACGAACTGCTGAAGGTTTATCCCATGAGGACCAAGGGCAGTACCAACCGGCGGAGCCGGCGTTGCCTGACCGCCGACGACTTGGAGTTTTACTATTGTTTTTATTTTTTTTGCCAATTTTGCCCAAGAGCGTAGCGATTGGTTGCAAAATTGAGCACCCCGCTTCAATTTTGCTATCTGTAGATCACTATACCCTGTGATAAATAAATACGGCTGAAACCCTCTCGGTCTGCGCATCCCGAACAGGGACATCCCTTACGGGCGAAGCAGACCGACGTGGCTTATCCCGCAAAATTGGGGCGGGGTAGCCTACATTTTATTTTCTATAATTTTTTAATCTGTAGAAAGTCCAGTTCGACTGGCGTCTCCCTGCCGAATATCGTTACCAGCACTTTTACCCGGCCTTTTTCCATATCTATTTCGGATATCTTGCCGTCAAAATCCTTGAACGGTCCGTCGGTTATTTTTACCCTATCGCCCACCTCGACGTCAATCTTGTACTTAGGCTCTTCAACGCCCATCCTCTTCAATAATGTTTCAACTTCTTCGCTTGAAAGCGGAGTTGGCACAGTACCGGCTCCGATAAATCCGGTCACATTCGGTGTATTTCTAACCACGTACCAGGAATCGTCGTCCACCATCATTTCAACAAGAACATAGCCCGGATATATCTTCTCCTCTATGGTCTCTCGCTTACCGCCCTTTATCCTTATCTTTTTTTCTTTGGGAACCAAGACGCTGAATATCTTATCCTCAAAACCAAGCGATTCCACACGCTGTTTCAAGTTTCTGGCCACGTTATCCTCATACCCGGAATAGGTATGGATCGCGTACCAATTCTTTTCTCCGGTTGTTACTTGTTTTGGCATTTTGCCCAAGAGCTTTAGCGATTGGCCGCAAAATGCCAACCCCGCTTATATTTTACCGTCGCTAATGCTCTCTAATTATGTGTTAATAAATACTTTGATATTGGTTTGCAATCCGCGTGTCCCGAATAGGGACATACTGTTATGGGCGCAGCGGATTGCCCGTAGAACATCCCGCAAAATATGTGCGGGGTGGCCACTTATTTTATTACAAATTTATTCAACAACCACTCAAACATAAGGTCCAGCAATCCTAAAAACACGGCTGTGGCCAAGCTAACAGCAACTACCACTGCCGTATACTGGATAATCTGGTTTTTGGTAGGCCAGCTTACTTTCGACAATTCATGCCTGACCTCCTTAAGGAATTGGGTGACTTTTTCCATTATAATCTGTGAATTAAGGTATTTTAAATTGCCCACGGGGCAATACTTAAGTAAAGAATATCATAAAACCATATTGTTTGTCAAAAGCTGGCGCTTCGGTTCTCGGAATGAGGCATCATCCACTCCCGAAGAACTCTGTCGGCTCCCCGACCCTTTAGGACATCGGGGCTGTCTTCTTTTGGACATCTGTGGCCAATAAATAACCCGACCGAAAATAATACTTTAGATTTTCCAAAAAAATCATCCCGTCGTACGGATACAGCTTGCCAGGTCTCGTGTTTTTATAGTCAAATATGCCTTCGTTTTTTATGTTTTCAAGCACCGGATGATTGTGGTCTCCATCGATCTCAACCTTCCCCGGCTCATCTTCTTGCATCCTAAAAGTAGCAATCTTCTTTTGCTTCGCGTCTTGGTCTAACTCATAAAGATCCACGAAATAAAAAAGTGTCATGCGAGTGTCCCCTTGTTTAATAATGCTTGCGCTCTCGTTTTAACGCCTTCAACAAATTCGACAACCTCAACATGGTCTATTCCCTGTTTTAAAGAATCGATATCAGCCAAAAGAAGTCTGAGGGATTCTTTCATGTCTTCCGATAGTTGGGTTAGATTTTTATCTCTGGCTTTTTTTAAAACCTCTTTCTGCTCAGAACCGCCAATAATTAAGGAGAGATAGTCATGGTCAATAAGCCACATTCGGCCGGTACTCGGGTCAATCAAAAAATTCCCATCGTGTCTGTCTCGATTGTCGATTAGATAATCAAAAACGGCAGCTTTGGCTAGCCATAAATCGTCAACAAAATATTCCCAATTAATTACCTGTGAAGCAACTTTAGCAAAAATACGTTCTTGCAGAACCCCGGCGCATCCTTTAATTGTTCTAGTTACCGTGGGGGGTACAAGGCCAAATCCCAGCCTCTTGTCGATTCTCGCCGCTATCAACTCAAGTTCGCTCCTCAAAAATAAATGATGGTGTGATACGAAATTGTCAGAAGTTTCCTTAAACATCGCCTGACCGTCGTCTTTGAGCTTTACCACACTGATTTTGAAATATCTTTGTAATTGTTCGACGCTTTCTATCTCCCTTTTTTCCAAAACCGATTCAACTTCAATATCAACTTCCGGACCGGTTTCCGGTTTTGGCGTCTCATGTTGTTCTTCAAAACTTTGACCCTCCATTGATTAGCGCAGTAGCGCAGTAATTGGTAGTTAGTAGCATTACCGCAACCTGCTGCGCTACAACCTACTACCTACTGCGCTAATTTTAGATATCTAAATTTTGGACGGACTTGGCGTGAGATTGTATGAATTTCTTTCTGGGCATAACTTCCGAACCCATCAATACGTCAAATATCCTGTCGGCCTCGTGCGCGTCTTTAATACCTACCTGAAGAAGAACTCGATTCTGGGGATCAAGAGTCGTTTCCCACAACTGGGAAGGATTCATTTCTCCAAGACCCTTATAGCGCTGGATAGACACTCCGGATATTTTCTCGCCCTCCGTAGCTTCAACGTCCTCTTTTCCATCCCCCTCCAGTGGTGTTACTTCAAATTCACTGTCTTTTTGCGCTTTGCGCTTTGCGCTTGCTTGCCCTCCGGAGCCTTGGCGAAGGAGGGTATCTTTTTTTATTTCGGCCAGTATTTTTTCTTTTTCATTATCATTGTAAGCATAGAAAATCTTGCCTGATTTTTGAATTTTATACAGGGGAGGTTGAGCTATATAAAGATGGCCTTTTTCTATGACTTGAGGGAAATACCGGTAGAAAAGCGTGAGCAGAAGCGTTCTGATGTGCGCACCGTCAACATCAGCATCAGTCATTATCACTATTTTGTGGTAGCGTAATTTGGATAAGTCGAATTCTTCGGCAATGGCAGTACCCATCGCTATAATTAAGGCCCTTATTTCTTGGTGGGCAAGCATTTTATCAATTCTCGCTTTTTCAACGTTAAGAATTTTACCCTTAAGCGGCAAAATGGCTTGAGTTCGACGATCACGTCCCTGCTTGCTGCTTCCGCCGGCTGAATCGCCTTCCACTATAAATATCTCCGACTCCGCCGCGTCGCGGCTTGAACAATCGGCAAGTTTTCCGGGAAGGGTCATTCCCTCAAGAGCTCCTTTTCTAAGAACAGTTTCTCTCGCTGCTTTGGCCGCAAGACGGGCTTTTGAGGCCAGTATTACCTTCTCCAGTATTTCTCTGGCGTCAGTAGGATTTCTTTCCAGCCAATCGTTAAACTCGGTGCCCATAACTGTTTCTACGGCGGTCCTGGCGTCGGGAGTGCCTAGTTTGGATTTCGTCTGGCCTTCGAATTGAGGATCTTTAAGTTTTACGGAAATAATCGCCGTAAGACCCTCTCTGATATCCTCGCCTGTTAGGTTATCGTCTTTTTCTTTCAAGATGCCATTCTTGCGGGCATAGTCGTTTAAAGATCTGGTAATCGCCGATCTGAAACCGGTCAAATGCATTCCGCCTTCGTGGGTATGAATATTGTTGGCGAAACTTACTTCCTGCGAATGCAAATCGTCGACATACTGCAAAGCCACTTCAACGAATATGTTTTGCTGTTCTTTGCCGACATAAAAAACATTTTTGTTCTTTAGGTCAAGGTTTCGATTTAAAAACTCAATATATGAAACCAGCCCACCCTCAAAATAAAATGTGTGTGAGGGGGATTCGGTTATTTCTTTATTTTGGCGTTTGCTTAAATATTTGACAGGGGTTCTTTCATCTTTGACGCTTATCCTTACTCCTTTGGTCAGGTACGCTTGCTGGCGCAAGTGAGTCAATATTTGGCCCCAGTCAAATTTAATTTCTTTGAATATCTCTAGGTCCGGCTCAAACTCAACAATCGTGCCGGTATCTTTGGCAGAGCCGATCTTTTTGACCGCCTTTTTAGGTTCGCCACGAACGTATTCTTGTTCAAAAATACCGCCATCGCGATGCACTTCGGCGCGCAAATAAATTGAGAGTGCGTTTACCACCGATACACCAACTCCATGCAACCCACCCGAGACCTTGTAGGCGCTGTCGCCGAATTTACCTCCGGCATGGAGAACCGTAAGAACCGTTTCCAAAGTTGATTTGCCTGTCTGCTTGTGTTTCTCAACGGGTATGCCTCGCCCATCGTCCTTTACCCTAACTCTGTCGTTCGGCAATAAAATAACCTCGATATTCTTGGCGTGGCCAGCCATCGCCTCGTCGAGCGAATTATCAAAAACCTCCCATATCAAATGGTGAAGGCCTTCCGGTCCGGTAGAACCGATATACATACCGGGTCGTTTCCTGACTGGTTCCAGACCCTCAAGAACCTGTATGGACTCGGCGGTATAAGATTGTTTATTTTTGTCGTCTTTTGCGGCCATTTTATAATGAGTAATCCCGCTCATCGGGACCATTTAATCTTATTCAATTATATCATTTTTAGGAGTCACAGGCAAGACGGAAATCTTGATAATTTCTATCTTAATTCGGCGTTAAACTGTCCCGCTGTTTCGTGATAAATCTTGTCCTGGATTACATCTACTTCCTCGCTTTTAAGCGTTCTCTCCATGCTTCTATAAATAATACGGTATGTATAGCTTACCTTGTCCGAGCCGAACTTGTTTGAGTCTTCGTATTTGTCTATCAACTCGACTTGCTCAACCAGATCTCCGCCAAGATCGCGAATAAGATCAAAATAATCGTTGGGGACAAAGTCCTTGCTGACCACAAAAGAAATATCGCGGGTTATGGGCGGGTACTTTGAAACCTCCTGATATTTTTGGCCGAGTTTCAATTGCTTTTTAATTCTTTCGTCTTGAGACCACAGAAGCCGAATGTCAGGCAATTCCATTGATATCATTGCAAACCGCTCTAAGCCGGGACCGAAGGCCCAGCCATTCCACTTGGATGAATCAACGCCGAATTTCTCAAGCACACTCCCCTTGACCACTCCGGCGCCCGCAACCTCAAGCCACTTTCCGTCTTTGTTTATTTCCATTTCAATGGAAGGATCGGTATATGGAAATCTGTCGTCATTGAAACGAATCTGAACGTCGGAGCCGAAAACCGCTTTGGCAAAACCGGATAATGCCTCTTGCAATTCACTAGTTGTTATAATGTCTTTGTCTTTCGGAGCAAGATACCAACCGTCTATCTGGTGAAACACATTCATATGGTGCCGGTCGAGTTCATCCCGCCGGTAAACTTTACCGAAACAAAATGCACCGACTGGCTCACCGGCAGCCATGCGTTTTTTAATACTCTCGTCTTTCAAATAGTAATACCACATAACCGTGGTGTGGGTGCGGAGAATGTGATCATTATCCACATAGTAGGTGTCAGACCGAGAACGCGCCGGATGATCGGCGGGAAAGTCAAACAGGTCGAAACTGACGTCAGTCGGCACAATCTCCGGAACCTGAATCACGTCGAAATTTTTAAAACTTGGCCAATTCAAAACCCGCTGAACTATTTCATAAAGCGGATTGCCGGGAGTTCGGGAAAGATCGGGCATAGCCAAAAACCGCTTCATACGCAACCCATCCGGATCCCGCCTTTCATTAAGCTGTTCGGCAATTTCAACTTCTTCCGGAGATTCTATTTTGATGAATTCTTTCGCCATCTATTTTTTAAAATTATCCTGATACCCATAACCAAGCCGGATAAGACAAGGACTAGGGATCCGAAAAATAAGAATTTTATAAGTTTGCCGGCAGTATACGGATCGTAACTGGTTGCTATGATAACCAACCCCGCAAAAGACGAAACTGTGATTATTAAAACAGCCAAGTTATATAACATGGCGGGAGCGACGGGACTCGAACCCGCAACCTCTTCCGTGCACTTGTCCAATACTTTCGTAGTGGTGTGGACTATATCATTCCCATAGAAGAATCTTTAGGGACTCCGGTATCTAGTCTCTACGGCGCCCAAGCACTTTCTACTAATTACGAAGAAAATGCCTGGTTCCCACGGTGTTCGCATGTCTTAAAGATTTAGCCTTCACCGTTATCCCGGAATTTTTCAATCCGCCTTTCGACGAAAAGCTGCAAATTCTACAGGGAAGCGCTCTAACCAATTGAGCTACGCCCCCAAAAAATTGTTAAAATAATGTTTGAATATATCCTTTTTTCTTCTCAAGTACAAGCCTTTTTCTTTCTGATACATAAAATTATAGAGTCGCAGACTATCTCGCGTTGAAAAACATAAATGATGCCCATTGGTGGTATAAAGGGAGCCACCTACCGCAACTTTATGATTTTCAAGTATCAGTTTAAGCTCTTCTAAAAACTTTCTGCTTCCGGAAGTAAACCCGGTGATAATTATGGTGCTTTTACTTTTTCTACCTTTCCGCCGATAAGTAGAGACTGACACGTGTCCATCGCCATCAAAATATCCACGCAAAAAATCATTAAAATAATCATCGGGAATATTTGGTAATTTAATAATATTACTTTTCGCCGGCATCATTCCCAACCCAACCAAATCACTGAATATTTCCTTACTCCCAATTTGTAACCTATATGCCGGTTTCCACTTCTTATCTCTTTTACGACAACTTATTTTGTGGTTAGAACAAAGTGCATTTTTTATTTTAACAATAATACTTTTATCGGTTGAAACAAACTCCATAAAATGGGCTCCCCTATTATTTATTATCATATTCCCATCCGCTGCGAAAAATCCTAAAACATATGCCATTTTTGGAGACCATTTTTTGAAAAAATTTTGATTAAGAGTTCTGTAAATAGGCATCGAAATCACTATAATATTATCATGAATTTGGCTAAATTAAAAGCCCCTACGGGCTTTATCTATCGAACGATTCCTTCTTTGCAGCCTCTGAAAGCTTAACGAGATATTTACTCGGGTTAGCCATAAATATACCCTGGGCTTCTATAAGCGTGCGACCACCGATATAACTAATCATGGAAGCGATGTGGCCGGCCATTTCTCTGACAATGGGCACAACTGATCCTCTGGCTTCGACTTCTTTTTCAATGCCTTCCGGACTCATCCGAGATGAAATTTCATACGGGTCATCGGCTTCTTCTGCTTTTAATTTTTGGTGCATCGCTTCACGGGACGCCATGCCTCTGAAGCTTTTTACGCTCTGGCCTGTAGATTTCCGAAATACCAGACCTGGAGTTTCATCGGTACTGGCAAAAAGGCCGCCAATCATAACAGAATCACCACCCAGCAATAAAGCCAAACTTATATGACCATCCCTTTTGATGCCTCCGTCGGCAATTACCGGAATTTTGGCAACCCTGGCACATTCATATATCGCCTGCGCTTGAGTAACGCCAATATTGGTATTGTATCGAGTCGTGCACGCCGAACCTGGGCCCAATCCCACCTTGACGCCGTTGACCCCGAAGCGCTGATAAATCTCCACCGCCTCCGGAAGAACGACATTGCCCACAACTAACTCCGTATCGGGGAATTTTCTGCGGAATTTTCTGACCGCTTCTATCCCGGGCTCGGACTGGAAGTTGGCTATATCCATAACTATCACGTCAACGCCGGCCTTAACCAATTCGGATGATCTTTCAAGAAAGTCCCCGACCGCTCCCACCGCGGCTCCGACAACCAGACGTCCGTTGATGTCCTTGTTGGCGAGAGGGTATCTGTCCAGGTTCTCAATGTCTTTGGCTGTAATAAGACCGACGAGCTTGAATCCTTCGTCGACCAACGGCAGTTTTTCTAACCGACTCTTGTCCAGCAGTTTTTTGGCTTGGTTAAGCGTAGTATCGGGGCTTGCGGTAACAAGCCGCTCAACGGGCTTCATTCTGTTGGCAACCGAGTCGTTATCCCGCGCGAATCGTACGTCTCGATGGCTTAGAAGACCGAGGAGTTTTCCCGACTCATCTAGAATAACCAGACAACCGACCTTATTCCTTTCCATCAACTCTTTGGCCTGAGCTATCGTGCCATTTTTAGAAATATTGTGCGGCTGAAGTATGATATGACTTTCTTTTCTTTTTACTTCTCTGATCTCGTCGCATTGTTCCTCAATACTCAAATATCTTTCAATAATCCCTATGCCGCCCTCTTTGGCCATAGCAATCGCCATTCTGGCTCGAGTGATTGTATCCATATTGGCTGATACTATGGGAATATTGAGTCCGATATGTTGAGAGAAGTTGGTGGCCAAAGATATGCCTTTTCTCGTCTTGACCTTGCCCCAACCGGGCGGATTAAGAAAATCATCAAAAGCGTGGCCCCTTAACTCGGAGCGAAGCCAGCGATCATCCTGCTCACTTCTCATTTTTGCCTTTCCCGATTAAAGAACACTGGCTATGATATACCAAAAATTAAAAACCCCGCCAAGTGGCGGGGCGCTATTTGTCTAAATCGGAGTGCCAATATATTTTCTCTATTTTACGGGTACCACCGTAAGTAATGTTGTGTTTCCACGGAAAACCAGTTCCCTTAGAACTGTTGCTGACAGCCTCCGTCTCGCTTACACAAAAACCTATGTGGGAAAGCTCGACATTTTTATCTCCGAGAAGTCCGTCATCAGCCAGCCGTTTTTCCCAAACAACAACGGCGCCGGGTCTTAATTCTTTGATTTCATACCAACCGCTCAATACAAGATCTTTTTCGGTTCCATAAACTGTTGAATGCGGACGCTTAATTAATTCTAGCGTAAGCAGTATCCAGGAAACAAAAACGCCGCAGGAATTCTTGCCGTCTTCAAGAAGATCTATCTCTTTTCCATTCTCATCAGCATAAAGATTACGGAATAAATAATTGCCGCTACCCTTTACGGAATTCTCTATTATCGCCAGCAACGACTTGAGTTTTTTGATACGGACGTTATGAATCGGAAGAGGATGTTCTTGGTTTGACATAATTATCTCCGCTAAAGTTCTTTAAAGAAATTTAATTGATTATTTGGTTTCAGTCAACCAAAACCCCACCCTGAAATTATCGCACGGGCGGGGTTTTGGTTGACTTTATAATTGCTAC
>MGJU01000013.1:0-21733 GCA_001794435.1 Candidatus Yanofskybacteria bacterium RIFCSPHIGHO2_02_FULL_43_17
AAACTGTGCCTTATGATAGCACAGCTCTAGTGGTTCGTCAATCAGACTGGAAGTGGGGTGAAATTGAACGACTACTTAACCTCCAGTATTTTATATTCCACAACTCCCTTGGGTGTTTTGACCTCTATCTTGTCCTCTTTCTTGCGACCGAGAAAAGCGCTGCCTAGCGGCGATTCGTTAGATATGAAACCGGCGCTGGGGTCTGACTCGGCAGCACCGACTATGACAAAGGTCTGAATGCCGTTCTTGGATTCAACTTTGACGCTTGAACCGACGCTAACCACGCCGCTCCCGTTAGTGCTTGTGATTATAACCGCATTCTCGAGTATATCCTTTACTTCTTCTATTCTGCCCTCATTCGCCGCCTGAGCGTCTTTAGCCGCATCGTATTCGGCATTTTCTGATAAATCGCCGAGCTCTTTCGCTTCTTTTATGCGAGTGGCTATCTCGGGCCTTAGGACATTAATCCTTTCCTCAAGTTCACTTTTTAGTTTTTCTAGTCCTTCTTTTGAAAAATATTGATCCATGTTTCAAATTAAAAAGTAAAAATGAAAAATCAAAAACCGTTGAAATCGTTCGGTTTTAAATTTTTCCTTGTCATTTTTCTTTTTTCAATTTTAGTTTTTAATTGTAAGAATACGCCACTATACTACTATTTTAAAGTAAAAACAAGGGTTATAGATTTTTACTCGGTTTTTTGATACTCCTCAAAATACCATTTCATAAAGCCGTATGTCGCTCTTATCGCCAAGCCCTCATTGGTTGAGGTTCCTCCTTCTATCAAAACCGTAATATTTATCTCAGGATTATCAAACGGAGCAAAAGCGGTCATTATAGAATTAACTGTTCGGCCTTTAACAACCTCGGCTGTTCCCGTCTTTGCTCCGGCTTTGACCGGCAGAGTACCGAGTATTTTGGCTGTTCCGGATATGGTTGTTTCGGCCATTGCGTTCTTAACTTCGCGAATTACCTCTTCTTTAAAATTCAAGCGTCCCAATAATTCCGGTTCAAAACCCGCTAGGATATTCCTGTTGCTGTCCAGTATCTGTTTGGCTACAAAGGGTTTATATAAAGTCCCCCCGTTAGCTATGGCCGAAATATATGAATTAAGCCACAGGGGCGTAATAAGCAGATCGCCTTGCCCAATGGATATGTTGTATGTGTCTCCCTGATACCAGCCCTCACCTCTTGCGGCCAATTTCCAATCGGGAGTAGGAACAAATCCCTCCACTTCTCCGGGCAAATCAATTCCAAGCCTGGAATCGGCAAAGGCCGATTTCAAATATTTGGCTATCCTCTCCACGCCAAGGCCATTGATATTGCCGTAACCGCCGCCTGCAATATAAAAATAGACGTTGCACGAATTGGCAATAGCCCGTTTTAAGTTGAATTGGCCGTATTCAAGACGCCAGTTGTTAAAGGTATAAATATCGTCCGGGTTGTATGGATTTATAATAGTCAGGCCGACGCAGTCTTTTATCGTATCGGCGGGACTAAAAATATTCTCTTCAAGCGTCATCAGGCCCATGAGCGGCTTGATTGTCGAGCCGGGATTATAAAGACCGCTTATGACTCTGTTGAACAAAGGACGCGACTTGTTCTCAAATAACCCCCTGAATTGGTTATCGGACAAACCCTCAATAAACAAATTGTTGTCATAAGCGGGAAAACTTGCCATCGCCAAAACAGCTCCTGTCTGCGGATCTTGTATAACTGCGGCTGCTTTTGAGTAATTGGTATCTTTGAGAACATTAAAAAGCTCGTTGAACAGGCGTTTTTGCATATCATGGTCGATATTCAAAACCAGACTGTTTCCCATCACTGATTCTTCAGAAAAACTGTCTTCATTGTATTGAAAGAATATCCTGCCGTGCTTGCCTCGAAGGTATTTCTCATACTGCGCTTCAATGCCAAGCCGGCCGATAATATCTGTCGGATAATAGTAGTCATCTACGCCGAGTTCGTTTTTGGAGACCTTGCCCACATATCCCAGCACAGAAGAAAACTGAGAACCGTCCACATACCGCCTTTTAGTATTCGGTACAATGTAAAAACCTTTTGGATTCAGAGTTTTAATCTCCAGGACTTGGTTTTTATCCAAACCTGACCCGGCGAAAAACACTGAATTATTCTTTACGCCATCGGATAAAAATGTTCTAAACTCATCTCTATTCTTGCCTAATATGTCAGCCACTTCATCTGTTTCCTCATTCGCAAAAATGGATCCGGCGGCGGCCTCTCCAAAGCGTGAGTCTTCTCCGAGATACGTAGCCGAGTCTCCGCCAGCAGCACTCCTTACTTCTTTGCTTATGATTAAAAGATTGAAAACCGGATCATTAGCAACCAAGGGCCTGCCTAAACGATCAAATATTATACCGCGCGGAGGAGGAACGGGAAAATTAACCGATTTATTCTGAAACGCTATTCCGGCGAAATAATCGTACCGCCTGACACTCAAGTCAAAAACAAAAGCAACAACGGCAACGCACAGGGTGACGGTAATAAAAAACGACACCTTAAAAATGGAGTTTGAAATAGGCACCTCAAGATCCTGGTGGTCACTGCTTGAATCAAGAAGAGTTTCTTCCGGACTCACCCAATCCTCACTTACAGAAATTTTATATTCGCGCATAATCGCTTTTTTTATCAAACACGATATTAAATAAAAGAACCAGCGCCAAAGCTTCCAGCACCATGGTCAAACCGATAACCGGATTGAAATACTCGATATTTAGACCGCCTTGTTTATAAAAAAACGAGAACACATAAATGAACACTGCTGACATCAGGGCGATAAGAACCGATTTGCCCAAACCGAACCTGGCATCATACGTATATTGTATATCCAAGAACCTCTGGGTCAAATATATTGCAACCGATGTAAATAAGAACGGGAGTACCAAGCCGCCCAAACCAATTCCTTTGGACATTTCCAGAATAACGGAAAAAAATAACCCGCAAGCGACAAATTGTATCTTGGGACCCATATAAAGAAGAGGGACAACGAGCAAAAGCAAAGACAAGGAACTGTTTCTTAAGCCAAAAAACGCCGACAACACAAACCCGTCCAGAACCAATACGATAAGAAATATTATAAAAAGCTTAATTTCCGCCATTTTTTCGAATTATTAATACCCGCCCTATTTTTATTTCTCCCATAGCGGGCCTTATTTTAACTTTCTTGAACAAGTCGGTCTCACTAGTCTCCACATAACTGACGATTCCCACTATCAGAGCCGGCGGAATGAGATCCGTACCGCTTGATACGACCACGTCGCCCTCTTTGATAGAGTCGCTCTGGATTATCAGATCAAAATACAATCCTTGAGCAAGGGCGCCCCTCGCTATGCCGGCGGTATCAGAATTCAAGACTTTAGCCGTAACGCTAAAGTCCGTATCGCTTACTATCAGCACGCGAGAGAAATTACTCAGCGCTTCTTCGATGCGACCGATCAAAACGCCTTCTTCGGTGACCACGATGTCGCCTTCGGAAATACCGCCGTCGGCACCCTCATTGATAAGAACATCGTACCCGTCTGCGCCAAGCTGAAATTGATAGATATTCGCGTAAATTATCTTGTTGTTAAAACGCGGGAATATGTTCAAAGTTTTTCTTAAAAAATCATTCTCGTTTTTTAAATCTTCGTAATCGGCAAGTTGCGAGAGTAATCTTAAATTTTCTCTCGTCAAATTCTCATTTTCCGATACGACATTCTTGAACCCGACAAGGCCTCGAAAAAATAACCCGCTCCACCAGCCGGCGGATTCCAGTTTGGAAAAAAGATGCGAAGCCGGTCTTTTGATCATCGTGGTACCGAAACTATTTATTTTCTGGTCAAAAAAATAGCGGTCAACAACTTGTGCCGCGATCACGAACAGAAATAATAAAAGTATGGTTTTGAAAAAAGAGTATCGCACTATCCAGCGACTAGCGACTAGCGACTAGCGACTCCGCCATGGCGGGGTGGCTAACTACTAGTGGCCAATGGCTAATCAAAGGTAGCTTCCTTTGTCGGGAGAAACGAGAATGGACTTCAGCTGATCGACATTCTCCAACACGAAACCGCAACCTCTTGCCACTGCGGTGAGCGGATCATCAACCACTTTAACAAAGAGTTTCGTTTCGTGAGCTATCGCTTTATCAAGACCCCTCAAAAGCGCCCCTCCACCGGCCAAAAATATATGCCTGTTTATCAAATCGGCGGTAAGCTCGGGCGGTGTTTCTTCAATGGTATCTTTAACTGCCATTACAATACTGCGAGTAGATTTTTGCAATGCTTCTCTTGTCTCTTCGGAGGTCAGGGTTATTTCTTTCGGAAGACCGGAAATCAAGTCCCTTCCCCTCACCTTTCCTTCGATTTCTTCTTGTAAAGGATATGCCGAACCAAGCGTTATCTTCAGATTTTCCGCCGATGATTCGCCGATAAATAGATTCTTTTCTTCTCTTAAATATCTGATTATATCCTCATTCAATTTATCCCCGGCTATACGCAGTGATCTTGAGGCTATGACTCCGCCTATCGAAATAACGGCAACTTCCGTCGTGCCTCCGCCTATGTCCACGATAACATTGGCCACAGCTTCCTGTATCGGCAACCGGGAACCGATGGCGGCCGCCATCGGTTCTTCTATCAAATACACCTCTCGGGCGCCGGCGTTATATGTCGCATCCTCAACGGCGCGCTTTTCCACTTCGGTAACTCCAGACGGCACGCCGATAACGACGCGAGGCCGCGGCAAAATAGAAAAGCTTTCTTGGTGGACTTTATCTATGAAATACTTGAGCATCTGTTCGGTCACTTCAAAATCCGAAACCACTCCCGACACCAAGGGCCTTGAAACGACTATATATCCCGGCGTCCGGCCGGCCATTCTTTTGGCTTCGCTCCCTATGGCGAGTATTTTTCCGGTCTTTTGATTGACCGCGACAATCGAAGGTTCGTTGATGGTTATCCCTTTCCCGCGAACATAAACCAGAGTATTCGCCGTACCCAGATCAATACCGATGTCCTTTGACCAGAAACCGAAGAGTTTATTTAACATATTTATAACTTGCTGGCCGCTCTCGCCTAACTAATAGCGAGTACGCTCTTGACCAATATTTTCGTTAAAAACTCCGATTCTCCTTCACCATACTACACAGTATGGCTCAGTTCGATTCTCGTTTTTGCCTCAATCTTGGTCAAGCCAGCTACGTTCTAATTTTATTACTTATATACCAGATTGACCAATGAAAGTAAATTAAAAAACGTCATGATTGACGATTAAAAGCGAAAACCCCACGCTGTCACGTGGGGGGCCTATCGCAGGATCTGGTAACGCCTTCGACGTTCCAGGGCAGCTATCCCGCACCGGTGGTCGGCCTGACACACCGGATTCACGAACAAAGAACTACTTGGTTATTGATCACCCCGTACTGCCATACGGGGGGCTAAAAGCGAGGACTTAGGCACCTCTTCGGTACCTCGGACAGGTTCCCCGCACCGCGTGGAGCCACCAACGCGGATTCACGATTTCAAGCTTATACTACTATTATATCATACTCGCCACCACTTTGTCAAGAGGCACTAATTCCGCCTCTTTTTCGTTTCTTTTCTTAACTTCTACGCTTTGCCTGTCTAATGTTTTATTGCTTACCACCACACGAACCGGACAGCCGATTAAGTCGGCATCGGCGAATTTCTCACCGGCGGTTTTGTCACTCCTGTCGTCGTAAAGAACTTCAACGCCTTTGGCGGTAAGGTCACGGTATATTTTCTCAGATTCGTTTTTTACTTCAAGATTTCCTTTTCCAGAAAGCTCGACCAGGTGAATTTTAAAAGGAGCCGCCACTAAAGGCCAAATGATTCCTTTCTCGTCGCTATGAACTTCAACTATTGCCGCTATTAAACGATCGAGACCAATACCGTAAGAACCCATAACTGCCAGTTTTTTTAATCCGTCCTCATCCTCGAAATAAATATTGAACGGCTCCGAATATTTAACGCCTAATTTGAAAATGTGACCCAACTCAATAGCTCGTTGTTGTTGAAGCAAGCTGCCGCATTTCGAACAAGTTTTCTCGTTGATCGTTTCAATGTTTGCAGCATAACCACATTTTTCGCAAAAAGAAATTTTATCCTCACCAATTTTAGCAGGCAGCATAAACTCATGCGATTCGGCTCCGCCCATAATTCCTGACAGCGCTTTTACTGGAACCGCATTCAGGTCAAGCCCTTTAAAAATTTTAAGATATGCCTCATAAAACTTGTGATAGGTCTCATCAAGATCTTTCTCGCTTTTGTCGAAAGAATAAGCGTCCTGCATAATAAACTCCTTGAGCCGCAAAAGTCCGCCCCTGGGCCTTTCTTCATCTCTGAATTTTATTTGAAACTGATTCAAAACAAGTGGTAATTCACGATATGTGCTTATAAAATTAGAGGCCATTTCCGCAATAACTTCTTCGTGGGTCATAGAAAGAACCAAGTCCTCGCCTTGCCGACCTTTAATTTTCCAGAGTTCCTCTCCAATTTCGTGCCAACGTCCGGTTTTTTGCCATACTTCTGCCGGATGAAGAATTGGCATACTCACCTCAAAGACGCCTATCTTCTCTAGTTCTTTGCGAATGTAGTTTTCTATATTTTTGAGAACTCTAAAGCCAAGCGGCAAAAAGCTGTAGATTCCCGAACTTAATTGGGAAATAAAACCGCCTCTGATAAGCAGCATATGACTGACGGCCACGGCATCCGCAGGTGCTTCACGTAATGTTTTTGTAAAAAGTTGCGATTGTCTCATTTGGACTTGTTTAGAAATTAGGATTTAGAAATTACGATTTTTCTTCTGAAAAATCGGCGGTTATATCAATCCCTTCGCCTAATTTTTTGAATGATCCCTTACCAAATGTTCGATCTATAACCCTAGCCAAGGGCAGAAGTCGTCCGCTAAACGACGCTTTTATAAAAAGAGCGGCAACTTCTTTTGTGGAATTAAAATCTTCTTTGTTTTTTTGAAATATGACGCTGACTAATTTTTCAAACCCTATCCTCTGTGACCGATAGCCAAAATGAGTCATGACGCCACTCATTTCCTGATCAAGATAAAAACTAATCGCTTGCTCAAGAACGAGGGGATCCGAAGATTCTTCATATCTCCGAAGGAATTCGTCTGCTTCGGGCAATAAAATGGCCCCCCAATTTAGAACCATGTACATATTCCCCACCTCTAGAAGCTCGCCATGACTCATTTGTTTGCCTTTTTCCCGAAAAACTTTTTGAATATACTCAATAAGTATCTTACGAAACTTTTCCGATTTTTCAAAACTATTTTTCACATCAGGGGAAATTCTTATGTTTAAATTTCTTATTATATCAAGAGTCAGTTTTTCAACTACCGCTTCGTCCAGATCGTTAAAAAACATCGTGCCGGCTAGTTTTTTGCCATCTTGAATTTTTGTTTCTCTTATGCGCAAACCGGCTCGTCTTTCAACAATACCGACATTTTGTTCCGTGTCTTCCGCCATATCAACCGTCTGAACAGATATGAAACTATTCACATGAAGCGCTTCATGGATAACTCTACTTAAAAAGACGAGTTCATCGTGTTTTCCTGCTTTGATTATAATGGCTTGTTTCTCCACGCTAGCCAAACCAGATACCAATCGCCCCTTTAAACCCTTCCTATTACAAAATTTTTCAAACGCATCCTGTCTCATAAGATGGACCATAGGGGGAGTTATCTCTGTTCTCGGTTTAATACCCATACCGCCCAAAGCATGGGAAATTAACCTGTTTGTCTCTATAATTAGCTCCTTTTGTCTCGGAGACAATTCTATTTCATCCTCTTTAAATTCCTCCAGGTCCTGTCTTTCAAATTTTTCGAGAAGTTCATCGGCAAGCTCTTGTTTTTCACCTTCGGATATTCTCTCAGAAACTATCCTGTCCAAAATCGGAGGTCGTTCCAAGTTAACAGAAGAAGATATTGTTTCTCTTATTTCCGACATAGTTAAAAAATTCTGCTTATATCCTTAACGGTCGCATATATCATAAGCAGGATTAAAAACGCGAAGCCGACGGAGTTAATCGCTGATTCAATTTTTTGATTGACCGGGGAACGCTTGAATTTTTCCACGACGAGCATCAAAGCGCGACCGCCATCAAGCGCGGGAAACGGGATTATATTAAGCACGGCTAGGTTGACCGATATCAACGCCACAAATTGGAGCAAGAATCTGAATCCTACCGCCGCCGCCTGTCCGGTAATGTTGGCAATGCCGATGGGTCCCGAAACATCGGCTAGCAGTTGCCCTTTCAATAGCAGTGTCTTGAAAAGTTCATAGTACCCGACGGCCGTCTGACCAGTCAGAAACACCGCATCTTCCAGACCCCGCCACAATGACTCGTACCAGGGATAGGACAAAAGCCCGGTTCTTGCCGGCACAATGCCAAGCAGGCCGTCGCCTTCATCTTTTGCAGGAAGCGCTATTTCTTTGACCTCTGTCTGCGAATCTCTCCTGATGACCAACCTAATCTCCCCTCCGGCGTTGGCGGCAATGTAGTCCCGTACCTCCTGAGCCGTTGAAACAGGAATCAGTATTTCCCCGCCCCTTTGGGGCGAGGTCTCGCCTTCGGCGGAAAAACCAACTATCTCGTCAAATATCTTCAAGCCGGCCCGCTTAGCTGGACTATCCTCAACGACTTTGAGAATTTGAATTTTCTTGTCTCTGGCGGCGGCGGATACCTC
This sequence comes from Candidatus Yanofskybacteria bacterium RIFCSPHIGHO2_02_FULL_43_17, assembly GCA_001794435.1. Lineage (GTDB taxonomy): Bacteria > Patescibacteriota > Minisyncoccia > 2-02-FULL-40-12 > GWA2-44-9 > 2-01-FULL-43-22. The sequence goes on from MGJU01000013.1 coordinate 8,719, forward strand.
ATCTGTCCCGTCGCCTATACCGATCCTGATACCGACATAGTTGCCGAACATCAGCAAAAAAGCAGCCAGGAGAAAATTCATCACCACACCGGCTACAACCACTTTCAGACGAATCCCGATTGGTTTAGAAGAAAAACTTCTCGGCTCATTGCGATGCTCGCCCTCTTCTCCGTATATCTTCACAAAGCCACCGAACGGTATCAGGTTTATGGAATATACCGTTTCTCCTTTTTTGACTCCCCACAATCTAGGCGGGAAACCGAAGCCAAATTCCTCCACCTTCATCCCCGCTCTCTTGGCAACGATAAAATGTCCAAGCTCGTGGACAACAACCAGAACACCGATGACAGCTATGAAAATTAGTGCGGTTATCACTATGAGTTCATTAATTCTTGCTCTTTTTTCTTCACCAGGTCGTCTATCTTTTTATTCAGCTCATCAATAATTTTCTGCAGTTCTTCTTTGGCATTGCGCAAGTCGTCTTCTCTGGCGGTTTTTTCTCTCACGGCGTTCTGAACTTTCTTCAATATGTCCTCTCTTATCTGCCTCGTCTTTATCCTTGCTTCTTCGGCCTTCTGATGCAGTAACTTGGTGAATTCTTTGCGCCGGTCTTCAGTCAAAGACGGTATGGTGAGACGGACGCCGCTGGAATCCGATGCCGGATTAAGACCCAACGGACTGTCTTTTATCGCTTTTTCTATCAAAGAAATTGCGCCCTTATCCCATGGCTGTATGAACAGCACTCTCGGTTCCGGCACGCTGATGGTTGCTAGTTCTTTGATTCTTAATTTAGAACCCATATAGTCCACAACCAAATCTTCAACCATAGACGAGTGAGCTCTGCCAGTCCTAATACCGGCAACTTCGTTCCTGGCCCATTCTAGGACAGCATCAAAATCCTTTTTTCTTTCATTAACTAACACTTTATAATCCATTGAAAATAAATTTAACATGAAAACAATAATTCCAAAACATTGACTTATTAATAATTCCGGTGTATAGTTATTAACATCCGCTTCACGGCCGAGAGGAGAGGTGGCACTTGAGCACAGAAACGATTGGAATGGTTTCTGGATTATTGGTGATGATGAGCATCATCCCCTACAGCATCAGAATCTATCAAAGCAAGATCCATCCTAACCTGACGGGTTGGTCACTCTGGACACTCATTGGTCTCGCTCTCTTGCTCACTTACGAAAGTTCTGGAGCCAAAGCAAATATTTGGCCAGCGGTGTTCGGGTTCACCAATCCATTACTCATTACCATATTGGTAGCGAAGCAAAAGGGGGGTTGGTCTAAACCAGACAAGTGGGAGTGGCTCTGTATTCTTTTGTGTGTCGTGTCCTTGGTTTCGTGGCTCACCGTGCGCAACGTCAAAGAACTTGCGCAATTCGCACTTTATCTAGCAATCATTGCGGACGGTTGCGCGGCTATCCCAACATTTAGACTTGTCTGGATGCAACCCGACAGTGACCGTCCGTTTGCCTGGGCATTCTTCGCCGTCGGCTACGGATTAGCTATTTTAGCCATCACCAACCACACATTCGCAAATTACGCGCTCCCACTCTGGATGTTCTTTACAGGACTTGGAATAGCATTCCCGCTCGCCATACACCGGTGGAAGCAAAGAGTCCCGTTGGCAGAGTGGATATAGCCTCGTATAACAGAAGCCCCGTGCTTCCTGAAGACGAGGTTTCTTATTTTTTACAGATTAACGAAGAAATTTTCCAGCGCGATGCGATGGTTATATTGCGGTTGGGAGACGATGTGTGAGAGGTTCAGAAGGCGTCTCAAGACGGGCGCCGATGCGGGCTTATACTCGTCCTTCGACAAGCTCAGGATAAACTGAATGTGAAGCGAGTGGAGCCAAAGATTTACCAACTCGGCATAGTTATCTTTTTCATAAATTTTCTTTGCATATTGAATACGCTCAGCCATACTCTGCTTCGCCACTTTGCGCAGATCAGATAATACTTTGGCCATTTCGTCGGTTTCTACTTCTTTTATCGGGGGAAAAACCACCGCCTCACACCTTGAAAGTATCGTCTTGGGCAACACTCCTTGTTTGGAACTTATGAGGATAAGCGTGGATCGCTTAGGCGGTTCTTCTAGTATCTTGAGTATTGCGTTGGCCGCTTCCAAAGTCATTGCATCGGCGTTATCAATCACTGCGAGCTTATACTCGCTTGAGTGGGGCTTGAGAGCCATAAATGACTTCAAGCTCCTTATGTCCTCTATATAAATTTTGTAGTCGTCTTTTTCTATATCGGGACGGATAAATTTCAAGTCGGGATTATTATCAAAACCCTTGCCCGTCAGCAATGTACAGATATCTTCTGCAAATAACTTTTTCCCCGCCGCATCTTGGCCAGTAAATAAATAAGCATGACCCAAAGATCCGTTTCGCAGAAGATTTTCAAAATAATTTCGTTGTTTTTCGTATTTTTGAATTTGGGTCATTTGGATTTATTTAGAAGTTAGGATTTAGAAATTGATAAAATAGCTTCGGCAATTTTATCTGTGGCATCGGGTGTGGCAAAACTTTTTATCTTCTGGCTGACTGCCTCGTAATTTTCCGGCTTCAATAAATATTCTATTTGGCTCAATACTATGTGCGGGGTAAGATTCTCTTCTTCTATCATCACTGCCCCGTGTTTGTTAAAGGCCATCGCATTGTTCAGCTGATGGTTGCCGGAAGAAGCGGTGATCGGAATTATAATAGCCGGTTTTCCCACCGCAGCTATTTCAAAAATGTTTGATGCGCCGGCGCGAGAAACAATAACATCCGCAAGAGCGTAAGCCGCCCGCACCTTGCCCAGATCAAGGAACGGCTCAAGACGATAATGTTGCGTAATGGCATCGCCATAACCTCCCTCACCCTCTTTAACAAATTTATCAACCAACTTTTTGACCGTTTCGTATTGTCCGCTTCCGCATTGGTGGATCATCTGCAGGTCCTTGCCTACCATCATCACAAGCGACTCAAGAACAATATCATTTATCTTCTGAGCTCCTTGGCTTCCGCCATATACGAAGACTGTTTTTTTATCGGGACTTAAACTGAACAGTTTGGCTGCTTCGTTTCTATCGCCGGTCAAAAGATCACGCCTGACCGGATTGCCGGTCAAGACCGTCTTTGACTTATCGAAATAAGCGGCGCTTATCTGGAAGGAGATGAATATCTTGTTTGCCAGCCGTCCCAAGAACTTGTTAGCAAGACCGGGCACCGAGTCAGACTCGTGGATATATAGCGGTATCAAGTACAATTTCGCCACTAATGCCGGCAAAACCGACACATACCCGCCTTTGGCAAACACCACGTCGGGCATAAACCAAAAAATATGCCAAAGCGACTGGAAAAGTCCGATGGGAAATTTGAAAATATCCAGGAAGATCAGCAAACTGAAATACCTCCTTAATTTGCCCGACATTACGGGACGGAATTGTAAACCATTTTCTTCGGCGGCCGGACGCATAAATTTATCGTCGCCTAAAAGGAGCAGTTTCGCATCACCTCTTTCTTTGAGAACATTAGCAATGGCAATGACAGGATAGACGTGCCCACCTGAACCGCCACCAACAAGTAAAATTCGCATAGTTAGTTGAAAGTTCTTAAAATTCGTAAAGTTTTTAAAGTGCTTATGAACTTTATAACTTTACAAACTTTTAATTGCCCCTTCTTTCTGAAGTAATTTTACCTTTTTATCGGTGCCTAAAGCAAATCCGCCAATCTGGCCGTTTGACTTTATCACCCTATGACACGGCACTTTGCCGATAATCGGATTGCGATTGAGCATATTGCCTACCGCCCGATATGCCCTCGGGTGGCCGATGGCAACAGCGACCTCTTTGTAGGTCGCTGTGTTCCCTTTCGGGATAGTTTTTACAAAATCATAAACTTTGTGCTGGAACGGAGTGAGTTTCATGGTGATAATATTAACAAATTTATAGCAAATAAATACGGGCCATTAGCCCGTATTATCGCCGAAGATGCGCCGGCATTTTTTCGATAAGTCGCTCAAGCCCGACTATGTCATCGGCCTGCGTAAGATGAAGACGATAGAATTGATGGGATAATTCGGCCAGCTCTTCCTGATAGGATATGCCGAGCATCCCACAGACCATCTTGCTGACATCCCAGCAGACCTGTTCCTCATCAACGCCAGTCGGATAGTCCCGCAGAGACGGCTCGTCTTTCAAGAAATAGCACCAACCATGAGCCGTCTCATGCAATAGAAAAGTGGCAAATTCCTCAAAGGTCGGAACCCTCACCTTACCGGGGTAACTTGCCCGCTCCAGATCATTTCTCCATCTCCAAGTATCAGTAGCCGTCGCCATTTTAACGATATTGCGGAATAGTTTCCATGTCCCTCGAACAGGACGTCCGAATATCTTGCTACCATATTCATCCAAAGCCGGATAATCTTGAACCTTGTACATCGCTTTGACAAAACGTCGTTTGTGCCGGCGATTCATTATTTTTATCCTTGTAAATAATCTCCACAGATACTATCACAACACAAAATATTTTAAATAGTGTTAATTTTTAACTAAATCCTAATGCGGGTCAAAATTAAAACCGCCCAAGCGGGCGGTCGTGTAATGTTCTACCGAGAATTCTTTTGGCGAACATCAAATCCGGGAAAAGCTTCACTCAACAGACGCACAGTCTCGGCTCGATTAGGTTCAATGCCAAAATCGCCACTTGAACTCCAGATATCGATAACTTTGCCTATGGGGTCAATATTTATTCTTCCGCCGCCAACACATTGGGCATTAATGCCCGGGGCTTCAAACCGTAGCTTCCGAAGAATATCGCGATGAAACTCGCAACTAGCATCGGCTCGAACCACCATCTTTGAAGTTTCCCCGTCGTTAACAACCGCAACAATAAACTTATAGCCACCCCTCTCATCAATGAGAACAATGGGTAATTGTGAAAGACCTGAGGGCATATTGGTGCCCCTTTCTCCAGACAGGCTCAAAACTAAATACGCTTTGGCTTGTCTGGCCAAAGCGTATTTTTAGATAGGAAAATCTGTAAAATTAAGTCAACTACAATAAAAAACGCTTGAGTCAAACAAGCTTGTTTTTATATAGTACTTTTTATAACCAAAAGTGGCGGATATGCTTCCGTTATTACAGATAAAAGTTATAGAATTGTGTGAATTATGTTCCAACATATTAAGATCCACGGGGGAGTATAATTATAGTCTTCTTAGTAAATTATGTCAACATCTATAGAAAAGTTCCCTGAAAAAATTGAAAAGAGAAGGGCGCGGCTTTTCAAAGAATCTCCACCACCTTTTGTCTTGATGTGTAGCCGGAAACAATTCTAATTCTAGATGGAGATGTTTTAAAATAATCGGCAAGGGCTTTAATGATGGCTTTATTCGCTAGGCCGTGAACGGGGGGTTCTTTAACCCAAACAGTAAAATAATCTTTCCCTATCTCACTGAAGCCACCAGGCGAAGGTGGGTCGACCCTTTCCTCATAGGAGCTCGGTTTTGCTTTGATAGTGATCCTCATCTACTTCCTTAGTCCGGACCAGGCGAGGCAACCGGCAAAGACGACGGCAAACCAGCTAAGCCAGAACGGAACAGTCCAACCGCCGATAACTGCTTCCCAGCCGTAGAGAAGCCGCAAGGCGTGCAAAATGGTTATTGCCGCAAACACGACCCCTGTTGTTTTGCGATATGTATTGTTTGACATGGGTTAATTTTATAATTTTTTAACTTTGGCCGCTACAACATTCTGACACTCTGCAGAACATTAGAATGTTGTTAAAAGAATGGGTCTAATGCACCTTATCTGAAACAGGGGTGTAGATGACAACGCTGATTTTCTTAACCGGAGATGTCGTCATTATCCGGCCCTTGCCAAGCGCAAATTCGATACTCATACCCACGCCCAAAAAACCGGCCTTCATGGCAGATCCGCCCCAAGTTGAACCTGAAACAGTTGCTTCAACCTCTTTTTGGCCGGTTATCTTCTCGGTGTTGCCGCCTGAAAGTTGGACTAGGCCTTCGGCCGAGTTAAGAACAATGATCCGGTACGTGGAATTTTTAGTTTTTATTGCAAGAATTTGGCCGGGCGGCAAATCTTTAATCATAACTCCCTCGGATTTCTCTGCCGATTCAGCCTCCTTTTCCAATGTTCGAACAAATTGTTTTTCTTTTTCGTTTATCATTGCCACCCCCTTTCTGTTTTACTTGCTATTTTAACTGTTCTAACATTTTTTTCAACCCTCGCGTATTTATCACGTCTTTCTTCTCGGCCCAGCCTCTGCGAGCTTGAGCGATACCGTATTCAAGATATTGGAAATGATGGATAGAGTGAGCATCAGTATCAATGGATAATTTAACACCTCCGCCTCCGCCGAAGTTGGCGGATGGCGGATCAACGGCTTTGCGGATATATTCATCTTTAAGATCGGATCGGTCGGGATAAGCGTCAATCTCCATTACGGTTTTGGTGCGCTTAGCCGCTTTCAGCAATGCGTCCATATCGACTTTATACGCATCGCGTCTTTGGATGATTCGTCCAGTCGGATGAAAAATTATATCCACATTGGGGTTTTCCATCGCCCGTATAATTCTTGCGGTTTGGTCTTTTTCAGACAAATTAAAATGCGAGTGCACCGCCGCACCGACTACGTCGAGTTTAGCAAGCGTCTCATCGTCAATATCAAGCGAACCGTCTTTCATTATATTCACTTCCGCGCCCTTAAGAATTTTAATGCCGGAAACTTGCTTTTGGATTTTGTCTATCGCCGCCATTTCTTTGAGCAGGCCTTTCTCGTCATTCCCGCCGGTCATCGCCAACGACTTGGTATGATCGGTAATGCAGATATATTCCAATCCGAGCTTCTTGGCCGCTTCGGCCATTTCTTTGATGGAATGGTCTCCGTCCGTCCAATCAGTTTGGACTTGAAGGTCGCCTTTTAAGTCGCCATAGCCGATTAAATTCGGAAGTGTGCCCTCAAGGGCGGCTGTTATTTCATCGGTTCCGTTACGAATTTCGGGCGGTATCCAATCCATACCGAGTTTTTTATAAACTTCCTCCTCTGTTTTTGATGCCAGTAATTTTCCCTTGCCTTGAGCAATAGTTGAAGGGTTACCGTCCCAAAGACCGTAATCGTTTAAAAGCCATCCCCTTTTTTCGGCTAAAGTTCGAATGGCAATATTGTGCTGTTTGCTTCCCGTCCACGCTATTAGAGCCGAACCAAGCGACTTGGGCGAAATAACCGAAATGTCCGCATCAATATCGGTATCCAGACGAACCAGGGACTTATGTTCTCCCTGAGAATAAACGTGCTTAATTTCCGGAAAATCTAAAAATTTTTTAATAACCGCTCCGGGTTTTTCTGAAAAAACTATAAAATCAAGATCGCCGATCGTTTCTTGTTTGCGCCGCAATGAACCGGCATATTCAGCTGATTGCACTTCCGGCAAAGCGCGAATCTTCTCAAGCATCATTTTGGCTGTTGGCATCACGAAGCCGAGAATGAACCGCCCTTGGTCCTTTTTGAGAAATCCGATCGAGCGCAAAATATTTTCTTCGGTTTTCCGACCGAAACCTTCAACATCGCGCAGTTTGCCTTCTTGAGCCGCTTTCTCGAGTTGAGCCCGGGTCTTGATTCCAAGCTTGTTATATAACCTAAGAATCATCTTCGGCCCCACGCCTTCAATGGAGAACAACTCGTCTATTTGAACGGGGATTTGTTTCTTGAGTTTATCGTAGTCCTTAACACGGTGGGTCTTCAGATATTCCTCGATGCGCAGGGCAATTCCCTTGCCAACGCCCGGAATATCTTCAAGCGCTTTAATGCCGCCGTCTTTGTAGATTTCTCTAACGTCCTGTTCAAGCATCTCAACAGAATGCGCCGCCTTCTCGTAAGCTTGAGGTTTGAAATTTTCTCCTTTTATTTCAAGCAAAACAGAAATTTCTCGTAAAATTTTAGCTAAATTATAGTTAACCATTTTATCGGTAAGAGAAAGTGGCGGTTATAAAATCAGGCGCCGGGTGTTTTATCCGGTTGCGGCTTGACCGTGCCCTGAAGAACCCTGCCCTTAAGATCTTTGAAAATCTTGAGCTGTTGAACGGCGCCGAATATTGCGAAAATACCGCCGACAATAAAAACAAAGTTAAAGCCGAATTTTTGGGCCAATATGCCGCCGATAGCGGCAGAAGAAGCGGCACCAACGCCAACAGCAATAGAATCCATAGACCATTCGGTGCTTTCTTGCATCTTATCCAAATGGCGTGAAAATATCGCATACCAAGGAGGAATAGAAAAAGCGGCACCAATACCGTAAATCGCCTGGATTATGAATATATGAATGGGTTCCGAAGCAAAAATATACCAAAACGGAACTGTCGCTACCAGAAAAGTGCCAAATACTAATGAGTAAAAGTCGTCGTATTCGCCATGGTTTTTATCCAAGTATCTTGCAATCGGTATTTGCAGTACTGATTTAAATATTTGAAATATCGCAGCAGCAAAACCAATTATCTCAAGGGATCCGCCGGTAATCTGTCTGGTAACAAAGATCGCAAACACCGGACCAAAAACGCTAAAACCGGCGGTAGTAAAAAAATCAGCCGATACGAGAGTTCTTATTACGTGGTTAATCTTCATAAACTAGTACGAGATATTACGTTAACTGAATATATCTTACCAAATAATAAATTTGCCGCAATATTGCGGCAAATTTATTAACCTTATACAAGATGCTTGATACTAAAGCGTGGGCAATCCCCAACCGGAGTCATTGTCATCGCCTAGTGGCAGCAGATCAACGGAAAACCTATGCAGCAGATCCCGAGTAGCATCAGCCGGAGCCAAGGCATCTTTTTGCCATAATTTAGCAGCTAAACCGGCCACATGTGGAGCGGCCATAGAGGTTCCCGAAAGAATGGCGTAACCGCCGTCTTTCCATGTTGATTCTATGCTCACGCCCGGAGCGGCAAATTCAATATCGCCATCTTCAACGGCATAAGCATTTGTCGTGGAGTTAATGCCCCTTGAACTCCAATCGGAAACGGCTTTATTTACATCTAGTGCGCCAACGCCGATAGCTTCATTATTGGCGGCCGGATAATCAATGCTTCCAACATAAGGGCCGTCATTGCCGGCGGCGGCAATCACCAAGACATTTTTACTTGAGGCATAGACGACAGCGTCATGGATCAGTGAACTCAGCGAATCGGAACCCAGACTGAGGTTAACAATATTGGCTCCATTATCTGCCGCTGTTCTTATGGCTGCGGCCACGTCATCGGCCCAGCAGGAACCGCTGGCAGAACAAACTTGGTATGCGTATAGGTTGGCCTCGGGAGCAACGCCGAAAACACCCAAACCGTCACTGCCGCCGTCAGCGGCTATAATGCCGGAGACATGGGTACCGTGGCCGTTCTTATCTTCACATTTACCGTCCACTAACGGTGATTTCGGACTGGAGAAGTCCTTGCAGTCCTTTATTCTATTTTTCAAATCCGGATGCGTTTTGAGAATGCCGGTATCGAGTACGGCAACATTCACGCCGTACCCACCCGATGATCTGGCCAAGAAAGGATCGTCATAAATCATCTTAATACCCCAAGACACTTGATCTATGGGGATTAATCTTTGGTTTTTGGCATTGTTTCTTGCCGAAGGGGAAGCAGCTTCTGCCGGAGGCAGAACATATAATTTTTTGACCGGTTCAACCTCAAGACCGAATATCTTGGTAAACCGAAGTTGAAAATCGGAAAGATCGGCTGTAAAACCGTCATCAAAAGCATGCCTGACCCCAAAATATTTCTTCCACACACCTGACGTTGATTTAACTAAATATCTGTTATCGTCGGCTGCTTTAGCATAAAATGCCACCCCGAAAAGCAACACAAACGCAAGTAAATACGCTATTTTCTTGGTATTCATTTTGTAAGGGTAATAGTAGCATATTCTGGCCAATCCAGCAATCCACAGGCGTCGCTCAACCGTCAATTAATTTTTGAGCATTGAAATCCTTACTTATTCGTTAGAACCAAGTAGCCTCAAATGTGGACAGGGTCTCGCTCCTTGGCGTTTATTACATCTCGGTTCATACAATGATTAAATTAGGAAGTGCTTTCGCTCGGGATGTGTCTAAAAAGAAAAACCGCGTTAAGCGGTTAAAGGAGATCAAACAGGGAAGCCAATGTCTGACTCGTCTTTGGACTCTTGAAATGGATCTACGATTAGATCATCGACTTTATCACTAAAATCTTCGGTCAATCTTTCTATGGAATCAGCTATGATTACGGCACCAAACGAAGCTAATACAAACATATAAACAAGCTGACGATTTTCGTCTTCTTCTCGACTTCCAAGTGATTGTATTTTTCTACCTAGCAATTTGAACGCCCAGATGCTTTCAGCACTATCGTGAGGCTCCAATATATCTAACCATTTTATTAACGAGCCTAGTTCTTGTACGGTCTGTACGGTCTGAAGTTTCTGAACAAATTCATCCGCTCTTTGTTCCAACAGCTCTTTTGTCTGCCGCTCCATATACCAACCTCAACTTCAGAATACTTGCAAAATTAGAGTATTCTAAAAGGCAATTTGTGTCAAATAGAGAATTTTTCAAAGAGCGAGGCTGTTGGGGTAATTTTTAGCAACTGAAATTCTTTATCACAAATTCGAAAGTAATTTGGATATTATTCGGGTAACAAAAAGCTCCGATGGGTTAGGTTCCCACCGAAGCCTGTTGGCAAAAGCCACCCAGTTCAGAAATAATCTTCTCTCGGTCGCCTTCATTATAGCAAATAGAAATTTGTGAAGTAACGATACCGACACCGTTGAAGAACTCGATGATAATCTCATTTCCATCCTCTCTCATGACCGTTCGCACCGTATGGCCATCAGCTTGCTTTGAGAGGATAAAGCTGCAAAGATCATCCAAGCGAGTCAACGAGGCACCATATTCTGTCCACTCCTCACCACTCATAAATGCGATGTACGTCCGGCTTCGTTCGCTAAGTATCAGTTCCACTTGGCACCTCCGGTTGGGAGTTCAGAACTTTTTTATCATAACAAAAAACCCTGAACTAGTCAAGGTTGTCGTCTTTGCCATTCGATAAAAATTCTTCTAGGCCGTTGCGAAGCTTGTGGCTGAATTCTCTGATCTTATCGGTTATAAACAAGGATCTGACAAAAGCAGAACTTAGAATCAGTTTGATTATGTAAATCAAGGTTATGGCGCCGCCAAGAAACACGAGACCATAAGTAAAGTTCTTCAAATAAACAAAGAATAATTTATAACTCTGGCCGAAAAAATACCCGACAAATAAAGTCACGGCCACCCAACCAACCGAACCAACAAAGTTATAGAAGGTGAATTTCTTGAGGCTATACTTCAGCGAACCGGCCATTATGAGCGTGGCGATGGTAAGAGAAAAGGTGAACTTTGTTATAATGATGGCCCGACCGCTGTATTTTGTGAAATAATGCTCGACTTTTTCGATTATTTTTCTCCCTTTTTCGTCCTTCCGGCCCCATTTGTCTATCGGCTTCGCGCCGGCAAAAAACCCAACCGCATACCAAATATAACCATTGATGGTGTAAGCCAGGATAAACAGAAAAAGAGTCGGCAGCAATCTGACGGAATTGACTGAAACCAAAAATCCTCCAAGAACCATTGTGTTCAAGCCCTCTATCATCGCGCCGAGAAATAAGAAAAAGTACTTATGGGCGATAAGGGCCGGAAACGCTGTTTCGATGAATTGTAATAATCCGTCCACTGAATTTACTTAAAGTTTTTCAATATTTGAAAATCTTTTTGGAGTTCGTTTTTCATATTGCCATTATATACCGCAACCGCCGGGTGATACAGAGGTATTATTTTTACATCTCCATAACTAGTTTTGATATCGAAAATTTTGCCGTGTATTTTGCTTATGTTGGTAATTGAAGCATCAAGGCCGAATTTCCTCATTATATAGTCCATCGAGAACCGGCCAAGCGTGGCTATGACTTGGGGTTTAATTATGTCTATCTGTCTGTCCAGAAACGGAGCGTATGCCCTTATTTCGTCGGGAAAAGGATCTCTGTTGAGGGGCGGACGATCTTTTACGATATTGGTAATATAAACGTCTTTTCTATCTATCCCCGCCGAAGCCAGCAGTTTGTCAAGAATTTTGCCGGCGGCGCCACAGAATGGCCGGCCGGTTGCCGCCTCGTTCTTTCCGGGCGCTTCACCGATGAATATAATTTTAGCACAATGATCCCCTTCGCCAATAACAGGAAAAACGCCGTTTTTAATTCTTTCTTGACAAAGAGGCGAGTCTTTTAGGGCTATTACCTCGTCTTTAATTTCACGCAAAAGCTCTGTTCTGTTGTTTTGAGTTATCATAAGACCCATCTATAATACAAAAACTTTTGGAAACATAGCAAGATGTCCTCATTTTCCGCAATTGCGGAAAATGAGGACATCTTGCTAAAAAAGAAACAAAAAAACAGGAACAAATGTTCCCTGTGTAATGAACTACCCCGACCTTACGGTCGGGGTATCTGTTTAACCATACCCCGCACCAAACTTATCCGCTGACCGCTATTAAGAAAGGGGGCGGGTTTGGTGCGGGGTTATTGTTTCTAGCTCAATTCATCTCCGCCCTAACGGGCGGAGTATTCTTGAGAGAAACAATAAAAGAGGGGCAACCCGGTGGTTGCCCCTTGGGGACCAGAACTGTCCCCCTACGCCGTCGCCGTCGCCTGTTCCACCGACGACGCCTCCGCTCGCGCCCTGCGGATCAAGGCCTCGAGCAGGACCGCCGGCCGCGGCCGCTGGCGACGAAAGTGACGATAGCACTGCGTGCGGGTCGGCCTGTCGGCCTTGCCGCGCCCAGAGGTCTTGGCCTTGGGAATGGCCTTGCTCTTCGTCCCCTCGCGGCGACCGCGCCGCGTGCCGAGCTTCTGACGAAACTCGCGCCGGTTGATCGTCTTGATCATCACTTCGCACCTCCCATCATGAGCTTCTTGAGCTTGTCC
>MGJU01000013.1:21755-60212 GCA_001794435.1 Candidatus Yanofskybacteria bacterium RIFCSPHIGHO2_02_FULL_43_17
GTAGCGGCGGGCACTGGCTCGGGCCGTGCATACGGCCCTTGCGGATCATGTGATCCCCACGAAACGGACACGGAACCAACATACCGGACTCCTTTCTTACTGTTCTTTAATTATATCACCAACTGCCAACAATGTCAATACCAGCCAGAAAATGAATCTCCCTTGCTGAAGAGTGAACAAGAAGTGGTCAAATAAACCGATGAATAAAACAGATACCGCAATCAAAAGAAATGAGTGATGTTTTAGTTCGCGCAGTCGGGTTTTTTTAATAAATTCACAGAGTAGTCCAATAAGAAATAGAAGGAACAGAACAAAACCGATAATACCTATCTCAGAATACACAAGCAAATAAATGTTGTGCACCGGCTGATACACATAACTTGGCAGGTTGGGATTCTGCTCCATCAGCCAGCCGGTAAAGTCCCCTAATCCGATGCCAAATAAATTGACGCCACCACCAAGTGATTCTTTGTTGTAGAAAACCCGCAAACGCACCGCTTCTTCTTCGGAAGACACAGATAACCGGCTTTGAACTTCCGGCCAATAAAAGACAGAAAATATAACAACCGCCAAAACAGTTACAGTAACGATCTGAACCAGCTTAGTCTTTATAACCGGGTTTCGCCAAAATTTTTCTTTAAATCCCGTTTTGACACCTATCAAGACGGCTCTGGCGAAAAATCCCGCCGCCCAAAGAAAAATGATGATTCTTGAAAAAGTGAAAAACAATCCGAAAAGTAAAATCAGATAAACAACCGCCCGCCAATATTTCAAAATTTTATGATATATCATAGTATCATAAAATTTGTGGCTACTGCCTCTATCTGTGGTTTGATAAATATAAAGAAAATAGAAAGCAAAAATAGAAAGGAGCAAGTACGCTGCGAGAATGTTAGGATGCGGGGTTGTCCCGTATGCCCTGATGACTTTCTCGCCCGCCTTCGCCAAGGCTTCGGCGGGCAAGCCGGAGTTAACAAATCCCTCGACTCTGCTCGGGACAAGAAAAGACGCAATGCCGGTCATATGCGGACCGAGTACGCTTTCGCCCAACCATCTTAACCCAAGATCGCCTTGCTTCAGGAATTGCCCAATAGCGATGATCGCCTGAAATGCACCGCCGAGAAGCAGAACGTACAACGCTTTCACAAAATCAATCCCGTTAGAGGTCCGACCTGCCTGAAGGGCATGGTCGGCAGACGATCCGCCTTCGGCGGGCGTCTTACCTCTAACGGGACGAATGGCGTATGTTTTAAGATAAAAATATAAAAGCGCGAATTCCGCCAATTTCAGCCACAAAAACGCGCCGACATAAAAATCGGATGAATTCTTAACGGAGACCGCCGCCGCCGCAAGAAAGCCAAGCAAAAAGTAGTCATACCTGTGGATAAACGACTTGCGAAGTCGTTTATCCACAGCCCAGAAGATAAGTAGGATCAGCAAAATAAGATCTGTGGCATAGATGCTGATACTCTGCCATTCGTTGTAGTACCACCCGGGGGAATATAAAATTTTCCGCGTCTGCAGCGGAATCGCAAAAAAAAGGAAATAAAATAAGAATTGTTCAAAATTTTTTATATATCCCACCCAACTATTATAACTCGCGCTCCAGGAATTATTTCATTGACAAGAAAATATTTTAATGTATCATATTACTATTAATCGGCTTGGCCCTTAAAAAGGAGGAGGAATGGGTATCAGGAGGTGGTGTGAGGACCTGTTTTTGTTTGAAAAACCAAAGACACGCCGGTCCACTACTCTTCAGTCATTTTTAACCATTTCGTGGTACGACAGACCGGACTTAAATCAGTACCTTCAATCTTTCAGCAAATCTCCTAAGCCAAACGATGAACTAAGACAAAAAGGATTCAGATTAAGAGTATCTTCTGGCTATGGTAAAGACATCCTCTCGCCAGGACCTTATAGAGACGCTGAGTACACGATTGCGCTTTACAATAACGCATTAACAAAAGAAGTGCCGGAAAAGTCGGATTACTTGGCTTGCATAGGATTTGATATTGACGGAAACAGGGTCATCGTTAAACAAATTCAAGGAAACCCCGGCAAAGGCGAAATCCTTTGTTTGTTCAAGTGGGAACGTATGCTTTTGGCAATTCTCATCGACTGGGCAAAACAAAGTAGTTTTGACCAAATTAGAGTAATTCGGGCTCAAGATCAGTCCTGGTATCGAACTGATTCTGAGAGAGCCAAGCGAATGTTTATGCATTACGACGTAACGGCAAGGAGATCGGGGTTTGATTTTGACCCAAATAGTGGCGAGTACACAAAAGTCCTGGCCTAATAGTTGGTTGCCGCCTCTGTCAAGGCGGTTTTTTATTTAAATTTCATTAAGATCATCTCTAGGCCCTCTGATGACCCCTATATACACCCTCGCGATATCCTCGCCGGTGTGTTTTATTTTAAGTTTACTGCCGGGGAATGATGATTCCAGTTTTTTGCCTATTCTAACGGCGAGCTGGTTCTCGGAAGTAAAGATCCTTACCTCATTGCCCTTGTCTTCCGTCCACAAAATTCTATCCATCGGGTCTCGTTCCCGAGCTTGTTCATTGGAGTTCTTAATGGTGTTCATTACGTCGGCCTTCTTGTCTTTATCCTTTATTATAACAATGAGTTCACCCTCGAAGAGCTTCTCTTTTTTCATTTTGCAAGCCGGACACAATTCAAATTTAATCTTCCTGTCAGTCTTCAGATGAACATCTTTTTCCTCCTCCAACCGGTGATGCCACGCTTTGTCAAAATACACGCTCCCGCAATCCGAACACAAAACGAATTCCTTACCCGCCAAACCAAATTCGCTCTCCTCTTTGCGAGACCGCTGATGCCTTCGACCTATTGCTCCTGTTTTAATCGCTTGTTTGTTAGATAAACTTTTAGCCACACCATCATTCTACTCCACGAAACAATTTGACGAAATGTTGACAATACTGCAAATGGTGGTATTATTGTATTACCTTGAAAACGGTAAATTCCCCCCTCAAGTGCAACTTTTTTGATTAAAATCTCCTTTTAATATACCACACTCTCTCGCCACTTCTATCGCGCTGCGATAACCCAGCGATTTTCTGTATTTGTTGTTAAGAACATCAACGCCCTTTTTAATCTCTCCGCCGCTAATTTTGGAAAGATCCGTCCCTTTGGGCCAGAACCAACGTCTGCCTAATCCAATGCTTCCTTCAGCCAATGGTTTCTGGTGGGGGCTTTGAGCATCGGCAAAGTAGGCTGGCATGCCGAATCTCTCATGTCTTTGATTCTCAATACCTCGGTCAAGAACCACATTCTTAATTTTGGCTTGTCTATGAAAATTTCTCATGGCATTTACCATATTATCCGGCTTTAGGCTTGGTATTTTCTTAGCCAGAATTAGTTTTGACTTTCTGTGAACCACCACTGCCACGCTGGCGGTGGTTTGGCATTTCCGAGGCGACACAAAAGTGTCTCCTTCATACCGGAGCTCCTTTCCAGGAATGGCGTGAATACTTACTAAGTTGGGGATCATGACTCTGGGTTGTTTGTCTTTGTTTTGTCTCTTTTTCTTCTTTCTTTTGGTGCACAGATATTTACAATATTGTTCTCCATATACGCTATACAGCCACTTGTATATGGCCTTGTGGTTAATGACACAATATCCGGTTTCTTTGTTTATTCTGCCCGTGATCTCGTCCGGAGATCTTTTTTGTTTCAGCCCTTCTATGATCAAGGCCTTCAGAACCGGATTGCTTTCGATCTTCATGCCCTGGTATTTAGAATACATTCTTTTGACATGGGCCTTGTGTTGAGCTGTCTCGGCATCATACCGGCCGTCCTTTCTTTTTCGGTTCTTGATTTCTCTTGAGACGGTGCTTTTGTGGACTTTTAAGATGTCGGCGATCTCTGATTTGGCATGGCCTTCTTTAAGCATTGCCTCAATCCTGTCTCGACCAAATTGATTCAAGTGTTTGTATCCCATAACTCCAGTTTATGGAGTTGCGCTTCAAAAGGGAATTTTCAAACAAGAGTGTACAAATGACCCCTGAACAACTCAACGCGACGTATGAAGCAATTAACAAACTGGCTCTTGACGAGCTGGCAGACCTCATAATTCACTTGGGAGATGGAACTCTGGCAGAAATTAAAGACGAACCTTGGGGTCACCATATCACTCCTATTTTGCCAGCAGCCGACGACACTGATGGAATTAACGCTTTGTGGATATTGCTGATCGAAATTCAAGGCCGTCGCTTTAGCCAAAGACGACGTCAGGAACAAACCCGCTTCGTCTGTGGTAACGACTAATAATCCTGCAGTATACAACAAGGCCAAGACCCGCTCTCCGCGGCCGCCCTATCGGGGCGAGCCTCGCCAATTCCGGCGAGGCTTTTTTAATACAACACCTCCGAAAAGTTAAATGAAACCCTTGCTTCTATTTCCCCGACGCCACACCATCAATTAGCTAAGCGAAACTAATCTCAAATTTTATCACTTGACGAGTCAAGAAAACTTATGAGAGTGGGGCGGGTTTTATCTGAAATCATAGGTCGAACGCCCAGCCCCTCTTTTCTCTGAAAAGAGGGGCTGGGAGGCAAGAGAGGGTTACCTGTGATTTTAGATAATAAAACCCGCCCTATCTTGAGTAAGTTTTTGAAGGCGAGGAGCGTGATTAAAATTTGGGATTAGTTTCGCTTAGCCCAACACCAGTACATACACGATCCCCGCCGCGAAGAGAGCGGCCATTGAGTAAAGAAGCCACTTGGGGATATTTAAGCTGTATTCCGGAGCCCTGTCCCCCTTAGACTTAGCGGCGATATAAATGAATATCAATATTATTAAAATAAGGCCGACCGCCAAAGAACCCGCTAAACCGATAACATCTATGAAGCCCCTCAAGCCGATCATAAAAAGAACAAACGGCGGCATCACCGTAAGCAGCCAAGGTAAGCCTTTTTTCAACCCATAATCCCACCTGAAAACTTCTTTCAACGCCTCGCCAAGCATAAGGAACGATGTTCCGACGGCCAAAACTCCGAATATTGAGCCGAGGATTACGATTTTATTTCCAAGAAAATCGAATAATCCGGTTACCGCCTCGGGAGAAGTGATATCTCCGGATACGCCCACGACGGTAAAAGCAAAAACAAGATACAAAGCCCCGACCGTTGAGACCGCCCAAACGATCGATTTTTTGAGCTGGCTTTCTTCTCCCCGCAGTATCTCTCTTTGGAGAGGAATAGCCGACATTCCCGCAAACGCAAACAGCAGAATACCGTAAGGCAAGAACCAAAACTCATAATTTATATTTTGGAGATTATCAAAATTAACCTTCGAGACGCCGAATCCGAAAATTATGAGAACCACAGCAATAAAAAGAGCTGTCAAAAAAAGCTCTACCCGTGAAATTCTTTTTAGGCCGAACAGGAGCAAAAACGAAAGAATTATCGCAAATAAATAACTATAGGCGGTATTGGAGAGATAGAAGAATGCCGAAAGTATGTTGCTCAAGAAATCTCCGGCAATAATTACATATGCCAGCATCGCCGCATAAATACTCAGAACCATGGCAAAAAACATTACTCCTTTCCACGCCGGACCCAGATACAAACCGGCATAGCCGACCGTCTGATGTTTTGTATTGGTCCTCAAAATAACTTCCCCAAACATAGCGTCAACAATAAGGGTCAAAAAACCAGTCAGCAGAAGAAATAAAAAACCGACGCCAAAGCCGGCTTTCGCAAAAGAGAAAGGCACGCCAAAAACCCCCACTCCGACCATAGTACCGACCAGAACGGCAGTAGCGTAGAAAAAATTTTTATCTTCCTTAAAAAATCTCATTTCACTGGTCGTCGTCTTCCGGCTTATACATCGGGCCGAGTTTCATTCTCATTTTTTGTTCTATAATCCAAACGACTTGCAGAATAGCATAAATCAAAGCCGTTATAACCGCCGCTTCTTTGAATAATCCCACTCCCACAGTCACTCCGATAGCGGCTACGGCCCATAAGCTGGCGGCGGTAGTCGTGCCCTCAATTTTTGAACCGTGCTTCAAAATAGCGCCAGCACCGATAAAACCGATGCCGACCACGATATTAGAGATTATCCTTGAGGGATCGTACCCCATCGTGCCCACATAAGCCCTAAAGGCATCAACGGATATTGATGTAAACAAAGCCGAGGCAAGACAAACCAGAGAATGAGTCCTTATGCCAGCGACTTTCCGAGCAAGTTCTCTCTCAAAACCGACAACTGCTCCAAGAAGCGCGGCCACGGCAACTTTGATTATAATAATCGTCTCAAACATAAATTCAGATTAGAATAATAAACTTTTAAAAACAATGTGCACAATTAAAAACCCCCACGAGGTCTTTTGTCGGCGGGGGGGGCTTTGTCGGCAGAGGCATAAACGCAACAGCCGTATGACAAGATTCGATATGAAAATTAAGAACAGTCACAGAGATCATCTTCGAACACAAGGGACATTCTTTACAGTTGCACTTGAAACAACGTATCCAAGGAGCAAATAACTCGGCTATTTTGTCTTTATGACAGTCACAATCGCATATGTGTCCACACATATTTCGTTGCTGTCTCCTTTCCTGGCTTGTTAAAACTCATGAAGCCGATATGCAGTATACTCTATTTCAAAGCCAGCGTCAACACGTCGTATTCCTGGATTTATTGCGAGGAGAATCAAAAGATAGAACTCATTCCACTAAATTAATTGAAAAAAAACAGGTATTATTTGGAGAAATAAAAAAGTGCGAGATAATCGCACAATATTAGATTAAGTCTGCGTGAACGAATAAAATGATGACTTACTGCTTTCATGGCCGCATCGCCTACAATGAGTAACCAATATTGATGGTCCACAATCTACAAAGAATGCTCCAACTTGTTGTGAATGAATATCTACATTTCGATGCGAGACATCAGTAAACCAGCTTCTACAATTTTCACATTTTTTCCAATCCATCGGTAAAAATAACAAGATTAAAAGCCCAGATAATATCCAACAAAGCAGATATGCAGCGTATAACGACCCGGGTATCCTAGAAGTTTCTATGCTGTTGATTGTTAATAATTCGTTCCACCAAATCAAAAAACAGGCTATGAAAATTGTCATAGAGGCCGCAAGCCATCGTTGAACAAAACCACACAAGCATTCCTGAGCTGTATTACAACTATGAGCCAACATTTGAGTTCCCCTTTTTGAATGAACTGAAACCGTGCACAGATGATAACACTGCTTTAAGTAGGTGTCAACACTTCGTATTAACTCTGCCTTTTCCCCCAATTTCCCCCAATTTCGTCGATTGAGCAGAAGCGCCCAAAGAACAAAACCACTACATAATTTTTAGCGTTCGAGCTCCTTTAATACAAATTCGAGAAAATTACGATATTTTTTAGGCAACAAAAATTTAGCCGGAAAACCCCGCCTAGGCGGGGGCAAACGGTTGCTGAATTTTTGTCTAAAAAATAAGAAATTTTAACAGAATTTGTTAAAGGGGTGAGAGTCTAAAAATTATGTAGTGGTTTTGTTCTTCCGCTACCGCAACGCTGCTTTCAACACCTCATCCATCGTTTTTACAAATTTGAATTCCACATCTTTCTTCACGCTCTTCGGAATATCTTCCATATCTTTCTTATTCTCAAACGGCAGTAGAGCCGTTTTAAGTCCGGCCCGATGCGCGGCCAAAACTTTTTCTTTGACTCCGCCTATCTCCAGAATCTTACCCCTTAAAGTCACCTCGCCGGTCATACAAACCTCTTTTTTGACATACTTATGCAAAAACATGGAAACTAGTGCGGTGGTTATGGCGATGCCCGCCGAAGGCCCGTCTTTTTTGATGGCGCCGGACGGCACGTGAATATGAATATCGGTTTTTGTCAGCTCTTCTTTAACGCCGTGTTTGGCGGCATAAGCCCTGGCGAAACTCAGAGCCGTTTGAGCTGACTCTTTCATCACCGAACCAAGCTGGCCGGTAAGTATCAGCCGGCCTTTGCCGGGAACCCGCACAACCTCGATAGAGAAAACCTCGCCCCCCACCGGAGTCCAGCCAAGACCGGTGACCACCCCCACTTCGTCTTTCTTCTCCGCAACTTGGTGAGTATATTTGACCGGACCGAGATATTTGTGAATATCTTCTTTGCCTACAACAACCTGTTTTTTAGACTGAATCTCCACTATTTTCCTAGTGACTTTCCTGATGATGGTCGCAAGCTGTCTTTCCAGATCTCTTACTCCGGCTTCCCGCGTATGCTTCCTTATAACATCCGACAAGGCCGAGTCGGTCAGGACAAGCGCGCGCTTATTAAGGCCGTGTTCTTTATACAGTTTCGGCAACAGAAAATTCTTGGCTATGTGGAATTTTTCTTCTTCCGAATACCCAGGAAATTCAATTATCTCGAGACGGTCCCTCAAAGCCGGCGGAACAGTATCCAGAACATTCGCCGTAGCTATGAAGAAAACATCCGACAAATCAAAAGGCGCTTCGACATAGTGGTCGGAGAACGCATTGTTCTGCTGAGGATCAAGCGCTTCAAGAAGCGCGGCCGACGGGTCGCCTCTGAAATCCATCCCTATCTTGTCTATTTCATCCAGCATAAAAACCGGGTTCCTGACTCCGGTATTATTGATGCCCTGAATTATCCTGCCCGGCATAGCGCCGACGTAGGTCCTCCTGTGGCCGCGGATCTCGGCCTCGTCCTTTAACCCGCCCAATGAAACACGGGTAAACTTCCGGCCTAAAGCTCTGGCGATGGACTGGCCCACAGATGTCTTTCCGGTACCCGGAGGGCCGACAAGACACAGTATGGGCCCCTTGAGTTTGCCGACCTGTTTCTGAACCGCCAGATATTCAATTATCCTTTCTTTCACCTTGTCTAAGCCGTAATGGTCTTGGTTGAGTATTTTTTCGGCTTCTTTGAGGTCGATTTTTTCTTTTGTTTTCTTGGACCAAGGCAAATCAACTATCAAGTCGAGGTAGGTGCGGAGATACGAAGCTTCGGGATTAAACGGCGGCATTTTGCCAAGGCGATTCAGTTCCTTGACGGCTTTTTCTTCCACATCCTTCGGCATTCCCGCGGCAACTATCTTCTGCCGTATCATATCCATTTCTCCTTTTTCGTCGTCAACACCCAATTCTTTCTCTATGCTTTTAAGCTGTTCGCGGAGGAACAGTTCTTTCTGCATTTTGCCTATCTGTTTTTTTGTTTCTTTGGCAACTTTTGTCTCGGCTTCGATTATCTCGATCTCCCTGACCAAATAAGCATTCAACTCGCGCAATGCGTCCATCGCACTTTCCATTTCAAGTATCCTCTGCTGATCATCTATCTCCATGTTGAGATTAACAGCCATTAAACTGATGATGTGCTCTGTGTCTTTAAGCTGGGACATCATGTAGATTATCTCGGGAAGTATGGTCGGAAAAGACCTGGCTTCAGAGACCGCTCTGAATTGCTCTATGGCTTTCCGTAAAAGCGCTTTCTCCTCCGGATTGTTCCTTATGATGAGAGAGGAGGGCGCGGTATTTACCCTGAAATACGGCGCTTCGCTGGTGACTTCCGCTATTCTTCCCCTAACCAGACCTTCAACGTCAACCTTGGAAGAGCCGTCCGGCAATTTAAAAACGGAAATGATCCGTCCGACCGTACCGGTCGTGAAAATATCGCGCCTGGCGACATCGTCTTCAATACTCTTCTGGGCGGCGAAAAATATCAGGCGGTCTGCCGACAGAGCGTGCTCCAAGGCGCCGACCGACTTTGGCCTTTGGACTATAAGCGGAATAACCGTCTTTGGAAATAAGACGGTGTTTTTCAGAGCTATGAGAGGAAGCTCTTCGGGAATCAGTATGTTGTTTACTTTAAATTCAGATTGTGGCATTTGTCTCAAGTTTATCAAATTTTTGAAAAAAATCAAGAAAAAAAGAGGGGGGTGGAAACCCACCCCCCGCGATGCCTCCAAGGACATCGCATCGGCTTCAGCCGAGACTTCAGCCGAGAAGCGCCAAGTCGGCAGCAAGCTGATCGTCCCGACGATTGACGTCGGCGATCGCATCGCCTTCCTCGGCGATCATCATCTCGAGTTTGCTGATTTCCTCGAAATGAGCCGTGATGTTCGCTTCGGCTTTCTCGCGGAAGGCGGCGTTCTCTCCGCGCTCCTCGTCAGCGTCGGCCACGACGTCGTTCTCATAGCCGAGACCTTCGATGGTCCCGACCTGAGCTCTGACGACGGCACGTTCGGTGGCGAGCCGCCGTTCCCCATAGAGAGAGGCGATCACGCCGCCATCAACAAGTCCGTCCACGGCCGCTCTGGCCGAGGACGCCACACGCCTGAACTCCGTGAGCCCGAAACGCGGGGCCTTCGAACGAAACGCCAACGCCAGCACGACTCCAACTACGAAAGAGGCAACGACACTAAACACCCAAAGCAACAACCACATAGTATCCCCTTTCTCGAGAAGCGGACCTTGTTTTTGTCCTGCCACCGACGGTCCTATCGGTCAGCAGGCCGCGCATACCAGAGACCCGACTCGAGTAACGGGACTCTTCTCTGGCTACACTGTGTTATAAAAATATATTATCACAAAGAGAAAATAATGTCAATAGTACCAGTCTTCTCTCGGCGGAGCGTCTTTTATGAGTTCGAATGCCTCTTCGGCAGAGTCGACTATTTTATAAATGTCGAGGTCTTCCTTGTCGATCATCCGATACTTTTCATAAAACTGTTCTCGCAAAATTTTATCTATCGACTCCCAGTAATCCCGGCTCACAAGCACTACGGGAATTTTCTCCGATATCTTTTTGGTCTGGATCAGCGTTATCAGCTCAAATACCTCATCCAGCGTGCCAAGACCGCCCGGGAAAAATACATAGGCTCTGGCGGCAAACGAAAGCATAACCTTCCTGACGAAGAAATAATGAAAAGCCTCGCTTTCCTGAACATAAGGATTTTGCCTTTGATCCAGACCGAGTTGGATATTTATCCCGATAGACTTGCCGCCGCCCTCAATAGCGCCGCGATTGCCGGCTTCCATAATTCCGGGGCCGCCGCCGGTTACCACGGCAAAGCCGGCTTCAGCCATCATCTTGCCCAATTTGCGGGCTTCTTCATACCATTTGTCCCCTTCCGGGGATCTTGCCGAACCGAAAAATGACACAGTTTTTTTGAAATCAGCCAAAAATTGCCACCCCTCAACAAACTCGGCAAGTATCCTAAACACCCGCCAATGCAGAGATTTTCTGAAGTCCTCGCCGGGTTTCTGTTTTATTACCGGCAATTTCGACGCCGGTAGATTTAATTGTGATTTTCCGTCGGACATTATGGTTTTAAGTTTATAATTTTTAGAAGATTTTTGAAGAGGATAACTTAGTCGCTCAAATGTTTTGACAATGATTCAGAAAAAGTTATATTGTTGCATTGTTCTTTACGGGGGTTGCTGTGGCCTATACGGAAGATGCAACTATTGAGGATTGGATAACCGCGGAGCAAATCCAGTCACTCGGCGGACCTTCTCCAGACGAACTCGGAGAACGAGTCAAAAAACTTGGCGACTACCATTGGGGTCACGTCGGCGAGATGCACGGATTGGATATCAACGCCCGACTGGAAGGTGGCAAGTGGCGCTTTCTGATCAAGGGCCACTGGAAAAGGATTCGAGCCGCCCAACTCCTCCTCAGCAAACTAAAGGACTTCGAACTGACGCAGCTTCGATACGATGAAGAGATGAATCGGATCGGCAACGGCCCTGACTATCGTAGACCTCAACCAGAATCAAGTACCAGAGAAGAGTGTCGAGGACAGAGTCGCAATACCTGCGGTAATCCGATTCTCTAATACCGCCGGTGAGAGATCCGCACTTTCCATGCCCTCAACCGCGGCCGCCCTATCGGGGCGAGCCTCGCCAATTCCGGCGGGGCTTTTTTAATACAACGGCCTCCAAAAAGTAAATCGAAGCCCTTGCTTCTCTTTTCTCACCATGACGAATAGATAGCAGTTGCAGACGAGCGACGCGATTTTTCTGGGAACCAATTGGGGTGACCCGGAACGGACCCCACAGGAAGCCGCATGGCCGGGTCGGGGTGTCCCCGATTGGTCTGATAAAATTAGGAGCGAATCCCTGCCTGCCGGCAGGCAGGGCAACTGCTCTATGAGGAGTCCGTGAGAAAAAGAAGCTGGAGTTTCGATTTACTACAACTCGAAACTCTCCCCTGGTTTGGGGACAATAGCGTCAATTTCCAATGCTCTTTCTATCTTTCTGGCAAGCGTCAGCGACGAATCCTCTTCTCCTTGAACTACGAAAACTTTTTTTAATTTGCCTCCGGTGGCAGCGGCTTTGACCCATTCTAAAAGCATTTGCTGGTCGGCGTGAGCGGAGTACCCTCCGATCGCCTCCACCCTGCAATTGACAGAAACTTTTTCGCCGAATATTTTAACCTCCTTTTCCTTGTCCAAAATTCTCCTACCCAAAGAACCCTTCACCTGATAACCAATGAATAAAATAGCGGAATTCGGATCCTGCAAATAGCGCCTTTCATGATGTAAAATACGGCCGCCGGTAGACATTCCCGAACCGGCAATTATTATCTTCGGCGGAGGAACGTTATTTATCTGTTTCGACTCTTCTGCCGTACGGGTGAATTTAAGCCCGGGGAAATTAAAAATATCGTCTCCTGTTTCGACCAGATATGCGGTTTCTTTATTGAAATAATCCGAATGCTTTCTGTATACCTCGGTCAGGTTTGTAGCCAGCGGCGAATCGACAAAAACAGGCACTTTGGGAATTTTTCCGCTGTTAAATAGGTTGTTAAGCTCGTAGAGAAGCTCTTGTGTTCTTTCCATCGCAAACGAGGGTATCATCAGCACGCCGCTTCTTTGCATGGTCTCGATTATCACTTTTTGCAAAATATTTTTCCTCTCGGCTTTATCCTCGTGAGTTCTTGAGCCGTAAGCCGATTCTATAACGACATAAGAAGCATCATCGACGAATTTATACGGCTTAAGAAGGGGGGTTGGAGGGTTGCCCAGATCGCCGGTAAAATATATTTTGCCGGTTTTCTCTCCGAGAATATTCAAGGGGTTAGAAAACCGAGCATCCACCGAAGCTTTATGCGAAGGCGGATTATTTATCGGGTATTGTATGTCCACCATAGACGAGCCGAGAATGTGACCCGCATCATGTAAAACCGCTTTCAATCCATCCCCAATTTCGACTTCTTCTTCATAATCGACGCCACGAGCCAATTCCAAAACTCCCTCTAAGTCCTTGAGGGAAAACAGCGGCTCCCGTCCGGCTTCTTCTGCTTCTTGTTTTATCAAATTTAGATTATCCGGCAGGGCCTTTCTGATGAGATCGAGAGCGGCGTTAGTCGCAATGACCTTGCCCCTAAATCCTTCTTTATACAGCTTAGGCAGTCGTCCGGCGTGATCGGTATGGCTGTGGGTTATAAAAACAAAGTCCACCTCAGCCGGATCATAGGGAAATTTCTCATAGTTCAAGTCTTCCGAATATCTTGAGCCCTGGAACATCCCGCAATCGATGAGGACTTTAATATTGCCTATTTCCAGCAAGTAGTTAGCACCTGTCACCTGTCTAGCTCCGCCGTAGAAAGTTAGTTTCATAGAAACAAGCAACAAGAAACAAGCAACAAGTTATTAAAAACCCTTGGTCGCCTGTCTCTTGTTTCTAGATTACCATACTAATCAAATAACCGATTATTGTCATTGTGGCTATCGGTGGCAAAGCGGCCATTGCTCTGCGCTTTTCCTGATTCAAAAAAAGAAGGTGAGTGAGAAATAATCCCAGCAAAGAGAAGGTGGCGGTAATTATTGCCGACAACACGGAAACCCTAATCAAAGAAACGGCAAAAATAAGAGGCAGGCCTATATCTCCCGAACCCAGTATCATAAAACTCTCCCCTATTCCGGCCCGCGCTTCTTTCCCACCGCGGAAAAATCCTTTGAACTCGAACGGTATCAAAAACCCGAACACGGCGCCACCCTCAATCATACTTCTTGCCATGGTCACCATGTGCTTGGTCACATAAACCGCCACTATGTCGTACAACGAAAGAACAACCAGCAGAACAAGCCCGAATTCAATTGAAATGGAGAGGCCGAATACGGCTGCGATGCCGGCAATTCCAAGAATAATGCCGAGATCGTGGACCAATACGTTCGCGCCGATGGCAAAAATAAAGACAAAGAGAATGGCAATCGCCAAGTCCCAAGGCGAGGGCAGAATAGTTCCCAATATAACCTGGGTTCCAGAAAATACTATCAACACAAGAAAGAACTTAAATGAAAATCGAGCGATCTTCTTGTGCCGAGATACAAAGAAAATAGCGCTGAAAAGAATAAGTAATACGACCAGGTCGGTAAACGTGAACCTTATCATTCCCTCCTGAACGATGTCGATGAAATCTAAAGAATAACGATATGCGGCATAAAGACCCAGCGCCAAAGTAAGTCCAAAAAGAATGGCTTCCTTAACAAACAATGAAAATCCTATAGACATAATGACAGAATATATTGGCTCTAACGGGATTATTTAATAGTTCGAATTTGCGCTTGATCAGAATTAAGAACGGTGAGGTCGGAATTAAAATTTTTCATAGAGACGAAAATTAATCCGATAAAAAACAGCGCAAAAAGAACTATAAACACCGCTCCCAGATACGACTCGACTTGTATGGTCAAGGGGTTGCGCATTATCTTACTACTTGTGGTGAATTTATCGAACTATTATTGTGGCTGATTCGTCGGAATTTTTGTCGTTATAATAACTGAATATGCCTCTGGCGGCAAAAGTAAAAGCAAAAAAGCTTCCTTGTGGCACATCGCCAATACTATCAAAACCAACTAGATCATCGCCGACTATTCTGATAGGAAAGATGCCCTCGTTCTTAAACCTTACCGTATCACCGGCGTGAATTCTCAGGTTGGTGGGACTAAAGACGCCGCTCTTGTAAGAAACGCTATAAACTCTCGGCTGTCTTGCGTCCGGTGTCGGTCCGACTGATGAGCCGATATTGCCGGAGGTATCCGGTATAACCGGCTGTCGGAATATGCTTACGGAGAAAACTAAAAGCACTAATACTAAAACTATCAAAAGCCAAGGCAAACCGGAGTTGCTTAGAATTCGCGAAACTTTTTCTTTCTTTACAGCCAATTCGGGTTCAAAGTTTTGTTCTGCTGGATCGAAATTCACCATATAGTCAGACGTTGTACTTAATATTATCATATTTATCGTAAATTTAAAATAAAAGCTCGCCTTACGGAGAGCTGGAATTAAGATCATTAACCCTTGAGATAATAGTAGAGACGCCATAACCAAAACAGACGCTGACCGCCCAATGGCGATAAGTTTTCATCTCGGACATTTTAGACAATGTCGCTTGGATATCAGTTTGACTTATCGAATCAGGATCAGCCATCTTGGAACCAAACAACATAAACATCATCATATACAACATCTGCGTCCTGGCTTCGGCAAGCTTTTCGCTTTTAAAACAAACCCGCCATAACCCTTGTAGTTTAGTCGTATTTACGAGTGACGAAAGTTTGCTTGCTTTTTGTTCTTCAAATACTTTCGCTTTTTGGGGACTGGCCTTGAAAAGAGTGCAAACCTCGATCCAAAACGGAACCACCCTTTCTGCGTCGGAGTAGATGGCCGCATGGATCTCGTCCAGCCGTTCCCATACCTCCTGTGTGGTCATATTGAAAAATAACTGGTGCCAGGCATCATGATTTTTTTCCGCCCACGGAAAAAGATTGAAACAACATGTCGGTCCGCCCCTACTACGAGGAATAAGGTGGTGAGTCCTCAGGCCGGGGAAGTGTTTCTTATAAAACGCCCTGAGTTTGCTTGTTTTTATTTTTGATCCAGAGTTCTCGCCTTCCCTTTTTTGTGGCAACGAGTTTCCGGGTTTTCAAAAATCAAGATGAAATTATGATAATTCTTTCCTTGAGATAAATCAAATCCCCGCTAAGGGCGGGGTTGTGTTTATTTGCTGAGTTGTAGGAGCTCTCGGACGATGTCTTTGTCCGACCAAGGAAGTTTCTTTCCCCCGGCAACGGCCATAGACGTCTCTGAGCCCTTTCCTGTAATTATCACCACACCGCCTCCTCCGGCAGACATCAGAGCGGTTTCTATCGCTTTGCGCCGATCCATAACTTTAAAAACTTCTGAGTTTTTGAACTTTTGACTCGATGAGATTCCGGAAAAAATATCTTCGATTATTTTTTCCGGATCTTCTTCGTACGGATCTTCATTCGTCAAAATTATTTCGTCGCAATATTCCGCCGCTATCCTGCCGAATTCCGGCCTCTTCCATCTGTCTCTCCCTCCGCCAGCGGCACCCAATACACAAATTAACTTATTACGCATTTCGAATTGCGAATTGTTTGAATCTTTTTTAATCCGTAATCCGTAATCCGTAATCCGTAATGATTTCAATGTTTTGTAAACCGCCTCCAGACTTTCCGGCGTATGGGCATAATCAATTACCACCCCGAACGGTTCCCGTTGAATGAATTCCATCCTTCCAGGAATGAATTTTACCGACTCCAAAACCGGCTTCATTGTGGGCAAGTCGATTTTATACATCGCTCCTACGGCTAACGCCGCCAGGCAATTCATAATATTAAATTCTCCGGCCAAATGAGTGTCAAAATGCGTACCATAAAGTTCAAACGATGTTCCTTTTTCCGTGGGTTGAATTTTGTCGGCAACCAAGTCCCCCTTTTCCAATCCGTAAAATATTTTATGTTTAGCCGAAAAGTTCCCGAACAAATCTACACGCGGATCATCGGCGTTAATTACGTGAATATTTGAAATTTTTTTGAATAATTCTTGCTTGGCTTTGTAATAATTTTCGAATGAGCCATGGCTTTCGATGTGTTCTTTGTGAAGATTAGTAAACACAGCGCAATCGAATTTAACTCCGAGATGACGCTTTTGTTTAATGCCCTCCGATGTCACTTCAAGAACCACATATTTACAGCCGGCATTTTTGGCTTGGCGTAAAAACTTCTGAAGTTTGAACCGGCCGGGCATTGTCATTTTCAGGGTATTCGGCCATTCTTTGTCTTTTATTTTGTACCCAAGAGATCCGATTGCCGCCACCCCGTCACCATTGGCTTCTAAAATTTTAGATGTTAAATATATAACCGTGGACTTGCCCTTCGTCCCCGTCACACCGATAACTTTCATAGCCCCCGCCCTTTTAAAAAAGGGCGGGGCAAGCCGCCAAGGAAATCCGGACGGAAAACCATAAATCAAAGCACCGGTATAAGCCAGAGTGGCATGATAAATCGGCGCAAAAAAATCAAAAACTGACTTAGGAATCAGCTTTTTAACACTCCTTAGGGCTTTATCTAGCCATCCTTCTCTAAACATGTTCGAATTAAATATGGTGAATATTGAATATTATGATATATCAAAGAATCATAATATAATATAAAACCTTAACTTAAAATTAGTTTCTGCCCTTATTGCTATCGTTAAGTTTATCAAACAAATTAAACAATAAGAAATGTAATGGGTATCTTCTCTTAAGTCCCTTAAACGAAAGAGGGTCATAATATTCTTTATCCTTTGACTTAAATCTCGATTCAAAAACTTTTTCCAGGTTTTTAATCACCTTTTCATAACCCCCATTATCGTCTTCCAGCCACCTGTGAACTCTCATTATAGTATCCGGCCCCACCCTCATTTCTTTCATAATTTGATCGTATGATTGATCCTGTAACAATCTTTGAGCAATAATTATCCTCCGACCAATCATTATTCTTTCACTTTCGGTTAGTAAGTCCCGCAAAAAACTTTTAACTTCTTCTCTGGACTTTAATGACTCAATGGCTGTATACAAAGCATCGAGGTATTTCATCCTCTCTTTACTTTCTATTTTTCTCGGTCTAATTTTCATCATTATGATATATCAAAGAATCATAACGAAAGCAAATATTATGTGCGGCCTATGTTAAATAAAAACAACCCTGTGGGAGGGTTGCGAAAACCTACTTTTCCGATTTTTTCTACCGAATACCCTAGAACGCTCGTCTGACTATCCGATACATAAAATACCAAAACTTTGATATGGGAATATCAAAAGAACCCGGATATTCCCTGGCATCGCCTCCCCAGCCGAGCTTGAAACGAGTCACGCCGGGCCATTTCTGAGCATCGATGCCCCAAAAATCGTAGTATTTGAATCCTTCTCGCTTTAGATGCTTAATATTCTCCCAATGCAGAGCATAGGGCGCCATAAGTTGATGATGATTATAGTCAGATGCTCCGTGAAGATAATATCCCGTATCGCCGTAACAGAGTATAATGGCTCCAGCCACCGGCTTACTCTCATAATAGGCTAAAACAAGATCAACCTTAAACTCCCCACCGTTCAGGGCCAGCAGTTTTTGATAATAATCCTTGCCATGAGAAAAAAAGCGGTCTCTTTTGGTTGTGTGACCGAGCAGTTTCCAAAAAATATCGAGATTATTGCTATCCTCTACTTTGACTTTGTTTCGTTCCGCGACTTTAATATTATACCTCGTCTTGTGATGCATCCGTTCCAAAAGCTCCCCTTCCGACAAGCTCAGATTAATAATAACCGACCGAGATGGCTGAATTTCTTTTTTTGACCTTTTTATGCCTTTTCGGAATACCAGTTCCGTGACGACATCGGCCAGCGGCTCCATTTTTACGAATATGGACTTGTTCTCCTTGGCCAACTCCTTCAAGTATTTCAAAAAATTGTCGATCTCGTTCTTCAGACCTCCGGAAATTTTATCAAATAAAATTTCCGGGCCATGTGGAATATAAAGATAATTCTTCCCAAAAGGAATTTTGTGCTGAATTATATTGGCCCTTATTTTCCCATTATCAAACCGCCACGTTTTGTGGCCGACCTGTTCCTGAAATTTTAACCACTCTGTTGTTTGAAGAAATGACTTCATTATTTTTTACCCAGAAGACGAAGAGCTTCACGCACGCGTTCCTCGAGCGTTTTGCCCTTAGCTTCTTTTAATGCGTCCCTTGCTTGACTTGGGCTATAGCCAAGCGCAAGCAGCGCCTCTGTTGCCTGACCTTCCTGGCCGAGATCTATACCCTGCATATCGCCGACATCCAGATAATCAATTTTATTTTTTAGCTCCAATATAAGCCGCTGGGCGGTTTTTGGTCCAAGACCGGAAACCTTTTTCAAATAATCGGCATCTTCGTTCATTACTGCCGCTTTTAGGTGTTTGGGTTCAATGGTTGATAGTATTCCCATCGCACTTTTCGGACCGATGCCGTTGACGCTTGTGACAAGGTGGAACAATTCCAAATCCTCCTTATTCTGAAACCCATACATATCAAATATCCCTTCCCGCATATTAAGTTGGGAATGAATGAATAACCTCACTTTTTGACCCATTCGACTTTGCTCAGGGTCAAAATCAACCCCAGCCATCTTGACAGTTGGGGTTGATTTTGATAAAATATTAAGTAGCTTGGGGGATATTATAACCTTATATCCTATACCGCCCGCGTTCAAAATAACGTATTTATCACCCCGATGTTCAATTTTCCCCTCGAGAAACGAGATCATTAATTCAAGTTTATCATTGAAAAAAGAAATAAAAAAGGCCCACCTATTGGTGGAACCTCAATCTGCGATAAAATTGGTATCCGAACGAAAGGGCAATAATTAAATCTATTGTTGCATAGATCGAATAACCCCTTACAAGATTATCCCCAAAAAAGATCAAAAATGATACGGCCATGAACAATTCAGACCATCCCCAAAAACCCAACTTGCGCTTCACTTGCTGTTTCATTGACTTCCACCTCCGTTTTTAATACTAACACGCTAAAACAATCCTGTCAAATGTTCAAATTAATATCCAAATATCAACCAACGGATGACCTCGCACCAATTTTATCCGCTGACCCGTTCGATTATACTCAGGGTCATCCTGAGCGTAGTCGAATGGATGACCGCCATCCGCCAGCTGGCGGAAGAAAGGGGGCAGGATTGGTGCGGAGCAAGTCAGCCTTATGTTTAAATTAATTTCACGCTATAAACCTACCGGAGACCAACCACAGGCGATTGAAAAATTAGCTAAAGGTTTAAAATCCGGTAAAAAGCATCAGGTGCTTTTGGGCGTAACCGGTTCCGGCAAGACATTTACGATGGCCAAGGTTATAGAGAAATATCAAAAACCCACCCTAATTATCTCACACAACAAAACATTGGCCGCCCAGCTATACAAAGAATTCAAGGAGTTTTTTCCAAAGAACGCCGTCCATTACTTCGTAAGCTATTACGACTATTACCAGCCGGAGGCGTACATTCCTCACACCGACACATATATTGAAAAGGATTCCAAAATAAATGAAGAGATAGACCGCTTGCGCCACGCCGCCACGCAAGCGCTGATGTCCCGCAATGACGTTATTGTCGTAGCTTCAGTTTCCTGCATATACAACCTCGGCTCACCGGAAGAATACAAAAACCTCGGCCTTGAAATATTTGAAGGCAAAAAGATAAAGCCAGCTGAGCTGGCCAGAGCCCTTTTGCGCTTGCAATACGCACAGGACATAGAATTGAAGCGCGGCTGTTTCAGAAAAACAACTAACGAGTTTGAGATTGTCTCGCCTGCCGCCCAAGAAGTCACTAAAGTAAAGTTTTCCGCCCCAAAGGGGCGAGATTTCGCCTCTGGCGGACACAGCGATTCGATAGAAAAAATTTCAATAGCAAACCTGAATGATCCCGAGGAGCTTGAAACGAAAGAGCTGAAATACGATAAGATTACGGAAAAAACAATATTCCCGGCCAAGTATTGGATAACTTCCGACAACAAGATCGGTCTTGCCATAGAGAACATAAAAAGCGAACTTCAAAAGCAAGTTAAGGTGTTGAAAAAACAAAAAAAATCAGAAGAAGCGGCCCGACTCCAAGAAAAAACGCTCAATGACATAGAGATGATGAGGCAGACCGGTTATTGTCACGGAATAGAAAACTACTCGCGCCACCTTGACTTCAGAAAGGCCGGCGAACCGCCGTATGCCTTACTTGATTTCTTTGTTTCCAAGGGCGAATTTCTGACCATCATCGACGAATCCCATATCTCAATTCCCCAATTGAGAAGTATGTACACCGGCGACCATTCCAGAAAAAGCACTCTTGTGGAATATGGTTTCCGTCTGCCGTCTGCAATAGACAATCGGCCGTTGAAATTCCCAGAATTCCAGAAAAGGACACAGAAAACCATCTACGTTTCGGCCACTCCGAACAAATATGAACTTGAAAGATCCGGCAAGGCGAATATCGCCGAACAATTGGTAAGGCCAACCGGCCTGCTTGACCCAACGATAGAAATAAAGCCGACCGAAAACCAGATCCCCCACCTTATCGATACAATAAAAGAACGGACAAAAAGCGGAGAAAGGGTAATAGTAACCACCTTGACCAAACGAATGGCCGAGGACCTTGCCGAACATCTTGCCGACAATGGCATCAAGGTTAACTATCTTCACTCCGAAATAAAAACACTTGAACGACTTAAAATCTTAAAGGACTTTCGTTTGGGACACTATGATGTAATGGTAGGAGTAAATCTTCTGCGGGAAGGACTCGATTTACCCGAGGTCTCACTGATAGCGATATTAGACGCCGATAAAGAAGGGTTTCTACGCAATACAACCACGCTTATTCAGACAATGGGCCGAGCGGCTAGGCACGTGAACGGCCATGTAATAATGTATGCGGACAAACGCACCCGCTCCATAGATGCCGCGATAGATGAGACGATGAGGAGAAGGACAAAACAAAAAGAACATAACCTGAAACACAGCATCACGCCCACAACGATTCAAAAAGCCATAGGCGATTTCGACCTGCCGATAGCCGGTGCCGCACTAAAAAAATATGAGACAAACGGCAATGGTGTAATATTCTTCGGCAATGGTTCAGCTTCGTTCACCACAAACATCGGCAAGCAACGTGTCGTCAAAGAACTGACTAAGCTTATGGAAAAAGCGATAAAAAAATTCGAATACGAGAAAGCGCTGGTATACAAAGAACAGATAAGAAAACTGAAAAGCAGTGTTGCATAAAAACATAAAACCTAGTAATATACCTGGGCAATGCCTATTACCCAATCAGCCAAAAAAGCCCTAAGACAATCTCTCACAAGGAAAGCGAGAAATTTAAGGCGCAAAAATAATTATAAAAATAACCTGAAAGAGCTCAAAAATCTTGCCTCTGCCGGCAAAAACGACGAGGCCCAAAAATTGCTTCCCAAAGCATACAAAGCCCTCGACAAAGCCGCCAAAACAAACGTTATAAGTAAAAATAAATCTGCCCGCCTAAAATCATTTGCGGCCAAGCTCTTACAAAAAACCGCGTAAAGCGGTTTTTTGTTTTATGTCTTTTTGGCAATATTGGAAACGATCCCCAGACCGGCCAGCAGGGCTATTATGGCCGTCCCTCCATGGCTTACGAACGGCAGAGGAATCCCGGTCAAAGGAGCAAGACCGGATACGGCGGCTATGTTGATGAAGGCTTGGCCGACTATCCAAGTACTCATCCCGATAACCAGCAAACGGCCGAATTTGTCTGACGTAAGCTTTGCTATTGAAATAAGGGTGTAGCACAGATAAATAATCAGGCCGACCAGCACCATCGCACCCGCAAATCCCAGTTCCTCCACCACAACCGCAAAGATAGAGTCGTTAACGACCTCAGGTAGAAATCCCCACTTCTGAGTACTTTCGTTGTACCCGTTACCGAACAGACCGCCGGAACCAATGGCAATAAGAGACTGATTCAGTTGATAAGATATCCCTCTCGGATCAACGGACGGATCGAAGAATGTTTTTATCCTGTTAAGCCGGTATGGCTCCATAAAGACCAGCCCCGCCAAGATAACCAGAAAAACACCGATAATAACCGCCAAATGTTTCATGCTGGAACCGGCGGCAAAATATATCCCGAGGGCAATCAAAACAACGACCGCCAGCGTGCCTACGTCCGGCTGAAGAGCAAGCAGAAGTCCGATGAAAGATATCACGACAAAAAACGGCGCCGCGCTGTAAGACCAATTTTTTATGCGTTCGTCTCTTGAACCAAACCAAGCGGCAAGATATACAACCATGGCCAATTTAAGAATTTCGGACGGCTGAAAAGATACGCCCCACAAACTAACCCACCTATTCGCGCCCTTAAGGCCGATACCGATGTCCGGTATAAAGACAAGTATCATCAACAAAAGAGAGCCGAATAAGATTATGAAAGAAACCTTTTTCCAAAACCGATAATCGATCTTGGAAAATAAAAAGAATAATAACAGTCCCGGCAGAACTCCATACAATAATTGCTTTTTAAGGTAATAATAGGAGTCCCCGAATTTTTTATCTCCATCTATAATTCCCGCCGACGATAAAACTATCAACCCAAAAATAAGCAGGACAAGAGTAGTAAATAGCAGGCGCTTCTCCATTTCTTTATTGTAATATAAAACCGAGCTAAATGCTCGGCTCAAATCTTTATTTCCTGGTCATCAGCCAATTTTCTGAACTGAGGACAGGCCTCATAAAGCTCTTCGAAACTCTTTGCCACACCGACTATCTTTCCGCCGGAGCCGTTGACCGGTTCTACCACGATGAACTTGTTGCAAAGTCGCCTGACAGTACTAAGCCTATGAGCAATTATCAGTGCTCCGCAGTTTCTGCTTAGTGCTTTCTCCAGTCCAACTTGGACCAGTTTTTCGGTTGAAGAATCCAAAGAACTGGTGGCTTCGTCAACGATCATAAATCTCGGATTTTTCATTATTGCCGCAAGGATCATAAGCCGCTGATTCTGGCCGCCAGAGAGCTTAATCCCTCTTTCCCCAACGACAGTATCCAATCCATCGACTAATCTCTCTCCAAAATCAACCTGAACACCTCCTGCCTGTTCCCAAAGATATTCATCCGAAATAGTCGCCTTTTCACTCGCCGGAACCCCGTACAAGGCGTTGCCGCGAACTGTATCATTCCATATCTGCGGCGTTTGGGAAATGTAACCGACAAGATTTAACCACGAATTGAGATCGACGTCTCTTAGATCATGACCGTCGATCTTTATCGACCCGCTGGTCGGGTCCATATATCTGAGTAGCAGTTTGATCAACGTACTTTTGCCCGCTCCGCTTGTACCGACAATAGCGACTTTTTCCTCCGGTTCGACCGCAAAGGAAATATCGCTAAGCACCAGCGACGAAGTATCGTCTTTAAACCTATAAGACACGGCATCAAATTCTATTCTGCATGGAGAATTTTTGGGCAATACGATGGCGTTCTCTTTGAACGTCAGCCCGACCGGCAAACTCAATGCTTCTTTAAGGTTTTCAGCTGCCCAAAGATTGTAGTGGATGAGTCTTTCCAAATCGCCCATCCTCCACAAGTTATCGAATATCTGCGTAGCCAGAGTAAACATTGGATATATGAAACCAGGCGACAATTCACCTAACCAGATCCGCCTAACTCCATACATCAGAGCACCGAGGTAAATGAATGTGGAGACAGTGCCTCTTGCCCACCACAGCTTAAAAACTTTTATCCAAAGTTTCAAATCAGGAACGATTGCTTCATTGTAATATTTCCTGATATTCTCCAACTCCTCTTCTTCTTTCGCGCTTGTCTTCATCCGTTCAATGCCTCTCATTCGTTCCTTTCTAAAGCGAGTAAGGAACCGCCATTTTTTCTCTATCGGGTAACCAACGGTCATGATCATATAGTTAACCAGGCCCGACCAAACAAGATGGAATGCTATAAAGAACGTCACTATTAACGCCACCACAGGGTCAATAAACCATAGGGCGACAAAAGCAATTCCCAGAGTGATCAGTAGGTCGGGCAAATCTACCATTAATATAACGATTATGGCTCTCAATCCCTCAAAACCTCTGCTTATATTTGCTTCGTTTAAGATATTATCTTCACTGGTGTGTGTTCCAAGAGATTTCTCAAAAAATAAACGACTTACTTTGTCGCTCATTTGGCAACCGAAGTCGGCAAAAAAACGTTCTCGACGAATGTGATTTACTGATTTAATAAATCGGATAACGAGGTGAAGGGCTCCAAGCGACATAAAACCCAAAACCAAAAGGTCGAGATTCTTGGTAAAAAGCCCATCGAGAATATTCCTGATCGCATAATAAGCTGTTAAAACACCTAAAAGATTTGCAACAAGTGTCAAGGTAAATATTTCTTTGACTATTCTCTTGCTTTTATCAGTCAAAAAGACATTCCAAACCCAAAACAAAATATCTACTATCTTCTTATTCTCGTTAACATAATCATGAAAGCTGTGGGCTTTTACTTCGAGATCAAGGTCATTATCTGCCACCATCCCCCCATAAGTTGTGAAAGAATAAAACACTATAACACAAGACAAGTGCTGTGTCAAATTCTGCTGGCTGGCGAACTACTTGACAGTTCAAAATCATTATATATAATAAAGCCACGCTCGTTCCCTGACAACAAGGAGGCCGCGTGGAAAACATCATTCTTTTTCTGGAAACCTTTTTGGGTTATTCTATGATCTGGTGGTTTTGGTTTTGGCCTAACGCAACCGAAACACAGCGGTTAAGAAATACACCCAAAGCGCTGGCGATTATCGCCCTTCTCTCGTTCCCTCTGAATATCAATGGTAACGTCTTTACGGTATTAGGCAATGCCGAAAGTTCCAAGAGTATATACTCCGTTTTCTCTCCGTATCAAAAAGCGGGAGGGGATGCTCATAGTGTACTGGGATCGTTTTTCCAGAAGGCGGGCAATGATGCTTACGTTTATGCTGGTGTGGCAGGATATCAAGAGGCCACAAATGCTTACGTTGGTGTTGGTGTGGCAGGATATCAAGAGGCTAAATTCGATGCTATAGTAGGTTTGGGATTATCCGGATATCAGAAATCCGGTCATGAGTCCGGAATGGTCATGGGAATAGCCGGCTTTCAAAAATCAAAGATGGATGCTACTAATCTTTTGGGGCTTACCGGTTACCAAAAAGCT
Source organism: Candidatus Yanofskybacteria bacterium RIFCSPHIGHO2_02_FULL_43_17 (assembly GCA_001794435.1). Taxonomy (GTDB): domain Bacteria; phylum Patescibacteriota; class Minisyncoccia; order 2-02-FULL-40-12; family GWA2-44-9; genus 2-01-FULL-43-22. The sequence goes on from MGJU01000013.1 coordinate 47,783, forward strand.
GGAAGGGCGGCTGGAATGTTGTGCTGTTTCGCCGGTCGACAAAATGCTATAAACGCATCCAGTTTGGTGCTTGGTCTTGTAGGTTACCAGTATTCTGAAACAAAGACGAATACCTATGCGAGTATGGCTGTGTACCAGAGTACGCCGAAAGAAGACAGAGCATTCGCGGTCTGGTCAACAATTGAAAACTAAGAAAAGAAAGGTGAGGGAGCCAACCGGCTCCTTTTTCATTTGGGCTAGAAAAATGATATCGGAGGAATTTTAGAATCCACGAGAAATATTATTAACCCGATTATTGCCCCAACGGCATTGATAACCCAGAACCGCATCGTCACCTGCATTTCGGGCCAGCCAAGAGCTTCGAAATGATGGTGGATAGGAGTAGATAAAAATATCTTTTTACCGCGCAATTTCTTTGATGTCATTTGAATTATTACCGAACCGGACTCCATTATAAACACGATGGCTATCGGAATAAGCAACAACGGGGTATTGGTAAGCATCGCCACAACGCCAAGCATCGTTCCCAATGCCATAGAACCGGTGTCACCCATGAAAAACTTGGCCGGATAAATATTGAACCAGAGAAACGCAACCAATGCGCCCATTGTCGCTGACAGCAAAATAGCAAGATCGATCTTTCCTTGATCAAAAGCAATAGCCGCGTACGCGCCGAACATCGTCAAAAAGATACCGGCCACCAATCCGTCCAAACCGTCGGTTTCGTTGGCCGAAAAAGCGCTCGCCACTATTATGAATACGAAGAAAATTATGTACCACCAGCCGATAACCCAGTCGCCGAGAAAAGGGATGTTAATGAAATCAAACCCTAGCTTGTAGTAGAACCACCATGCCCCGCCCGCACCAACAAGAGCATACATTATAAGACGGTCTCTCATTCTCAATCCCCCGCCGCCGGGACCTATCCTCATTATTCCAAAAAGGTCGTCTATAAATCCGAATATTGCGGCCACCATCATAGCCGCTAACGGGACCCAGGTCTGGCCACGAGACAAAAAATTAAGATTGGCAACAAGACTATCGGGCCAAACCCTTGAAGCCCAGAAAAATCCAAGAACAAGAACAAGAACAGTGAACCAAACAATGACCCCGCCCATAGTCGGCGTACCCACCTTTTTCTTATGCATCTCGGAAAATATCGGAGCGGTATCGGATCTGACTATCTGTTTCCCCAATCGATAACGGTGCAAGAATTTGGTCCAAAAAGGAGTAAAAATAAGCGCAACAAAAAAAGCCGTCGTTGCTACGGCAAAAATCCTGATTACGTTAAGTACCGTAAAGATATCCGTCATTTATAAAAACCTAATCCCAACTATACGCTCTTTTGGTCCAGTTTATTAATTTTTCCGTATCGGCAAATCGATCCTCAGAACCCAGAACTATACTGATAAGTTTATCATTTCTACCGGGAACATCAACCACTAATACCATACATCCCAACGCTCCATCGGTATAACCAGTCTTACCGCCGATAACATCGGGAATAACACCCAAAAGCTGGTTGGTGCTGTTTATCTGGTGCTCTATTCTGCCGTCTACGGAATAAACCCTGACGGTTTTTTCGCCAAGAAAAGACCATAATTCATCAAATTTAAGAGAGTAGTTTACCAACTTGAGCAGATCCTCCGAGGTAGACAATGCGTCGTCATTGAGCCCGGCAGGGTCATGAAATATTGAGGAATTCATACCCAGTTCAATAACTTTTTTATTCATAAGGCCAACTAAATTAAGGCCGAGATTGGAAGCGTGATACTTTAAAGCGTAGGCGGCATCATTAGATGATTCAATGACCATCATTTTGACGAGATCCCTCACTCTGATATTTTCGTCCAGATATAGCGTCTGTTTCTCTTCGTCAACCCTGATGACTTCTTGGGGAATACGGACAATATCATCGAGATCCAAATTCTCAAATACAATGACGGCATTAAGCAGTTTAGTCAAAGACGCGATGGGAAGACGTTCTTCTGGATTTTTAGAATAGAGCGATCTTGAAGACCTTGTGTCGTAAACGATTGCTGATTTAGCGCTCAATACCGGTCTTTCTATGGCCGTATTCAGCACGGGCAGATACGTCGACTCGGAAATAGGAAAAATATAGGCCTGAGTACTGTTGAGAGATGCGCCGGCATAGCCGAAATTATTCGTACCCTCTCTCTGGAAAGAGAAGATGAAAAAAACGTTAACTAAAATCAAAACGCTCAAGACACCCGAAAGTATGTATAATTTCCTCTGCAACGTTTTAAAGTGGTTATTTTTATATTTTAATCTTTAACTCTTGAAGCTGTTTGTCGCTTAATTCACCGGGCGCATCCATAACTGATGTCCGGCCTGAGCTTGTTTGAGGAAACGCCTGTACTTCGCGCAGATAATCTTCCCCCAACAATGTCATCAAATTCCTCTCAATTCCGTGGGCAATTCCTCCGTGAGGCGGAGCGCCAAATTTAAATGCTTCAAGCATGTGTCCGAATTGTTTTTGAATATCGTTTTTAGAATAACCCATAATCCTAAAGACAGCTTCAAGCATTTCCGGTTTGTGCGCTCTAATACTGCCGCCGCCTATTTCAATGCCATTGCAGACAAGATCATATTGAGTAGTCAGTATCTGGTCTATATTTTCCCCCTTAACCAACCAGTCCAAATGTTCCGGCTTGGCCATAGAAAAAGGGTTATGCGTGAATGTCCATCCGCCAGCTGGCGGAGCCTCTTTTTCAAAAAAAGGAAAATCGATTACCCACGCATATGCAAGAACTCCATTTTTTTTATCTTCCTCGGTGCGCAAATCAAATTTGTCAGCCCCAAATTTTGTTATCGCTTCCTGACAAGTAAATACGGGGAACGGTTTTTGTTTTATCTTATACCCCATCGATTCGACAACGGCAGTGATCATCTCTTCATCCAAAGCCATTACGTCTTTCTGCTCAACGAAGCTAATTTCTAAATCGATCTGCGTGTGTTCAAATCCCCTATCGGCGCGCAGATCCTCATCACGAAAACATCGTGCTATTTGGAAGTATTTTTCAAATCCGGCTACCATCAGAAGCTGTTTATACTGCTGGGGCGACTGGGGAAGAGCAAAAAATTTGCCGGGATTTAATCGCGATGGCACAACAAAGTCCCGCGAACCTTCCGGAGTCGGAGCCGAGAGAATCGGAGTCTCTATCTCTAGGAATCCTTTCTTAAAAAGAAATTGTCTTGCGAGATCAACAAACTTGGAACGAAGGATAATGTTTTTTTGAAGACGCTCACGACGAAGATCAAGATAGCGATATTTTAACCTAACCTCTTCGTCAATTTCTTGGCCATCTGTGTCAATGGGAAACGGCGGTGTTTCTGCTTCGTTCAATATCTCGAGTTCCAACGGTTCAATTTCAACTTTCCCCGTCGGTATTTCGAGATTGACCATCTTTTCCGGACGAGCGTTAACTTTTCCTTTGAGCCGCACGACCCATTCGGACCTTAATTTATTGGCAAGTTCGTAGACGTCTTTGTTTGAGGGAGTGAACACAACTTGCGCAACACCGCTCCTGTCCCTAAGATCGATAAAAATGATTTTGCCGTGATCCCGCCGAACATTGACCCAACCGAAAAGATTGACCTCTTTGCCGACTAAATTTTTAGTTTCATCGATGGGAGTGCGCTGCATGTTTCGATTCTAGCATAAAAAATTTAAAAAACAAAAACCCCGCCGCAGCAGGATTATTTGAATTCTAATTTATAGTTATCCTTTAAATATTTCATAAACTCTTCCTCACTTTGGACCCCCTGAATAAACACCCACAAGTTATCTTTCCTTTCGAAAATATATACATACCCTATGGTACTTTGTTCTACCATATTAATAAAAAACCAAGGCTTATCTTCCTCATCAAGAATAATGAATGCATGCTGACCAATCTTGTTACCGGTATGATAACTATAATGTTCGATTTGTACTATTATTTCCTTGCCATTAAAACTGGCCTCAACTCTTTCGCCCTCTTGTTTTTCCCATTGAGTATAGTCGGGCGCTACCGGGGGGTTCTGGGCTGAAGCAAATCCGCCAAAAATGAAAATAAAGCCAAGGATTACGAGTAAATTCTTCATTCTCGACCTCTTTTTTGCTAAGTTAATGAGCTGTCGATGATCTTATCGAGTAACTGAGAAAATGTCAATCCGGCGGCTTTGGCCGCTTGAGGAATAAGTGAGTGACTTGTCAGACCAGGCAAGGTGTTGGTCTCCAAAACATAAATATTATCGTTCCTTAACATCATATCTGTCCTTGAATAACTGCGGCAACCGAGGAGTTGGTGGGCGCGAACAGCTGTTTCCTGTGCTTTATTATATGTTGTCTCGTCAATTTGAGCTGGGGTGGTGAACGCCGTATGGCCGTCCTTGTTCTTGGCATCGTAATCATAAAACTTGTGTTTTTTAAGAGGCGCGATTTCAGTCACCGGCAAAGCGGCAGTTTCTTGACCATTGAAGTTGTCCAAAACCCCGCAAGCAATTTCCCTACCTTTGATAAATTCCTCGACAAGAACTTTTTTATCTAATTGGAATGTTTCGTCTACGGCTTTGATGAGTTTGTTCTCGTCCGATACGATCTTAACGCCCACCGATGAGCCGCTGGAACACGGTTTTACCACGACGGGAAGTTTGGTGATTTTTGTGACAAAGAGATTCAATCGAGCTTGATAATTTTCTCCTTTTTTTATTTTCAGTGTTTTGGGAACGCAAAAACCCGCCAACTTAAATATTTCTCTGCTTCGAAGTTTGTCCATCGCAAGAGCAGAAGCAGTAATGCCGGAGCCGGTGTATCGAGCGCCGTAATATTCCATCAGCGCCTGCACTCTGCCGTCTTCTCCGAATGTGCCATGAAGAGCGTTGAAAATAAGATCGCAGCTTTTGAGAGCTTTGGGCATATCCATCAGCCGACCGTTTACATACCATTTGACGGCCTGCCCTGAGCCCGTCGAACGGGTTTTTGACAGCTTGATGACAACAGGTGTGTACTTTGCCTTGTCCAGATTGGCTATGACATTATTGCCAGTAGCCAAAGACACCTCGTGTTCAGCCGAAGGACCGCCCATTAATACGCCCACTTTCAGTAGTTTCTTTGACATAAAATTAAATCCAAAGCGCTAAACCCAAAACAATATCTAATCTGGGTTTAGTTATTCATCAGAACCATGTTCTGATGAATGTTACCACTTCGGGAAAAGGAGGCAAGAACCAGAGCATCAGGTCAACAATAAAGAGAATTATTATGATAATCTCCAAAAACGCGTTTCTTTTTTCGGCCAAAAAGTTCATAAGCATTTGGGAAATGTCGGACAGATAATTCGTTTTTTCATCCAGCACATCAAAACGGTCCCTTAGATCATACTCGGCATTCAGCTTGTTGTATAAATTCTCTAGGTCGGGCGATTCCCAGACCTCTTCCGGTTTATCAAACAGAGACAAATGCGCCACTACGGTTTGTTTGACCGACAATACTCTGCCTATTTGTTTTAAGACCTGCCTCTCTCGAAGCATCGCTTTACCGCTTGTTTTGAGATTTTCTACAATCGCGCCGATCTCCGACAAACTGGTTTCTATTTCGTCTTCATATCTCTCAAGGGCGACTGATTGAGAAAGCACGTAAGAAATGATTTTTATGTGATTTACGTCAAGGTGGGAGAGGGACACTTTCTCAAATGTAACCCTGTCGAATTCTCCGCCGACAATAACTTTAGTGTCTTCGTCGTAAGGATATGACTCCTTCTTCGCCTTAACGTACGGCTTGAGTTCGTTAAAAAATTGACTGCGCAAGCGATAAGGAACATTCCAAAAAGTTACCGCTCCAAATTTGGTCAGAACGGCATATTGATCCTTTAACAGGCGAACGACAAGGGGGTGGTCTCTGTTAAGAAAAGAGTAATGCTTTATATTTTCCTGAACCCTTTTCAGGTCTATGTATTCGCCAATATATACGGTTTCCAGGCTGTATTTGGCGAGTTGAGATTTTGTGTCTTTGGAAGGCATACTGCAAAACCATCCTATCATTTTAAATGTCCGCCTTCAAACCCTATAAAACCTTCGCCAAATACTGGTCAACAGGAGCAAAATTATCGGTTAAAACGGGAATATCCGTTTCTATTTTGTCCGTCCACAAGTGATCTAAGTATTCCTTGAATGCGCCGCTAACAACCTCCGGAGTTGTTATATCGCCTTTTATCGCCACCAAAACTATGTTTTGAATTTTATTGCCGGCTTCCGGCTCCTGAACCGGAAATATATATACAAAATCAGAGAATAATTTATACGTCGCATACTCGGCGCGCAAAAATCTCCCGGTATCCCCTTCTATTGACGCAATAATATTCATAGCTACGACGCCGCCTTCATTAAGCCGGCTAAAAACTTCGGCGACAAATTCCTTGGTTGTCAGATGAAACGGAATTGAAGAAGCGAAAGCGTCTATAAAAATGGCATCGTATTTGCTGTCCGTTTTCTTCAAAAATACTCTGCCGTCCTGATGAAACACATTCAATCTCGGAGAATTCTTTAGGCCGAAGAATGCTCTGGCCAGTTCAGTAAGTCCCGGATCTATCTCCGCTACGTCCATTTCGGCGTCTTTGTGTTCGGATAAAAAATTTTTCGGATAAGAATAAGCGCCCCCGCCTATTATGAGCGCTTTGTTTATGTTTTTATTAAAATAATCGGCTAAATTAAAAAATTTGGCGTATTCGACGGCCAAATCGTCGCCGTCAAGATACATCGCCGATTGAATGTAATTGGCCCCCGTACTCAAAGTGCGTATCGGCCTTCTTTTCACGGAATCAATACCGTCCAGAATCCAGACCCTGTTGTAATTAGTATCCACATCCAAAAATCCGATAGAGGCAAATTGGTATTGTAAGTTTGAATTTAATAACGGCATCGCAGAGAGCGCCAGAACCACAATACATCTCACTATTATTTTTACCGAATAGATGAAAGTGGACAGGAAAACCAAGAGTGCCGCCAAAGAAAACAGCAGATTGGTACTGCCGAAGTGAGAAATAAGAAAGAATCCCGTGGCATATGTGCCGACAATGCTCCCGACGGTTGATATGGCATAAAGGTTGCCTACTGTCGCACCGATACGGTTGGAATCGCTGAAATATAATTTCACCGCATAAGGAGAGATGGCTCCCAACAATACGTTGGCGGGAGTAAAAAGAATTAAAGCACCTAGAAGGGACGCCCACCTGATATCGGCTATCTGCGACTGCACGAATAAAAGGACGACCGATTTGAATACCGCCATCACGCCTATCGATATACCGGCCAGAAAAATTACATAGGCCAATATCTTATAGTCTGCTCTTTTATCGGCGGCTTTGCCGCCGATAAAATAACCCGCGCTCAAACTAGCCATCACTACGCCTATCAAGCTGGTCCAAACAATTATGGAAGTTCCGAGATATGGAGCAAGAACTCTTGCGCCTATAAGCTCTAATACCATAACCGAAGCTCCGCCAATAAATACGGTTATTTTCAACAGCATATAGTCAAACATTGTAATTCTTTTCTGAAAAAAGACAACCTACACATTAAAGAGAGCGAACTTTTCAGTTCGCTCTCTTTAATGTGTATTTTTGCAACTCGTATTCTATTTTTTGATCTTTTTGTTTTTTTGAGTATAAGCTGCGCCGATAACTACTGCGGCCAACGCCACTAGCCACCACAAGCTCACCGACTCCATTAATCCGGACAGCATAGCTAAGGCAAAATTAGGCTCCGCTTCCGTTATCCCAGAAGGAACCGGCGAAAGCGATGGCCCTGATTCTTCTTGCCGGATCTCGTCATCAGTTGATTCATCCGGTGTTTCAGTAGCCTCATCGGACGCAGTCGTCGGTTTTTGGGTATTTCCCAGATTGGAAGCAATTGAAGCTCCGGCAATATTGCCACTTGGAGTTGGCGAAGGAACAACGCTTGGCGTCAGCGCTGGAGTCGGGCTCGGTGTTGGGGTCAATCCGGAACTATTTAATACATAGCCCACCCCGCCACCACCGCCACCACCGCCACCGCTTTCTCCGTCTTCCTCATCAGAAGATTGGGACTGCGTACTAGTGCTTCCTTCTTCGCTAACTGATTCAGGAGAAGCGGCCGATATGGTCCTATAATAATAAGTGGTACCCGGGGTTAAGCCGGTTAAGGCAACAGAGTGTTCTAATGTTTTGGGGTCAATATCTTGTTCCGATGTTGAAAAGGCATAGCCATAGTTTGGAGCTTCTCCAAGTTCTGAATGAGAAACGGCGTCATAGACAACTCGGCTTGTTGCCGGTTTATCAGTCGTCCATTCAACAGCAAAACCAGTTTCTGTAATATTTTCCGTACTCTCGTTGGATATTTTTGCTACCGGCACATAAGCAAGCGGCCCAGCCACGGCTGTATTTTCAATATTTCCCACCTTATCTTCGGCTGAAACTTCAAAACAATAAGTTCCGGGTTCAGGAGGAGTCCAGTTATGCTCCCAATTGTTCGTTGCCGGGCTTACACTTACAAGTTCAAGCGCGACAATTTCTATCGGAATATGTCTATCTTGGGAAGACGGACAACTTAATTCATTAAACACATCAAAGAAGTTTTGACCCGGATAATTTTCAACTGACTCCGATCCGCCAAGCTGATAAATGGACAAAGTTACCTCTTGAACGCCCGAATGCTGATCAACCGATGATCCGGTCAAAGAGAGGGCGACTATTTCTGTGTCTATCACTTCGTGGTTTCGATCGTTGTCAAATTGGCTTTGGGGCACGACTTCATCAAGCTGATTGCCAAAGTTAATATTTTCCTCGTTCGTTCCTGATAAAACATTTATGGAATAGGTATTCGGGTCGTTCGGATAGCGCTGAACCCAGCCGCCGGTTTCCGGTTCCGGCAATACTTCGCTGATTTCCCATTCTCCGGCTTCACCGGCATTAAAATTAAATTCGTAATAGCCGGTTTCATCAGTAAATACGGCCTTTGATTCTCCGTCTTCGTCTTCTTCGCTGTCATTCGCTAGAATTGCGCGTATTTCCCATCCTCCAAGAGCCGGTTCTAGGTTTTCGATGTCTTCTTTTTGCCAAATACCGTCGGCGTTGAGATCGTGCCACTTGTAGCCGGATACCTTTGCTGTTTCAAAATTGCCGAAGTGGTTGTCAAGATTATTTTCCCCGGCTGAAAGATAGACCTCGTAACCAAAGCTGTTTTCACCGCACCCAACATATTCATCATATTCCCCTTCTTCGCCTTCGCCCTCCTCACCGCCTTCGCCATTAGGCAGAGTTTGCTCCCAATCCGGCTGTTGTTCTTCACAAACACTATATGTGCCCGGCACCAGATCAGAAAACAGATAACTGCCATTTTGATCTGTAGATACGGTTACAGGAAACTCGCTTTCCGGTTCGCTCTCGCCGTAAAGATAATCAAGGGTAATATTCCAACCCTCAAGACCTTGTTCGCCATCATCATCTTTTATCCCGTCGCCATTTTTGTCTTCAAACTTAACCCCGCCAATTGTGCCGAACTGGGTATTGTTAAATACACAATCAACGTGTTCACCGGGAAGCAAGTTTATGGCAGAAGATGAATCCTCTCCCCAACCTTCGCAACTTGATGTCTGAATACCGAACCAGTCCAAAGGAACCGATTCTTCAATGCCGTAATCACCGGCAAGTAAATTCCAAAAGGTATAGTTATTGTTGTCACCGCCGCTAAACAAGCCGTCCTGATATACGGCTTCTATCGCCTGGGTGAGCAGGTTGCTGATCAAGGAAAACGTGAATGGGCCAAAAAGAGGATCGGCTAATTTAGTTATCGTAACGGAACCGCGTTCGGTGTTATTAAATATGCAGGTGACCTCTTCTCCCGCTTCAATTATGTAGTGGGCGGTTCTTGTTTCAATATCGCCCAAACTGTTGTCGTCATCACAAGAAATACCAGTCAGGTCCCAACCCTCAAGAGTTGCTTCGGTCACATCATACTCGCCGGGAATAACGTCAAAACTCATTTCCTCTCCGTCTTCCTCAAGAGTTCCCTCCATGCTTCCGCTAAACTCAAACTCTCCTTCTCCTCCTTCAGGATCTGTTGTTTTTTTAACCACAAGAGAGCCGTTTTTTGTGTTGGTAAATGTACAGGTTATATTTTCATTTTCTTCCAAAGACAAGGTTACTTCTCGGTTGTCGAGATTTACTTCCGCCGTTGCATCAGTACAAGATATGCTTGTCAGCACCCAATTATCCGCAGCTCCCTCAATAAACACATATTCGCCAAGAGAAAGGGTGGGATATGTTTTTTGGTTTGTGAGTTCGCTTTCAGGGTCATCATCCAAAGAAAATCCTCCGTCAAAATTTGTCGAGAAATAAAACACTTGTTCGTCTGGTATGGAGTTTTTTATTATGGTAACTGACCCTGTCGGTATCGGATCGCCCCAGACAACAACATCGTCAATGTATGCGTCGTCATTGTTGTCGCTTCCGTTTATCTCAAACCGAATCATAAAACCGGAATTATTGTCGGCCCCGCTAAGATCTTCCGGTCCGAATTTTACGGATCCGAACGGAACATCATCGCCATTCCCGGAAGCGCCGTTGATGGTCTCCAGCGAAATCCAACTGTCGCCGCCGTTAACCGAATAATAAGATACGAATGATTCCCCGGCTTCCAAAGAGTTCACCCTTCTTGAGTAACGCAAATTGACGTCTTCCAGACCGGTTGTATTGAAAGTTTTTTGTATAACCTCGTCCGCCTCCTCGGCATCACCGCCGCTGCCCTCTAAAAGCACAGAATGGCCTCGTTCTTCATGATCGCCGCTAGATGAGTGCCCCGCCTCGTCACTATTATCATCGGTCCACATCTTATCGTTATCCTCATCGCCATGTTCTATTGTTGGAGTTTCAGATGTTTCCCAGCCCCCTTCATCTTCATCTTCTAGATCCTCAATATCGTCATAGTTTTCAAAACCGTCATAAAAATCAGGCGCGTCATCCCCATAAACTTTCACATTATCCAAACCCGTGCGGTCATCGTCATTTGTTCCGCTTCCATTAACATAAAACCTCAACGTCAATCTGGTGTTTCTGTCGGGATTCGGAATATCAAAAGATACGATCGAGTGGGATTGGTCGGCGGAAAGAGCTTCTTTAGTAACGAATTCCCCTCCGTCAAGAGAATATTTAAACACAAATTCATCGCCTGACCCGAACCCGGAAACAGTACGAGAATATTCAACTCTCAAGGTGGCATAGCCGAAAGTAGCCACATTTCTTTCTATGCCGTCATCAGGATCGCTACTGTTGCTTACGTCAAACAGAAGGCCTTTGGAACCGCCGACTCCGACTCCAAAACTTCCCGGCGAGTCGCTGCTTTTTCTCTCAGGACTGGACGTACCAGGAAAATCAGCGTTATACCAAAGGTTAGTTATACCGCTTCCGCTTTGGTCAAAACTGTCAGTAAATAAAACTATTTCATCCGCAGAAACATAATTTGCGTTAAATAAAAAAGCCGAAACAAGAATGCTCAGCCCGGAAACATAAAAAACGACCGCCTGTATCAACAATATCGATATCGACCCGGAAAATTTCGAATGAATATTCGTCATATTTGGTTAATTAGGTGAATTTTAAATATCCTTAATTATACGTCTTTTTTAAACTAAAGTCAAGGATTCGTGGTACGTGGTAATGTAATAGTGGGGTATCCTGAAATACTGGAACATCTGTGATAGCCAAATACTAACCTTTTAATTCTAAGCGTCAAGATTGTAAGAAATAATTTTTCATGTTAAAATTCGGATGATTTCAGCACATAAACCCGCATCCGCCGATAGTTTAGTTTAAATATCCGCCCATAGCCCCGACGAAAAGTCGGGGTCCCGACCGGAGCGTCGGGACTCATAGATTTATATGCCATGCCATTCGTGTACATCCTAAAAAGTTTAAAAGATGGTAGATATTATATAGGTAGCACAATTAATATTCAGCAAAGATTGAAAAGCCATCAAGATGGATATAACCATTCTACAAAAAGAATGGGTCGCCTGGAATTAGTTTTGTATCAAGAATATGACACGATACAAAAAGCGAGAAAAATTGAAATCAAGCTGAAAAGATTAAAAAGGCATGATTATATTGATAAAATAGTTAAAGATGGACACATAAATATCCGCCCATAGCTCAGTTGGTAGAGCAGCTCCCTTTTAAGGAGAGGGTCGTAGGTTCGACTCCTACTGGGCGGACAATTTGACTTATACCATAGTGATGTGGTATAATTTAAAGTGTCGGCAGAGGGCAGACCAAAACCCAAAGAAAGAAGGTAAGTACTATGGAACGAGCTCAACCGTGGCAAGAGGGAGGTTGGCGAAGCAAGTTGCATTGGCAGAGAGAAGGTCAATGTGCCCGCTGTCAGGACGTATGGGACG
>MGJU01000013.1:60278-157181 GCA_001794435.1 Candidatus Yanofskybacteria bacterium RIFCSPHIGHO2_02_FULL_43_17
AGACCGACGAGCCGCTCCCAAAGAGCGGCTTTCGTTTATTTGAGTAATTAATCTTAATCTGCTAAATTAGGTACAAAGCTACTAAAACCCCCCCCCTGCCACCTCAAAACCACCTGTGCCACGGTGTTCCATCCAAGGGTGCGTGGGCGGACACTTTAGGAAAAGGCAACGTTTCGGAAGCCACCTCCCCCGCCAAGGCGGGGTCGGCGGCCATTTCGTATTGAATTTTGGGGGCAAAAACGAATTGGCGGTTTCGTAAAATATGGTTCGAACCAAATTATACATTGACATTGGTAATCAGCTTTCTATACTTGAAATATGACCAATAAGAAAATGACCATTGATTCCTTGGCACGGATGACTGCAGAACAATTTGCAAAAGTTGATGAGCGTTTTGATGAGGTTGATAAGCGTTTTGATGCCGTAGATGCTCGTTTTGATAAAGTTGATAATGACATGGCAGAGGTGAAGTCTGCTCTGAAAACAGTTCTTGACGTTGTTTTAGAAATTCCCTCAAAGAAAGCATTCGAGCGTTTGGATGATAAAGTCCAGACATTCGATGCAAGATTAATGTCAGTTGAGAAAAAAGTTAAATAATCCTTCGACTCCTTCGATATACTCAGGACAAGTTAAATACTAATTTTAAAAGGCATCTTAAACAGGCGCCTTTTAGTTTGTCTGATTTATTATCCGTTACACGAGTTGTAGCGAATAACCAAAACTCGATTTTAGAGAGAGCGATACCTGCCCGCCCCTAGAGGATGAAAGAAATTAAAGTTCGCCCGCTCGAAACAGCTTGCTTTTTTTTGCTAGTAGTGTAAAAGATAAGAGGATACTTTTACAATCTAAGAAGGGGTGAAAATGACAAAAATCAATGCTTTTTTTGTGGCATTAGCAGTTTCGCTACTCACTTTTAATGTTTCTGCACACTCGCAAACGAACACCCAAGAACTCCAAGAGGTTACAGAATTTTTTGACGATTTTTCAAATACTTGGCTGGTTCAACAGGACATTGATAAAGCTGTTAAATACTTTGATAGCGGTAAATTAAATAGCAATACAAATAAAATCTTTTCTATCAATGACCCCGCCTTTAATAGTGATATTTGGTTAAGAAAAGTTTTGACTATGTGGCTATTCAGCAACCATGAACAGGTGGATATGTATGGTCATGGCGACCCAAATGAGCCGGATTATGTAAACTTACCGTCTAATTCAAGTGGCCTAACAAATAAAGTTAGCTGGAAAAGCACCGCAGAAGCAATTAGGCAAGTTTTTCCTTTAACCCAAAACAACCAGCCTAATAACGATTTGCCGCTAGGCAGTTATGTGGCTATGTTTATTCTTAATAATGCTCCTAGTGACGGCTTAGTGTTTGTTATAGAAAAGGTTAATAACGAGTGGAAAATAACGGCTCACACGTGGATAGCTGGTTAAGCTGACAAATGTCAGCTTTTTTATTGCAAACTATCTAAGGTGTGGTATTTTATTGCCAGCGTTCTTTAATAGGAGATACACATGTCACCAACCGAGTTGGTAAGAGGTTTCATGGAATTTGCTCGAGAGAAAAGCAAAACTAGTTTCCCGCCTCTCTTTTACGGAACTCGGCCTTGGCATGAATTTTTATACGAACTGAAGAAACAATATAAAGACAAGTTCCCCGAACTTGAATGTATTGGAGATTTTGACTGGGACGACCCTTATCCTACTGCTCAAGTCTGGCACGAAATACAAACTTCTCTTTGTATGTTAGAGGTATGCTGGAGTGTGGCAGGAGCATCCAGAACCCTGTTGAACCCTGAATATCTGAGGGCAGAAAATCCTCTCAACCCCGCTCTACTTGAAACCATGTTTCAGGTCGCATTAAAGACGGATAACTTTTTCGAAGCCGACTAACAAGTCGGCATTTTGTTTTGTCTGATTTATCAGATGTTATCCACTTCGTACGTTGATTTGTTGATTTTTAGAGCCGTTTTTGCTACTGTCACACCAGATCTTATACCAACAAAACTGAACAGGAGATTGTCATGACAACGACGCTGAATTTGACTGCTGGTATGGATACTTTCACGCTTCTCGACCTTCTTCGGAAGGCCGCGGCCCACAAGGGCTTAAAGCTCCTGAAAGGCGCATCGAAGGCATATTCTGAACCGATTAAGATGTACGCGCTAGATGACAAGTCGCTCGCCATGCTCGCAGAGCGAAACATCAAACGACAGGATCGTTCTGACTGCAGAAATGAGATTTTCACTCTCGTAGACGAAAATCCACAAGAGAAAGTTCCTGGCCGGTCGCCAAGCAATTATTGGAACTTCAAGTTGCTTGTCAAGTTGCTTGAAGGCGACAAGAGCAAGTTTGACCTTCGGGTAACGCTCTCCGTCGGCTTCGGGCTCAATCTTGAAAGGCGTGGGGTTATGTTCATTCCGCTGGCACACGGGACATTTCTTTCGCCAGCAGATTCGCTCCCGAACTTTCGTATGTTCAAAGCGCTTGTCGAAAGCGACGCAGATGCTCCCGAAATTGCCAGAGAGCTAGCTGCAAGCGACGGGACTATCGTTGTCACTTGGACCGAACTCGGTCTTGGCGGCATCAGAAATTTGTCTCACCTGTTCTCAGAGTTTACCGCTCGGAACGAAACTGTCGCACAGCTCGGCAGAAACGGAGAGGTGTTCAATCCCGATCCGAATCCCCGCTACCAGCAACCCGGCGACGAGTTGTTCATCGCAGAGCCGGCACAACCGAAGGTCATTCAGGCATGGCGAACGCAACTCAACGAGTACCGCGCTCATCTCGTTGTGTAATGCGTGCGCATCAACCAAGGGAGTACACGAAATTGGCTCCCTCTTTTTTTGACAAATGATTGATTAAAAACTGAAACGTGCTATTATTATATGCGGTTTCAAGTTCATAAAAAGGAGTTTAAATGACGACCCTGATTCTTGTCTGGATTTTCTTTGGTCTACTAAATTTTTACACGATGAAGAGGGCCGATGGCGTCTCCGGAGATAATCCTCCTCATGGAGTTTATTGGGTGAGAGGTCGAGAATGTTTTTCTCTATTCGCGTCATTCGTGAGCGGTCCTATTGTATTGCCATTTACTGTTTGGGCATTCAGGGATTGGCGAAGACTTTCCAGGGTCAGAATTGATATGGTTGATAAAAGTACATCGACTGAGCGATAACCCGCCAGCAGAATTCCTGCTTCGGCGGGTTTTTCTGTTTTATATCGCAAATATCTCTTGGGGCGAACAAACTAAAATCCCGCTAGAAGCGGAATTTGGTGCTAAGGCCGACAAGTATCGTTCCGACCACTATCAGTAAGGCGCCGGGAATAAATGTCGAAAGGTTCATTTTTTTAGCTTCGTTAAGAAAGACCATGCTCAATGAGCTTGAAATGAGCGGGTTGGCAGAGGCGATGATCATCACGACCGACACCAAACCCAGCGGCTCGGCAAGCGCCCTATTGAGGTTGATGAATCCCAAACTCAGCATAATGCCAGCGGCTATTGTGGTCCAGAGAGCCTGTGCCACAGGGATCTTGCCCGAAAATATCACAGACTCTCCGTTGGCCCAGAAAGTGGCCAGCAAAACGGTGACAGAACCAGAAATAAAGACGAAGTCCCGGGTCGAAATTCCCGCCTGATGAGACATCTTCATCAGGGGGCCGCCGGCACCGTAAAAAAACATGGCGGCAACGGCCAGCCAGACTGGATTGGTCATGCTTGATTTCCCTTCTTGTCCAAACAGCTTGCATGATGATACCACGCAAACGTAAAAAATCAACCCAGTAGTAGATTTTCCGATTGCGACAAAGTCGCCATCAGGTAATTTCGGAAAATTCACTACTAGGTCAAGACGCGAGATGATTCTTAATAACCTTATGGATAAGGCCGGAATTTTTGTATAGTATGTTCCTGTCTCCGATAATGCAAACCCTCACTGCCACATAGTCGTCGGCTTCCAATCTCATATCCTCGAAATATCTGGGATTGGTTTCTTTGAGTGAAAATATCTTGCCATTATCGTGATAAAGAATATCTTCCGGCACGAACCGCCAAGGAGTGATCATCGGAACAACCACTATTTTGTATGCCTCGATCCCAAGAGACCGGCCGATTAAATCTTCTATTTTTTCGAATTTTTTAAAAGAAGAGTACTTGCCAAAATCGTCGAAGAATTTTTTATCCTCACCGACAACTTTTATCTTTTTGCCGCTTATCCTTTCTCTAAACTGGCGGTCTTTTAGCCTTATGACCAATCCGGTTTTAGGCAAGTTTCTGTCTTTATAGGATTGGTAAAGAAACTTCAGGGCCGGATTTTCGTGCTTATAAATATGGGCTAATAGTTCATTGTCGCTCAAAAGCCACAATTTTGCGGGGTCGATCTTATCAATCTTTATCCAAATCGCAATCATCTTTTCCAAAAAACGCTGGCTGATTTGGGACGATTTATGCAGATAAAACTCTTTATACATATACATATAAAGGCGCTGCATTTGTTTTGCGGCTTCAAGAGATTTTTTGTCTATTACCAGATTGCCCTTAATAAAAGTCAGATAGTCAAAAACACTTTTTATATCCGGCCTTTGGCCGAATCCGGTGTGATAAACATCCCGATCAAGATAATCGAGCTTATCCATGCCCAGATTTTTATCCATCACTATTTTATAGAACGGGCTTTTGTGAGCCGAAAGTTTTTTAATAAAGTTGTAATCCCCGCCGCTTTGCGCTATTTCTTTTTTGAAGTATTGAAGTACGTTGAGCCCATTCTCGTTCTCGTCTCCGCTTATTGGGGTCACTCCCTCAATAACGTGAGAAAATGGGCCATGCCCGATATCATGCAACAACCCAAAAAGTGAAATGTTTTTAGCCTGATGTTGTGTCAAGAAGCCTTCCTTGAACAAACGCTCACAGAAAAGAGAGGTCTTACCGTAGACGCCCATGGCATGTTCAAAACGATTGTGGGATGCTCCTGGAAAGACAATAATATTCGACCCCAATTGGGCTATGCGCAATAAACGCTGGAAAAGAGGGTGGTGAATTATGGGAGATATCCTCCTGATATCAATGCTTTCATTAGGCGGTATCCGAATGAATTTTTTGTAGAATTTCCCAGACATATTGTTAACTCAAGATAATACAATCTTTAATAAAAATCAAAAGGCCGCTTCGTGCGACCGTAACCAACAGGCCGACAAATGGAATAGGGCGAGCACTATTTCTTCAGAGACTCTTCCAATATCTTGCGGAGCTCTACGGTATCAACTTCTTTTTTGGGTCGCTCTTCGTCTCTTCTCCGTCCTTTAAAATCGACGGGGGCGCCACCGCTAAATGCCTGATTTAGAGAAACAGGCTGGGGACGAGCCGACTGAGTTGGTCGAGATGATCTGGGTGGCCTACTGTCTCTTCCTTGTCTTTGTTGGAAATTACGAGGGTCATCGCGTCTTTGAAACTGGCCCGCTCCGCTCTCGCGAAATTGAGGCGAGCGGGGGGGTCTGTCCTCAACAAATCTTCGTGGCGCCTCGCCCCCTGATTCCTGATCGGGAATTGTGGCCGACCATTCGGCAATATCCTTTTGGACGACCTCCCGAGGCGTACTGTAGTGTTCTCGAGAGTAAGCAATAATGGCTTCGCGATTTGAATTTTCTAACTTAGAAAAGGGCGGTAAGGTAGCAGCCGAAAATCCTTTGGACGAAATACCGTTTATCATTAGCTTTAAATAAATGGTGAATTTCCCAAGATTTACAATGTCGTTCATCGTAAAATCGGGCTGAAACCATTTCTCCAAAAATTCAGCGTCTTCCGCTCCAACCCTGAAAGACACTATAGTGCCCACATTACCGAACACGGCATCCATAACCGGCTCCTCCATTTGTTTTATGTATTGGTGGGCCATTACCAAACTTAAATGATACTTTCGAGCTTCGGATAAAATATTCGCAAATGATTCGGTGGCAAAATGCTGAAACTCATCAACGTACAAATAGAAATCTTTCCTGTCTTTCTCGGGAATATCAACCCGCGACATTGCCGCTAATTGTATCTTGGTGACCAAAAAAGCGCCAAGCAAACGAGAAGCATCTTCTCCTATTTTGCCTCTGGAAACATTCACTATGAGTATTTTCCCTTCATCCATTATCTTTCTGATGTCGATTTTTGATTTGGGTTGGCCGAGAATGTTTCTGATAAGGTTGTTAGAAGAAAATTGTCCAACTTTATTTTGAATGGCCGCCGTCGCTTCGGTGGCAAATTTATCGGCATATTTGGCAAACTCATCCGTCCAAAATGATTTAACTATCGGGTCCGTTACGTTGGCGACTACTTTTTTGCGATATTCTTTACTGGACATCAATCTATTAATCCCAAGAAGGGTTGAGTCCGGATATTCAAGAAGGGCCAAGATCGTATTATTCAAAATGTATTCCATCCTACCAGACCACGCTTCCTCTCCCCATATTTTTTTAAACACCCCTACGAGCCCGGAAGCGACTAAGTGTCTGTAATCAAACCCGATACCTTCCATGACATTAAAGGCAATGGGATATTCAAGGTCGTCCGGATCAAAATAAATGACATCTTTTATCCTTTCTTCCGGAATAAAGTCCAGCAGATCATTGGCGGAATCTCCATGAGGATCGATAAAACAGACGCCTCTCCCGGCCTCTATATCCTGGATGGCCATGTTCTTCAAAAACTCGGACTTGCCCATCCCGGTGGAACCAACCACGTACATGTGGCGTCTTCGATCGTCTTTTTGTATGCCAAATCTTATCCGATCACCTCGAAAATTCGTCTCGCCAAGGAACACTAATTCTTTTTCGTCTTTAATATTTTGTGTCATCCAATAGGTAATCCCGCCGGTGGCTCGCCCTTCTTTGCCTCCACCCTCGGAAGCAGCGGCGATTTAACACTTACATCCGGGAAATGATAAACGGTAGCAAGTTCTTCCGTGGTTAAGATTATCGGTTTTTGAACGAATGATCTATCCCGTAATTTTCTATACATAAACGATTTGCGGCGATAGGCCTTCTGTTTATATAGAAAGCCGCGAATAGGCGGTGTCGTGGATTTGTTTAACTTAAAACTATTCAGTGATGGAGAAGCGAATTGCTTGAAAGCGCCGTTCATTGCGGCAAGGTGGGTAATATGGAACATGTTCTTGGGAAATATATAGACCAAGCGTATCCCGCCTTCAAAACCAAGCTTGGTAAAATTCCTCTCGACGGCTTTAAGCACCTCTTGCTTGCCGGGGCTTAGCTGTTCATGCTCTTTCTTTTCTTCTTTTTTCTCAGATGAACCGCCGGACAAAAGGGCGTCAATACCGAAGATTGTTTTAGTGAGCCAGTCTTCCTTGGGTTTAGCCTTTTTACCCATTAATTTATCCACCACGGCCTGGCCTTTTTTGACCCACTCATCTCCTCCCGCGGGACGAATCAACAACTGAATACTGATATATTCTTTGTAGTCAAGGGAGGCTATGGTCTCGACGATAGATGCTATGGGATCAATTCTTTTCACGATATCCGGACCGGTTCCTTTTTCCTCAAATTCAGGATAGGTACGAATAGGATAGGCATCCTCTTTGCTTAAAATCTCCTCTCCGCCCCAAAGATCATATTCTTGATTAGGCAGAAACGGCGGAAGGGCGGAAACATAATCTTCAGCCTCTACTAGTTCAACATCAGGATATTGGGCATAGATTTGAGACTCGACCAGGTTGCGATATTTAGTTTGAGTTCTTACGTAAAAATGTGTCTCTCCTCCGGTACCTGCTATTTCAAACGAAAACCAATCCGGCACCTTGCCTTTGAAAAATTTCTCCTGCCACCTGACCGGACCGAGAAATATCCCGTATAGAGCGGCAAAAACTTGCTCCATTCCCTTGGGGCTTTTGTTTACTTCGCGAGGCACTCTGATCTCCAGCAAAATCCACTCCAACGAAGCAAGATAGTTTAAGCGGTTATACGTCTCAAATGAAACCAGCCAAGCAGAGAAAAGCAAAATCGGCAGATAGAGCCACCAATAAAGCGAAAGTACATTCCAAACGATACTTAGAGAATCCTGAATAAGAAGCAGTTGTTCCACCTAGTTATTGTAATACGTTTTATGCCTTTCGTAAAACGTAAGTGCCGTCTTCCTTCTTGGAGAAAGTTTTTGAATCCTGGAGATTTAAGAGTATGGTGTTTTCTTTCACCATCCTC
Organism: Candidatus Yanofskybacteria bacterium RIFCSPHIGHO2_02_FULL_43_17; assembly: GCA_001794435.1. Classification (GTDB taxonomy): domain Bacteria; phylum Patescibacteriota; class Minisyncoccia; order 2-02-FULL-40-12; family GWA2-44-9; genus 2-01-FULL-43-22. The sequence goes on from MGJU01000013.1 coordinate 68,478, forward strand.
ATATCTTTAACTTTGGCAATCAGTGAAGCTTTGGGTATTGGTTTCTGGGCTCTTTTTAAGATGTCTACCAAAACATCCTTTACCGTACCCGCGGAATAACCCCATTCAGACAAAGCATACATTCCCCTTCCAACCAAAACAAATCTCGGGTCTTTTATCAGCTCGTTGTGAACCGTCTGAAGGTTAGCTCTCTTATTTGAAAAGCCGGCATCGTTGATAAGTCGGGCTATCTCGCCGAAATGCTTTGGCGAATTTGTTCTTTTGAGTACCAGATAGGCCTTATCTTTTACACCTCTCGGCTTAACTTCTGGCCAAGAGACCAGACCAACTTGGCCGAATATGTTCTGGTTAACCGATTTGCTAACCGATAAACAGGTCTCTGGATTGTCAACGGAGTTCTTTTTTGCAAAAGAATCGAACTCGTCCGCAAGAATTACGCTTCCGTTCTTTTCCAGAGCTTTTATCAATGCGACGGTTGTACTTTTAAAAGAATTTGCTTTCTGATTATCAGGAGACCAGAAAGTATAAAATTCATCGTCCTCGGGAGATCTGACCAGACTGTTGCCCACCGAAAGCACAAACAGCAACGATGAGTTTGTCGATGAGTCAGCTTCTTGGCCGCTAAATGATTTAAATAAATCTTTCTCCTTCACAACTCCACCCTTGGAATCTACCAGGTTTCTGGCCCAGTTAACGCAGCCGGCAACATCCGAATTTCCAACAGAGAGCTTGGAAAGCTGTTTTAGGGTGAATTCCTCTATTTGTCTGACCCTTTCTCTGGTTATGCCATAACTTCGGCCAATAGACTCAAGGGTTTCCTTATTACCGTTCTTTAAACCAAAGCGCCTGGATATAATATCCTTGTTCCTTGGAGTCACTTCTTTTAAAAGCGACGCGACCGTTTTTTGTATGTCCTTTGATGTTGGCATAAATTTAATTTTTTAATGATAACACTTATTGTTTTTTAGTCAATCCCGTTAGAGGTCCGATCTGCCTCAGAGGCATGGTCGGCAGACGATCCCTCAAAGAGGGGCGTCTTACCTCTAACGGGATCAATCCCGTTTTTTGGACCACCAAACTAATAGTGGCGAGGCAACAAAAATAGATGAATATGCCCCCAAAAATATACCGATTATCAGCGCCAGAGCAAAGTAACGAATACTCTCCCCGCCGAAGAAGTATATCGCCAAGGAAGACAATACGACGGTCAGGGTATTGTTTATAGACCTGACCAGTGTTTGCATAACGCTTTTATGCACGATCGACCCAAGATCGCCCTTGTCTCCTTTTAGTATATTTTCTCTAACCCTGTCAAATATTACTACCTTATCAGATACAGTATATCCTAAAATTGTCAATATCGCAGCCACGAAAACGGCGCTTATTTCTACGTTGTAATAGCGGCCCAAAACAGCAAATACTCCCATTGGAATAACGATGTCGTGAAGAAGGCCGACAAGAGCACTCGTATTCATTACCCACAAAGAAAGCGTCCTTGAAAGTTTTCTGAAAACAAAAGCAACGTAGCAAGCGATAGCTGCCAATACGATAACTATCGCGAGAATACTTTTGTTCCTCAACTCCCTGCCGACAGTAGGACCGACTGAATCAAAGCGTTTTTCACCAAACTCAGAGAAATTAGAATCTATCGTTCCAAGAATTTCCTGATGAAGTTTTTCTGAAAGCTCTTCTGACCTTAGTATCAACCCCCTGTCTCCGGCCTGGTTTATATTAAATTCACCGATGTCAGGAAATTTTTCTTTCAACACTTTTTGAACATCGTCTATAATCGGCCGTTCCTGAGCGAACTCAAGTTCCATAATACTTCCGCCCTTGAAGTCAACTCCGAAGTTAAGCCCGTAAACCGCAAGAGCGGCCACCGACACAACAAAAACCGCCAGAGAAACGAAGAACATGATTGTATAGATCTTTTTCATCCCGTTAGAGCCAGGAAGCGCCTTAATCTGTTTTTCAGATAGCGCTTACCCATGCCTGTTTTAAGATAAGTTTCTCTTTTCCTGACGTCTTCTTTGTTTTTACACATTTCACAATATATTAATTCAAATGGTCCTCTTCCTTTTGTCCAGGATTCATATAGTCCTTCATCATGTTCTTTAAGGCGCTTCCGTATATCCACCGTAAAACCAGTATACCAGCGTTTGTCTTTTCTGCTTTGAATAGTATAGACATAGTAGTACATATTGGCTCTAACGGGATTATCCAAAAAGCCATTTATTTTTCTCCGACCAGTTACCAATAATTGCACCCAGCAGCATTCTGGTTATAACCGTTGCCGTAAACAAGCTAAGTATGGCGCCTATGCCTAAGGTAAGAGCAAATCCTTTCACGATAGAGGTTGTGAAAAGATAGAGCACCAAAGCACTCAGAAGCGTGGTAATATGGCTATCCCTGATAGAAAGCCAGGCTCTTGAAAATCCTTCTCTAACCGAATTGGCAACGGTTTTGCCGCTTGCCAGCTCTTCCTTCATCCTTGCAAATATCAAAACGTTGGCATCAACAGCCATACCCAAGGTCAGTATAAATCCAGCGATACCTGCCAAAGTGAGAGTTACAGGCATTAATTTATAAATAGCCAGCACCGCCAATATATAAATAAACAAGGTGATAATAGATATAACTCCAGGCAACCTGTATAAAAAGATCATAAACACTGCGACGAATATCAAACTGTACAAACCGGCCTTTAGGCTCTTGGCGAGGGACTCGGCTCCGAGAGAAGCACCGACAGTTTGCTGTGATATCAGTTTTATCGGTACCGGCAAAGCGCCGGAATTCAGGCGAGTAGCCAGCAGTTTCGCTTCCTGAGGATTAAAGTTCCCGCTTATCACCGCCTGTCCATCAGGGATCTCGTTCTGGACTACGGGTATACTGATCGGCGCACCATCAAGATATATGGCAACAAGTTTTCCGATATTTCTTTTTGTTATTTCAGCGAATAGTTTCGCCCCTTCGTCGGTTAACTGCAAGCTTACCTGAGGAATACCGGTCTGAGGATCAAAAACGATCTGAGCCCTTTTAAGATGTCGGCCATTAAGTCCGGTTGCAACGAAGGGCGCTTCATTCAGACGCTCTCCTCTTCCCTGGGCTTCCAAAATACTTCTTGTCTGGTCAGTTTCCTCCCGAAATTCAAGGAATGGCGTCTCGCCTATCAGCTCTATCGCCTGATTAACATCGCTTATTCCAGCCAGTTCAACTATAAGACGATTACTGCCACTGACTTGGACAAGCGGTTCGGATACGCCAAAAAAGTTGACTCTTCGTTCGACAACATCTCTTACTCCTTGCATAGCGTCGGCCCAGTCCCCGCCACTCAACGCACCATCTCCGCCAACTGGCGAATTAACAGCAGAACGGTCGGCCTCATAAACAAGATGGGTTCCGCCCAACAGATCAAGCCCCAACCGGAATGGCTTGTCTGGAATAGACATCGAAATACCGAAATATCGAAATATCGAATTCGCACCTTGTGGGTAAACAAAAACAGCCAGAGCCAGAGAGACAACAATTAAAGTTATTAGAAAATAGGAATTCTTCACCTTTACGATTTAAACACATTACAAAAATTTGAGCAAGAAAAAACCCCACGAAATTGCCGTAGGGCTTTCCAACGAAATGTTGGACGAACTACTACTTCTTGGGAATGCTTAGATCGAGACCAAGCTCTCTCGCTGTCTTGGCTGTTAAAAGATTAACCAGATCCTGCGCGCCGGATGCGGCTCCATTCTGGCCGCCACCCATCACAACACCGGGAACCCAATTACCCTGATAGCCCTTAACAGCTTCAGCCCAAACCTTCTGGGCTTCCAGATAGGTTTGGAGTTTCTTGTCGAGTGCGCCGTCGGCGCTCATCACGAGCTCGCGTCGGCGAGCCTCACCTTCGCCAAGAAGGATATCCTTGGCCTTGGTTTCGATGGCCGCCTTACGGTCAAGCTCAGCAATTTCCAGGCGCTGTTGGGCCTCTGTTACATACTTGGCCTTTACGACTTCCTGATCCCACTTTGCCTTGGCCGCATCGGCTTTGCCCTGTTGCTCGACAGTGATCGCTCGCTGTTCGGCTTGCCGTGACTCGGCAATAGCGGTCTGGACCTGCATCGTGATCTGCTGCTGTTGTTTGATCTGGGCCTCGACTTCCGTGTCGTATGGAAGCCGCTTGATCGAGAAATTGAACGGCTTGATGCCAAATTTGGTCAGCTGGGCCTGTTCTTGACGAAGAGGTTGACCACCTGCTCCATTGACGATCTCAACGAGCTTGACCGTCTTGTCTGCACCCGAAAGCTCATCCTTTACTCGTACGTCTCGCGCAGTTGTCTGATAGACACCCGCCTCAACTTGATCCTCAACATACCGCAGGAGGTCATTGCGCTTGTCGGCGAATGACTCCCTCGATGACATCAGAGGTCCAGTCATATAGACGGACTTGTTCACGACTGTTTCGATCAGCTGTTTCTGAATCGCCTCTCGTGATCCAAAGCGGACGTGCAGTTCGGTCAAGTTAGCAGGATCCAAAGGCATCTCGTACTGGATTGAACCGTCAACCCAGCCATGTCCGCCATCATTGAAGCGAATACTGATACGACCATCGGCCGTACCTTCGGCACACTGACTTTCTGATGTTCCCTCCTTGTACTCGCTGCAATTGAAATCGTAAATGGCGCGCTTCGGATATGCCGTAACACGTCCTAACCCCTGCCACTTGATTCCAGCCGAGGTATACCAGTGGAGCTCGCCGTCGACGGGATCTTGGATCACCACGATCTCATTGGCATCGACGTTCTCCACGATCTTGCCGCTGAGCACAAGCACGGCTAGCAGCATGATTCCGGCGGCGACGAGAGCGAGCGTTTTGCGGATTCCCATCTTTCCTTCTCTCTTTCTGTCCTGTCCGCGGTTACCGGTTGACGGGTTTGCCAGACCCAGACGTGGGCTTGACGGGCCGACTTACTGTCCGACGCACCGATTCAGCCCTTTGAGCTGTTTCGGCGATCTTCTTCTCGAGCTCGGCTTCGACTACGCTTTCGGTAGCCTCAGCCAGCTCGTGTTGGAGACGCCCTTCTCTCCGAAACATCGGGAAAAGTGGCGTATTCCGCCAGAGGGGTAGGACTACTTCGGTCACCCCGAGGTAGAGTAGCAATGCTACTACCACCAACTCCGCGAGAGTTACAAGGATCACTGTTCCTCCTTGCCACTTTCGGGAAGTCCGACTTCCCCAGGCAGTAGCCGCCTTGTTGGGTTGACAACGAACGCGAGTACTATATTAACATATTATAAAAATAATGCAAGAGGGGCGAGAATTTCAATCCAGCTTCTCTTTCCTCTTGCTTGGTCCCTGCCTGTCTAGCCACTCCTTGATCGCCAAAGTCGCCCGAACGTCGTCCTCGTTGTATTTCAATATTCTTTTCAGGATGCTGTCGTTTTTTGTTTCCAACCATTCGTTGTACCAAACAACCGATTCGGCCCCGCCCGCTTCCGGGTCATCCCATTTATAGCCGGTATATCCGGCAACATCTTTCAGGCTGTAAAAATATAGAGGCAAGATAACCGAGTCAACCGTCTGATCATAGAGGTCTATCGTATTTTCTTTGAATTTTGAAATAAGCGTCGACGAAGCGCCATATTTTAAGGAAAAAATGTCGAAAACCTGCTTCTCAAGATAGGCATAATGATAAATGACAAAGTCGTCCAGCTCTGCAAGAAAGTCTAGGAAGTTTTTCCAGATCATCGGCTCTTCTTCTTTGTTCTTGGCAAAGAAGTATTTATATTCTGCAGAGCCGGAGGCCGTATCTTTCACCAAAACTCCGAGCAAATAATGAATGTCTCTGGTTGGGTCACTCTCTATGTCAAAATAAATCTCGTATTTCACCTTGGGAAAGTTTGACTTCCTTAAAACCAAAGGTTCTTGCGAAATCAGAACTTTGGCTTGATTATTGAATCTAACAATCTTATCGAATGACCAGTCTTCCAGTTTAGTCTGAAGGTCATTTACATCCGCCTCGGCTAGGTTGCCCACCGTCCTGATGCCGATATCATAAAGGCGCCTTTGATCAGCCTGGCTTATTTTGAATATCAGCGATACGTCGTTGCATTCTTTGGCTCCTTCAAAACACAATGAATACCAAGGTGTTCTTTTGCATCCGCTTTTGAGAAATGGCGCCGGCTTTTCCCCTTCGAGTATTTTTTCTATCTGCTCGCGGGTCAGATGAAATTGGTCAACATAATCATCAACCAGAAAAGAACGCATATTGCCGCTCGGATCCATAACATAAGCTTCTTTGGGTCTTACGCCCTGAAGACGTTCAAGTATCAAACTGTAAAAAACGAGTTGGAATTTATATTGGTCCCCCAGATCAAGAGTGTTCTGAATATCGTAGACAACGTAGTGCCAATCGCCGAATACGGAGCGTTCGCCCTGAGCAGAGTCGAAGGGCCGCGCTTCAAGTAAATCGGGCATACCCACCCAATTTTCATGCATCAAAACGCCGTGATATATATTCTTCCCCCGCTTCATCATCTCAAGAGTAGCCAAAAAGGCCTCCTCGATATCTTTGAAGTGTTCCGGCTTTATTTGTTCAAACTCTTTGAACTTTTTTATTGACTCGCTGGCATTGGCCAGTTTGCCTTTATATAAAAGCTCAAGTACGGGCGGAACTTGTTTTTTCTTCTTGGCATCGGCGTATATGTCGTACCATATCCAATGCGGACACTGGAAAAATTTATAGAAATGTTCTGCGGTTAATAGTTGTTTATTATGATTAGGCACAGATAAATATTAACACAAGAGATGCCTAACACAACCCTCCTCTCGTCGTTTTTGTCGTTTACATTGACAAAAATAATGTATATGGTATTATTTTATTGTTCGCTATCCGACTCCTGGCAACAACAAAAAGGGGAGGAAGAGAAATGTCCAGAGCACAAGTAATATCCTTCGCCATGCCTGAATTTCCAGATGTAAGGGTCATTATGCCCGCCGGTGCACTTGGACCAGTCGAAGACGAGCCATTTCTGGATCACATGCTTCGTAGGTTAGCCATATCTACAAGCAAAGATCCGAATCAAGAATGGGCCGAAAAGTACGGTACGGACTTTGAAAACGAAACATTCATGATCAACACCGCATGCTACTGCGACAAAAATGACTGTCCGTGGGGCATTGTCTGTTCATGTCCCCAGAGTGCCTTTCATTACTTTGCTGACGGCATCGAGGTCACTTTCGACGAGTGGATGGCATTCTTTGATAGAGAGATTGGTCCGGAACCTAAAAGTGGAGACCGTAAAGCGTGGAAAATATACCTCCGACTAGGGACAGAAATTAACAAACGAAGAACGGAACGACATGATCCTGTTTGTGACTTCTGTTCTACGGGTGGAATTGCCGCCACCAAAGGAGGAGGGGCAGGACAGAACGCTCCCAACTTCTGGTATAAACCTACTGACTTCAAGGTCTGGTGGTACAAATACATTGGCAGAGACATGCAAAAAAACCGGCGAATTCGCCGGACAACTCTTGAAAGAATTTTTGCCGACTGTTTTGTGTCTTTGGGAAAATAGAGAGTTTGGCCGCTCAGTCGCAATAACCCATTATGCCCCTCAATTACTGAAGGGGTTTTGTTTTGTATAGAAATATGGGGACATTCTAAACATTGAAGTCCCCGGGCAATCGATACTTACTTGCCATTTCCACATAATGGCAGTGATCGCAATGCTTCTGCGCGTTGCCGCTTGCAGAGGGGGGTTCATCTTGTCTTGCCAGCTCAATTGCCGCTTCAAAAGTCGGGCCTACCCACTCAGTATTTACTTTGACCGGCCTCACTTCCTCTGTGAATTTCAAAGCATTATCAAAACCCGTCTCCCCTTCTTTGATAACTTTATAAAAGACAAAGAATGCTTCCGGATAAGTAGCGTGCCCCTTTTGATTTAATATATAGTTATAAACGTCCATTTGCTTCTGATAATCGTCGTAGATGGTTATCTCTCTTGCGCCGGAGGATTTATAATCAATAACCCCCAATGAACCATCTGAAAATTCAAGTACATCGTCAACTGCACCGTATAATGTGGCATTTAAAACTTCGTCGTAATAGGCAACCCCTTTAAAGTTATTCCTCCACTCGACAAGTTCCTCACCATTATAAAGTTTTGCATCTTTAATGCCGGCATTTTCAAGAACCGGGGGCAAGGTGCCTTTCTCTCGGTATTTATCGAATTCTTTTTTGACCAAATAGTCCACGGCTATAGAAAGCGTGAACGGATATCCGGGCGGCCTTTTTATCTTGTGGTGAACGTCGAGCCAGAAACATCTCGGACAATCAAGAAACAGTTTCAACCCACTGCGGGAAATTTTTAGAGTTCCAAAAGTATTTTTAGGCATTAATTTTATATTAACTTAATTTCATATAAAAACAAAAGGCCCGCATAGGGCCAAATTTTTATTCGCTGAAATCTGGGTCATGGTTAACAGCCAACAGATACGGCTTAACTTCATCGGGTGCCATATTGATAATCCTTTGGGGCACGATTAAGGGCCTAATAACAACCCTCATAAAACGATCTGGGGTCGTAAAGTATTCATTAGCCACTTCTCGAAGAAGCTTAGGAGTAACTTTGTTTAAGCGTTTTTTATAATCAACAAACCCTTTAAGATCTGGGTCGCCATTGCATGTTGCCTCCGCTATCGCTTCGCAGAGAATACCGGGATTACCAAGCAACATTCGCTCAAACGAGTCATTAAGATAGGCCTTCACATCTTCACAGTCCTCGTGAAATGTTGTGGACTCATCTATCTTGAGTTTTTCACATTCTTCAACTGCCATCTCAATGGCGCGCTCAACATATTTATCGTCTCCCACTGTGGCAAATTGAGCCATAACCAGACCATGAGTGAAAGTACGAGGAGTCCACGAGTTAGGGTGGTATATTCCGGCCTTAAATCTGAAGTTCTCTTCACGCAAACGCTGTTCGATGCGAGATTCCCAAATTGCCGTTAAAACATCTAACGCTATCGCATGTATTTTTTTTCCCGGATCTTTTAAGGCATAACCAACTGTCGGAAAGGCGATCGCAACATGAGACTGTCTGATCCCCGGCCTGACTAACTCAAAAGATCGAATGCCATCCAAAATCGGAAAATTATCAGAGTGATCATAATCAAGAGGGGCAGGAGAACGCTTAGGTAGGTCACCGAAATATTCCCTTACCTTTTCCACCGCTTCGTTGTTCTTTGGACCAAACAAGATCACAAACATACTTTTTGTGGTGTAGCGATCTCGCACAAATTGACGGGCTTGTTCAAGGGTTATCTTCCTCAAGGCCTTGCGTCCACAATCCACCCGATACCGAGCTGGATTTGTTTTGTATAAATGCCAGTGCACCAGATCATAAATATGCTCTTCCACCACATCTGTGCCCCTCAAACGATGTTCGTTGTGCACGGCGCCCTTTTCAACCTTCAACGCATTGATATCCAACACTTTGGGACCAAGACCGTATGCGTCAAGCATTACACTCCTTACCATATCCGCATACATATCAAAGCACTTCCACATATGTTCACGCCGCCTCAAATCGTCGTGTCCGTAAAGTACGCTGGAACGATCGCAACGCACATTAATTTCCGGCCCATGCGTACCGCCCATAAAGCGATTAAAAATTCTCTCGGCATCTCTTTCAGAATGTTTCACACCACGACGACACGACATGTGCTCTATTAAATGATTTATTCCACTTCGTCCCACCGGATCATGAATTGAACCGCTCCCAAATCCTATGGCAGACAAATTAAAGTTGGAATTAGCCATGCTGTAAAGATGTATCCCGTTATCAAACTCCGTTACATTGATACGTCCCTTTACTCGCATCCGACACCTCTTTGTCAGGGAACCAATATCGCCAAAATACAATAAAGGCAAAACGTAGTCAAATAGATTTGACAATTTTAATTTAATGTGTGAAATTATTTTAACTGTTACTTTGACAAGGATTATCAAGTGCCAAAGTCGCTCTTCCCCAAGATCGAGCCACATAAAAAGGGTTCACTGGATACCGGCGACGGCCACAAAGTTTATTTTGAAGAATGCGGAAATCCTGACGGCATTCCCATCCTGTTCTTCCACGGCGGGCCGGGAGCCGGCTGCGACGCCAAGGACAGAAGGTACTTCAACCCCAAAAAGTGGCGGGTTATCCTGTTCGACCAGCGCGGTTGCGGCCGGAGCCGGCCATTAAGCAAGCTGGACAACAACACGACATGGCACTTGATCCGGGATGCAAAAAATATTTTGGATAAGCTGGGTATTTCAAAAGCCGTTATGTTCGGCGGCTCATGGGGCTCAACAATGGCCCTCACGTTTGCCATCGTTTACCCCGAAATGGTCTCGGGTCTGGTCTTGCGAGGTATATTCCTCGGAGAACCGTCGGAGATTGATTATTCAGAGAATGGCCTTATCGCCCAGCATTTCCCAAGAGCGTGGGAAAGATTCGCATCGGTTCTTCGTCCTGACCAAAGAAAAAATCCTCTAACCGCCTATTATAAAGAGATGACCGCCGAAACAACTAGCGCCTCCAGAAAAAGAAAGCTCGCCTATGAGTGGGACAGATACGAGGACGCACATTTGCGTTTGGCTCCAAACAGAGATGAAAAAATTGACAAAGAATTGAGACAATACAAACCAAGAGATATAAAAGCTTTGTCTATACTGGAACTGCATTATATCGCAAATGGTTGTTTTTTCAGGCGTGGCTTTGTACTCAAGAACGTTAAGAGAATTCCTAATATCCCCATATCAATAATCCACGGAGAGTATGACGTAATTTGCCCGCCTCAAAGCGCGCACCGCCTTGAAAAAGCACTGGTTGCGTCCGGCCACACTCAAGTCAGAACATTCTACACTTTTGCCGGCCACTCAAAATCAGATCCCGAAACCCAGGAGAGGTTGCTTAGTGAGACCGAGCTGATGTATGAAAAAGTAAAACCCCGATAATTCGGGGCTTTTAATTTTAAGTTATCGAGTAAATTATCTTGCCGCCTTCGAAAATGTGGAGAGTATCCGTTTCTTCGGAAACCGTGAAAACCGTCGTATTTTTAAAAATATAGGAAGCGGAAATTGCCGATAAGTGGCGAAGATGAACTTTTTCTTTAAATCCGAGTTGCTCGGAAAGGTCTTTGAATTCGCCGGGATTTATTTTGTTAGCGATCTCTTTTGGCTTCAAGCCCTCAATCATAAGACCGGAGTGAAGTATCTCCCCTTTTCTGTTTACCAAGATGGCGCCGTCAAAATTAACAGTCGACTCTATGTCGTAATGACCGGCTCCCTTCTTTCCGGCCTCCATCACGTTTATGTGGTGCTTGGCGTAGATATCCTGTTTACTGTCAGGCCTATCGGTGAACTTATTCCACTTATCCTGCCAGCCGAGAATGACAAAAAGTCCGAAACCGTCTCTTCTGTTCATCAAACTCAAGATTAAACGGCTTAGCCGTTTCTTGAGCAAAAACGGCAAGTCGACCTTGGATTTAGACATGGCAACTTCGATCTTCTTCAATGTTTTTTCAACATCAATTTGTGGTTTGGCCTTGATGCTTTTGAGGTATTTGGCAAGCAGCCAAGAACTAGATTGAATTTTTCCGCCTTGTCCGACACTGAAAACCATCTCACAGCCGATAGCTTTACAGACAGGCGCTTCGGGAATGTTGGTCGCGATTCTGTCGCCGCCATTAGCAAAAACATCCGGTCTTATCTTGGCTAGTTCTTTTGACACGCTCATATCTTTCGGATTCGGCTTGTGGCTGGTCAAAATAACTTCGTCAACTCCCTTGATAGCTTCGATTATTTCTTTCCTCTCGTTCTGGTGCATAAAAATATGGCTCTTCTTTTTCTTAAGCCAATTGTCGTTGTTTAAAATTACGACCAATTTGTCGCCTAATTTTTTAGCGTCTTGAATTAACCTAATATGCCCGATATGAATTGGGTCAAAACCGCCTGATACAGCAACTACTACTTGTTTTTTACGTTCCATGATGCTTCTTGAATTTTTGTACGATTAGGAAAGGCTGAAATTATGATACTGCGCTTTTTTGATAAAAACAAAAGCAGTCATAATGGACTGCTTAATTTTTAATCCCCAGTTGCCAAAAAACAAAACTCCAGATATCGGCGTATTGTTCAATTGTAGCAGAAATAGCCGCCGCACCGCCGTGTCCGGCTTTTGTCTCAACCCTTAACAGGATTGGATTTCGGGAAGCGTTCGCTTCTTGAAATCGCGCCGCTGTTTTATATGCCTGCCCCGGATGGACCCGATCGTCGCTATCGGAAGTAAGAATTAATGTTGATGGATATTTTGTTCCATCTTTAATATTGTGATATGGGCTATAACTTAACAGATATGGCACCATATCTGCTTCTTCTGCAGATCCATAATCTGGAATCCAGAGACGACCTCCATCAAACAAATGATAGCGTAGCATATCAAGGACTGGGTTCCCGATTACTACAGCTTTATACAGATCGGGACGCTGAGTAAGGCAAGCTCCGGTAAGAAGCCCTCCATTTGACCAGCCGAATATGGCGAGTTTATTTTTTGAAGTATATTTTTCACTGACAAGAAATTCCGCCGCAGCAATAAAGTCATCGAACACGTTCTGTTTATTCTTTCGGGTACCGGCTTCATACCACTTTTCACCAAATTCTGATCCACCACGAAGATTTGCCTCTACATACACGCCTCCGGATTCGAGAAATGGAATAGTTGTCTTTGAAAAATCGGGCGTAATAGAAACGTTAAATCCTCCATAACCATACAGCATGGTTGGATTTTTACCGCTTAGCTTCAGTCCTTTCTTAGAGACAATAAACATCGGAATTTTTGTGCCGTCTTTTGATACATACCATTTTTGTTCTACCTTGAAATCATCTTCCCGAATTCCACCCTCAGCTTTTTTGAAAAGACTTACTGCGCCACTTCCAAATTCCAGATGATAAACGTTATGTGGTATAACATACGAAGTAAAGCCAAAGAAGATTTCATTTCCCTCTTCTTCACCGGTGATACCACTAATAGTACCAAGAGATGGCAGTTGAATCTCACCCCTTAAAAAGCCGCTCAGATGATACTCGCGCAGAACCGAATGGACATTTTCCAGTGTCTGAACAAAGAGGCTGTCTCTAACTAACTGAAATGTTTCAATAACCGACCTTCCTTCCGGAATAACAGTAGTCCACCGGCTTAAACCTTCGGTTGCCTTCTCTGCTGGGACAGACATGATTTTCCAATTTGGAGCTTCGTAATTAGTAAGAAGATAGAGAATGCCGCGATGAAATGTTGCTCCAAAAATAGCATCTTTGCCTTCGACAATAGTAATGAATTTGCCGATAGGGTCTGATAAATCTTTTAGATAAAGTTCATTCCTTGGCTTTTCACCGGTAGTAACATAGACACTGACCAGAAGCCACCGCCCGTCTTTGGAAGTTTGAACTGAAAGATAATCGGTTTTTTCACGCCCATCGCCAAAAACAACAGTGTCATTTTCTGGACCATCGCCAAGCTTGTGATAGAAAATTCGTTTGTAGAATTTTTCCTCACTATTTTCTGGCGCATTTGGATCTCTACGAACATACCAGAATCCGCTTCCATCATGCGACCAGGCTCCAAAACTTGGATATCCAGTTTCTGGAATTTCGTCGGAAAGATCTTCGCCCGTAGATACGTCCAGAATCCGAATACTGTTGCGATCATTGGCGGCCCGGGAAAGTCCGTATGCCAAAAACCTGCCGTCTTCCGATGGACTCCATTCAGAAAGAACCGTCTTTTTATCTGGTGAAAGGGTGTTTTGGTCTATGAGAACACGTGGTAAAGCTTTTAATCCATCCTGTACGTAAAGCACTCCAAGATCCTGGCCCCCCTTACGCTCAATAAAAAAATATCGGTTATTTTTAGGATAAGGAACCGCGACTGTGTCCAAGCTGAAGAGTTCGCGCATGCGCTTTTTTATTGCATCACGCGCTTCAACCTTGTCAAGAAATGATCGGGTATACAGGTTTTGTTGATCTACCCAAGTCTGTACTTCAATAGAAGTATTTTCTTCTAGCCAACGATAAGGATCGGCGACTTTGGTCCCATGAATATCATCAACAACTTCTACTTTTTTAGTTTTAGGCATAAACCGAGAATTTTTATTCACAAAGATGGCAAAAACAGCTATCAGGCCGACTGCTATCCAGACGCCAGAATACATTTTTTACCCCTTATTTTTAATAAAACTGAGGATGATTATAATGCATTATTAGAACAAGTCAAAACAAGAATGTTTTCTAATCAATAGTTTGTGACCACTTCTAGCGGCGTTTTCATCTTAAGACCCATATGGGGGTCTTTTTCTTTATAACTATCCCCCATGACACTTCTGTTGCTTATTAACTTCTGTAAATACCACATGAACAATTTGTCTTTATTTTAAGCCATTTTTCTGGCTATTGACAAATTATGTGGATTTGTTATACTTACACACGTAGGACTTAGAAGGGCCGTCGCGGGTATCGGACCTTCACAACACTCGAGTGTTGTCTCCTGCAAACCGTAGAGGGTGCCGGACCTGTAAGACTGGGCCGGCTTTTTCTTTTTCCTCACGCTCCATGGCACTTTTTATATTTTTTACCACTATTACACCAGCAGGGGTCGTTCCTGCCAATCTTAGGCTCGTCGCTTCTCATTGGTTCGCGATGGACCGGTTCGTTTATATTTTGTTGATGAGAGTGTGATTCTTTCACAATATCAGGCCGCCTTTCTTCCATTTTCCTTGTCTCTTGTCGCTTGTCACTTGTCACTAAGCTGACTTTGAAAATAATATTAGCAACCTGTGTTCCGATCGAGGACATCAGTTGCTGGAACATTCTTTGTCCCTCTATCTTGTATTCAACCAGCGGATCTCTTTGGCCATAGGCACGCAAACGGACAGAATCGCGAAGATATTCCATCGCTTCAATGTGGTCCATCCACAGTTCATCAATCGTCCTGATCAGAACCAGTTTTTCCAGTTTTCTCATTTCTTCTTCGCCAAGTTCTTTCTCTTTTTCTTCATAGCTCGCTATGGCCTTATTCACAAGAAAATTTTTGGCGCTTTCTCTGTCGCCGGATTTTGCTTTATCTGACAGTTCGCCGTGAATATCGGCGCCAGTCATCGCTTTGAACGACTCGGCTATTTCTTCTGTGTTCCATTCATAATTTGCGTTTTGCGCATGAAAGTCGAATAAGTTCTCTATATTATTTTCTATAAATTCTTCTATCTGACCCCTGACATCATTGGAAGAAACTGCTTCTTTTCTTAATCCATAAACCGATTCTCTATGCTTGTTCATTACGTCATCGTATTCAAGAACGTATTTTCTTATGTCAAAGTTGTGGCCTTCTATTTTCGACTGCGCCTGCTCTATCGCCCGCGATATGAATTTGTTCTCGACAACATCGTCATCGCCCACGCCAAGCGTTTCCATAATATTGTGGAGACGGTCACCGCCAAAAACCCTGATAACGTCGTCTTGAGTTGAAACAAAGAACTGCGATGAACCGGGATCGCCTTGGCGTCCAGCGCGGCCACGAAGCTGGTCATCTATGCGCCTAGCTTCATGCCGTTCCGTGCCTATAACATGAAGACCGCCGAGTTCGCGGACCCGCCCCGCTTCTTGCGGGTCGGACGGATTGCCGCCAAGAATAATGTCAACCCCTCGACCGGCCATATTGGTTGCAACCGTAACCGCGCCAAATCGCCCCGCTTGAGCGTGTAATTCCGCTTCTTTTTCATGTTGTTTGGCGTTTAATACATTGTGAGGAATACCCTCTCGCGAAAGCATCGCTGACAATAATTCATTCTTTTCTATTGATACCGTACCCACCAATACCGGCTGGCCTTCCCCGTGCCTTTCTTTTATTTCCTCCACAACCGCTCTGAACTTTCCTTCTTCGTTTTTATATATCTTGTCTGCTCTGTCTTTTCTTATCAGCGGCTTATTGGTCGGCACATCAATAACATCAAGAGCATATACTTTGTGAAATTCTTCAGCGGAAGTTCGCGCTGTACCAGTCATGCCTCCAAGTTTTTTATACAAACGAAAATAATTCTGAAAAGTGATAGTAGCCAAAGTCCTTGATTCTCTCTGGATTTTAACGCCTTCTTTCGCTTCAACCGCCTGATGAAGCCCTTCTGACCAGCGGCGGCCGGGCATTAATCGTCCTGTAAATTCATCCACGATTATTACTTCGCCTCCGTCAGCTGACGGATTTACCACATAGTCCCTGTCTCTTTTGAAGAGTACGTGCGCCTTAAGCGCCTGCTCGAGGTGGTGTACGTATCTGACCCCTCCTTCGTTATATATATTTTCCATTCCAAGCGCTTTCTCTACTTTTTCTATGCCTTTTTCGGTGATTGAAACCGCTTTAAGTTTTTCGTCCAGATTGTAATCCTCGTTCTCAACCAAACGCGGCCCAATACTGGCGAAGGTTTCATACAATTTACCCGAGTCCTCATCGGGAGCGGAGATTATAAGGGGAGTCCTTGCTTCGTCAATTAGAATAGAATCGACTTCGTCGACAATCGCGAAATGGTGATCTCTTTGGGACATTTGTTCTTTCACATAGACCAAGTTGTCGCGCAGATAATCAAATCCGAATTCGTTGTTCGTGCCGTAGGTTATATCCGCCGCATATGCCTCTCTGCGAGTCACGGGACGCAAAAATTCGTAAACCACATGAAACGAACCGGTTTCGTCTCGTTCCTTGTCTCTTGTCTCTTGTCTCTTGTCTATATGCAGTGAGTCATACAGATATGCTGAATCATGATTGATACAGCCGACCGTAAGCCCAAGAGCATTGTAAACCTGTCCCATCCAGGCCGCATCGCGACGGGAAAGATAATCGTTCACGGTCACGATGTGAACGCCTTTGCCCTCAAGAGCGTTAAGATATGCCGGTAATGTCGCCACCAGCGTCTTGCCTTCACCCGTTTTCATCTCGGCTATCTTGCCTTGGTGCAAAACAATGCCGCCCACTAATTGGACATCAAAGTGGCGCTGGTTAAGGGTTCTCTTCGCCGCTTCTCTAACAGCCGCAAACGCATCCGGCAAGATAGTGTCTAGCGACTGGCCACTAGCGACTAGTTTTTTGAATTCGCCTGTTTTAGCTTTCAACTCTTCGTCGGACAGTCCTTCAAATTCTTTTTCAAGTTCGTTAATTCGGCCGATGATCGGTTGTAGGGATTTGATATACCTTGCATTAGCGTCGCCAAAGATTGAAGATAGTATTGACATAAAATCTGATAAAATATATCAGAAAATATCCTTATTTGAAAGAGGCCTACCGGCCTCTTTTTTCTTTAAACTTTTTTATCTGTTGTTGGAGCTCGTTCTTTACATCAACAATTGCGTTGCGCAAGTCCTCGTGCTGGCAGGTCGCCCGCAGAAGCTTACCGCCCGCCTTCAAATTAACTTCGGCTCGATACACCATCCCCGAACGATGATGCTTTGATGGTAGACCAATCTCAACCCTTGCTTCGACAACAGAACTCTTACCGATAAATTTCTCAAGCCCGCCGATTTTTTCCTGAACAAAAATTTCCAGCGCCCCGTCCAAAGAAATATTTTTAGTTGAGATAATTATCTTCATTATTTTTATGCTATCATAAATATCAAATCTTAAACAAGTGATTTATAAATTATGCGTACGCAAGGTTTATAAATCATAATATTTTTTGACCTCTCCTTCAATGAAGCCGAGTGAATCGGCAATAAGAATGTTTACATAATCTCCCACTTTTATACTGCCGCAATATTGAGCCAACTCTTCTTCGCACGGATACGGAAATACAAAAACGCTTTTTTGAATCATGTAAAACCCCAAAGATCTTAATTTTAATCTCAACCTGTTCCGCTTAGAATGCATTTCCTGCGGTATGTCAAAAATAGCTACTCTCCATTTCTTATCCCACTTTATTCCGATCGATCTATAGTGTTTTAGAAGCGATCCCCTAAACCACTCTTTTCCCTTCCTTGTGAATTTAAATTTTCCGTTAGGAAGTTTTTTTATGATCTTACGATGTTGCAAGTTGCTCAAACCGACATCAATTCGTCTACGATATTCAGGGCCTGACACATGAACGCCTTTATAGTATAAGGGCTGCGATTGCCAAATAAAGTACATATCTTTTCCGGTCGCTATGATCGTTTTTATAAATTTGATTATGAATTCGTTTTTGGCGCTCATTTTATGTCGTTGATTTATAATATGTGCGTACGCAAGTATTGTAAATCAACGTATTGTTAATTTCAAGTTATTGATCGGCGAGTTATACACAAAATTTCTGTACAAGAATTTTTTGTAAGTGTAGATTTAAATCATAAGAGAATTAAAGTTGAATATTTATGGCAAACGGAAACGGAAAAAATAGTAACGAAAACGGACATCACGAAGAAAATTTCTTGCGGACTCAAGTGGGGCCGGTTTATAAATTTTTATTTATAAGTTTAGGATACGCGGGCGATGTGGCTTGGCAATTAAAAAAAGAAGGTCACGAAGTAAAATACTATCTTAACCCCAAATATGGTGATGATCTTTACGATGGTTTTTTTGAAAAAATTAAAAACTGGAAAGATTATGTCGATTGGGCCGATGTGATAATTTTTGACGATACCGGGTTTGGCAATCTGGCCGATGAGTTAAGAAAAAAAGGCAAAGCAGTTATAGGAGGGACCGCCTACACCGATAGATTAGAAGAAGATCGAGAGTTCGGCCAGTCAGAAATGAAAAGAGTCGGCATGCTAACTTTGTCCCATTGGGATTTTGACAATTATGACACCGCCCTGGAATTCATCCGCGAAAATCCAGGACGATACGTTTTCAAACCTTCCGGATTAGTCACTTCCGATGTAAAAGATCTGTTGTTTTTGGGCAAAGAAGAAGACGGCCGCGACCTTTACGAAATTATCAATCACAACAAGATTTTACTTCAAAAAAAGTTCAAAAGATTTCAATTGCAAAAATTGGCTTCTGGGGTTGAAATTGGGGTTTCGGCGTTTTTTAACGGCGTTGATTTTATTTATCCGATTACCATTGGTTTTGAACACAAACGCTTGTTCCCGGGAGAACTGGGGCCTCTGACCGGAGAAATGGGAACATCTATTTTCTTTTGTGAGCCCAATTATTTTTTTAATATAACCCTAGAAAAGATGCGTGGGGATCTGCAAAAGGCCGGTTATGTCGGCTTCATTGACATCAACTGCATAGCTAATGGCCGGGGTATTTATCCATTAGAATTTACTTGTCGGTTCGGATACCCTTTTATCTCGATCCAGCTTGAGGGCATAACCAGTCCAATTGGAGAATTTTTCTTCGCAATAGCCAATCATAAGCCCTATGACCTAAAAGCCAAGAGAGGGTTTCAAATAGGCGTAGTTTGCGCAACTCCGCCATTTCCATTCTACGATAAAAGCAAGGTTGGTATCTACAAAGACCTTTCAATTCTTTTCAAAAAACCAAATTTAGACGGCGTACATTTAGGCGACGTAAAATTGGTGGACGGCGACTGGCGTTTAGCCGGAGACGAGGGCTATGATTTAGTTATAACCGGATCGGGAACAACCATGGAAGAAGCCAGAAAACAGGCCTACGGCCGAATTGACAATATAATCCTTCAAAACATATTTTACCGCACCGATATCGGTGCAACATGGTCAGAAGACAGCGATCGCTTACATTCGTGGGGTTATTTAGAACAAGTACAATGGCCGACTCGGACAGAAAATAGCTTGTAGGGGTTAGGTTGTATGGATTTACCTACCGCCTATCTTCTAATTCCTATCTCCTAAATAAGCACGCGTTTCGTTCGTGCCAGCAAAGCCGATACTTCCGTTTTGAGAACAGAAAAACCGAAAAATTTCTCGAAAATTTTATCCAACTGCTCACGCAGTTTTTTAGTATTTCTAAGAGATGAGTATTCTTGGATAGTGTCTGGTTCGACTAGCACATAGGCATTTGTCTCATCAATCAGAACATCATCACAATAACCCATTTTCATCAAACCCTTATAAACCGGCTCGATATTAAAATCCCTGACACAGCCAATTATTTCCTTTCTGTATTCCGAATTAATATAAAAAGCGCCGTGAATAAATTCATGCTGAACGGTTTCTTTAAAATATTCAGCCGAGGGTGTCACTCCGATTATATACGAATTCTCGCCAACGCTTCCACAGAAATCAATAAGTTGCTGCTCACGGGGCGTCAGAGGATTAAAGTCCCCGTTCTTGAAAGGAGCCAAGACCGTCCCCGGAATATTAAAACCATACCAATCCCTTGAATAAGAAAAAGATCCAAATTTCCGAGCGTACCAGTGGGCAAAGTCATCAACACTAAAAACCTTTCCTTTGAACTCCGGGGACTCATAATACTCCTGAAACCGCATAAAGGTGGCGGCCAAGTCTTGACGAGTTTTAGATTCTATTAGATAGATGGGGGCGTTCATTTCCCGCCCATCTTGAAGTAGTCAAAAATAAAAATCAAATTGACAAATTACGAAAGAATGTTGTCTCAAAATTCCTCGTACAAGGAATTTTGAGACAACAAAAAAAGCGCTGTGCGCTCAATCGTTGTATGTCCTATAATCAAGAGTAAGTTCTTCTCCTTTTCTTACGTCTCTTGCGGCATAAAATTATACACTCCTCTTTCGACCTTACAAACCATATTCGGCTTCTTTGAATGATTCAGATACCAGCTGACATCGAGTTGATTAAAATTCTCCGGACAGCCATAGTTATCGCCTCTCCTGACACAAAAATCCCTGTAGAGTTTTTTCAACTCTCGAGGAAGTTTTAACTCTAGGGTACGCCCTTCGATAAAATTCCTGCCTATCCAAATCATCTTGCCACTGGAATGTTCAAATGGGTTGGTCCCTGCCGGGATATCACGAATAGCAAAACATCCTATGCCATGAATTCTTGACGACATTAATCTTACATACACGTCCTCGTGAGGAAACAGGGGCTCTTGTCTTTTAGCCATACCCGCCTTTTGGGTTTTTTAAAGAAGCTCAAAAAGGATAACATAAAAATACAACAAATCAAGACCCTTGTTTTTGAATCGAAAACGTGTCTGTTTTTCTTTCTATTGCTGCTCCGAATTGAGTTTTGACTTTCAATTCCCACTCATATTCTGTTCCCTGCATATCTAATTCTTTATAGCCGGTATTTTTAATCCAATCCAAATCTTCCAAATATAAAACCGCCCCCAAATCTTTGACGGAATAATCATGGAGGCCAATAACTCCGGCGAATCTTCCGGGATGATTAGGAACATCATAACCAGCATTAAGTCCAACCGGCCGGCCGTCAACGACCATAACCCTAGCCGTCGAGAATCCTCTGAAATTATTTTTTATTATCAAGCGATATTTCAAATCATACACATCTTCTTTTTGTTTTCTCGTCACCTCACTAGTCCAATCGTCAATTATCTTTAATAAATCTTCTCGGCTTAATTCGGAGGTTTTTAAAACCTTCACCTTGCGCTCTTTATAAAATTTGTTCCGAGCATTTCTTATTTCTTTAAAATGCCCGCCACGCAAAGAAGGGTCATATTTTGCCATTTCTAAAACTGGCCAGAAAAGATGATAGTAGGGTAAATAATTCTCTTTAATCTCTGGCTTAATTGTAGGATTAAGAGGTGAAAACGCAAAATCTTTCAAAGACAATCGGCTTTTAAGCCCCAGATAGATTTTATCTGAGACATCATCACACCAGATATTCTTGACGCTATTATTTTTAAATATTTCTAATGCAAATTCTTCTACCTTCGCCACGGAATCATTTTTATCGCAAAGTGGATCAGACCAAATTCGCCATTCTTCCGAATAACGATGAGTTAACAGTCCTGATCCGTCCTCGAATTCAACAAAAATAGGTATTCCGTCGGAAGATATTATACTGCAAGCCCACCAATCTAAATTATGATCGGATGTCCAACCGAAACGCTCAATGCTTTTCAGCACTCTCGCTCGCTCTTTTTCTAAGTCCTCGTAAAACTTCAAGTGTGTTATTGATTTATAAATAATGCGTACGCAAGGTTTATAAATCAATATTATCTCGTTATATCGGCTCCGATTTTGTAGGTATTAAGTTCCAGATCGTTAATAATAAATATCGCTCCCCAGTCGCGGCCGGAGGCCTCCCATTGCTGGGGCGTAATGTTGAGCCAGTGCTTCGTACCATCAGGCCAGACGGCATAGACCCTCTCGTCGTTTACATATCTAACGTAGTTTGCGGTTGTATAAGAATGAAAGGTCGTCTCATCAACTTCTATCGCTTTGACGGCATTCAAGTGACCATAAAGAGCGATTATTTCCGGCCTTAAATATCGCTTATATTTTCCCTCGATGACATATGTTTCATTTTCGGTTGCTTTTTTAATCAGCGCTCCGTCTTTGATTATTGAACCAAAATCAACACCCAACGGTTTATCCATAAAAGAAACGGTAAGACGCCCGCCAGACTCGCTCTCCACCAAACCAAAACCCTCTGTTTTATAAGAATTAACAGGAAATATAAAGAAATAATCCAAACCACCGGGATTGGTAACGTAAAAATCCCCTTCTAAAATTGCGGAACGACCTAAATTGTCGGCGTAAACAAACTTGAGACCAGGTTCCGGAAACAGTTTGATCACCTTATCGTTTGCTAAACCGTTGGCATAAATTTTGTGGCCATATGGCTGCCAAGGTTTTAATAAATAATCAAAAACACTGGAATCCGAAAACGACAGTACGGTTATCCTCTGCGGTACTGCTTTGAGATTCTTAAGTTCCGCCCTCGCATAACCGAATTTGGATTCCAAGGATTCATTATTTACATAGCTGGCAATGAGCCAATTAGAAAATAGATTCGGAAACCTGTCCGGATTACCGCGAGCCGCAAGCGCCGCATCAATCGAAGAAATTCCTGCAAGACCCAATTGAAGCGATTCTTTAAGTAGATCCTGGCCATATTCTTCTGCTATGTACTCGGCAAAAAGCGCAACCAAAGAATAATCCAACGATACATTCGGCCACTCGGTCAAACTATCGGATGGATTGTTGAAAAAAGTGTTTGCCCTTCTTTCCAGGTTAGAACCGGCAAAAGAGTTGTTATATCCAACCAAGGTCGTAGTGTACTCCGCCCGCAATTCATTCAGCCACACCTCTTCGCTGGCATTATCTGCCAGCTCTTTCTGGTTGAAAGATATCAAATGCTCGAATTCGTGAGCCAAAAATGTTTTGGCATAAATACCGGCAACCGACTCAGCGTTCACGACCACCATTTCTCTTTCATTTGATTCGGAAGTCGATGTTTTCGGATAACCGTTGGAGGTGCTGAAATATCCGCCATTCCCCGATTTTAGCTGTTCCAAAAGTATGGTTATTCTGTTGTCGCCATCAATACCCGGTTTGGCCTCATGCCCCCAGAATGAGGTTTCTAGCGGATATATTGTAATGTCAAATTCTTGAGCCAGCTGGGTTATCTCCGACAGAAGATTTTGTCTTTTGATGGCATCTAAATCGTCCCAATAACTATCGTCCACATAAAAATAGGCGTTCTCGCCGATATGGCGCAGTGTGGCGGTCGCAGATGTCCGTCCGAGTTTGTCGAAGGTGCTGTTGGTGTTAAATCTGACATTCTGCCCCAGTACATCAGCCGACGCAATGGAAAACATAAAAAACGGCACAATTAATACCGCAAATAATATTACCGACAATCTTACTTTAACGATATTCTTCACTCAATTATTATAGCAGAATTTTGCAATTGACTAATTTTGATCGCTTTCAATCCTCGAAATTGCGTAATTACCCGTCAAAAAATTAAATTTGGCAACCAAAAACCCCGCTAAAGCGGGGTTACTCTGTGTTCTTTTTCTTTTTTAATATGATTTCCTTGTCGTGTTTAGAAACATCTTCTACTGTTAAATTCTGCGTTCCGAGAAGTCTGTTGTTATAGTCCCAAACTGATTCAAGAAATTGAAGCACCCCCGATAATCTTTTGTTTTCAGACGCCTTTAAGGGTTTAATCAAGCTCCTGCAAAATTCAGTAAATGCTCTTAGGTCTTTAGGGAAACAGTAACCGCCGAATCCCCGATATGACCCATGATTAACATCCAGCCACGCCGGGCCGATTCTGGGATCGGCACCAAGAGCGTCTCTGATATTTTCATAATTTACTTCCAAACCGCTAGATGTTCTGACGATGCCGCACACATCATAGACCATGTTTCCGAAACTAACCTTAACCGCGCCAAATACATTCGAGGCGTATTTAATCACTTCCGCTTCCGTCGCAGTGTGCCCTCTGATCAGATATGTGGAAGCTAACCACGGACTTTGATAGTACGAAATCGGCAGCAAATTTAACACCGCCAAAGCAACATCTTTGCTTTGTTCGGTGTAAGCCACAATCTGTCGAACCGGCTTTAGAAAATCCTCCCATGCTTGTGATTCGGTAAGAAATTCCGGATTAAACAAGAACTTGTGCTGAGGAAATTTACCTTGAAACCTCTCGGTGGTCCCTGGTGGCACAGTTGATTTGATGACAATTATTTTCTCCCCCTTTATGCCGGCGACTACGTTTTCAACTATGGATATATTGCAGCTGCCATCAGGATTGGGCGGAGTCGGAACAGAAACAAACACAATATCAGCCAAGTTGTAGTCGTCAAAATAGCCCTTGGTCGGATCAGCGTCATAACAGAAAAGATCGACTCCGCGCTTAAATCCTCTTTTTTCCTCAAACCATCTCCGTATCGGCTCACCGACCATCCCTAAGCCAATTATTCCGATTTTCAAGCTACTAGCCTTCTCTGCCATTAAAACCTACTTCGACTTTTTCGGTTTAAACAGAATAATACCACGCACAAATACTTCGACAAGAGATCTTTACTTTTTTCAATTTTTTGATAGAGTTTAGGTTAATCTAATGAAGAAGTTTCTCTTATTCACATCCGACCTCGCCATCCTTTTCTGCTCTCTTTTGCTGACTCTGTATCTAAGATACGGACAAACATTTTCCGAAAAACTTGAATTCCACCTTGCGCCTTTTTCGCTAATTTTCGTCGTTTGGCTTATTGTTTTTTATATTGCCAATTTGTATGAGCCGGCAACGCTGAGAAACAATATCCATTTCTACTCCTCGCT
Organism: Candidatus Yanofskybacteria bacterium RIFCSPHIGHO2_02_FULL_43_17; assembly: GCA_001794435.1. GTDB lineage: Bacteria > Patescibacteriota > Minisyncoccia > 2-02-FULL-40-12 > GWA2-44-9 > 2-01-FULL-43-22. The sequence continues at coordinate 93,685 of MGJU01000013.1, forward strand.
TCTCCAGGCGATCATGGTTTCGTTGGTAATATCAATAGCATTCTTTTACCTGATTCCGGTCTTTAGCATCACTCCGAAAACCAATCTGGCCATCTTCGCGGCAATTTTCACAGGACTTGGGTTCAGCGTAAGATTCGGCTTTAACAGAGTATTCGAGAAAAAATTCAAGAAATCGGCGCTAATAGTCGGCTTGAATCAGCAGACACTGGAACTGGCCGGATTTATAAAAGAAAATCCGCAACTGGGATATGAGCTTAGGTGTGTAGTCGATCTGGCGCCGGAAAAACCGGCTGGGGCTGAAGACGAATTTACAAAATTCGGTATTATCCAAGGACTGCACAATCTTGAGAAAACAATAAATAGCGAGGGAATAGATGCGGTGGTGATCAGCCCCGACGCATATCAAACACCAGAAATAATAAATATTTTTTATAAATCTATCGGACAGAAGATATCATTCTTCAACCTAGCATCGTTTTATGAACGGCTGACCGGCAAAGTGCCGCTGGGAGCCATAAACCAGATCTGGTTTCTGGAAAATCTCAGCGAAGGAAAGAAGCGGGGATATGAGATAATAAAAAGAGTGTTTGATACCTTTTTTGCCGTCATTATTGGAATCGTTTCCCTTGTTCTGTATCCCTTCATTGTGCTGGCGGTTAAGACGAGTTCGGGTCCGATATTTTATAAACAAAAAAGGGTGGGCCAGGCGGGAAAGGTTTTTGAAATAATTAAGTTCAGAACAATGCGAAAGAATGCAGAGGAAAATACGGGCGCCGTATGGACCACCGAGAACGACCCTCGGATAACAAAAGCCGGCAACTTCTTAAGAAAAACTCGCCTAGACGAGCTTCCGCAGATTTGGAATATACTGAAAGGTGAAATGTCTTTTGTCGGCCCCAGGGCGGAGAGACCAGAATTTCACGACACACTGCAAAAGAACGTACCGTTTTACGAAGAAAGATATCTGACCAAACCGGGCCTCACAGGCTGGGCACAAATCAATTTCCACTACGGCTCCTCTATAAAAGATGCCGCTGAAAAATTAAAATATGATCTTTACTACATAAAAAACCGCTCACTTCTATTAGATCTCGGGGTAATCTTGAAAACCGTTCGAATTGCCCTTAAACAAGCCGGGAGATAAAAATCAGTATTAACGACTAAGTCGTAATCGCCACGGCAGCCAGATCGCTTCCCAAATTATTTTGGACGACATTTTTGACTGGCCTTCTCTACGCTCACTGAACAATATGGGATACTCGATAGCGTCGCAACCGGCCCGGAAAAGCCGGTATTTCAGTTCCACTAAAAACGCGTAGCCGTCTGAGTTTATATAATTCAGATCTATTTTCCTCAAAACATCCGCTCGATAAGCGTTAAAACCAGTCGTGGCGTCCATAATGGGAAGCCTTAAGATCATTTTAACATAAAGATTGGCAAACTTGCTCAATATTTGTCTGACAAAACTCCAATTCTTAACTCCCCCGCCCTGAACATAACGGGATCCGATAGAAACGCTGTAGTTCTCCAGATTTTTTAGCAGAGCAGGCACAACATTAAAATCATGAGAAAAATCGGCATCCATGGTCACAAGAAAATCATAATCTCTTTCAAGCGTCCACCTAAACCCGTCTATGCTTGAACGTCCATAACCGTAATTTGATGTTCGCGTAAGAATAAAAAGGTTGCCATAATTGTGTTTTAATTTTTCAACCAGTTCTTGAGTGCCGTCGCTTGAATTATCGTCAACGACCAGAACCGAAATATCCGGCATCAAACCAAAAAGCGCCGGAATTAACTTTTCAAGATTTTCCCTCTCGTTAAGAGTTGGGATTAAAATTATGCTTCGTGAATAATTGCTCATATACAAACACGGCTATTCCCAAATAAAAGGGGGTCATATAAATCCACACATTCGACCAATAATTATTGCCGAAAAAATTCCATATGGGCAGGAAAACTGTAATTGAGTCGGCAAGAAATACAAACATTGCCCATTTATGCTTCATTATAAAAGGTATGGCGGCCAGAGATATCAGGGTTGTTGCCGGCAATAAGTATTTAGAAAAAGAAAAGGCCATAAAACTTAAAAGCAAAAAATTAAGAAAAATGGAATAGATAAAAACTTCTCTGTATTTGAAAGTTCTGTCCCGCCACAGCATCCAAAGCCCGACCATAATTAAAAACGGTGAAACCATAATTTTTCTGTAAGCTAAAAATAGATTTGCCGCAATTCTTAATGGTCCTTTAATGCTGATAACAAAACTTTCAACCAGCGGGGGCGGATTGCCTGTGTCAAACGGCCCTTGATATGAATTAATGGCCGCATTGTTAATGGGATGGCCGACTTGAATATAACTAGTGGCAAGATACAAAAAGCCGATAGACAAACCGACGGCAAGGAAAATAAAAGTTTTTTTCCTCCAAATTTCACGCGCAAATAAAGGCGCAAGGGTCAAAGCAAACGGCTTCACGATTCCGCCAAATACCCAAGCCAGAGGTGTCCAAGATCGTTTATTAATACTCCCATAAATAATAAGGAGTATAAAAAACAAAAGAGCCGCTTCCTGGAAACCTCTCATTAGGGTCGTATACGGATATGGGGTTAATAAAAATATGATCAGACCGTAAACGCCCGCCTTGTTGCTGTTAAAAATATCTCTCGCAGTCAGGTAAACCAGTGGTAATGATAAAAGCACTAAAACCATTGAAGTATAAACAATCGCCAAATTGCTCCCTGTAATCCAAAAAATTGGAACCGATATGATTGAAAGCCCCTGAAATCCGTAAAACGACTTAAAATCAACTACGCCCCTAGCTAAACTTTCAGTAAAACCTTCGTAGTGAAAACCATCATCGGCAAGTTTGGGCTGGCCAAGGTAAAAATAAATAACCATTATCAACACGACGGACAAAATCAGTAATTTGTGTTTTCTGTCTGTCATTTTAAAACGGCCCCTTAAATTTGTTTTCCCAGGTATGAAACTTTTCTTTGCTTAGATCTGCCCTATTTAAGCCCAGTTTGGTTTCTACTGCGCGAATAATGTCAGTCGCGTTAGGGTAAAACAAGTTTTCCAACGGCCTAGTTGTAGGACACGGCGTTGGCGCAAAACCTATTCTCGTCACAGGCGACTTTAATTTCCCAAAACATTTTTCAGAAACACGGGAAGCAACTTCGGCGCTAAAACCGCAATTAAGCCAGTCGTAATCAGCTACGATACAATGGCCTGTTTTATTTACTGACTTAACAATTAACTGCTCATCTAACGGGTAGATCGTTCTGGGGTCTATGATCTCTATATTAACCCCCTTTTTGGCCAAAACAGTGGCGGCGTCATAAGCCTCCACGTTCATCCAAGAAGTTGCTACAACGGTTATATCTGCGCCTCTTTTAAGAACACGGCCTTTCCCTATTGGTACAGTATAAAGATTTTTGGGAACATGGTCTTCAATCCAATACAGCCACCTGTTTTCCAAACATATAACAGGATTGTTGTCTCTTATGGCAGAAATTATTAATCCTTTTGCATCATAGGGTGTTGTGGGCATTATTACTTTTAATCCAGGAATATGGGCAAAAAGCGATTGCAAACTTTTACTATGCTGGTAACCTTGGCCCCAACCGCGGCCTATAACCGCTCGTACTACCAGCGGTACGGAAATTTTGCCATTACTGCCATACCTTAAAGAAGAAGCAATGTTAACCAACTGGTTCATGGCAAGTAATAAAAACTCTACCCTAATATGGACATTCACCGGACGAAGGCCGTTTAAAGCCGCTCCTATTCCAAAACCCATTAAAGCGTCTTCAGACAAAGGGGTGCTGAAACATCGTGAACCCCCAAATCTTTTTGCCAATCCGGCCGTTGAACCGAAAATTGATTTGTGGTCAGCCACGTCTAATCCATAGATAAAAACCCTGGCATCCCTTTCCATTTCCTGATGAAGAGCTTCGTTGATGGCCTGCTGATAACTTATTTTTCTTTTATTTTTCCTTTTCATTTTCATAAACTCCAAAATAAAGCCGTTTAGGATTCGGGAGTGTATCAGTTTTGGCTTGAGAAACGGCTTTGTTTATTTTATCCAATATTTCTTGTTCTAATTTTAATATTCTGCTTACCAACCCCAATTTTACCAACTTATCTCTTTGCATTTTTACCGGATCCTTCCGGTGCCATTTTAAAAACTCATTTTTATCACGATAACCGGCGCTGAAATCTTCCTCTGTGCCGACATGCTCAAGATAGCGATAATATTTCAAAGCTAAAAAAATTGGTCCGTTATCAAGGCGTTTTAAGGATGATCTCACCAGCTGAAAAATTTCTTCAACATCGGCGCCGCTATATTCAACAACCTGATATCCAAAACTTTTGACGACTTGCGCAATATTTTTATAGCTATGCCTCAAAGATGCCGGCGTATGTATGGCAAAACCGTTGTCCTCATATACGAACAGGACCGGCAACTTCCAGAGCGAAGCCATATTAATACTTTCCCAAAAAACGCCTTCATCAACCGCTCCGTCTCCAAAAAAAGCAACCGCTATTTTTTTGTTTTTAAAATGACGGTTCGCAAAAGCAGCTCCGAGAGCGGAAGGAATATTTGTACCGACCACCGCCGAACTGAACATGACCCCCTTATCAGGATCAGCTAAATGCATTGAACCGCCTTTTCCTCCTCCAGATCCGGAATCCTTGCCGTATAATTCAGCAAAAAAACCTTTAATATCCTCCGTAGATGATAAATAAACAGCATGAGTCCTGTAGGTGCTAAAAATCTGCGCCCTCTGGCCTAAAGCCGTACAAACTCCAGCAGCAATTGCCTCCTCGCCCATAGACATATGCATGGGGGTTTTCATTTCATCATTCTTATATTCTTCCTGAATTTTTTCTTCAGCCTTTCTGGACAAAAACATCTTCCTGTAAAGAATAAGTTTTGTAGCTAACGATAACTTTTTCGATTCTGTTTTTTTAAAATCGAGAGCTGGTTTTTTCTTATTTTTAGAAACAGAGCGCATGTTCATATCAGATTATGATAATTTAAACAGCTAAAACTAGCAACCCGTATTGTATGTTATTAAATTTTTGGTATATACTGATTCAAACTCCACAAAATGAATAAGGCCAAAAAAATCATCCACAGAATCGGTGTAAGTGAAAATCCGATTCTACAAATAGTAACTCGTCTTCTTAGCTGGCCAGTTAAGTTTGGACAATTTCAACTGCTGAAGATAAACAAAGACAAAGAAGCCGTCGATTTGGTCCAAAGAATACAAAGAGACGGAAATTCGCTGATGTGGCCGGCTGAAATGATCCAGTTATATTTTTCAGTTTTTGCAACCAAAAAACTGCCCGGCGACCTTGCCGAAGTCGGCGTTTATGCAGGCAGATCGGCTAGATTAATTCGCGAGGTTAGTCCGAACAAAGCGCTTCATCTTTTTGATACATTCGAGGGATTGCCCAAACCAACATCTATGGATAACAGTACTTGGCATGAACATATGCTGGCCATAGATCTCGCCTCCGTAAAAAAATACCTGGCCAACTACCAAAATATCAATTTTTACCTTGGCACATTCCCGGAAACCGCAAAACCGATAGAAGATAGGACGTTTTCGTTTGTTCACTTTGACGTTGATCTGCACCAAAGCACCCTGGAATGCTTAAAATTCTTCTATCCCAGAATGGTAAAAAGGGGTATAATGATTTCGCATGATTATTCCAATCTGGCTGGAGTTAAAAAGGCCTTTGACGAATTTTTTAAAGATAAAGACGAATCAGTTATTGAACTTTCAACCAGTCAGTGTATAGTTATAAAATCATGAAAGTAGTTTTAATCGCTCCCACAATTAATGAAGTTGAAGGACTTCGATGGACACTCCCTCGTTTGGATAAGAATATTATCAACGAGATTATTGTTGCCGATCGAAATTCTACTGATGGAACAGTAGAATACTGCAAAGAAAATGGCTATCGCGTATACCACCAACAAAGCAGAGGTTATGGCAATGCGGTCATGGAAGTAATAGCCATGACTGACTCTGACATAATAGTAGAATTATGCCCCGACGGCAGTTCTATACCGGAAAGGGTTCCTGATTTAATTGCCAAAATAAATGAAGGGTATGATTTAGTTGTTGCTTCACGTTACAAAGACGGCGCCAAAAGTTACGACGATGACGCAATAACTCGTCTTGGTAATTGGTTCTTCACAAAATTAATCAATATTTTGTTCCATGCCCGTTATACTGATGTTCTGGTGGGATTCAGGGCCTATAGGCGTTCAGCTTATAACAGCATCGGAATGAACACTCCTGCATGGGCTTGGACAGCCCAGCAGGCAATTCAATTTGCAAAAGCCGGTCTCAAGGTCGCCGAAATAGGAGTTGATGAGCCGGCCAGAATCGGCGGCAAACGCAAAATGAGTCCTTTCAAATCTGGCATGGAAATACTCCGCGTAATTATCAAAGAATTTCTTGCCGGAAAAAGGTTCGCCAAGGTTTAGTTTAAATACTCATCCCTCCCCAAAAACGTAAAAGTTGACAAATATCAACACGCGTGCTATCTTATATTTTAATAGTCTGGCCTACCTCAAAAGGGAGCTAGCCCAGATTATTCCTTGACAAAAAGAGGGGGGAGGATGATCAGAGAAACTCTCGCTGTACAAACAGCAAGATTTTTAGTTCGAAACGGTTTTGGTTTCGCGGCAGGTAATTCTTGCTACATTGATTTCGATCAAATAGGTAATTGGGATTCAATCGGTGTTCTCGCATCTATGATACCGGAACCAAATGATTCTTATAATCCTCTTCTGGCCTTAATTGGGTGTTCTAAGAGAACATTAAAACGAAGATTCTTGGGGACAATAAATTTCGGCAATAATAAAAATTGGGTTTTTGAAGTCGTCGGATTAGTGCCGGATGACCATCCTAGAATCAACCGGCTAGCAAAGCAAATGGCTAAGACTTTTAAGGTTAAGGTTGAAATTCTTCAAGTGAGTAACCAGCCCCTGACGGAGCATGATCCTGGTGATTTTCATTTCACGCACTAGTGATTTTATCTCAATTAGTTGTATGGTGGTCAACATTTTTGCCTGATATGCCTATTGCAGTCAGGCAATTTTTTATTTTATCCGATCACACAAACAAAATCCTATTTCTTTAGTTTTTTTACTAAATAAAAAAACGAGATAAAGTGGCTTAGCGCAAACCACGTGGTAACCATAATTACTGAGCCAAACAAGCCATAGGTTTTGATAAGCCACAGCCCCAAAGGAATACCTGCGCCAAGAATAACTGAATTTATCAATATTGAAACCTTGACCTTATTTATCGCCCGCCACATCGGCCCAAGTCCGACCCCGATACCGAACAAAGCACCATATAAAATAAGTCCGAAAACATATTTAATGCTTGGCAAATAACTTTCGCCGTAAAGGATTTTAAACGCGATCGGCGAGACAACCGCCGCGCCGACAGTCAACAAAACCGACAATCCTAAAGAATAAAGGGAGACCTTCTTGAAATTGTCATACAACTGCCCCCTGTCCTCAATCTTAATTTTAGGAAATTCAACATTAAGCAAAACCGAAATAGGCCCGAGCAAACTCAATACAAGATTTGTATAGCCAAAGGCAAGTTTAAAAAATGACACCTCTGAAGCCGTAACATAAACACCCGTAAGAATGACGGGCAAGGCCATATAAACATTGCCCATATTCCTATCCAGCGCCACCCAAAAAGTAAAGCCGAAATATTTTTTAAGATCAGCCCCGGCCACAGAATTTAAAAGGTGCCACAACTTTGGAAAAATCGGTTCACTTTTTGAAATATTATTAAACAACATGGCGGATACAACGAAAAGAATCATTGCCCCGGCCAATTGACCGCTAACAGCACCCATTACCCCAAATCCAATAAGAATAAAGACCAGAGACAATACATATCTCAACGACTGATCGGATAAAATAAGCAGGCCCAGCGACTTAACCCTTCCTGTAACCTGAAAAGAAGAATACGCAAGAGTGAACATGAGCGATGAAAAGACGGACGCAATAACCACAATAGCGGCATAAACACCTATAACAGAATCGCCGTATAATCTATCCGCCATATTCGGCAAGAACGCGGAGATCAAAATAACAACAAGCGCGGCAATAAAAGTTATCTTAAGCATAAAACTCAAAATATTTTTGACCTCAACATCATCTTTTCTGGCGTAAGCCCTTCCCAGTAAACTAGATACGGCTTCTTGAATACCCATGCCCAACACCAAACTGGTCATACCGGCCATGCCGATAGCAAGGGCATAAATACCAAAAAGTTCCGGCTGAAGCAGTCGGGCGATAACTATGCCGATAACAGCCTGAACAATAACTCCACTAAAACTTCCCGCCTGAAGGGTGGCCACTTTTCTGGCAAACCCATTCTGATAAAAATAGTTGAATTTTTTTACAAAATTCATCGTACTTTAATTAAACCACACCGTATTGCCAAAAGCTAGAAAATTGATTATCTTATTGAGGTTGCCTATGAAAAAGAGAGTGGCTTTAATTTTTGGTGTTACGGGCCAGGATGGGTCATATCTTACGGAATTACTTTTAAAAAAGGGGTATTTTGTTCATGGAATGATAAGGAGAGCATCCACCTTCAACACAGCCAGAGTTAATCATTTGTTTCAAGAAATTCATAAAAAAGGAAGGAAGTTCTTTATGTATTATGGCGACTTGGCTGATGCCGGCACTATCAGAAAAATAATTTACAAGGTCAAGCCACACGAAATATACAACCTAGCCGCACAGAGCCATGTCAAGGTTTCGTTTGAGATTCCCGAATACACAATGGATATTACCGGCAACGGCGCCTTGAGAATTCTTGAAGCGATTAGGGATTTTCAATTAGAAACGGGAAGAAAAGTTAAATTTTATCAAGCATCATCGTCTGAAATGTTCGGCGTGTCCAAGCCGCCCCAAAATGAGAATACGCCGTTTATCCCTCAAAGCCCATACGGCGCCGCAAAAGTATTTGCCTGCAACATGACAAAACTTTACAGAGACGCATACGGTTTGTTTGCGGTAAATGGAATACTTTTTAACCACGAAAGTCCTCGCCGGGGAGAAACATTCGTAACAAGAAAAATAACCAGAGGCATCGCCAGAATAAAAGCCGGTTTGGACAAAAAATTATACTTAGGCAACCTGGACGCCAAAAGAGATTGGGGTTACGCTCCGGAATTTTGCGAGGCAATGTGGCTGATGCTGCAACAGCCAAAACCGGATGATTATGTCATTGGCACCGGCGAAACTCACACCGTAAAAGAATTCGTAGAATTGTCCTTCAAAGAAGCGGGCCTCGGTAATTGGAAAAAATATGTGGAAATTGATCCTCAATATTACCGGCCGGCTGAAGTTAATATCCTTATCGCTGATACAAAAAAGGCAAGGAGAGTGTTAAAATGGAAACCCAAAACTAAATTCAAAGACCTTGTAAAAATAATGGTTTGGGACGATATTAATAACCTTAAAAAATAAAAAATGGCGGCAACAAATAATTACATCCCTGAAAAGATATATAAATCTTTATTAAAATATTCCCCCCGTGTTTGTGTGGATTTAGTTATTGTTAATGGAAAAAGGTTTTTGCTGGGCAAGAGAATAATTCCTCCAGCCAAAAATCTTTGGTTGTTCATAGGCGGAAGAGTGTTAAAAGGAGAAACCAAAGAACAAGCCGTCAAAAGAAAATTTAGAGAAGAGTTGGGGGTTAAATCGGACCGCTTAAGCTTTAAACTTATCGGGGTTGAAGATTTGTTTCTTATGCACGATAAGCGCTTTTACCACGATCTGATCATTGTTTTTCTGGTTAAAACTAAAGAGGAGGAGTTTAAACATTTTGACAAGCGGCAGCATTCGCAACTCGCTTGGTTTGATAAAATAAACACCAACTGGCATCCCCACGTCAAGAAGATGCTAAAAACGGCTGGTTTTAAATAATGGCAATCATAAAACTAATAAAATCAACTTTTTATAAAGAGAAGGAGACAAAAGCTCAATTAATGAGTTTTATTTCCTCGTCCAAACAATTGAGCTTCGGTCAAGAGTGTCTTAAATTTGAAGAAAATTTTGCCAGACATCAGGGTAGAAAATTCTCGGTTTTTTTTAATAGCGGCAGTTTCGCTAATTTGGCTTTAACGCAGGCGCTCCTAAATCTTGGGTGGCTAAAAAGAGGCGATCGGGCCGGTTTTTCTGCTCTGACTTGGTCAACAAATGTAATGCCTCTCATTCAGCTTGGGCTGGAACCGGTTCCAATCGATGTGGAACTGGATACGCTTAATGTGTCGAGTAAAAAACTGGGAAATATATTGGAAAATACCGGTTTAAAAACTTTTTTCATAACCAACCTCTTGGGACTTTGCGATGATATTGATAAAATAAAGAAAATATGTGAAAAGAAAAAAATAATTTTATTGGAAGACAACTGTGAATCATTAGGAACTGTTTATAATGGCAAAAAATTAGGCAACTATGGCTTAGCAAGCACTTTTTCTTTTTTTGTAGGGCACCATATGTCAACTATCGAAGGTGGAGCCGTTTGTACCGATAATAAACAATTGGCCACCATGCTTAAAATGGTACGGGCTCACGGTTGGGACAGGAATTTAGATAAAACCGAACAGGAAAAATTTAGAAAAACACACAATATAAATAATTTTTATGCCCGTTACACCTTTTACGACCTAAGCTACAATCTTAGGCCAACAGAGATCAACGCATTCATTGGAAACAGTCAACTAAAACACATCGATCAAGCAAATAATAAACGAAACGAAAATTTCCTTAAAATAGCCGACATAATTTATAAAAACAAAAAAAGATATTATCCGATAAGATTCGATCACATAGATTTCTTGTCTAGCTTTGCGATACCAATCGTCTGCCGTTCAACAAAAATCAGGGATGACCTGTTGAAAAGGTGCGAGAACAAAATTGAAGTCCGCCCTATCGTAGCCGGCAATATTACAAAACAGCCGTTTTTCAAAAAATACCTGCCGAATCACGACAAAAGTTTTAAAAACCCAAACGCTGATCTTGTCCATAAACAGGGTTTTTATATAGGAAACAATCCCGAAATGACGGACAAAGAGATAAGCATAATAACAAAGATCCTTGCTTAATGAACAGAACACCTTCGGTAAAAAAACAATATCTGAATTTAAGGAATAAAAAAATACTCGTTACCGGCGGAGCGGGATTTTTGGGTTCTCATGTCGTAAGAAAATTAATCAAAAAAGGAGTACCTGAAAAAAACATCACTATCCCACGTTCCAGAAATTGCGATCTTCGCAAATTTGAAAATTGCCAAAAAGCAGTCAAGGGCCAAGACGTGGTAATTCATTTGGCGGCTAACGCAGGAAGCATAAGCTATAATATAAATAATCCGGCCACGTTGTTTTATGACAATATAACTATGAACACGAATATGATCGAAGTATCAAGACAAGCGGGTATTGAAAAATTTGTAGCCATAGGAAGCATATGCTCATATCCAAAATCGGCTCCCATGCCGATAAGTGAGGAATATTTTTGGAACGGTTATCCTGAAGAAACAAACGCTCCATACGGCCTGGCTAAAAAAATGCTGACCGTACAGCTACAGGCATACAAAAAACAATATAATTTTAACGGCGTCTGCGTGATTTTAGCCAATATGTACGGGCCCGGAGACGAATTTGATCCGCTAAAATCACACGTCATCCCCGCTCTCATAAAAAAATTTACGGATGCCAAACGGGATAATCAGCCATTTGTAGAAATATGGGGAACGGGCAAACCGACAAGAGATTTTTTCTATATTGAAGACGCGGCTGACAGTGTTATTCTCGCAACCGAAAGATACAACAGCCCCGATCCTATAAATTTAGGTCCGGGAAAAGAAATCCCGATCAAAAAAATCGTAACAACAATTGCCGGCCTAACCGGCTTTAAGGGTAAGCTGATTTGGGACAAAGACAAACCAGATGGCCAGCCAAGGCGAGTTTTTAACACCGCAAAGGCCAAGAAGGAGTTGGGATTTAAAGCTAAGACAAGCCTTGAAACCGGATTAAAGAAAACAGTGGAATGGTATCTAATAAGTTCAGAAAATAGAAAATAGTAAGTAGAAAATAGAATAAATCTTGATTCTAATTTTCCAGATTCTACTTTCTAGATTCTAGCTTCTAGATTCTAAAAAATGAAGATTTGCTACTTAAACATAACCAAGCACATACCAGCCAGAGATAGCTCATATCTAAAGGGGCTTAGGGAAAATGGCGTAGAAATAATAGATATTAGAGACCACACTCCAGGACTGAAAAAATTCAGCAACATATACAAACAACACAAGAGAGTCGCTAAAGATTACGATTTGTTGTGGGTTGGTTATTCGGCTCACATATTAGTGCCTTTTGCCCGCTTAATTACCAGAAAACCCGTGGTGTTTAATTCTCTGCTTTCTTTCTATGAAGGCAAGATAGTTTCTCGCAAACAAGGAGCTTGGTATTCCCCGATGGGTATTTACTGCTGGCTTGTAGATTTTTTGGCGTTCAATTCAGCCACCTTAAACCTTATTGAAAACCAGGCCACAATTGATTATATATCGAAAAAATTTTTAGTACCCAAAAGAAAAATGCTTCTGACGCATACCGGAGTAAATGAAGACGATTTTTTTTATGACCCCTCTATACCCAAACTCCCCCAATTTACCGTTCTGTTCAGAGGAGCATTGCTGCCTGATTGCGGAATAGAATATTTTGTAGAAGCGGCAAAAATTCTGTCTAACGAAAATATAAAGTTTCGCTTGCTGGGAGACGGATTGCTGGCTCCAAAAGTAGAAAGCGCTTTAAAAACATTCGACAGCAAAAATTTTGAATGGATAAAAGAACGTCTTGATATTGCCGATCTTAGAAAGAAAATGCAGGAAACTCATCTTCAAATCGGATGGCTGTCAGATGAACTCCGCTCCCTGCTTTCCGTTGAACATAAAACATTTGAAAGCTTAATAATGAAAATACCGTTTCTGCACGGAAGAACGCCCGGCATTATGGAATTGCTTAAAGAAAATGAGACCGGATTTTATTGTAATTTGACGGATGCGCGAGATTTAGCCGATAAAATTTTAGAACTCAAAAACAACCCGGTGCTTCTAGGCCAGGTGGCTGAAAACGGATATGAATTATTCAACCGAAAATTAAGATCAAACATTTTAGCAAAAGTTGTCCTAGATCACCTCAAAAATAATAAAATTATTGCCTAAATAGTAAACATAAAACCCCGATTGGGGTTAGGAGATTCTAAGACAAGCCATCTTCTATTAAACCGCACAGAATATGTATTGCTTGCTGATGAACTTCCTGAATCAAAGCAGTATTTCTGCTTGGCGCGATAATTGCAACATCAACCACGCCAAGAAGGTATTTTGTCTTGGAACTAAAAAATCCTATGTTTTTTGCGCCCCTTGTCATGGCTGTCTCAAAAGCGTTCCTTATGTTCCACGAGTGATCATCATCCGAGACATCGCTTACATCGCTTGTGGTAAATCCTATGGCAACATCTCCTCGCACAGCCAAAGCTTCAATTTGTCTTGCAAAAACAGAAGGAAATCCGAAATCATTGCTTTGAGCGGTCAAAATAGAGGAGTCGGTAGTTAAAGCAATGGCCGGTATTGCCTTTCTTCGTTTTTCAAACTGGCAAACCAATTCTGCCGCAAAATGCTGAGCTTGAGCGGCTGACCCCCCGTTGCCAAACATAAGAAACTTATTGCCCGACTTAATTGTTTCGTCCATAAGCAGATAAGCTCTTTTGATATTTTCATGAAAACCACGGTCATTTCTTAGCGTATTATAAAGGCGAGATCTGTCGTCCAAATCATTTCTTATCTTATCTAGTGTTTGGTCTGGCACAACCTATCCTTTGTATGTTAAGTGGCTGGAGATGAATTTAACAAAAAGTTAAAAAGGGGTCAAATAGTGTCAGCCTTCATAACAATCACCTTATCAAAAATCTCATTTACGGGTTTTTGATATCTGTTGATAAAAGAATCCTTGTCTTTACCGTAAGACATAAATAACGACCTGTTTAATCCTAACAAGGGTTCGAGTATTTTGTTAAAAAACCAGCTTGCCTTGCTAAATCTGAAGTCGCTATTTTCCGTATAAACTGAGTTTCCGGAATTATAAAACAAATTAAAGTCCTTATCGGAAATAAGGCCGATTCTTTGGCTGTTTTTGTTGTAAGAATTTAGACAATTTTCCACAAAACTATTCTGCGTTATTGAAATAAACAAATCATTCTTGGAAATATCAAATTTCTTGACTTTTATCGCAGTTAATACGGCTTGCCACAACTTAAGAGGCCTAAGAGAACAGTAGATTCTCGGCCACATAATTATTTCGTCAAAATTATTTTTAAAATCATCAGAACCCAACGTTTTCCAATAACTATGGCTTGAAATTATAAGCCTGACTTTCTTGGATGGCACAATTGATCTTATCAGATTAGACAACGCGATAAGCAATACTGCGTATTCAACGGTAAAAACAACCAGCCACACATTATCGCTTGTGTTGCTAGCCAATATGCTTTTAAAAAACGTCTCCGTTACACCATCTTTTTCTAGTAAACGGCTATTGTTAACCGGTTTCTCCGCAAGATCGGTGATAAAAAACGACAGCGGCATAGAATAATAAAATTCATCTAGCGGTCTTATTTTCTCGCCATCAAAAATATTACTAAAACACTTATAAAAAACGTGGGCATCCATGCCCATCGCGTAAGCGTTATATGACGCGGCAGAACCGACAGAAAATACTGACCTTATCCGGTCATAGTTTTTAAACAAATACAATTCCGCGCTCATTCCGTCTTCCAATATTTCAAAACCATCCAGATTTAATGAGACCCGTTCAATTTTGTCGGCCGGATGAGGTTTATAATAAAGCTCAAAATCCTTAAACTCCATCCTGATATAATCCAGACACTGGTTGCACTTTTTTACATATGCATCGGCATCAGTTCCAGCCTTGGTAAAGGTTGCCATGTCATTGCCCAAAAAAAGAACTGCTTTTTGGGATAGATTTTCTCTTTGCGGCTGATTTTGCTCGCCAAAAGCCCACCAATATGGAAATGGCGATTCTAAAGTATTATTTTTCTCCGTATTGAGTCCTTTAAGTTTTCGCGGATCCATCAATAATTTGGTTATAGAATTTTAAGGCCTCAGCTTGTTTTTGAATGGTAATTAAGTTATTTCTATTTGAAAAAAAGGATCGCGTTTGCTCATAAACTCCCGGCTTGAATTCTTTATCAAGCTTATCGTCTATCAAAACCTCTTCAACCGCAAAACTGCCTATTTTTTGTATCTGCAGTTTTTCAAGCGGGCGAAAAATCAGGCGGGACTTGGAAGTAAACACTTCCAGACCCCAACGCCCGGGTGAAGCCCAGTTGGCAGAATAAGAAAATGGCGCGCCGGATTCAGATATTCCAGCTCCGACAAAAATAGAGCCATTGGGATGCCACCTTAGGCCTCCTGATTTATAAGACCGCATATCTGACGGCTTGCCGCCTAAAAAAAACGCCAAGTCAACAACGTGGGATGAATTAGCCAAAAACCAATTTTCCTTGACGGCGGTTGGGAGTTTCAATTTGCTGATCTGATAGCTTAATTCAGTAAAATCAAAAGTAAACGATTTGACTCCGCCATCTTTCTTAATTATATCCATCGCCTTTTTGGTTGAGGCGTAGAACCTTCTATTATAAGCGACATAAACGTGCGACTTTTTTCTTTTTGCGGTGTTTGAAAGTGTTTTTATTTCTTCGGCGGTCATTCCTCCTGGTTTTTCAACTAAAATCAATTCCACTCCACGGCTTAGCAATTCCATTGTCGTTTTTGACAATTGATCAACGTTAACGGCCACTATTGCGATTTTGGGAATTGTTTTTTGTTTTTTAACCCAATTATTCAAACCGCCGGAAACAACATTAATTCCGGTTGTTTCTTTAAATTTTTTGGCTGATTTTATGCCACGGCCAATTACAATAAAGGGTTTTTTCATTACCTTTAAAACTTTGGCGTATTCTGCGGCCATATAACCGGCGCCGACAAGGAGAATATTCTCAGACAATTTCAGAAAGTAGAAAGTAGAAAGTAGAAAGTAGAATTAAATTCTGTTTTCTAGATTCTAGGCTCTAGCGCTATGTAAACGGGTAATAATCGTATTTTTTTGAAGAATTTTTATTTAAAAAATTAAATACCGGTTCAAGCAGTTGTAAGTGTGTTTTTGCCGACTGTTCATATCCGACAAGGCCGCATTCGCCTCTAGATAAAATATCTTCCGCCAATCCGGTTGTAAGCTGGCTTTGAAATGGAATTTGCGCATCAATCTCCTTCCACTTCCAATCCTCACCAGCTCTTGAAATCCATGCTTTGGCTTCTGTTTCTCTTGCAATACATCTGAGTTTTTCACAATGAAACTGGATCAGAATGGGTAAATTGGCATTAATGAAACATGCCAAATTTCCAACACTACCATTTTTAAACAAAATCTGTAAGGTTCCGGAAAGTTCTAAGAATCCTTTTCTTTTGCTTGGGATAGGCTTTGAGTCTATACCGTCAGTATTGACAGTAAAGTCATCTGAACCGGTCATAAAAACCATATGATCAAGATAATGAATGGCGCTGGTAATAAGTCCAAAGCCGGCCCAAGTTGCATAATAAGCAATTTTTGTTTTTTTCAATTCTGGCTGAATATTTTTATACAACGGCATCATTCTCATCGGACAATTTACCCATGTTTTGACTTTATTTTTTTTAAGGAGCAGTCCGATCGATTTATAATCTTTTTTCTTGTTAAAAAGAAGTTTTTCTAAAACTAAATGTCTAACTTTTGTCTTTGCCAATAATTTTCTTGTTATTTCGGCGCGGGTATCTGAACAGGTGGCAATTATTCCCAAATCGACTGATTTTAAGTTGTCTGGTATTTCCGTAAAAAAACTAATTTTGTGTTCATGTTTCCCCCTAGGCATTGTTTGATATCGTTCTTTTGAAAGATTAAGAGAATTTTGCGCGGGATCAACAACAATAATCTCAAGCGATATTTTGACGGCTCTTAATGCCTGAAGGTGCCTGCTGCCGATATTGCCGGCTCCTATTATTATAACCTTTTTTGTCATATGATCTTTAATATCTTTTTAATATCTATATTATCTTTGGATGAAAAGCCTTCATTGTTTTGAATTTTTTCAAAACCATTATAAAAATATCCTTGATCAGATTTGGTAAAATCATTATTTTTTTTACTTGGAACAAGTATAAACATATCTTTGTCGGTCCATATTTCTTTGCCGTGATCATTCAGGCCCAATAAATCTTCGTGGCCCTTGTCCCCGGCGCGATCTCCTATCGTTTTAATGGATATTTTTTTCTTGGGATAATATTTTTGAATAAAAGCATCCGCCAACCCCCCCAAGCTTACAGAAGGCATTTTTAAAATAAAAACTTCCCCGCCATGGCACAGCTGAGCTGCTTTTATGGTTAATTTTATTGCTTGATTTATTGT
Source organism: Candidatus Yanofskybacteria bacterium RIFCSPHIGHO2_02_FULL_43_17 (assembly GCA_001794435.1). Classification (GTDB taxonomy): domain Bacteria; phylum Patescibacteriota; class Minisyncoccia; order 2-02-FULL-40-12; family GWA2-44-9; genus 2-01-FULL-43-22. The sequence continues at coordinate 111,267 of MGJU01000013.1, forward strand.
CATAAGAAAACGAGTAGCATTTTTGTTGGTCATCTTAATATGCCTATGAGTTTCCGCTTGGTTTTTCCACATAGGAAGAACGGAGCCGCTGGACCAGGCAACATTGCCAAATCTTACGCAAGCTAATTTAATTTTACCCGTAAGAAAAAAGTTGGAATTTATCATTAGCTGTTCCATCATAAGTTTTGATACGCCAAGAACATTCATTGGGTTGGCAACCTTGTCAGTAGATATGGCGATTATTTTCTGCACACCGCTGTGAAGCGCCGCCTCTATTATGTTATGTGATCCTATTATATTTGTTTTTATGGCTTCTGAGGGATTATATTCACAGAAGGGCACATGCTTTAAGGCGGCGGCATGAAAAATAATATCAACTCCGTAAAAAGCTGTCTGCAACCGCTCCCTGTCCCTTATATCGCCTATCAGCATCCTAACGTTAGGAGGATATCTAAGCGACTCCAATAAATCATACTGCCGTGTTTCATTACGAGACAAGACCCTGATCTGTTTAGGTTTGTATCTTAAAAGCTGGCGAACAAGCTCAGAACCTATGGTGCCGGTTCCCCCGGTAACCAAGATTACCTTATCCTTGAATTCGTTTGTTTGATTATTTTCCATGTTTATGTCTTAGATCTATTGCGGAAATAACCTTATTAACAATATGGTTTATGTCTTTTTCTTTCAACCCTACATAAAAAGGGAGTGCAAGCGAGGTGCTACTTATTAATTCTGAAACAGGAAAATCTCCTTTTTTAAAACCAAATTTATCTTTATAAAAACTGAAAAGGTGGATTGATGGCAAATACGCCTTTGTGGCAATTCCCTCTTTTTGCAAATCTTCAATGATTCTGTCTCTTTTTATTTTTGGATTTTTTATTCTTATAACATAAACAAACCAAGAATGCGTATTATCTGCCGCAACTATCGGTATTTGAACGACATCGGCATGCTTTGAAAAATATTTGTTATACAAGTCGGCAACACCCGCTCTCTGATTTATAAGGTAGTCGAGCTTGTTTAATTGAACAACCCCCAAAGCCGCGCTAAGCTCGTCTATGCGATAATTATATCCAAGCCGCTCATGATCAAGCCACTGCATATTTTCCGCCCGGCCTTGATTTCTTAAACTCATAAACAAACTGTGGAGTTTTTTGTTGTCAGTTACTATCATTCCGCCTTCGCCGGTCGTCATCTGCTTATTGGGGTAAAAGGCAAATACCGCTGATTCGCCGAATGTGCCGGTATTATTGCCTTTATGCGTCGCACAAATTGATTCACAGGCATCCTCCACGATTTTCAGTCTATGCTTTTTGGCAATTCTTATTATGGACGACATGTCCGCTGATTGTCCAAAAATATGAACGATAAGAATAGCTTTAGTTTTTTTGGTTATTTTTTCTTCAATTTTGCTTGGATCTAAGTTATAAGTAACCGGGTCAATATCAGCGAAAACCGGCTTAGCTCCGACATATAAAATACAATTAGCCGAAGCAACAAAGGAAAATGGGCTGGTTATGACTTCGTCACCCGGACCTATGCCGGCACCCAGCATCGCCAAATGCAGTCCAGCTGTCCCGCTTGAAACAGAACAGGCATATTTTGTGCCGATTTTCTTGGCAAATTTTTCTTCAAATTCTTTGTGTTTTGGGCCCAAGCTAAGATGGCCTGTTTTTAAAACAGCCGAGACGGCCTCCCTTTCTTCATTACCAATATGAGGCCTTGACATCGGATAAATATTCTTCATAGGATGCGAGTCAAATACTCGAATAGAATATCGATATTTCTAAGTATTGTAAATATTGACAAACACCGGTTGTACTGCTAAAATAAATACGCTTTTCGTTCTTTAAGAAGTGAGGGGGAGTCGAGATGGTGGTGCTAGCCGCATCGCGAGATACTGGTGGAACCAATGGCGTACTGCCCGTGGCAAGAGAGCTGCAAAAAGACTTTGATGTAGTATACCTGGCCAGCGGACGAGCCATAGAGATTCTGACTGCAAGTGGTGAAAAATTCGAAACCCTCAATTCTCCAGATGAAGTTTTGGCAAAATATCCCAATATTGCCGGATTAGTTACAAGTATGTGCTATAGCGGAAATGCCGGTGTCGGCCGAGATTTGGTTCCCAGATTGAGAGGCCTGTGTCCGACTGTCGCTATTCAGGACTTGTGGGGAGCCCAGATGAAAACGTCTTGGAAAGATCCCCTATATCGTCCTGACTATCTGTGCGTTAACGACCGGCTGGGATCTGAAATTGCCGTGAAGGCCTGGCCGGATTTTGAATCATCGAGAATAGTAGAAGCCGGATTCCCCGCCTTGGACAAGTACCAAAATTATGACTCTGACTTAATCGCATCGGAAGGAAGAATGGTGCTAAACATTAGAGCCGATCTGCCGGTAGTGATGTTTGGGGGCCAAGGTGATGGCTCCGCTGAAGCTCTGGCTGAGGTTGTCGCCGCCTTGAATGAAATTGATCAGACACTTTACTTTATCCCTCGCGGTCACCCGAATATGAAAAGCGACTACGCTCACGAGGTAGAACCGTGGAACAAAGCTCTAGGTACATATAAAGGGCAAGGACTGATCAGGAATTCTCAAGACGTTAAAACGCCGGCGATTCTCGCACTTTCTTCGGTAGTTATATCCATGTATTCGACCCTTCTCCTTGAAGCAGCAGTTCTCCGTAAGCCAAACATCGCAATTCTTTATCCTGACAGCATGGCTAGATTAGAATTCGAAAGAGAAGCTGGAGGCATTCTTGATGACCCGGCCACCGTATCTCTGGGTTGTACTGCTAAGGCAACAAACAGGGATAACCTAAAAGATCTCCTTACCCAAGCCCTTAACGGAGATTTGGAACGCAAGCTGAGAAGAGAACAGGAAAAATACCTACAGCTGGATGGTAAAAATGCCCGGCGCATAGCTGATTTCATTAGGCGGGCAATTCATCAATTTCATAACTAGAGACAAAGCCATAATTTATGGCTTTTTGATTACTTGTCGTCAGTCCGGCATTTAATATAATCCAGAAAACCTGCTTCCAAACTATATGCCGGTTTAAATTTCAATATGTTTTTAGCTCTATGATTGTCGTAAAGATAATGGTTTCCTATTTCTTTTTGAGTCTTTATTTTTAATTTAAAGCTGGGGTAAATACTACTGATGACTCTATCCACATCTCTAATCCTTGTTTTTATACCAGAAGACACATTAATAACCTCACCCTGCGCTTTTTTACTTTTTAGTGAAAGCAAAACGGCTTGAGCCGCATCTCTGACATAAACCATGTCCATAAATGAGCTCGGATCAACTGACAAAATTAACCGTTCCCCATCAATCGCCGCATTAATCATTTTTGGCACAATCCGTGATGGATGCATACCATGACCATACAAATAGGTAAATCTTAAGGCCGTAAATTTGATTCCAAATTTTTCCGAATACTCCCGACAAAAACACTCGGCTAATAATTTTGACTGACCATAAAAATTTTCTGGAACAGTTATATCGGTTTCTTTGATCGTTCCTGCCTTATGTAAATTCCCGTAAACCTCAACAGAAGAAGCCAGAATTATTCTCGGTATTTTATTTATTCTGCATGCCTCTAAAATATTTAGAGTTCCGAGGGCGTTGATATTAAAATGTTTCTCCGCGTTATCAGTATCGGAAGTCCTGATATTGCCGGCCAAATGAATTACGGATTTATAGCCTTTTGTTTTATTGATAACCGCCTTTTTGTCCATTATATCCAGATCCCCAAGAGAAGAAGCGGTAAAGCTAAGGCCTTTGTTCCGTAGAGTATCGGCCACATATCTGCCCAAAAAACCATCGGCGCCAGTCAGAAAAATTTTTTCTTTTCTGCTTTTCATTTATATAATATTCAAATCCGAATCATGGTTTTCAAGAAAGCCTTTTTTGTTTAAGCTGGCAGGGTGGGCTTTATCTACAAACATTTCGTTCCAATACCTGAACACATATGACTCTTTGAAGCTTAATTTTTTCAGCGGCCGCCCAAAAAGCTCTTTCTGTATCAGCCAGTTTGCCACATTGAAGCCCAAGAAACTGGCCATTCCGGTCGTACCGGAAAAACGGCAATTAATTTCAAAAATTTTGATTTTTCGCCCGTCTTTTCTTAATTGAAAATTACATGGTCCGTATAAATTAAGCTTCGACCCGACTTTAGCGATAAAATCTTCAATCCCCTTATTTTTTGCCACAACGGCTTTATAGGTATCGCCGTTCCTTAGCCATCTTTTACTGGTCATGACACCGTAATTTTTGCCTTTGTAAAAAAAGGTGCTGCACGTGTATTCTTCATTTTCATCTGACAAATACTCTTGTATTATAGGTTCTTGAATGGATGCCAGTTTTTCTAAAAATTCTTTTTTGTTACCGACAACCGAGAATCCGACTGATCTTGCACCGACTCTGGGCTTAACAATAAGCGGAAAGTCGCTTTTTTTTGAAAACTCTTCAGCTTCGTTCTTCAAGCAAGAGTCGGGATAAGGAAAACTGTTTTTCTTGAGAAATTCTACCGTTTTCCATTTATCATCGGCAATCTCAATTGATTTTTTATCGCTGACTATTAGGGTGGCTGAAGTTTGCGATTCTATTTTTTTTCTATTTTTAGCCAAAGCGGGCAATTCTATATCTGTTCCTGAAAAAATAAATCTTACTTTTTCTTTTTTACAAATACGAATAAGCTCATTTATATAATTCTTTGAATCATATCTTGGAATTATATAGGCAGCCGAACCGCGGTAAAGTCCCGCCGCAAGAGGATCGGCATCGGCCACTATCAGCTTAGTCCTAACCTTTGATAATTTGATCGATTTAATAATGCTTTGGCCCACACCCGCTCCGGCTCCAGTCACTAAAACAGGAACTGGGTCAGCCAGATCAAACGCGGCGTCCCCTATTTCTTTCAAATCCTTGTGCATATCGCTTCCGAAAGAAAAATTATTTATATTTCCTCTTTTAATCTCTTTTTTTACTAACAATCTTATATTTACCAGGGCGTGCTTGTTGTTGTATTCAAATTTTATCTTATTTTTGACGCAAAGATCATAAACCTCCTTAATGTATTCGGCCGGCGGATCAATGTTAAAAAATCTTTGAACCATACTGAAAGGATGGCCGAGTATATCTATCTGCTTAGATTGGGCCAAAAGCTTGGTCAACTGAAACTCTCTTTCCAAAAGCTGGGGTCCGGTCATTGTCTTAATACCGTCAAAATGATGGACACTGCCCAAAACGACTTCGGAAGCCGCTAATATTTTTTTGGTCGTATTCAAAGTGCCATCGTCAAGAATTTTCACTTCACAGCCAATGCGTACCTTAAAATCAGAGAATTCTTTTCTGAGTTTTTTAATTTCCGAAGCATACCGCGGAAACCAATCCGTGTTTTTATCTACATGATCGGTAATAATCAAGTCCAGCTTGTCATGAAGATTATTGTATTCAAAAATCTCGCGGAGAGAATATTTTCCGTCACTGTATGTTGAATGTATTTGGTTGTCTTCAAATTTAATTTTCACAAAAAGTAGAATTAGGTTTTAATTTACAAATTCTAGATTCTAATTTCTAGATTCTAGATTCTAATATTGATACTACTCTTTTCGCGACCTCTCCGCCGGTGTAAATCGATTTTGTCTTTTGAAGTTTTGTTCTAAATTTATCTGAAAGCGCCAGATTAATCCCCTTCTTAATGCTTGCTTGATCATAATCGCAAAATATTACATTTGCCCCCGCTTCTCTGCCTTTCTGGCGATTACCTATATTTACAAAGGGTGTCTTCATAAAGCCGGCCTCTGTCAATCCAGAGCTAGAATTACCAATAAATATATCGCAATTTTTCATTAAGCATAAATAATCTCCCATAGCCAAGTTAGGATAAATGTGGACATCTGGCTTTTTGCTTATACTGTTTATTTTTTTTATAAAATAAGCCGCGCCTGTGTCTGAATTTGGGTAAATTATAATTTTCTCGCCATCAAGAGTTTTAAGAAAGTCAATTAAAGGATCGATTTGTCCTCTTGTTGGAATATTGTCAAAAAGCGTCGGATGCATACTAACCAAAAACCACTTTTTATTTTTATCCAGCAACATTTTCTTAGCCACAGCTTCTTTGTCCGGCATTTGGTTCGGTTGGAGGCCATTCAAACCCAGCGAACCGGCTACAAAAGTAAATTTTGGATCTGTCCCTAATTTAATTGCGTTTTTTCGGCTTTGTATCGTTTGTACAAAATGAAACTTGGAAAAAACGGTTATGGCATTCCTTAAGTAATGATCAACCGATGGGCCGCTTACATCTCCGCCCGAAAAATGAATTACCGGAATATTTAGATGTAAGCCGACGACTGCGCCGGCAAACGCTTCATCTCTGTCGCCAAGCACAAAAATATAATCAATCTTATCGGAAGCGCAATAATCGGCTATGCCAGAAATTTCTTTGCTCAAGGACTGAATCATGCTGTCTTTTTCCGAAATCTTTACAATGGCAACTATGGGCATTTTATCTTTTTTTATTTCACCAAGAGTCAGTCCAAATTTCTTTAAAGCATGTATGCCGGTAGCCAGAACCTTTGGCTTCATTTTTGGGCTTTGGAACATTTGTTTTATAACCGGTTTCAACAAACCATAATCTGCTCTGGTTCCGGTAATAAATAGTATGTTTTTTCTCATCCCGTACGAGACAGGAAACGCCTCAACCTACTTTTCAGGTAGCGTTTGCCTGTGCCTGATTTAAGATATTTTTCTCTTTGACGAGCATCATTCTCATTTCGACACGCTTCATAATAAATGAGCTCGTATGGACCTCTATATTTTGTATATGTAGATTTCTTGTCATTGTGTTCTTTGAGACGTTTCCGTAAATCATAAGTAAAACCCGTATAAAAATAGTTTTCTTTATTCCTTAATACATATGTATAATATATGCTTTTGCTGTCTCGTTCGGGATTCATAGGAAAAATCGCCTTAAGGCGATTTTTAAACTAACACTATTTATTATACTTGACAATCTTTACAAATTATCATTTTGTGTCGCTTTTTTTGATAAGTGAATCAGCGGTAATATTCCTGGCGGCAATACGGCCAACGATCTTATCAAATGCCTTGGGCGGCAGTCCGGTGCCGGGTCGTTTAAGATCAATATTTTTCCGAGAAAATTTTTCACCCCTCTTTATGTCTTTTGTGGCAACAATGCTCCTTCTCACCATCGGTATATACTGCAATTCATTTGGGCCCGGCTTTTTAACAGCAGAGCCCATAATCATCCCTGCTTTTCTTATTTCTTCCACGGTTTGCTTAAACAGAGCCGGATTTGCTGAAGCAGCGTGGTCTGGACCTGGAAGATTATTGTCCAGAGTAAGATGCTTCTCAATTACGCAAGCACCCAAAGCTGTCGCCATAACCGATACTTGCGAACCAAGGGTATGGTCGGAATAACCGACAAGACAAGGCAATTCTTTCATCATTGTTTGCATCGCCCTCAAATTCACTTCTTCCGGTCCGCAAGGATAATTTGTCGTACAGTGAAGAGCTATGACTTGTTCGTTCCCGGCTTTATAAATTGTTCTGACGGCCTCCTTAACTTCTGCCGTTGTGGCCATGCCTGTCCCAAGAATTATTGGCTTGCCCAATTTTGCAGCATAAGCCAAAAGCGGTAGATTGGTTAGGTCACCCGAACCAAACTTGAATGCCGGAACACCTAGTCCTTCAAGAAGGTCTACTGAGGCAAAACTGCCGTGAGGTGTGGAGAAAAATATAATTCCTCTCTTTTTGGCATGGGCAATTAGTTTGGGATACCAGTCATCAGGCGGAAGAAGTTTGCGAACCATCTCAAGCTGACTTTCAGATTTGCCGATATTTTTCTTCTGATACTCGGCCATCTCACCAGTTGCCGTTACCACTTGTTCAGCGTGAGCGGTCTGGAATTTTACCGCATCAGCTCCGGCATCAGCCGCCGCGTCAATCAATTTTAAGGCCAAATCAAGTTTTTGGTTATGATTAACCCCCGCTTCAGCAATTACAAAAACCGGCTGATCATAGCCAAGCTGGTGATCTCTTATTTTTATAATCTTTGTCATAATCCCTTTATTTTTTTAATTATGTTAGTTGTAGAGATGTTTTCATAACTCTTGGGGCATTTTCTGCCTAGGACAACGAATTTTACTTTGTATTTATCGGCGATATTTTTTCTTTCCGGAATTAAACTGGCATCAGAATTTACAACATAAAAATCAGGTTTTAATTTTAAAAACACCCTCTCCAGAGAATCAAATAAATGTCCGGCTGTTTCCAAAAACACATAATCAATAATTTTAAGAGAGTCCAGCATTTTAAGCCGCATCACTTCGTTTATGATGGGATTTTTGTTTTTATAGCTTCCGACTATTTTATTGCCGCCGAGTCCAACAACCAAAATATCGCCGCGATTTTTACAATCCTCCAGAAATAAAATATGGCCGGCGTGCAGCAAGTCGAATGTTCCCGAGCAAAAAACCATCTTCTCGTTTTTATGCTTTTCCCTTATGTCTTCAAAATCTTTAAGTTTGATAATGGCCATGATTTTATTTACCCATAGAATACAATGGATTTTGAATTATCTCAAGAATGCTAATCCGAATGAGAACCGTGCTCTCCTAGACAAGACAAAGGCCGCTATGAAGCGGCTTTTGTCTTAAGGGTTCTTAGGGGTCTCGCCATATACGCTTTTGTTGGAAACAACAAAGCGAAGCTTCCATTTGCCTTTTTCTTTTTTCCAGATATGCGGCTGGCGGTATTGGTCAATAATTTGCCAAAAATGTTTCTCTGTCATTCCCAAGTAGGTCAGGAAGTCGTTGAAATATGTGGCCGGAAATTCATGATCGTATCTTTGCACTAACGCAACGGCTTCTTCTCTGGTAATATGCCCGCAACGCACATCGCTGCACGCCTCACGAGTAGCACGTCCCTGGCCGAACTTAATAAACGCAAGAAGCCAGTGAAACGGATCAAGGCGATCGTCTATGCTGAATGCTTTTGAATAAGTGGCATCGGTGCGTTTTGTATTTGCTTCAAAACCGGTATTTTTGGCGGCATAATAATAATTTTCCTGCGGAACCCACGGCTTATAATATGACCACCAGTGCATTTGAAGGCCTAGCCGTTTTACGTCTTTCTTGGCAGGCGCCTTATAAAATTCAAAATTATGATTCGCCATTTCTTCTTTTGACAATATGCCCATTTTATAAGCTTTTTGAATTATTTCATTGACACCGGCGCCTTTAAGATACAGTTCATCCCAATCATCGGGTGATTCGTGGGGCTTACTGGCGTTCTTAAACGACCCTCCATATTCAACCTCTCCATTCTCGCCATAAAATATAAGCGGGATTTTAAATCTTAAAGCCAATTGAAAAGGCATAGCTTTCTGGCCCCAGACAAACGGTTCAAACGGATCGCCTTTTAATTCAAAGGCAACGCGCGATAATTTGCGATGAAGCATTCCGTTAGGCCACATAGTAATTCCGTCAAAACCGTGCTGGATCATATTGTTAAAATTCTGAAAGCCGATATCCGTATAGATAAACGGCGCCCAAGTAACCTGCAACGGATGCATGCCGTATTTGTGCTTAAGTTGATGGATAACCAAGGCGCTGTCTTTACCGGCGCTGCCAGGCACAAGCACGTCAAAACTTCCATCTTTTGAACGGTGTTTGTCGAGAAGCTTCACCAGTTCTTTTTCCCTTTTATCCCAATCGACACCGTCGCCAAACTTTTTTTCAGCCCACCGACAGGCATTGCATACGCCTTCTTTGTCAAATTCTGTGCGCGGGCGCTGGTTAGAAACCACGCATCTCGAGCAAAACTGGATTTTCTTGGGCAAAATCGCAAGCTGACGATCAACGGTTTGAAACGGATACTTCTTATACTTGCCCTCGTCAATTTTAAGTTTTGGAAATTTTAGATTTAACTGCATAGTATATTAGCGTCGTGGTTATATTTTTGCTATTTTACAAAACTGTTTCAAAATATTCAACCCCACTTCACCGCTTTTTTCAGGATGAAATTGAGTGCCCATAATGTTTTCTTTTTGAACAACCGCGCAGAATTTTTGACCGCCGTATTCAGCATTAGCAAGTATTATAGATCTGTCTTTAGGTTGAGAAAAAAAAGAATGGACAAAATATACATCAGCCGGAGTTTTTATTCCAGACAAAAGTGTTGTTTTATTTCTCCTGACAGCTGATATTTTTGTCCACCCGATATGAGGCAATTTATAATCGGGCAGTTTTATTTTGTTAACCGGCTTAAATGATACAACATTTCCCTCTATCAAATCAAGGCCCTTGTTCCTTCCAAACTCTTCACTTTCAAAGAACAACATCTGCATTCCCAGACAAAGGCCTAAAATTGGCTTGCCCCGCATTACTTGTCTTTTAATTGATTCTATCAGACCGGCTTTTTTTAAGGCCTTCATTCCTTCCCCAAAAGCGCCCACGCCCGGCAAAACCAGCGTTTTCACTTCATCAAATTCTTCGGGTGTTTCAACAATGGCAACCTTTTTTCCCAATTTTTGAAAAGCCCTAAGCACACTCCTGACATTATTAATTTTATAATCAATAACACCTAGGTCAGCCGAACCTTTTGGGTATTCCTCCTTAAATCTCGCGGGGGCGTCTTCGGTTCTGATTTTATTGGCAGCCAAACCAGTAACTCCGGTGAGATGACGCATTGTGTATTTATTGTAGTTTTTTATATCATATTTCTGGCCTGTTTTGTTTTGTTTTGTTGAAAAATTAACGGTCTGACGCACAGCGATTTTTTCTTTTTTTAACTCGCTTTTAATATCGGCCATCCCAAATTTGCGGTAATGCAAAATACTTCCAACGGCAACAGCGTCAACATTTGTTTTTTTGACGCATTCTACAACATCTTGAGGAGAACCGGCTCCGCCAGAAGCAATAACTGGTATGGAAACTGCTTCGGTTACTTTTTTAATTAGTTCATTATCTAAACCGTTCTCCATTCCGTCTCTGTCCACGGCAGTTAAAAGAATTTCTCCAGCACCTAATTTCTCGCCCTGTTTAGCCCATTTAATAACGTCCAGCCCTGTCCTCTGTCGCCCGTTATCGACATAAGCTTCCCACCTGCCCGGCGCGACTTGCTTTGCTTCAATAGACAAGACAATGCACTGGGAACCGAAGATTTTAGCGGCTTGACGGATCAGCTCCGGATTCTTTGTGGCGGCAGTATTTACAGCAACCTTCTCCGCCCCCGCCGAAAGAAGTGAGCGGATATCGTTAATGTTACGCACCCCTCCGCCGGCAATAAAAGGAATGAAAATATTTTCCGACGCCTGTTTTACAATATTCAGTAAATTGTCGCGCCGATATAAACTGGCGACAGTATCAAGATAGATTAACTCATCAGCCCCCTGCTGATAATATTCTTGCGCCAAATCGTCGGGTTTGCCCATAACCCGCAAACATTCAAGTTGTATGCCCTTAATGACATTCGGTCCTTTGATATCGAGACGTGCAATAATACGTTTTTTCATCCCGTACGAAGTAGCTGCGCTGCAGTTATACACATAAGTTATGTCTGCAAAACAAGCTACTAAATTAATTACAACTTTGACTCCCGAACCTGTTAAGGCTACTTCGTTCGGGATTTATCTGACATAATCGCCTCGGCTATCTTAAAGTCGACTGCTTCATCTATATCAACCGACCTTTCTTTGGGCATTATTATGGCCGTAGAATTTTTATCTAAAATATGATTTTTATCCATTAGAGTATCTCTCCTAATTACATACACGGCGCCGTTGATTATAAACAACCTTTTGAGATCCTGGCTTCTTCTTGTTTCTTCCAGTTTGGTTTTAATAAGTGGCATGATTTTTTGACCACTAAATACTTGCATCCATTCAGGTCTTTCACTTACCTCACTAACACTGATACAAGAGTTAGAGTTTGTTCTGACAAGCTTTTCTATCGCCAAGTCAATGTCTTCACTCAAAACCAAAGGCGAAGTAGGTTGCATCAAAACGATCAAATCAATCTTTTTATTAACATCGTTTTCTTCAACATATTTCACGGCATGCTGAACTACTGGCAACGTAAGCGCTGTATCGGTTGCCAATTTTGCCGGACGCAAAAACGGCACTTCGGCGCCGTGTTTTTTTGCAACCTTGGCAATTCGTAGATCGTCTGTAGAAACTAAAACCCAATCAATGTGTTTTGATTTTTTGGCCGCTTCAATAGCATAAGCAATCAACGGCTTGCCAAGCAGTTTTTTTATATTCTTGCCTGGCAATCTTTTTGACCCGCCCCGAGCTGGTATAACGGCTAAAATCCTGAGTTTTTTATACATTTCGTGTTTGACAATAACATAATTGTTGTTTTTATTCAATAAGAAAATCGGGCCTTTCTGCCCGATTTTAAATAATTACAGTCATTATGCTTTGGGGGTCAAAGAACGAACAGTGTTGACTATGTCTGGTTTGTTCAAAAATTCCCACGCCTTTATTTGAATAAACTCCAGTATCCATGGCTCAATTATCGTCTTCATTGACGGCTTCATCCAGGTCATATCCGCAAGTTCAAGCCCCGGAAGCAATAAATCATTTTCAACGACATGATCATATAACGCAGTACCGGGAAATGGCGTAACCATAGTAAAGTTAACACATCGAGAGCCGGCATCCATATGCTTCTTAGCCAACACCAGTGTTTGCATTAACTCTTCATAGGTTTCATCCGGATAACCAATGAGATAGCAGCTAGCCACCTCGATGCCCACCGAATTAGCTTTCTTAATCAGGGCTGATATGTCATAAATATCATGATGAACTTTTCCGGAAGCCCATTTGTCAATGATCCGTTGCGAACCTGACTCAACGGGAAATAATAACTTATCGAAACCAGCTTCAGCCATTGTTTCAAGCATTTCGTCGTCAGGCACCAGCCGTCCACCTTCATTTTTATGCAAGTGAGACAAGTTTACGCCATTAACGTCGCCAAGTTTAAAACCAAACTTAATAAGCATTCTGAAAATTTGCAACGCCCGCTTCTTTTTAGCTAGTAGCGAATCATCTTCAATAAAAACATACTCTACTCCAAGCCCCTTAAGACGCACCATCTCTTTTTCTACTCGTTCTTCGGATTTATATCTGAATTTGCCTAGATATCCAGTATCTGAGTTTTGGCCTTCTCCGGAAATATGACAAAACTTGCAGGTATATGGACAGCCACGCGATGTCATTGCCGGCGCATAAGCCGGCGGTATATCAAAAGAGAGCCCACTACTATGCGGTCTGTTAATTTCCCAATAGCGTTGAAGTTGAAGCATGTCCCAAGCCGGAATTGGCAATTTATCAAGATCTGGTTCAATCGGCCCCATGGGATTAATCTGAATTCTGTCGCCATTCCTGAAAGCAATTCCAGGCAAACCAGAAAAATCCATACTGTCTTTGCGTATAATTTTGCCGATTTCAGTTATAGTCTGCTCTGCTTCTGAAATACAAATAAGATGGGCGCCAGCATCAAAAAATCTCGCCATCTGCGACCTTGCATTAATACCGCCAAGTACTATCAATTTTTCAGGATAGGTTTGTGAAATAGACCTTACCGTCTCTTCAACCATTCTGGTTTGCGGGGTAAAAATCGAACTGATGCCGATAATATCGTAGCCGCTTACCTCCTGAAGAATGTCTTGCAGGGACATGCCAACCCTCATCATGCCATCATTCAGCTGAACTTGCCTAAAAAAACTCTGTTCAAGAGAATATTTTTCATTGCCGACACAGCAATCCAAAACCCTCACTTCAAATTCGGCATCCCTAAGAGCGCCGGCAATATACAAAAGACCAAGCGATCCTTCCGGCTTAACACCAGATTTAGCGTCAAACCGCTGCGGAGGATACAACAATAAAAACCTCGGCTCTCTGTTTATTCTGAAACTTGATAACTTATCCGATTTCTTGAGTCCTCCAACTTGAATCAATCCCACATGAAACCTCCTATTTTAAGGTACAAGAAGATGTTTTTTAAGATAGCATTTATCAGAAAAGGAATCAAAGCTATTGTTTTTGCCGCCTAGTGTGATTCAAAACCACGTCTTTTAGTGTTTGAAGGTCATCATTATATTGTGCCAAATCGGTTCCAGAAAAATCGCCGGCTTTTCCGCCCCTTTTTACCGGCACAAAAGTTCTATAAATTTTTTTTAGCATATTATAAGTCCAAGGCGGAGCATTTTTGTCCTTCAAAAAATTAGACGTATTTAAAACAAGATGACGAAATCGATCCGGCGGCAGACCAATTTTTAAAGAAGCGTTAAATCCTTCGTTAACAATGATCCCAGCTTCTCTTTGCGACAAACCAGGCTGGGCTTCCAACAGACTCATTACAATACACTCTTTAAACTCAACGCTCTCCCCCTCAAGCCGGCCATCTTTAGCGTAATCTCTTATCAACGGCCACTTGATATGCTGGCCCTGATAAGTTGCGTGCTCACGCCTTGCGGAATAAAAAACATCGAGATCTTTTATTTTTCCGGCAATCGACACCAGCATTGCAGATAAAAGCTCACTGAATAACAAGACCTTAACTTCGGTATCCAGGTTCGCCATAATTTCTCTATAAATATTTTTTAACACGCCTGTCCTATGAACGGCGTAGAGGGTTTGTTTATAATTTAAAAACTGGTCAGTTAACCTTTCGCTGGGCAAATTTGCTTTTATTGAATGATCCGAATAAATCGGCTGCCAATAAAATTCTTCATGATTATTGGAGAAACTTGATTTTGTATAAAACGAAATATAGTTGCCGTGGGCAGCTACAAAATCCTTATTATTTTTTAAAAATTCGACCGCCTTCTCAAGTCCGCTGGCAGTAATAAAATCGTCGTCGGCGCAACAAACACAAAATTCCGTCTCAACACTATCTAATGCCTCAGCTATTTTGTGAAAAAGAGTTCGATTCGTACCCTGAATTGGAATATGAGCAACATTAACATCATTGAATTTTTTGATGACATCTCCGTTTTGATTTAAATTTTCCGGCGAACTTGAATCGGCTACAATGATCCGAGGCTTTATACGATCTTTAAAATAACGATAATATTCTAAAATCTGAGGCAAAAACAAGATTCTATTATGAACCGGAATAATGATTGTAACGTCTGAAGAGATGCTCATTTATCTAATCCTTTTCAAAAATCCGCCAGGATTACTGGTGATGAGTATTTTATTTTCAATCCAGCTATCAACTACAAAATTTTTATTGTTAGACAAAAAAGACTTAACCGCGGTAGCTGGGCTATTGCCTTTCCCCCAAGGCCTTTCGCCGATAATTTTACGCGGGAGATATTCGGCCACAGTATCAAAAATCACAATATAACTGCCCCGACTCACAAGGTCAGAGTATGCTTGAAGTTCTTTTAAGACATGGCCGTGAGAATGAGCTGAGTCAAGACAAACAAAAATTTTTTTATAATTTTTTGCTATTTTCTTTACCCTGTTAATAATGTTGGGGTCCGTAGACGAACCTTCCAGCATTGTTATGTATTTAGAAAATTTATGCTTTCTAATTTTGGACGTATTAACTACATTCTCCCTGTTTATATTTATATCAATACCGATAACTTTGCGTTTGCCACCAAGTAATTTTAATAGAGAGGCGTAGAATATAAGAGATCCGCCACGGGCAATACCTGTTTCAATTATCAAATCGGGTTTAACTGAATATATCAATTCTTGCATAGCTACCATATCCTGCGGTGTTTGCACTATGGGTATGCCAAACCAATAAAAATTATAGACGTATCCCCTGCCAAAACTTTCAATAAACCATTTTTTGCTTAAAGATCTTAAGGCCTTATTTCTAGAAAAATTACCAACCCGTTTTCTGACATCACTGTCAAATATTTCCGGATCGTACGGATTCTGTTTGTTATTCTTTCTATTCATCTTAATTAATCCCAAGAGAATTCTTTGAGATGCTTCTTGTACCAAGCAACGCTTTGAGCAACTGCCTTATTCATCGGAGTGAGATCTTTAGGATAAAACTTAAGATGTTTTTTGAGGTCTTGCCATCCTTTTTCAGAAATTTCAACCACTGAATGTTTGTCTTCACCCGCTCTCATCGGTACGCGATTGACTTTTGATTTGGACTTGGTTGTTTTTAATATCAAGTCAACGGCTTTATTTATAGTCATTCCTCCGCCTACGCCGCTTTCGTAAATAATGTCGTTGGGGATATTGTCATAAAGAATTACCCTCGCAAGAACCTCGGCAAAGTCCTTTACATAAATCAGATCCATAACCTGGTCGCCTGTGCCATAAATAGTTATGTCTTTGTTCAATAACGCCGGAACAACCACATTAGGAAATATTTTTCTCACAGGGCGATGATGCTGGCGTTCTCCAAAAACATTCATACCGCGCAAGACCCTTATATCCGTCCCGTGTTCTTTATTATACATGAGAGCTAATCTTTCTGCGGTTGATTTGGTAATAGAGTAAGGGTTATTCATCCAGTAATTGCCGACGGCGATCTGAAAACCTCTTTTTTTATGTTCTTTGAGAGCATGAAAAATATTAATCGCGCCGACAATATTAACTTCAACGGGAGGAATTGGATTATTCACGGTCTCTGCTGTACCTAAAATCCCGGCCAAATTTACAGTAATATCATTAAAACCAACACCCTCTATAATAGAATCTCTATCTTTGACGTCACCCAAACGAAATCTGACCTTCCCTTTCCAGCCGTAATCCTTGAATTTTTTATCATCATAATAGCGGTCAAAAATAGTCACCTTGTGGCCTTTTGCCACCAGATTATCCACCAAATGCGACCCAATAAAACCCTGTCCTCCTGTCACTAATATTTTTTTGATTTTATTTTGCATAATTATTCATTCAGGTAACCCTTAATACCTTTTTCAAAAGATATCTTGGGCTGCCATTTTAATAGTTTTTTTGCTTTAGTAATATCTGCCGTACAATGTCTGACATCGTCAACTCTGGCTTTTTTGTACTCAATGGGACATTTATAATATGTGGCGATTTGGTTGATTGTTATCGGCTCGCCGCCCCCTATATTAAAAACTTCTCCCTTACAAAACCCCGATCGCATTGCCATAATTGCCGCCCTTACCGCGTCAAAAACATGAACAAAATCCCTGCTTTGCTCACCGTCACCATAAATTGTTAACTTGTTTTTGATTCTCTTGTCTCTAGAAAACGCGGCGGTCACATTAGGATAAGAGCCGCTTTCTGAATGGCGTTTAGTTCCATAAACCCCAAAATATCTCAATACGACTGATGGAATATTAAAATATCGGGTAAAAAGGTCAAGATACAATTCTTGCATGTGTTTTTGGACACCGTATATTGTTTTAGGCTTAACGGGATTGTCTTCGGATACAGTCAAAACATCAGAGGCTCCGTAAACCATGCAGGAAGATATGTGAATAAATTTTTTAATATGCTTATTTTTAACACAGGAGTTTAATAAATTCAAGGCACCGTTAACGTTGGCACTGTGGCATGTATTGGAATGCTCCAGACAATATTGGATTCTCGGGATAGCGGCAAGATGAAAAACATGATCAATATTTTTCAAAATAGGTTGTAATTTTTCCCCGGCTAATTTTGATCCGAGATCAAATTTAATAAATTTAGCTTTGGAATTTATATTTTCAATTTTACCAGTACTAAGATCATCAACAACAGCAACACCATATCCAAGCTTAATAAGCTCATCAACTAAATGAGATCCTATAAACCCGGCCCCTCCGGTTACTAATACGTTTCCTGTCCTGAATTTTGTCGAAGGATTATTTTTCATCAACATCCTTTATGTAACCCTCGATGCCTTTTTCAAAAGATATTTTCGGCTGCCATTTTAATAATTTTTTTGCTTTTTTAATATCTGCAACATAACACTTGGCATCGCCTGGCCTTTGAGGAATATATTTTATCAAACAACCAAAAAACCCGGCTACTTCGTTTATGGAAACCGTCATTCCTGTCCCAATATTAAAAACTTCGCCATTTTTGAATTTTGAATTCATGGCAATAATATTGGCATCGGCAACATCAAAAACATGAATCATGTCCCTTCTTTGAGTGCCGTCACCAGTCACAAACACTTTGCCGTATTTCTTTTTTTGCTGGCTAAAAGCGGCCAAAACATTAGGATAAGAACCCGCCTCTGACTGCCTTTTGGTGCCATAAACAGTAAAATATCTTAGCATAATAGCTGACAATCCGTAAAGATTAGCATAGAGATTAATATATTGCTCCTGCATAAGTTTTTGAAGTGCGTAAGGAGTACCGGGCAAGTTGAAAGGCACATCTTCTGCTATCGGCATTTTTTTCTGCAAACCATAAATAGCGCATGAAGATGAGTGTATAAATTTGTTTATCTTGTTTTTGACACAAGCTTCCAGTAAATTAAGTAGTCCATTGACATTAGCATTGTGACATTCGATGGGATTTTCAACACTATATTGCATTCTGGGAATAGCGGCTAAATGAAAAACGTAAACCGCTCCGTTCAGGCATTTATTTAAAATTTTCGGTGCATTAGTGGCCGCCAAATTTAACTTAACAAACTTAGCTTTTCGATTAATATTGATTAATTTGCCAGTGCTTAAGTCATCAATAACCAATACTTGATAGCCAAGTTCAATAAGTTTATCGGTAACATAAGAACCGATAAATCCGGCTCCTCCGGTAACAACCACTTTTTTATTTATTTTAGACATTTTGGCTTAAGCTTAAAATAGATAAACCTGATCGTATATTTCACTGATGTGTTTCTGATATCGCCTAAAGTTCATCACTTTGCCGGGGTCGTCCATATATATCGTGCGGTAGAGGCCCAACAAAGACTCGAGAAACAAGTTATAAAACCGGCTAGCTGGCGGTGTCCTGTATTTAATTTTATTTAACATGTCTTTGCTTTTTTCGCCATAAACCGTATCAAAAGAAACCTCGCTAAGAACTGCGATCCGCTTGGCTTGCTTGTGATAAGACATAAAACATACTTCCACCAAAGAAGTGTGGGTCATCCCAACCAGAATATCATCGTCTCCAATCGGAAACCTTCGAATCGACCAAGCAATTTTTAAAGCCCTGAACAATTTGCCCGGTCTTAAAGAATAAAATGTTCTTGGAAAAATATTGATTGAATCAAAATACGGCTTCAGATCATCCATCTTCATTACATCCCAGCGATGATGTCGACAAACAATTAAACCCATCTCTAATTGCGGGGAAATATTTTTGATAAGGTTAGACAATGTTATTATTTCCGCCAAAACCCCAGGAGTATCGGCGATAAAAAATACTTTTTTTGAACTATTTTTGAACAATTCCCGCAAGTTATTATTTAAGACTTCGTCTATATCGGTAGCAATTTTATAATCTTGAAATTCGTCGTTTAAATTAGAAATTAATGACTCTTTCGGCAACGGTGAAAAATACTCGCGATAACCAGTCTTGGTTTCGGGCAAAAATAAAGGTTCGAACAATTCCAGAAAAATGAACGATGGAATACCCATTTTGTGAGCCGAAACGCAAGCGCCCGAAATAGCCGAAAAAGTGTATTTAATATTGTTTATATTTTTTAATAAAAAAAACTCGCCGATATCGTCCGTGCCTACGATTTTAAAACCATCCAAATTGAGTTTTGTATACTCGTCTGTCTCCGCGGGATGAAGCTTATAGATTAATGCGCAACCCTTGCAATTTTTTCTTACATAATCAATACAGGCATTGGATAATTCTATGAATTTATCTTCCGGAATGCCGGGCGGCAAAAATTTAAAATCCGCGCCCCAAAAAATAACTCGATTGGCTCGGCTGGAATTATTCTCGCCACGCAGTAAACCAAAAGGGATTTTCACCTTAAAAACATTGCCTTGATCGATGGACATAAACAAAATTATTTAGTATTTTTAAGACGATGTCAATCGCAAAAAAGGTGGTGGTGTCCGTGTTTATTATAGTTTTGTTTTCCGCCGGAATTTTTTATTTTGACAAATATTTGTCAACCGGAGCAGATGTTGCCTATTATCTAGATCTTTCGGCTATTGCCTCCAGAGGAGGAAGTTTTTTAATTGACTATATTGATTATAGGATTCCTATTTTCTCTTTGATCTTCTCGCCAATTTACAAACTGGGGCTGTTGGATTTTCAAAATAGGTATCTGATGTTTTCTCTTATTTATTCTGCTTATGGATTAGCTTTATATTTTCTTGGATTTTCAATATCTAAATCGTCTTTTAAGTCCGTGGTTGCTACATTAATTGGCCTAATGTCAATTACTTCGGTTCAATTTGATCCGGCAAGAAATATAAGTGTCCCCCTGTTTTATCATACCCTCGAACTTGCCGGGCTACTAATTGTTCTCTCTTTTTTTCTGGGCAAACTGGGCAACGCAAAAAAAATTTACCAAATTACCGCTCTTTTGGCTGTTGGCTTGCTGTCAGGATTTTCTTTTTTAGGGCGGCAAACTCAAATTTTTCTCCCCGCCCTTTTTGTCGGATATTGTATTTGGTCGGTCTATGGTTATTTAATCGGCAAAATTATTAGAAAGAATATCCTCTTTATCTTACCTTTTGGTTTAGGATTTGGCTTATCGGCTCTGATAATATTCTGGGCTATTTACACTCCTAACATTGAATTTTTTAAACTAGCCAAGGACTGGCTTTTTAACTATCCCCGCTATGCCTACAACACAACCTTTTATACTGTCGTCAAAAAATTTATAATCACCTTATACATGGGACTGCCTGAACTTAGGAACATCAACCTACCCTTGTTCTGGCTGGCTTATGTTGGACTTATTGCCTATGCCTCCCGCCTTTTTGTTAATTTAAAGAACTTGGAAGACCTTAAAAATTACTACCAGAAAAACAAGAAGCCCCTACTAACAGTCGCAACTATCGCTGTCATGTCTATTTTTACGGTCTTACTCACCGGCTCAGGCGCCCGTAGCCATGAATCATCTTTCTTCACTTTATATTTTGCCATCCTCGTTTTTTCCCTCTCTAAGATAGGCCGCGAAAATTTTAAAAAAACTTTAACCATCGGTCTATTAATTTTCATATTCGTATTGCCTAATCTAATTGACTTTGGTAAAAAAGAAGTACGGCAATATTTAAGCTACAAAAATCAGTATAATCCTGATAAATTCACCCATCAAATTGCCGAAGAAATTAAAAAGATTGCCGATAAGAACGATACCGTTTTGGTATTAGGCGGCCATCCGACTGTAAGCCGACTGGTTGAATATAAACTATTTATGGGTCTCCCCGCTGATACTATCTCTTTTTACGCCGTACCCAAGATTCTCGGAACAGAATATTTTGACAAAGTAAAAAGTGAATTTAAAAAAATAAAAATAATTTACAAACTTCCTGATTATCCTAACTTGCGGATTCTAAGCGGAGTAAAAGAAGACAAATCAAATGAAGTTTATCAATTTGTTGAAAACAGCATAAAAACTGAATTTAAAGAGTATTCCGTCGTAATTGACCCCAGCGTTGAAGCCGGCAATTTAAATTCTTATGGCCACCCAAAAGACAGAGCAATAATTTATATGAGAAAATAGAAAGTAGGACAATATTTTCTAGATTCTATTCAATTCAATGAAAATTTTCATTACGGGTGTATCGTCAGGTATTGGCAAAGAATTTGTAATCCGCGCCATAAATCAAGGGCACGAGGTCTGGGGTTTGGCGCGCCGGAAAGAATTACTGGAAGAATTAAAAAAGGAGCTAGGAAACAATTTAAAATTTTCTGTTTGCAATATTGAAGATCCAGAGGACATGCGCCAAACCGCAGCTAAAATGAGGCGAGAAAATTTCCTGCCCGATGTTGTCGTACTGAACGCGGCCGTAAAATTAAATGATGCCGAAAAACTTATTCCTTTTGAATCAGTAAAATCATCCGTTGGTATTAATATAAACGGCTCTCTTTTCTGGGTTTCTGAATTTCTGCCGGATTTTATAAATAGGAACAGCGGAACTTTCATCGCCACTTCCTCCACCGCCGCTTTGCGTCCTGTCAAAGACAGTATTTCTTATTCCGCGACCAAATCGGCTCTAGATATGGCTTTTCAATGTCTCCGTTTGAATTATTCCGATAAAAATATAAAATTTACAACCGTGCGGTTTGGGCCGATAGAAACAGCCATGTGGGAAGGAAGTAAAAGTTTTCTGGTCTCATCGCCAAAAAAAGCTTCGAAATTCATTTTTTCATTAGTGGATAAAAAATCAGGCATATACTATTTTCCGTTTTTATCAACCTTAATCTTCCGATTATTATTATTTCTTCCCGATAAAACTTTTGGTATAATTACTTCTCTGATCAAAAAATGATTGATTTTAAAAACAAAGACCTAATATCAGTTGTTATTATCTGCTACAAGGATGAGGGTAATATCGCGGAAATGCATAGGCGGCTGACAAAGGTCCTTTCGGGGACTGATTTGGATTACGAGATTATTTTTGTAAATGACGGCAGTCCTGACAATTCTGAAATGATTCTGCGCAACATAGCCGAAAAAGACAATAAGGTTACCGTAATACTTCAATCAAGAAATTTCGGCATCCAAAACGCTTTCACTGCCGGAATGGAGCAATCCCTCGGCGATGCGGTCGTGATTATGGACGGCGACCTGCAGGATCCGCCGGAGTTAATTCCTGAATTTATTAAAAAATGGCGGGAAGGTTATGAAGTGGTTTGCGGCATCAGAAGAAAACGGGAAAAAAGCATGGGAGAATTAAAAAGCTGGGTTTACCATGTGTTTTATGTAATTTTTAGAAAAATCTCCTACGTAAAAGTTGTGGAAGATTCCGGAGAATTTTCTCTCATGGACCGTAAGGTAGTTGACTTGATAAATAAAATGCCTGAACGCAATCGCTTTATTCGAGGTTTGAGAGCTTGGGTCGGATTTAAACAAACCGGTATTCCCTTTGTTCGGCCGGAAAGATTCTCGGGCACATCCACTAACAGCTTGATTGCTAATACCAAATGGGCAAGAACGGCTTTCTTTTCTTTCTCTTATGCGCCAACAGAGATGGTCTCGCGAATTGCCTTTTTGGCCGTACTGACGGCATTGACAGCAATCATTGTTTATATTGCATCTTACTTTATAAAGGGCGTGCCAAGCGGTTTTACCACTATTCTGATTGTCGTTTTGTTTTTAGGAGCAATACAGCTCCTGTCTTTGGCTGTCATGGGAGAATATTTGGCCAAAGTTTTTGAGGAAGTTAAACAAAGACCAAAATACATCACTAGGGAAGTACTAAATAATCATCGACAAAAGAATGGAAATTAATATAAGCATTAAGGATGACCGAGGATATAGCCAGGGCTTTAGGCCTTCTGAAGCAATGACAATTAGAACAGAAAGAAGGTGTGATGCAATTATTTCCGAATTTAAAAACACAAAAGACGTCAAAATTCTAGAGATCGGCTGTGGGACCGGAGAAATGTCCAATCTGTTGGCCCAAAAAACAGGCCAACAGGTATTGGGAACCGACATCTGCGAACCTTTTATAGAAAGCGCGAGACAAAATTATAAATTGCCCAATCTTAATTTAGTCGTATTGGATTTCAACAATAAACAACAAACTCAAAGCATTGTTGGCGATACCAAATTTGATTATATAGTCGGTAACGGAATCCTGCATCATTTTTTCTATCAACTTGATGAAACTTTAGGAAATATTAAAAATCTGCTCAATTCTTCCGGTAAAATAATATTTTGGGAGCCCAATATATTAAATCCTTATTGTCTGTTTATCTTTAAAACTCCAGTCCTAAGAAAAATGGCCTATCTGGAGCCGAACGAAATGGCTTTCAGTAAAAAATTTATAGCTAAAAAATTGACCGATCTCGGCTATCAGAATATAAAGGTATCTTACCGCGATTTTCTTCTTCCCAATACCCCGAAACATTTGATAAGGTCGGTAATAAAAATCGGCGATATCACCGAAAAAACACCTCTTAAGTTTCTGTCTCAATCAATATTTATAGTCGCGACTAAGCAATCAAAAGTCCTAAAAATATAAAAAACGGCTGATTATAATCAATCGTTGATTTCTAGAGATTAAACGAGTTTGTGTTTGTCGAGATAATTATTAACAAAATCCACGTATCTGAGAAGGGTTTCTTCTTCCTTGCCATCTTCGCCTCTTGCCGCTTGAAGTATAAGACTGCCTTTATACTTCTTTTCCTTTAACCCCTCAAAGAGATGGTTAAAATTAGCTGAACCAGTGCCCAAAGCAACAGTACTACCGCCTTTAACTCTGTCTTTTATATGGACATTTCCTATTAAATGGCCGAAGCGGGACATCTCCTCGGAACAATCATAACCCAGACTGGAACTATTTCCGCTGTCGTAAACTATATGAATTTTAAAACCCTCAAATTGTCCGATGAGATCTACCAAATCTCCGGCTTTGAGATCCGATTCAATACCGATGTTAATTTTATGCTTCCTGGCCATAGACAGGCAGGATTTTACCGCCGCAACAAACTGCTTTCTTTCTAAAGAAGTTTTTAGGGATCCGTTATCTAAAATGGGGATTTCTATATTGCGAGCGCCTATTTCAGAAGAGTACTTAATAAGCTTTTTTAGAACTTTAATATTATCGGCTATAATTTTTTTATCATTCCTAAAAAATGGCCTCCTCATAAAAAAATCAGCGCAAATATGGTTCACCTTAACTCCCGATTTTCTGATCAGTTTTTTTATTTTGCGCCGGCCGGTAGCAGACCAAAGAGGGTTTTCTTTATATCTGTCCAAGTCAAAAATAAATTCTATTTCATCGAACCCCAGCTTAGCTGCTTTTCCGAATTCATCTTCCCATTCTTCAAATGGAAAGAACTGAATACCTCGCCCCTTTGGAGGAGTCAGTCTGCCTTGCATTATTCCAATTGAAATATTTTTCATTCCTGGTATTAGCTATTCTTTACCAAACTGTTCGTCCACCATCCATAATCAAGTTAGCACCTGTCATATACGAGGAAGCGTCTGAACATAAAAATAAGATTGCCGCTTTATATTCATCTTGCGTTGCCATTCTGCCAAGGGGAATAAGCTTAGCCAATTTCTGGACAAACTCTTCAGGAGTATTGCGATAAACTCCGCCGGGAGATATTGAATTAACTCTAATCCCCGATTCAGCCCAATAAGTCGCTAGGTATTTGGTCAAACCGATTAAGGCGTGCTTTGTAACTGAATAGGTGACCGGCTTAACCGGCTGTTGATGGGACTTAAGCCCTTCTTTTCTATAGAGTCTCTGATCCGGCGCTATTACTCCAAGATCTGATGAAATATTCAAAATGACACCCTTCCCCCTTTTTGCCATCAAGGAGCCGGCATACTTGCTCATCAAAAATGCTCCCGTAACTCCGACATCAAAATCTTTTTGCCAAACTTCAATCGGAAAATTTTCCAAGCGGGAAAAATCTTTTTGACCCTGTCCGACTTGAGGATTATTAGCAGCATTATTAATTAGAACAGATATGGGACCAATTTCTCTTTCTATTTTATTTACTGTTTTTTTGACTAAATTTTCATTAGTAATATCTAGCTGATAGCCCCAAATTCTCCTGGGATAAGCCCTCTTAAGTTTGCTGACCGCATCCGATAGCCGTTCATCATTAACATCGAGCAGAACAACTCTGCCATTGCCGTCAAGCAGAGCTTCGGCATGTTTCAAGCCCAAAAACCCGGCTCCGCCGGTGATTAAACATACTTGTTTTTTGAGGTCAAAGTTTTGTAAAGTATTTTTTGTCACAATTGACAACACCTGTTTTACTCATTAAAGTTAGGTGTCTTAAGAGATACCTGGATTATACTAAACACAATCATTATGTCAACAAGAAAATGCATTCTGATTAAATCCGAAGAGGTTTTCAAAACCCTAAAGACTAAACCCGTTAAGGGAGGGCGAATATTGGACCCCATAGGAAAATTATTTGTCTCTGGAGTTCTGCCCGGAACCATAATAGAAGATGTCCGAATATGGCGCAACGAAGCCGAACTTCACATCAATGAGGCCGATTTTTGGATTTGTCTCCAAGGAAAAGCTAAATTTTTATATGGGGGCAAAATGGTAAAGCCCTATAGAAAAAAGATGAGTGACGGTTCTATTAACAAAGACCATCTCTTTTCCAAAAAAATTACCGGGGGAACCAAGATCATATTAAAGCCCTATGACATCTTTTTAATACCAGCCGGCCAGCCTCATCAGCACGGCTCAGACAGTATCGCCAGACTCGCAGTCATAAAAATACCTGATAAAAAATAGGGACAAAACAAAAAACCAGCTATGGGCTGGTCTCCTCAATTGTTCAGACAACGAAGTCAAATATCTCAACCAATCTTTTGCGATCCGCTTCGGGAGATTCGTCTGAAGTGTCAACTCTAAGGTACGGATAATATTCCCCGTCCGGAGGCTCAAACCTCTTTCTGCCGTGCTCGAATACCTTGATATCCAAAACATCGCTTGCCACAACAGAATGGCTACTCTGGCGCGCTTGGAGCCTTCTTCTGGTTGCTTCCAAATCGCAGTCCATCCATAATGCCCTAACATTAATCGGAGTTACGACGGCCGGGACAATTCGTAGATTCTTCAATGCCGACTCGACCTCTATTCTAATCAGGATTTCTTCTGTTTCCTGTATCATCTGCATAAAGGGTTTTTGATGGCCTTCTTTGGTTAGCATAGTCATATTTACGATGACGACATTCGCCCGGTCGACAATAAATGCTCTCTGAACCTCCTGCCTGGTCAGCTTATTTTTGTAAATATGCTCCTCGTCTGATAATGTCAGCGCTCGATCGCCCCAATATCTGTTTCTGACTTCATCCAGATCTATCAATACCGGATTACTGGGAGCCAATAACGCCATGATAATATTCGACCAATAACTCTTCCCAGTCGTTCCAAGGCCGCATACTAATATCAGTTTCTTCCCCATACCATCTCTCTTTTTTAAAAGAATTATTTTAGTCCATAAGATACCACGGATATAGCAAGTTGACAATATGTCAATTTTTTCATATATTTTCTGCTCTTGATCTTTAAAAAGAGTCTGAGATGAACGAACACGGTCTGCTGGATCTATTCTCAAGAGTTAAGCTTTTAGCCCTTGATTGTGATGGCGTGCTTACGGATGCCAGCGTACTCGCCGGGACAGGAACCCGCGGCAGCAATCTTTATGCAACAGCCGGCTTAACCGGGATTGAATTGGCTAGATTCAACCATAAAGACGGCCAGGGTATCGATACTCTGACTAAAATACTGGGCATACCGGTGATAATTATTTCGAATCAAACAAGCCAATACGTGGAAATGCGTGGCAATAAAATCAAGGCAGGTCGAAGTGACAAGATTTTTGCTTATTTCCTGAATGTAAAGGATAAGGTTAAATGCCTGATAGATTACCTAAATGCAAACCATCCCGAGATTGGCCTTGATGAGGTCTGTTTTGTCGGCGATGATCTTGGAGATCTGAACATCATGAAAGTCGTAGGCATACCGGTTACTGTCCAGGACGGCAGTGATGAGAACAAGAAACTAGCTCTTTATACCACAGAGAAATCGGGCGGCAATGGCGCCGTACGTGAAGTTTGTAATCTGATAAGAAAAGCTAGAGATAGGGGCATACCAGCCAAAAGAATATTGAGAATCTTTATAACCGGTACCGGCAAAAAGGCCAGTGAAGAAACTCTGGCCACCGTCAGACAGATATCAAACCAACTGGCATTGGAGGGTTTTACTATCCTGACTAACGGCGGTTCGGTAGGTATTCCAAAAACAGCCGGGAAAGCCGTCCACGAAGCCATTGCTCAAGGTGCTGTCAGCAATTCAGTCGCCTATACTTTCATGCCGAACCTAAGCCTCGAGGCAGCCGGCACAGAGAGTATAAGATATTTTGGCAGCTATGAAGAGCGCAATGGCGCAGTATGCGACGATGCTGATGTTGCACTATTTTTTGAGGGCGGTCTTGGCACTCAAGCCAAATTGTTTCAATTGCTTCACAGGCAAGTCCACATCAATCCCAATCTCAGAAGAGCAGATCTCTATCCGCTAGCAAAAGAGAAATTGATATTGATCCATGCCAGTTTTGCGCCCAATGATTTCGCTGAATGCCAAAGAAGGTTAGGATCCGGATTCACTAGAGAACATTTTGATGCTGTTTGCTTTGTAAATGACGGCCAAGAAGTGATGAAAAAAATCACAGACTGGAAACAGAGAGTTTTAGTCAGTCCATAAACGCCCACTCTCCCATCGGGAGAGTTTTAATTTTATACCAACGGAGGCCACTTTGAGGGATCCACTTGCATCGGATCATCGATGGCTAATTTACGAAGTTTTTTTATAACATCTTCCGGAAGAGGGCCGGCTTCGATCGCTCGACAAGATTTTTCCAAGTTTTCAATTTTATTAGTACCTATCAAAGATGTCGAAATGCTTGGTTCAGAAAGAGTAAATCTTATTGCTAATTCCGGCAGATCACAGCCTAATTCTTCGGCTATTTTTTTTGCCTTTCCTGAATTTCTTTGCAACATCTCAAGTCCTTTGGGTAATTTGGAAACAAGTCCAGTCAAAGAACCCTTTAGTAGAACTGAGCGATTAACTATGCCAATGTTTTTTTTCAAAGCCAAAAACAGAACTCTTTTTGCCATTCTCTGGTCAAGGATACTGTAAGCTGTCTGAACAACATCAAAAACACCGCTCTCAATAGCTGCCAGAGGCGCCTCCTCTCCTCGAGTTGATATGCCCAAAAATCCAGCCTTACCTTCTGTTTGAAACTTTTTCAATATATGAACCAGCTCTCCTCTTTTTATCTGTTCTTCCGAACCGCCATGAAGCATAAGAACAGAAACTGAATCAACTTTTAAATTTTTTAGGCTTGCCTCAATCTGTTCTCTTAATCTTTTTTCAAGTTCTTTTCCTCTCGGATCTTCTCCCTTCTCGAGAAATTGGCCGCACTTGGTAGCAATAACAATACCGTCTTTTTTGGCTATTCCTGATTTTCCTATTCTTTCTTCAGCTAAACCGTAAAAGTAGGCCGTATCAAAATAGTTGATGCCTAAATTTACGGCCTTTTTGAGTAACTTTACGGCTTCATCTTCCGATGGCAAAGTTCTTAGACCTATCCCATAGGCAAAACCGATTTCTGCCGTGCCTAAACCCAAACGTGAAACCTTCAGGTTGGTCCTTCCGAGCAATTTTGTTTCCATTTAAAATTTGTGAGATTTGCCGACTTCGTCTATAGATTCTTCAAAAACCGCCAGTCCTTCCCTTAGAGCCGCGTCGGAGATCGTAAGAGGCGGAGCTATTTTAATTGACTCGCGGCTGGTATGAACCAGGAGCAATCCTTTTTCCATTGCTAACTCACAAACGCGGGATGTAAATTTACTTTCAGGTCCGCCTGTTTTGGGATTTTTGAATAAAACCGCCGCAAGCAAACCTTTGCCATTTATGTGAGCAATAAGCTGAAGATATTTATTTTTAATTTTATTAAGGCCATCAAATAAAATTTTACCCTTTCGAGCTGTTTCTGTTATCAGATTTCTCGACTCTATTTCCTCCAAGTTGGCCAAACCGGCGGCGCATGATAACGGATTTCCGGAGTGTGTGCTGTGAGCAACATCAAACTCCTCGGCTAAGGCCAGAAGTTCTTTGGAACCGATTACGGCCGATAAGGGCAGGCTTGAACTCAACCCCTTGCCCAAAGCTATTAGATCAGGTTTCAATCCGTAGTGCTCGAAAACAAACATTTTGCCGGTACGGCCACACCCACCCTGAATCTCGTCAACAGCAAGAAGAAGTTTATTTTTCTTGGCAAACTTAATCAGTTCTTTTATATAAGGCATCGGATAAAATAAAGCGCCCCAGCCTTGATATGCTTCAAGCATAATGCCAGAAATATTTTTTATTTTCATTCCGCCTTTAACCAGCTCGGAAATATCGTCATTGAATTTCTTGGCCCAATTCACTTTCTCGTCCCAGTTGAAAGGAAAAGGAAGATGAAAAATATTCGGATCTTTAAAACCATAGACGGCTAAGACTTTCTTGTTGTTCTTGAGCATTTGGGCAGCCATTGTCACTCCGTGCATGGCATTTTGGAAAGAGATGATGCCCGATTTGTCTTTATTTTTTTTCTGACCATAAGCCTTCATTATTGCAAAGACAGCCTCACAAGCTTCTGATCCCCCAGAAAATAACAAAGCTCTGTCTCCATAGGGTTTGGACATTTTTACAAGCTTGGCTAAAAACTTATTTCTGATTTCAGTCGGATAATTATATGAGTGGACTAAATCTTTATCTAATTGATCTTTTATAGCCTTCTTGATTCTAGGATTCGCATGACCGGCATTGGCTACGAATATCGTTGAAGTCCAATCAATCCATTTATTTCCCGCTTTATCGTAAACGCTGAAATCAATGGCCTTATCCCATGCTATAGGAAGCTGAACACCGCCGGAACCGGTATTATATTTGTCCATCTCTCTAAAGATTTCGACTGTTTCAGGACTAGGTATCTTCGTCTTTATGGTCCGGAATTTAGTCTGAACAAACGGAACTTTTTTAGGTTTAAAATCAAAATTGAATGGCATAAATTTATTTTTTAATTTTTTTTAAATAATTGTAAAGCTTGCTTCCATTCTTTTTAAACTGATACTCGAGATATTCAAAATCTTCAGGCTTGTCGATTTCTGTCACAAACGGGGTTTCAAATCCGATAACTTTCGGGCCATAAAAAACTCCCGGATTATTTTTCACAAAAGCCGGCCTGATTATATCCACATAACCATTGGGGTGATATGCCTGGGTAAAGGTCTGCCTGGGAAGATTATAATATTCTACTCGAGGATCATTCGGGAAAAAACCGGTCAACAAACCTTTTTTATCAAATTGGATCATTTTCTGTGGCGGTTCGGCTAATTTATGAGCTGACCTCAAAGCTGTGGCTTTATTGTTGCCCATAAGAAGATTGACGGCTGAGTCCATAATATCCGAATCGCGCAGAGGAGTCGTAGTCCTTAATTGAACCATTAAATCCGGCAAAACTCCCTCTTTTTTTTCAAGCCAACTGATAGCGTGGGCAAAAACATCTAAATCGGTCGATTTGTCTTGGGCATATTTTGAAGGACGAAGAAATGGGACTTCTGCGCCATACTTTCTGGAAACTTCGGCTATCTCTTCTGAATCGGTAGAAACTATCGTACGGCTTATGGTCTTAGATAACTTAGAGGCAGCGATAGAATAAGCAATTAAAGGAAACCCGCCCAACGGTCTGATATTTTTGCTGGGAACCCCCTTTGATCCGCCTCGAGCTTGAATTATAGAATAAACACTCATGTTTAGTTACCGATAAAGTATTCTAAAATAATCATAAAGTGTCAAGACGGACAGACAAAAACCCTTTAGTAGGGTTTTTATAACTTTTATACGCCACCTTCTACGTTGCCAAAAAGAATAATGATTACCATCCCAACTACTGCCAAAAGTGTGCCGGATAGTTTCCATTTCAGATTGTTGCCTTCTGTACCAAACCTTCTCTGGCTTGGATTAACTTCTTTAAATATTTCTAAACGCCACATTATTAGTCCAAAAAGAACGGCAAAAATTATCGCGCCGGACCTTTTTCCCGCCATAAAATAAGGAACATGAGGCAGAGCGTTTAATCCAACACTATGAAATATGCCGGTAAGCATGTTAAATGCGCCATACCCCAAAAAGATTTTAAGTGAAGAAAGTGAGAATATTTGATTTTTGAAATCATTGGCCCCGATATTAACAATCCTATTTTGAGAATTCCTATAAGTCATCCGGCCACTTGGTGATAAAAACAAGCTAATCGGTATTAGAGCTAATAAGGTCAAGGCTACTGCTCCATGATCAATCATCAGATAAAAAACCGGGCTTGAGTTTACTATGGCAATTTTGTCTAAATTTGAGCTTAATGCGGCAATGAAAGTTACTCCAAACATAAACAAAGAAGCTCTTTCTGTGACTATCAATTTAAAGGGAGTTAGCCACCCTTTTTGTTCTTTCTCAATATTTAAAACATATAACCCGCATACAACAACAAGAATGCCAATCGCACCTAAAAAGGTAGGATTGCCTCCGCCCATTAAAGGACCGGTGACAATTAAAAAAGCCGGGGTCAAACTGGCAAGCGGCATTGTTTTTAGCATACTGCCGGCTCTGTGAGATTCAACCAGAAGAATTAAAATTAAGACAAACATTGGCACATGCCAGAAAACCGCACTCCAAAACTGAGGCCCTATTTCGGGAAAACCAACAAAATATAGCCAAACAAAGTAAACAGGAAAACTTAAAAGCAAACTCATCCCATTAAGAACAAACCCGTGAATATCTGTCTTCTTTATAACTATTCTGCTTGCTGCGTCCGTAGCGCCTGACGATAATGGCCATAACCAAAGAAGTGGTGACATGTTTCTTTCCTTGTGATTTTAATTAACTTCAATATTATTACCACCCTCTTTAAAAAATGTCAATTAAAAAAAATAAAAAGCCCGCGATAATCACGGGTCTTAACCAGAAACAATAAGAACTAGCCCGGCAACCATTATACACGCTCCGACAAATCTGCTTTTGAAATTCTTTTTCTCGCCCATTATCCAATAAGCCAAAATGATAGTCAGAAGAATTTGGAACCTTTTCAAGGCGCCGACATAAGGCACAATTTCGTAGCGAAAAGCAAGGTTAGGCAGCCAAACACTAAAGAAAAGACAAATGGCTACAACCAGGGTATACCTATTCATTAGACTACCGATCGATTTCCTCGTGATACCACCCCTATAAGCAATGGCCAAATTGATGATTGTTCCAATGCCGAAAATGCAAGCCGTAGCAAAAGCCACATTTGCCCTTCTCACCGCCATAGCTTCATAGTTTATGGCGATAGTCGCTATTATAACGCACAAATAAGCATATCTGATAGCAACACTTTTCTTCAACATAAGCAGTGGGACTAGCCAATCTCTCCATCTTCGAACATAACCCTCACTATTTCTCTGTTCAAAATACCCCTGAATATTGACGATATATGTTCCCGTGACTACAAAGCAGATCCCCAACCAACCCATTCGAGACGGCATTTCTCCAAGAATAATCATGCTAGCCAGAATAATACTGGCAGGCGTTGTAGAAGCAATGGGAGCGACCAGAGATACATCCCCGATTGAAAATGCCTTTACTTCGGCATAAAGATAGCCGCCAATCAATCCACCAGTAATAAGAACAGGAACCCACCAATCGGAAGTTAATTCCATTCCACCACTAAAGTAGCTTGCTACAAATAACATGGAAACCGCTAGACAGCCGATCATTCCCGTAAACAAAGCTGTGTGATTTTGAAAGTCAGGATTTTTTTTTGATTGAAGCCCGATGAAGTTGTTATAAAGAGCTTCCGAGATACAAAAACCTCCGATTAGAGCCACAGCAACCGGATTCATCTGTTGTCTCCTATTGTAAACGGGCTAACTGACGATGGCGTAATTATAACTCATCAAATTTGCTTGTCAAGAGTTTAAATTTGCTGAATTACTAACTTAGAGAAGCTCTGCTTTTATTTTTTTGTTTTTATCGTCAAACAAGGTAGAAATCCGTCTTAGTTTTAATTCTACGGGTTTTTCGGATTCAAGGATAACCTTTTTTTCTTCTCCCACATATTCGGTCAAACTTTTTAACTCTTTCATCAACCGATGAAGGCCTCCAATCTCTAAGCTCGCCGCTTGATCCGATCCCCACATAACTCGATCTAGGGTGATATGGCGTTCGATCATGCAAGCTCCCAACGCGGCCGCGACAAGGGATGAATAAACACCGACATCGTGGCCTGAATAACCAATAAATGCCTTAGGGTACTTATTAATCAATCTCGGTATATTAGATAAATGCAGCTCGTGGTCTTTGGCTGGATAAGTAGCTGTACAGTGAAGCAAAATTAGATCTTTTTCTCCAAGATAGTTAACAATGCGGTCGATCCTGCTATCATCCGTCATTCCTGTGGATACGATAAGCGGCCGTTTTTTGGATTTGATATATGAGAGCAGTTTTTTATCTCCGTTGCACGCCGAAGCAATTTTATAACAAGGCGGATTGAACTGTTCTAAAAAGTCAACGCTTTCTTCATCCCACGGAGATGCAAACCACATGATTCCTCTTTCACGACAATGCTTGTCTATTTCTTTATATTCATTTTTTGTAAATTCAAGAGCCCACTTTAAATCGCCATTGGTGGAATCGTCAAAATTAGAGTTTTTTAATCGCCTTACCGCTTCCTTCGATAAAACTCCTCTGGCAACGGCTTTCTTTAGCAAATCTTTGTCAACAGGTCTTGGCTTAGCAAGTTCTTCCGGCTTATAAACAACGGGGATGGTTCTTTTCTGAAACTTAACAGCCCCGCAACCGGCAAGAACCGCCGCATCGACAAGTTTCTTGGCTATATCAATATCACCATTATGGTTTATACCTATCTCAGCCACAACAAAACATGGTTTTCCGTAACCTGTTTTATGATTCCCTAATTTTATATGTCGATCCAATTTAATAGTCTACTCCATTTATATTATTCATCTAAACAAAAGTGGCGGTAGTTATCAATATTGACAAAAGGTTTTTATATTTTAAAAAAGGGCCTCAGTTTAGGCCTTTATTTTCTTCTAAGTTTCTTGATGACTTCTCTCTCTTCCTCATATATAATTTTTCTTCCGTCACCCCTGGCAATCTGCAGTTCCTTAACCATGCGACACAAGTTTGTTAGTTCATGAGGCTCAATTGAACCAGGCTGATCAGTTCCCCACATAGAGCGTTCGATGGTAATATGCTTTTCGATCATGCAAACACCCATCGCAGCCGCCGCATAGGAAGGCATAATTCCACTATCATGGCTAGAAAATCCAACAGGAACACCTGGAAATTCATTTCTAAGAGTATTGATGCAATCAAGATTGATCATACTCAACAGCTTCTCTCCCGCATTCAAACTATCAGGATAAACGCTAGTGCAGTGGAGTAAAACTAAATCTTCTGTGCCAAGAACCTCAACTGCGTGCCGGATCATTTCCATATCACTCATACCGGTAGAAAGGATGACCGGCTTGCCTTTACCGCAAATATGCTTCAAAAGACCATCGTCGGTCAAAGAAGCAGAGGCCACTTTATGACACGGCACTTCAAACCGCTCAAGAAAATCAACGCTTCCCTCGTCCCAAGGAGATGCAAACCAAAGAATCCCCCTCTCTCGGCAATAACGATCTATGTCTGCATACTCATCTTCACTGAATTCAAGGGCCCACTTTAAATCGCCGTTAGTGGAATCGTCAAAATCTGAAGACTCCAAACGCTTAACTGCTTCTGGAGATAAGACCCCGCGGCGAACTGCATTACGAAGCACTTCTTTATTTACTTGCCTAGGTTTAGCCAAATCTTTCTCAGAATAGACAACAGGAACCGTTCTTTTCTGAAATTTTACGGCATCACAACCGGTTCGAATCGCCAGATCAATCATCGATTTGGCAATATGAAGAAAACCATTATGGTTTATACCTATCTCTGCGGTAATAAAAACATTGCCATCATTTCTTACAACTTTATCCCCTATTCTAACTTCCGAGCCAGACATTGAGTTTATCCTTTTTTGTAAAAGCAACTAATGTATAGCGTAGCCAAATCAAAAATAAGCGCAATATTGACATGGCGTTTTAAAACATGTTTAACAAAGAACCCCTTGATAATCATCGACTTTACGTTATCATTTGGTTAAGTTTCTTAAAAATAGAGGGTCTGAGCGTGTCAAAAATAATACCCCCAAACTCGGCTGACAAAAAAAATGCCCTGCGCAGCACAGTTCATCCTGCAGACGTTATTAAAGACATAAAGGCCAAGGACCTCGAGGGAACAAATTTGCTTTTTATTAATATGCCTCTGCGCGAAAGCGCCAGACCGAACACTACTCCCGAAGGACCGCTTCTTTTGGCCACTCGTCTGCGCCAGCAATATGGCGTGGAAAAAACATCCATTATCGACTTGAATGGCTATCGAAGGCAGGACGAAGAAGCAAGGCAACGCGGCCTTATCAACGGCCGTCATCTGAACAACGAGGAGGTATTCGGCAAGATTGAGCGACACATCAAAGCCCACGGAGAACCAGATATTGTTGCTTTTTCGGGCAAAATTACTACACACAAGTGGCAGAAAAAAGTGGCCAAGATGGTGCGTGAGATAGTACCCAATACCTTCCTCGTTTCAGGAGGAGGGCTGGCTACTGAGCTCAAAGTTGGCCACCTGAACTACACCCCAGAGCTCGACGCTGTAGCGCTTGGCGAAGGTGATGATATTATCGTCAAGATCGTTATGGATGCTATGACCATCAAACGCCAGGGCTGGAAAAGCGCGATTGCAAGCGGAAAGCTTGCTCCATACTACATTGGCGATCTGAATGGTCGGCCAAAACTGGTATATGAAGGGGATAGTCCTCGCAATCTTGACATTCTCCCTTTTGCGGACCTCAAATTTCTACGCGAAGACGTCGACGGCGAACTACTCCTGGAACGGTACCTTCAAGTACCAGCTTGGAGCGCCAACGCCAATAACTCCTCCGCTACCCCTTGGCGTGATGAAGATGTGGTTCCTAAGACCACATCGGTATCAAGTCGTGGATGTAAATTTCACTGCTTCTACTGTTTCCGCGAGACACAGGGTGGTGATAATTGGGGCGTACGTTCAGCTGAACACATCTTAGCCGAAATCCTTCACAATGTTGAGCGTTACGGTGAAGTATTTCATGGATTCCCTGACGATAACTCTGCCATACGGCCAAGACGTTTCGATAGACTTGCCGAGCTCTTCAAACAGCACGGCTTAAACATTAAATGGGGAACCCACACTCGTCTCGACGAAATGGCGGGTCTTAACAAGACGACGTACCAGACTGCGGAGTCGATGGCTAAAGCTGGATGTATTTACATTGGATTCGGGCCAGAAAGCGCCAGTCCCCCAGTGCTAGAAGCCATTGGCAAAGGCGGCCACACACTCACAAACGGAATGATCGAGGTCGTGGTGGGTGGAAAACCTCATTTGTTTCCAAAATCAATGGTGGTCGGCATCCAAGAAGCCTACCGCAATGGCATCCACGGAAACTGCACATGGATCATCGGATCGCCAACTGAAACACTCAAAGACGTTCAGGAAAGCGTCCGCTTTATCCAATGGCAGATGGAATACTATGCCCAATTCGGCGCCAAGCCAGAATCGGTTAACTCACGAATGTTCACTATGACATGGTATCCTGGAGTCTCGCTCATCAACAACCCCAAGGTGCGCCAGAAACTCACATCCGCGTTCAACCTTAAGTTCCAAGAACGGCAACTTAAGGTTGCGTACAGAAGCCATTGGGAACCGGTCATGGACGATAATTTTGAACGATATGTCGAAGACCTCGATGACGCAACTAAAGTCCTGCACGATCCAAGAACCGGAGAAGCACTACATTTCAGCGATATGCCGACGGACCAATTCCTTCAAGCCAGAGAATATATTGACTCCGGCCAGACACTCAAAATTCTAGACATGTAAACTAAAAACCTCGCAATGAGGTTTTTTCTTTGCTACTTTATATTATACATCTTATAGAAGTGGGAGCCCTTATTTTCTAGCAGTTCTTTTGGCGATCCTTTTTCTAAAACTTTCCCGTTTTCTAAAATTATGAGTACGTCTGAATTCATTATTGTAGAGAGGCGATGAGCCACTGCCAAAACAGTGATTTTGCCCTTCAAGCCATCAATGGCTTTTTGTATCAATGTTTCGGATTCTATGTCTAATGAACTCGTCGCCTCGTCAAGGATCAGAATATCCGGCTTGCCGGCCAAAGCTCTAGCCAAAGCGATCCTCTGTCTCTGCCCGCCGGAAATCTTTAATCCCCTTTCTCCTGTCACGGTATCCAGTCCGTCCGGTAATTTTTTTATAAAATCGTAAATCTGGGCCATTTTTGAAGCCTCAATAATATCTTTTTCAGAGAGATTCCCGTTATAAAAACGGATGTTGTTCTTAATTGTATCGTTTATCAAAAACACGTCTTGGGAAACATAACTGAACATCTGCCGCCATTTTTTTACATCAAATTCGCTTATACTGCGGCCGTCTAAAATAATGTCCCCCCCTGACGGCTTTAACAGCCCCAAAAGAACATCAACCAGAGTTGTTTTGCCAGATCCGGAAGAACCAATAATGCCAACCATTTGACCCTTTTTAACGGAGAAATTTATATCAGAAAGAACTGGGATATTCTTTTCGTAAAAAAACTTAACATTATTGAAAATAAGTTCTTTTTTGAAATCGGGAGATAAGAATCCGACTGATTTCTCCTCATTTCTCATTGTTTCTTTCCTGTATTCAAGAACTGTTTCCACATAAGGCGTAATCTCATTTATCTGGTGGACATTATTTTGGGCTGATTGGATAAAAGCAAACATTTTTTGAACAAGATAAACAACCGCCGCAAATGATATTAAATTAAAACCGACGGAATTGTGGTAAAAAACAAAAAGTCCGGCTATAAACAAAAAACCGACCGGCTCAAAAGCAAGTCCCATAATGTGCTTATATACGGCTATTTGAACCCTAAGACGCCTTAGTTTTTTAAAAAATATTCTGCTTTCCCGAACAACCTGATCTTCAACGCCTTCTGCCTTAATCATTTTTGCCCCAATCAAACTCTGGCTTATTTTGTGAGAAACATCTTTTTCAAAATTAGCCATTTGCCAGCCCCTCTTTTTAGCTTTTGAAAAAATCGGCTTGGCGGCTAAAAACAGAACGGCTCCGAAAGCGATGGTTAACAGAGTAATGATCGGGGAAATGTTAAACGCAACCAGCGCATATGTTAAAAAGCTGGTAATAAAGAGCACAAAATTAGTTGAGAGAGTTATTAAAATTGAACCCTGTGTGACATCGTGCAAAACCACTCTTTCCAGATAACCACTTTTTTGGTTTAGCAGATACGGCCAGTTTGCGGAAAGAGTTTTCCTAAACAAACTTGTCCTTATTTTTTCCTCATATTCAGCTCCGGTTTTATCGTTTATGTATTTGGCAAAAAACTGTATAACCGCTTTAAAAACAAAAAGAAAAGCCATTAAGGACACGATTACGGGCAAACTAAAGGAGATGTGGAAAAATGAGAAAAACCTTTCCATTAAATCGGTTAATATATTTGGCTCCGCAATCCCCTTGTCGGCCAACAAAGAAAACAGGGGTATTATCACGCTGATCCCGATACTGCCGGAAAAACCGGCCAATAAACCCAATACCAAAATAAGAAGGAGGCGCTTTTTGTAGCCGCGAAAAACTTTATTTATTACCCTAAGAGAGAATTTAATTTTTGAGTAATTTAAAATCATTTCCAGGTTAGACCTATTGCTTAATAACCTTTCTACTGCAAGCCTCAAATTTTGGTCATAAGATTATTGAAATTTTCTCGAAATAGTCCACACTATTCCTTAAAAATTTCAATAACTTCTGTCTCAAAACTTGAGACTTTCGTTGCGAAAATTATTAAGCAACAGGTCTATTTTCCACTATTTTTTGCTAATTGTCAATCTGGGATTGTGGCATTTTTGCAATCATAAATTCTTGAACTTATTTTCCGGCTTATTTTCTCATAAACAACGGCGCAGGTTGAAAAATATTCCCCATATAAACTATCAGAATTAATATGGGGTATGCCTAAGACAAAATAATGAATCTTGAAACTATCAAGGATTTCTTTGTATTCTTCTTCGTATTTAGGAACGGCGTAAAGGCGTCGCTGATACTTTCCCATCAACCTTAAATCCCGGCTTCCTATGTCATTATAGGTGATGACTTTTTCTATCTCATTATTTTCTTTTATAAAACTTATGGCATTTTTGGTTAAAAACTTTGAACTTCCGTTAATTTTTCCGAATAAATATTCCTCCGCAAAAACAGTATTATAAACAACCCCTAAAAACAATATGGCAACCATGGCGGAACCGGCTGATTTTTTTTGAAAAAAGCCCGCACAAGCGATAGATACGGCCGCTATCCACATACCTCCGATAAAAAGCCACGACACATAAAAACCCATCGGCCCGGAACCGCCGGTAAAAGGAAAAACGAAATTCCACCTTAGATCAAGGACTCTTTTTATCCATTCTTCTTTTGGATAATGAGGGGGAATAAAGTGCGGTAAAAACTGCGTAAAAAATAAGAACACGGCGACAAATATCCCGGTAAAAATTAAGGAGTTATTATTAAACCTGCGTTCAGACGAAATATCAGCAATAACAACACCGGATATGACACACAAGGGCACAATAATAAATTGCAGATATTTATCCAAAGCCGCCCTGGAAAAATCAAACAAAAAAATATAAAATATTGATCCCAAAAGAATCAGGAGGAAAGAAAATATGATTCTGGAAAAATTATGTTTTCTTAAAAACAGGATCGGGACAAATAGTAAAGGCGATGAATAAAAAATTGCCTTGACTATCTGAATAAAAACTTGCAAATATGACCGGTCTGAAAATTTAATGGCGCTTTGGGCGTGGCTTATGATTTTTGATAAATCGAAAGTCGGGTAGATGATCTTGGCATTTAATAACGCGAGAAACATCAAAACGAGAATTCCTATCACGTAAAGGCCGTATTTTATTATAAAGCTTTTGTTAATAAGCGCCCTTTTGTTGTAAAGAAAAGTAAGAAAAACCGCCGCAACGGGAATTATAAAACTTAATTTAGTTAAAAACCCCGCAATAATGGCAGCCAGAGTAAAAATTGCCCAAAACAACTTTCTTTTGCGATCATCGGTTTTTTCCCATTTAAAATAACCGATAAAAGTTAGGAGCAGAAAAAAAGGCAATATCTGGCCGTCCGTATCAACTGTTAAAGAGGCAAGAACGCTGTAAAATGAAATTGAGAACAAAAACGCGCTCCATAGCGCCGCTTTGGTATCAAACAAGCTCTTAACTAGAAAAAAGATCAGAAATAGATTTATGAATCCGAAAATAAGAGGCGTGGCTCTGAAATAATCCGGCCCGAAGATTTTGGAAGTAAGACCGAAAATTATGCTTGTAAGGGGCGGGTGAGCCGATACTCCTTCCGAATTCCAAATTATCGGTTTTATGCTCGCGTATTTTGCTTCATCTAGGTGATAGGGCATATCCAAGCCAAAAAATCGTATCAAAATAAATAGGATTATTATTCCGACAAAAATTAGTTTTTCTTTTTGATTAAGTATCATGCTAATTAGACCCGTTGCCTGTTAAGAAGTTTAAAATTTTACCGGCAATAATTTTGTGGCTGAAATTTTTCTCCACATATTCCCTGCCGAACTTACCCATTTCTTCAGCCAACTCGGGATTTGATAAAATCTTATTTATTGCTTCCGCCAATTGTCCTGGGTCATTTGGCTCAACTAAAAAACCACTCCTACCATCAATTACGACTTCACCGATCGAACCAATATTCGTAGCAACAACAGGAACGCCGCAAGCGCCGGCTTCAGCCATAGCGTAGCCAAATTGTTCTTCCCAACCGCCTATGGGCCTGCTTGGAAAAACAAAAACATCAGCTTCGCTCAACAAGGCCGGCAATTCATCATTAAGCATCCAATCAAGAAAAACCACCTTGTCTTTTAATTCGTAATTCGTAATTCGTAATTCTAAATCCTTCTTTTCTGGTCCAGTACCGACAATGACTAGTTTTGTATTATGTATTAAGTATTCGGTATTGAGCATATTAAAAGCTTCAATCAAAATATCTGTCCCCTTGCGTTTTTCAAGAGCGCCATAAAAAAGAATAATCTTGTCTCTTGCTTCCCGCCCTTGACGAGGCTCGCCTTTGGCGGCTTGTCTCTTGTCGCTTGGCTTGAACTTTTCCGTATCAACTCCGCTTAGAGGACAAACAAGAATTTTGAATTTTGAATTTGGAGTTTTGAATTTTTTTATAATATCTACCGCTTTTTTATTCCCACAAATAATTCCGTCGCTTAAAGAAAGATTCAGCTTAACTAGCGCGTTAGAAAGTTTTAACTTCAAACCCGACATTCGTTTTTCCGGCGCAACATTCTGCCAAGTAAATAAAATGTGCTTATACCCAAATAATTTGGCAAAAAAACCGTTATAAAGCGTTGAGAGCAAATTTGGCTCAAGACACGAGTAAAGTACCCTTGGGTCGTATTTGAGGCGCAAATAGGGCAAAATCAGGCAAATAGAAGGCATCCAGCCCTTGAATAGACCACCCAAAAGCGACATGCGACCGTAAGACCAGGCGGATAAACCATATATTTTAAAATCATTCCGACTGGCCAGATCAATTTTAACCTTTCCTCCTTTTGCTTCCCAATGTTTGGGAAGAATAAAAATAAGGTCGTCTTTGTTTTCCGCATATTCAAAAGCCTTAAAATAGTAGGGATAAGCGTAGGGATAACCGGTTATGACTATGGGCTTTGCCATATTTCAATGTTTACCCCGCCCTTGCCCGCAAGAGCGGGGTTTAAACATTCTTAATGCGGAGGGTTATTCTTTCGACTAAATTATTAAGAGAGTGGTTTTTTATCACATACTCTCTCAATTCGGCGCTGAAATCATTGCCAACGATTTTTTTTATTTTATCGGCCAGCTCTTCGGCGTTATCGCCGCTGACGACTAGTTCTTTGGGCAAAAATTTAATCGCCGCCTCATTAGAACTGATAACGGTAGTGCCGCTTGCCATTGCCTCAACGATTGTTTTGTCTAAACTTCCTGTTTTACCTAAGTTAATAAGAACGGTATGCGTCTGATAGTAAGATGGAAGTTTGTCATGAGCAACCTTGCCTAAAAAAGAAACCTTATCGTCCAACCCCAGCTCTGACACGATTACTTTTAACCGTTTTTCATATTCAAAATCTTTAAGAAAGACCGGCTCTCCAATTACCGTAAGCGAAAAATCTATATTTTGGCTGTCCAGTATTTTCAATGCCCTTAGCAGTACTTCATAATTTTTAATAGACGCTATTCTTCCCACGCTTAAAATTTTTAATCTATCCCCTCCTTCTTGCTTCTTGTCGCTAGACTTAAACAAGTCCGTGTCGACTCCCTGCCCGACGATCATCACCTTTTTTGACTTGATTCGGAAACCCTCCGACGTGGACGTAAAGATACCGTCCGCCCATTTTTCAGCCAAGTGATGCTTCCAGGTTATTGTTTTGTGAGCGTACCATAAGTATGCCTTCTTGTTCAGGAGCCGCCACAACCAAGCCCCAAGTACGATCCATATGGCGTTCATAAACGAGAAGGCGGCGTCATATTGCTTGCGCAAAGTAAAAAGCAAGAAGTAAAAAGTAAAAAGCTGTCTGATCTTTGAGTGTTTTTTATCTTTGCCCAAACTTATGACTTTCACGTTATCGGGCAAATCGAACTCGCCTTTCTCAAGACACAATATTGTCACGAGATCAAATCTCTCAGCGAAGCGCCGAAACCAATTGACGGAAAAGCCGAGCAATTGGTCATTCGCATCAACGGTTTTGGTTATAATTAAAAGTCTCAATTATTACATTACGAATTTCGAATTACGAATTTAAATACGCAATACGTAATACGTAATTTCTTAATTTAATAATCTCTTCAAGGTGTCGGCATAATTCTTGATCATTTCTTTTTTTTCGAATTGCCTGGCAACTTCCAGCCCCGCCCGGCTTAATCTGTTTATTTCACTTTCATTCTCCAAAAGTTCTCTGGCTTTTTTCGCTATATCTTCTGAGTCCCAATCAATTATTTTAACCGCGTTCTTATCGGCGAAACCGGGCGCAGAATTGTGCCCGACAAAATCCGGCATCAAGCCGACATTTGTCGCCAAAACCGGCACGCCGCAGGCCATTGCTTCCAACACCACTCTCGGGCCGCCTTCGTTGTACGATGGCATAACTAAAATTTTTGACTTGTTCATCAGTTCAACTATCTCCTCTGAATCTTTAGCACGACCCCACAACAAAACATTATTTTGTAATTTCCAATTTTCAACTTTCAATTTACAATCAGTTTTTAACTTACCGTCCCCGACAACAAGCATTTTAAAATTTATAATTTGACTTTTAAGTTTACCGGCCGCTTCCATTAATAAGTTAACCCCCTTATTCGGTTCCAAGCGGCCGACGAAAATAATATCGTACTCTTTAGGCAAGCCCAACGGTTTAAAAGTATCCAAGTCAATATACATTGACGGAAT
This sequence comes from Candidatus Yanofskybacteria bacterium RIFCSPHIGHO2_02_FULL_43_17, assembly GCA_001794435.1. Taxonomy (GTDB): domain Bacteria; phylum Patescibacteriota; class Minisyncoccia; order 2-02-FULL-40-12; family GWA2-44-9; genus 2-01-FULL-43-22. The sequence continues at coordinate 155,553 of MGJU01000013.1, forward strand.
ATAAACAATTTTTTCTTTCGGTATGCCGGCTTTTTCCAAAAACCCTAGTGTTTGTTTTTGATTGACCACCCTGACCGCCTTAGCTTTTGAACCAAAAATATTCCAGTATAGTTTCCAGATAAATTCGTTTGCATATATTTTTTCCTTAAAATTTGCCGCTTTAGGATAACCGGAAATATGATGAAATTCCAAAATATAAGGAACTTTAATTCTGCTCCACAGCAATCTTGCGCCAATACCATTATAAAACGGCGGAAAATCCTGTACCGTCATCAGATCAAATTTTTGTTCTTTATAAATTTCAAGGCCTTTCTTTAAAAACCAGAACGGATGAAACACCAAGGGCCACGGAGAAACGTGAATAAAAACATTCCCAAACAAACTTTTCACTTTTAACTTTTCCCTTTTAACTCGTGGACATATTATGTCCACACGGTTCCAGTATTTGTGAAATTCCTCTAGGGTATTATAAAACGCTCCCTTCTTTCCAGAGGCCAAGTCCACAGCACTTCCCAAACCGGTGATCATTAATAATCTAGCCATTTAAAATTTCGGCCGTTTCGGTTATCATTTTTTCCGAATTAAACTTTTGAACCGTCTTCTTCCCATTTTCAACGAGTTCATCTTTCAATTTTTCGTCTTGCCATACTGTTTTTATCGCTTCCACTAAATTAAATTCGTCGTTATATCTGACCAAGAATCCGTTCTGGCCTTGTGTTATCGCTTCTTTATTGCCGCCAACCGCCGAAGCAATGACTGGCACGCCACAAGTCATTGCTTCCAATATCTGATGTGAAAACCCCTCATATCCGCTGTTCAAAACAAAAATATCCGATGCGGCCAAATAAACAGCCAGATCTTCCTTTGTTTTTTGGCCAACCAGAAAAGCCTTATTTTCTAAGCCCATATTTTTAATCATTGACTCAAGCGGCTTTTTATCCGGACCATCCCCGACTATCACAAGACGAGCAAATTGCTTAAGCTCCAGAAATCGGGGCATTATTTTTATCAGCATCCTAAATCCTTTCCATGGAACAAGTCGACCAAACGTTAGAATTATGTTGCCGTGAATACCAATCTTGTTTCTCGCTTCTTCTTTTGATAAGCCTGACGGCTTAAAATCAACCCCGTTATAGATAATTTTTATTTTAGAGTCAGACACGCCCCAACCTCTTACGATACTGGCTAAATATTTGGAAGGCACAATTACCACATCGGCCTTTTTGCAAATCCAGCCCTGTAATCTATAAAGCAATCCTATCCAGCCGCTTTTCTTTGATTTTTGAAAATCGTCAATTAAAATACTTAATCTGCCCTTGCCAACACCGACTTCCCAAGCATAGTCGCCAACTATTCTAAGCACAAATTTCTTCTTAAAAATTTTCGAAACGATCAGAGAAGGAAAGCCGGCGCTCCAGACATTCAAAGCAAAAATAGTATCGCACTTGCGCGCCAAACCAATAAGTTTAACCCCGAAAATAAAATGCTTGATCCATATCGGCCACTTCCCCCAAATGCGGACTATTTTGTACGGCTGGTTCTTGTCATCTTTAAAATTCCAAACCGAAGAGTAGGTTAAAATCGTCACACTTGACCCAAGCTTAGTAACCAGTGTTTTGGCATACGAAG
>MGJU01000013.1:157195-212696 GCA_001794435.1 Candidatus Yanofskybacteria bacterium RIFCSPHIGHO2_02_FULL_43_17
ATCAAAATTTTCTTCATTTTTTGGTAAATAGGTTGTATTTGATGATATGGAAAATTCCCGCCAATCCATCTTTCCAGTTAATTTTTTTACCCTCTTCATAGGTACGGCCTCTATAAGATATCGGTACCTCTATTATTCTAAGATTCAATTTCCCCACCCAGGCAGTAAGTTCCGGATCAATTCCGAATCGCTTAGATGCAAGATGGGGATATATTTGTCTCATCGCATTTCCCGAAAACACTTTATAACAAGTGTACATATCGGTCAGTCGAACACCGCTCAAAACGTTAGAGAACCAATTCAGCGCTTGGCTGAACAAATAACCGTGTTTATAAACAATCTGATTGTTCGATTTTGTTTCGAGAAAGCGCGACCCGTAAACAACGTCGACTTTCCCATCAATGATCGGCGCAATGAGAATAGGGTATTCTTTAGGGTTATACTCCATATCAGCATCCTGGATAAGCACGATATCGCCAGTCGCTTCCTTGAATCCCCTCTTTACGGCCACCCCCTTGCCTTGATTCTTCTCCAAAAAAATCACCCTGTGGATAATCGACTTCGCAAGTCGATTATCCACAGCTGTAGGTATGGATCTCAGGATTTCCCGCGAACCGTCGGTTGAACAATCGTCAACGATAATTATTTCCTTTTCAAGCGACAACTCCACGCTTTCCACGGCAGAAATAAGCTGGGACAATGTCCTTTCTTCATTAAAAACAGGTATTATTATGCTTAACTTTCTAAATTGAGTCATAAAGATTTTTAAATTGGTCGGCTATTTTATCCCAAGTATATTTTTCTTCAACCAGCTTGCGTCCGTTCAGTATCAACCTGTTCCGCAGGTCGTCGTCGGTTAAAATTCTGTTGATCTTTTCCGCTATATCCTCGGGGTCATTAACCTTGCAAAAAAGACCCGTAGCTTGCCCTGAGTGAGTCGAAGGGTCTTTAAGAAAGTCGGGAATACCGCCGACGGGTGTGGCCACTATCGGCAAACCGGCCGCCATAGCTTCAAGGAACGCGATCCCAAGCCCCTCCGACAGGGATGGACGGACAAAGATCGACGCCGATGATAAATATTCCTGAAGTTCGACGTTAGGCACGCTCCCCGCGAATTCGACTCTATCTTTCAGTCCTAGCCCACTCGCTAAATTAAATAGCTCTTCTCTCTGTTTGCCGTCGCCAATGATCAACAACTTCGTATCTTGTATTTTGTATTTGGTGTTTAGTATGCGGAATGCCTTTATTAGGTCGCCTAGGCCGTTTTTTGGTACTAGCCGCGAGACAGTAATAATCGTCTTCCTTTTTTCTGTAATTGGAAATTGGTCCGCCGGCTGGCGGATAGAAATTGGAAAATTTTTGAGATCCACGCCGTTCGGTATCAAAAAAATGCTCTTATTTTTCGATACTTTCTGCACATATTCTTTAAGATAGTTGCTTATTACCGTAACCATATCGGCTTTTTTTATTATCAATCCCCTCAGCCAATTCAACAAAAACAACTGCCCGTCCAGCTTCTTGCCCTCCTGCATAGTAAGTATGAATGGCAAGCGCGGAGAGAATAATTTGACTAGCCACGCCGCTCCGCCACCCTGACTGGCTTGATATGCGTGCACTGCGTCGTATTTATTGCTTTTCATCAATTGTCTGGCCTTGATAAAACCCAGAACGGGAAAAAATATTTTGGCCGACTCAAATCCCGGCCCGACCCGGTGAATACAGAAATTACCACCCACTTCAAGCGGCTTATATTCCTTACTGTGCCTCGGGGTAACGATATCAAAAAAAATGTCCGGCAACCGGCGGATCATTTCTTCCAGCGCTATTTCCGAGCCGCCTATCATCGGCCGATAGGCAGTGGTGAATACTAAAATTCTTGATTTTTCCTGCATTTATGTTATCATTTTACTCTAAATGCCCCACAAAATCAATCATTCGGAATCCACACAAGAAAGCCTCAAAAAAAGGATTTTATTCGTAATCACGCAGTCAGAGTTCGGAGGCGCCCAAAGATTTTTGCACACACTAGTTACCCGCTTAGACAGAACCAAATATGAAATACTTGTCGCTGCTGGTCCAAGCTTCGGTAGCAAGTATGATCTTCTGGATCTGCTTGAAAAAGAAGAAATAAAAACACTAAGATTAAAATACCTGAAAAGAGAGATAAGTCCCCTTTCTGATATCCGAGCATCTTTTGAGCTTAGGAAAGCGTCTAAAAAATTCAAACCGGATACGCTGTTCCTCTTAAGTTCCAAGGCGGGATTTATTGGTTCTTTTGTCTCAAAATGCTTAATACGAAATACTGAGTACAAAATACTGTATAGAATCGGCGGCTGGACTTTTAACGACCCCTGGCCGAAATGGAAAAAACTGCTTTGGATAATTATTGAACGAATTAGCGCAAAATGGAAAGATCTCATAATAGTCAACAACAAACATGATTTTGAACAAGCAAACAAATTTAAGATAAGGCCGAAAGAAAAAACGGTAATCATTTATAACGGCCTGGATGTTTATAAAACAGGAATTCTTCCCAAAGAAGATGCGCAATTAAAACTATATGAAAAAGCAATCCAGCAATCAGGCAGGGTCTTTCAAGACAGAATAATCATAGGCACGATAGCAAACTTCTATCCAACTAAGGGGCTTGGGTATTTAATTGAGACCGCTGAATATTTTAAAAACAAGGATAATATTGTTTTTATGGTTATTGGAGACGGCCCCGAAAGAGCGAGTCTTGAAAATTTAATAAAACAAAAAGGTCTGCAGAAAAAAATTATCTTTTTGGGTCAAATTCCGGATGCACATAAACTGCTTAGCGCATTTGACATATTCGTTCTGCCATCGATTAAAGAAGGCTTTCCGTGGGTTGTAATCGAAGCCATGGCGGCAAAACTTCCAGTTGTGGCGACAAGGGTTGGCGCCGTGCCGGAAATAATAGAAGATGGCAAAAATGGTTTTATCGTAGAACCGGCTCGCCCCGAACAAATAGCCTCCAAAATTCAAGACCTCTTGAATGATGAGCGCCTCCGACAGGAACTTGGTATCCAGGCTCATCAAACGGTTCTGTTCAAGTTTTCACTAGATAAAATGGTTAGAGAAATTGAAGATTTGTTATAATAACATTGTTACATTGTTCAGCCGCTACGCGGCTCATTACTATATTGCTAACAATCCAACAACTTAACAATATAACAGTTAAAACACAAAACTCTCCGCAAGCGGAGAGTTTTGTGTTTTAACTACGGGATTATGTAGAAGAGGCGCAAGGCGTTAGCCATACCGCTGCCTTCAAAGAATCTGGCGAACAACCCGTTGGCTTCGCAAATTTTACCGTTCCATGTCCTGCCTAACTGCTGACAGTGCATTGCCATATAGTGAGGATATAAACCCGATGTGGGTGGCGGAGGCGAAGAATTTAAGTCTGCTGGAGGTGGTGAATAAGGAGGCGGAGTAGCTTCATAAGTAGGCGGGGGTGTATATTCTGTTGTTGGATAAGGGGTGTAAGTTGTCGCAGTTGCGTTATCTACGCAAGATGTGCCATTCCAGTATTGAGTTGACGAACATGTTGGCGATGGAGTGTAGGTAGAGGTTGGATATGGTGTATAGGAAGTTGAAGTAGAAGATTTACAACTGCTGGTTGTATAATCCCACCACTGATCGGAAGGACAGGATGGGGGCGGGATATAAGAAGTGGTGGGATTGGGTTTACAGATATTACCCGCCGAATCCCAGTAGTAGCCCGAACCGCAAGAAGTGGCAGTCGAAGTACATGATTGCCTTGCTGTATCCCACCACTGACCAGACGGACAAGAGGGAGAGGGAGTATAAGTTGTTGAGGTCGGATAAGGTGAGTAGGTACTTCCCTGATAAGTGCTGCAGGATCCAAAACCGCTTACACTTGTAGAGTTCAATGGTCCGCATTTGGTCCCATCGGAGTCGGACATACAGTAACCGCCGGCATTATTCACATACATCGTATGCGAACCGCTCGGACAAGAACCACTGCTGGTTGGCGTACCAGACGGATATGGATATGGAGAAGATGTCGGCTGAACGGGACAGTTTATTTTGCTTGTACCAGCAGAGTTATAACAAGTGCCGCCGTAATTCTCCTGATCGTTCAGACAGAACCCCCCTGATTCACTATGGTAGTGATGGCCGGATGGACAACCTCCGACACCAGGCGATGGATATGGTGAATAAGTGACTCCGCCACAGTCGTTAGGACACGAAGCAGATGTCTCGTTTGAATCGCAAAATTTATTATTGTTACAGCTTTGACCCTGATATCCGCTTTCACAACTGCTTGGTGCCCCCAAACTAACACCATCCAAACTTATAGAGGGTCCCGTGTTACTCCCTTCGTGGCAATTAAAGTAGCCCTTCTCGCACCAAACTGTATAGCCGGGAGAAGTTCCGTTTTTGGTTGCATTCGGGTAAAAACAACTATATATTTCGCCAGTGCCGCCGGTAGTAGTCGGGTATGGGGAATAGGTCGGAGATGTCCCCGGAGAACCAGTCGGATATGGCGAAGGAGAAGTTGAAACTGTGTCGGAACAAATAGGAATACCGAATTCTTGCCATTTGCTCTGATCGCCACCGCCTGGCTTCCATCCGGCAAAGTATTTAGTTGAACAACTATTATAGACATTATTAATGTGGCCGGTATATTCACTATCAGTTCTATTGAGAATTGATGAGGATTGTGTAGAGCCGTCTTTAAACTTCCATGTCTTATTTATCCAACCCCTATCCGGACCGGGCAAGTATGTCGGGGATGGAGAATAGAGCGGGTCCGGAAACCGGCAGTCATTGACGTATGGATCCCAAACACCGCCGCGTTTCTGGCATTCAAGTACCGGATTGCCTGACGGCGAGTAGATCGGATATGGCCCCGGCGAGTAAGTCGGCGGGGATTGGCACTGTCTACCGTCCCAATACTGGCCTTGAGGACAAGTCGGAATCGTAATTGGCGGACCGATAGGCGTAAATGATGGCAAAGGAACAACTGTCTTTGATTCACAAAGCGTTTTTGCTCTTACAAAATCCCCCGATTGGATCGCCGCAAAACATTCCGGTGACGGACCGACCGGCCTCGGTCCGGGATAATATGGCTGTCCGGGCGGAGGACTGAATCCGGGACCGGGTTGAGTGAATCCCGGAAATTGCCCCGGCGGAACATCGCCCGGTTGAAAACCGGGGTACGGGCCTTGACCTGGAAATTGAGGGTATCCTCCGTCAGAAGGATATGCCCTGTATTCATTTGAAGTAACGTCCGAGGATTTCTGTACATTTTGATTGTACTCCTGAAATTTCTGAATTGCCTCTTGCCCCCTGAAACCGGAAACATCATGTTTTGATCCAAAAGAAATACATTCTGGACCATTGATCGGATTAGAACAATATGAAAAACACTCTGCCTCAGAACGACATCCTCCCGGACCTCCTTGTTGGCTAAATACTTGTCTAAATTCATCCTTTCTTTGATTCATATTCTCGCCATCGGCTAGATGTCCCTTAATTTCTTCTATAATAAATCTAGCTTCCTGGGATTTGTTTGCTAAACCCAAACTTTCAATTTTTACCAATGCTCTCTTTGATCCTTCAAAACACCTCTGGCTAATGGATTCATCCGCTGCACCTCGTTCGCACTGTTGCGGATCAAATCCTATTTCACTTCTCATGATCTCAAAGATCTGGCTTCCGGCATCAAACCTGTTTCTTTCTTCATCCGGTATAAAGTCCCTGCACGTTTCCGGATTAGTTACACATTGCTCAAATTTGACGCCTGGAGCTTTCTGAGTGAAGAACTCCACCAACTTTAATCCCCTATCTACATCGGATTGAGTAGCAAAACCATTCTTTACGGCAAAACTGCCACAGGCCTTAGCAATTTCTATATCACGGTTTGAAAATGCCAGATCACAAGCATTTCTTATCTGACCTTCACCAACTAGTTCCCGCCCGTCAGGAAGAGTTAAAATGAACTTCTTAGAATAATAATCCTTGACTTGCCCGACTTGCTGATGAGCCGCTTCAAGTTGTTTTACCCCGTCTTGTCCAAAAATTTCAGATGCAATTTGAGCGCAAACCGGAGGAATGCCCATTCCTTGGGTTGGATTCAAACAAAAGTTGCCGCAACCTTCCAAAGTACCGTCACCACACTGATATTTGCCGGCAGACAAGGCCTCTCTTAGTTTAATGGTAGCAGAGTCCTCGAATTGTTCAGCAAGCACTCTTTTTTCTTCGGGAATATATTTCTGAACTCGAGAGTCTTTAGCTAATTTTGCACATTTTCTTAACAGATCAATCGAAGCCGTATCCGGATCCATCGCTTCGCAATCGCGGAAATTTAATCCAACTTCTTTTGCCGCTTGAACTACGGAGTTTTTCTCCTCAATTATTTTTGCGGTTAAATTAAAATCAGTAGCTAATTTCGGATTTTTGGTTTTAAGTTTTTGGGCTAATTCGTTGGCTACTTTAACCAAACACTCCTCATCTAAACACGTCTTTATATCGTTAAGAATCTTGCCTTTAATTTCGCTTAAAAAATCGTCAACGTGCTTAATTTCTTCCGCCGTATAAAGATCGTGCTTCTTCCCGATATCAGCGCAGACATCAATATATTGCTCCTGATTACATAATTCTAATGCCTGGTCCTTCGATGTTATGTCCTGACCAGTAGCAGAGCTTAAATCATTAATAGCGGCTTGAATTTGGGCTTCTTCGGCGGCATTAGCAATAGATAAAAATAAAACAGCCGATGCCAAAAAGACGCCGGCCACAACAAACAATACGACCCAGTGGTTTTTACAACAATATATTAAGTTCATTAATTAAACGGGTTAAGCACCTTCTTGGCTTCTTCAAAAGGATTGGATTCGACGCCTTCAAGCGGATTAGTCGCCTTGAAAGGATTAGCCGCTTTCGCCGCATCTTCTGCCGCTTTTTGCGCCGCTACTTCCTGAGCTTTTTTGACATCATTCTGCGACCTAGAATATCCCTGCCAGTCGCCCACCCAATAACCTAAAACACCAACTGCGACAACAATCGCCCACCACAATTTGTTGTTAACCAAATTAGTGACTGCAAAAAAACTACCGGCTAAGAAGTTATCTTAACGGGATTAATTTTTATTGCATGTTAAAAAATTACAGATAGAGTTTGTAGTTTAATTATAGTTTAATTTGAAAACTTGTACAAAAGAGCAATTGTCCACAAACCATTATCAGAGTTCTCTACCTAAGCTTTTCACAAACACTTCGGCATCACCCCTAAAAGACGGGTCAACTTGAACCGCTTTGCGAGCCGTTTCTACGGCATCGTCAATCCTGCCCAAGTTTGCATACGCAGTCGCCAGTGACGCATAGTATTGAGGTTCGTTTGGATTTATTATTATAAGCTGTTCATATATCCAAGCAATGCGGCCAAAATCATTTGTTTTTAGATATGCGCTAATCAGCCTCTGAAAGTCAACTTCGCGCGGATAATATGGATATTCGGCATTAAGAGCTCTCTCCAAATCCTCTGCCCCGCCCAAATCACCGCTTTCTATCTTAGCCGCCCCCAAATAAGCATGGGATATCCCCGCTTTGGGATTTAAATCGGTAGCTTCTTGAAAATATTTAATTGCGTTGGAATAATCTTTTTTATTCAAATATGCTTGAGCTATTTCATAATATGTCCTGACGAAAGCAGGCGAGAGCTCAAGTGCTTTCATTGAATATCCCAAAGCCGCGTCATTATACGGCGACTCAGTATCGTCTTTGCCAAGTAAAATATTTAATCGGGATATATATAAGTATGGCAGATAGTCAATTGGATTCTCTTTAATATTTTTTTCTACCTCCGCCATTGTAAATTTATAGACCTCTCTAACTTTTTCTTCTTTAACGCTTGGCCCGCCGACACCAACCAAATATTGCGCGAGACGATGTCTGTATTCATACTTTCCGGGAACATCATAAGACAACGCTTCTCTATATTTTTCAACGGAGCCGTTAAAATCACCGGCCCAACTTCTGACAATGGCCCTGGTCGTCGCGTAGTTCGCTTTGGCTGGCAATATATTTGTCTTATATATTAAGACCGGGACAAAAAACGCAAAAAGCACTCCTAGTACGCCGATCGTGGAAATATTTTTTATTATCGGCTTAGCCACGCGCGGCTCCTCTTTATCTTTTGTGCCCAAATAGGACACAAACCCCAAAATAGTAAAGAAAACTACAAAATTCGCCGACGTATCAAATATAAAGGAGTTGTGAATCATATAAGCAACTGTTGCGGAGATAAAACCGATACCGTACACCGCAAGGTCGTGCTCTTTAAGAAATTTGCGCAAAGAACCAAATAAGGCAATAAAAACATTAAGATAAGCCAGAAGGCCAATTATACCCATTGTCACCATAACTTCTATAAACATATTATGAGCTCTGTCAAAAAGCGTCTCCGCTCCGGGGCCCCTAAAAAACTTCGGGTTAAAGTGCCTGGAAAAAGGAATATTAAAATTCTCCGGACCCCACCCGACAAGAATTGTTTTGGGGCTTTCAATCCATCCCTTAAACCCTGCCTGCCAAGCCCAAAAACGGGTTTGTACGGTAGTGGCTGTTAGAGATAAATTGGTGACCCTGCTTAAATACCCGGATTTTTTAACAAAAGACGAGTCGTTAAAAATAATAGAAAAAACGCTCCAAAAAATAACCGAGCCAATTAAAATTTTTAAGATTAGGTTGCCAAAATGAGATTTATTCTGCCTTGCCCATAAAAACGTAAAGATAATTATCCCCACAGCATAGCCCAAAAGCGAACCTCTTACGGCAGTCATCAATATTGCAATAGAATTTAAAATAAAAGCGCTTAGATACCATGTCTTGTGTTTGTGGTTGATTTTGGAACTGAAATACATTGTTAAAGCTAAAAATGCAATTAATATCTGATAACCAGCAAATAACGCTGCGTTTCCAAGAGTTCCAAAAATTCTAGCCCTGTCCCCCGAACCGACAAAAAATTCTATGGATGTTTTTTGGCCAAAACCATAAAAAGCCGACAAGACGCCGGCAAATATGGTCAAATTTAATAATTTTTGCCAGTGTTCTCCCTTGGTTAAAATAGAAGTTAAAATTATATAAAACAAAAAGTAGTGCCAAAATGTCCAAAGCCCGCCCATTCTTTCCAAAGTTCCCCAAAAACTCTGATAGGGAATAACACTGGTTATGGTGGCTACCGTAAAAGCAAGAACAAACAAAAGAAAAGACCAAAATATCTTGTCGAGACGAGGCAGATAAGATTTGTTTTGTAAAATTAGTAATAAATAAATAACGCCCAGAACCTCAATAATGGATCTAAAAACAAGAACCTTTCCAAAGTGAAAAGGAGAAATAAAATCCTTAAAAATAATAAGCGGCACAAATACAGTTAAATAAATCCCGAAACGGAGGAATTTGGCTAAGTTGAGTTCTGCCATATTTTGTCTAGTCATAATTGATATAATACCACAAATTCATTGCCATTGTTACAATTAATTTATTGGTCTGACCCGATAAATTACTCCTGTCACATCGTCGGAAATATATAGATTTCCGCCATTATCAAACTTAAGATCGACCGGCCGGCCGTAAACTTCTTTTTTGTTATCGCTTATCCATCCTGAAATAAAATCAACCGGCGCTTGTGATATTACATTTCCGTTTTTATCCAAATCATATCTGACAACTTTATACCCCGTCAGTTCGCTTCTGTTCCATGAACCGTGAAAAGCCACCAACAAATCCCCTCCCCACTCCTTGGGCCATATCTTGACATCGGATGTCCCTCGGCCATCCGATGTCGTTAATGAATTGCTGGGAACAAAAGCAAGCCCTAACGGCGCCGAATGAGCCGGAATTTCGATAACCGGCGGCTCCGTCTGACTACAGTCGTCGGTAATATCAATTCGTTCCCATTTTTTCGGGTTAAATTTTTTATCCTTAACTTTATCGCCATAGCAGAACGGCCAGCCGTAACGACGAGCGCCGAATTTATGTTCCGGACCGGCAACCTTGATAATATTTATTTCGTCCGGCGGCAAGTCATCGCCTAAATTGTCTCGCCCCATTTCTGTCGCCCATATTTCTTTTGTCACCGGATGAAAGACAAAGAAAACAGAGTTCCTCAAACCGCCGGCAAACTCCGCCGTATAACTGCCTTCAGAATCCGATTCTAATATCGCCGCTCTCTTCCATGTGCTTTCTTCGCAAACATCACAAGACGAACCGATGCTAATATAAAGTTTTGTGTCCACTTGAGTATTAACGCTTGTCCCTTCTAATATCTGCTTGGTTCGAAAGTTCGGCCCGAACGCGATAGTTCTAGTAAAATGCCCGCCTGCCGGCGAGGCAGGTCCTCCGTCGGCCGGAAGGTTGACAATGTTTTCGCCTGTTGTGCTGATAAGCTTACCGACACCTGCATCATAAGAGTATCTATTCACTCGATGCGTTTCGGCGACATATAAATAAACAGTCCCCGTCTTAGTGTCTTTATAAAAATCCAGTCCGTGAGGCGATTTCAATCCGTCAATCAAAACACGCTTGTTTTCAAAACCGCCACTTGCCCCGAGCACTGTCGAGAAATCTAAAATACTGACCCTGCCCGCCTTTGTCTCGCTAATCAGCATTCTGCCTTTTGAGTCAAATACTATAACTCGAGGATTTTCCAAGCCCCTAGCAACAACAGAAATTTCAAAACCCTCCGGAATATCTAAAAATGGCAGTTCTCCGCCATCCACCGAAACCGTCTCCGGCTCCTTAAATTCCGGGGCGTTATCGCCAATAAATTTTTTAACAAAATTAAAGTCAGTAAAAAAAAGATGGGCAAAAATTACTACCGTTATCAGCGATACGGCCCATAATTTAAAGTTGGAAATTAAAAATTTAAAACTCATAGATGAAAAATGATTGCCCTATCTTATCAACCGGTTTATACAACGCCAGCCAATTCAAACCAGGATCTTTTCTTTGGTTGCTTAATAGTTGCATACGGATTAACAAGAAAGTATTAACGGCATACCTGCCTTTCGGCTCCCGCCACCAGCCGGAATCATCGGCCATCATAAAATTCTTCACTCCATAGTATTCGGGGCTTGAATTTTTCCACGAATAAACAACTTTAGTATCCGGATTTTCCGCTTGATATTTCCCCAGCCGCTTCAAATCCTGCCCCCACTCAACATTGGAATCATCCAAATATTTATACCCGTTTTCCGGCCCCCCGACAAGTTCATTAAAATAGGACATGTGGTCAGGATAAGCGCGGACCGCCGAAGATATTTGCCAAAGGCCTAAAATCATAATCGCAATCATTCCCGCCCTTATGCTTGTTTTATAATTTCGATATTTCGATATTTCGATATTTCGAAATGTTTCAGTTATCCCGCCGGCATAAAGAATTAAAAACGGATAAATCGGCAAAATATATCTGATGCTGATATCGTGGGCCTTTATGCTTGTGACAAAAGTAAAGGAGATCACCGGCAGAAACACGAACACCTTGCCCCAACCGTCCATCTTTATTTTTTTATAAAATAAAATTGAGGTCACAAACACGATAAGGGCGGGGATTGGTGTTTTTATTACAAACGCTTCCAAAAAGTAGTACCACCAACCGTCAGGCGAGAAATTGCCATTCAGATAAAAATTATAGCCGGGCTTCCAGTCGGCGTAAATTGTTCTTAATCCTTTTATATAAAATCCGAGATCAGAAGGCATTAAATAAATGAAATAAAGAATGATAAAAGCCGGGACAATGGCAATCAAAGAAAAGTTGGCCAACCGACGTATCTTTGTATTGATCTCCCCTCCGCACCGCCATGCGTAAACAAGGATAAACAAAGAGATCACGGGCAGAAACACGATAGCAGAAAATTTTGAACCTAGCGTCAAGCCGAGAAAAATACCAGAAAAAACCAGTTGTTTCTTATCGTTGAGCTTGATGAAGCGCCATAAATAGTAAAATGTTATAAATGAAAAAGCAGCAAGAGCTAGATCGGTTGTAACAAACTGGGCATTAGCGATAATGACGGGCATAAAGGCATACAGAAATAAGGATAAAAATCCCGCCTTGCGACTAAATATTTCTGAAGCCCATTTATAAACATAAAAACCAAGCAAAACAGAGATAAGCATCACCGACAGCCGACCCCACAACAGCAACTTGTCCATATTGTTGGAAGATAGGAAATTTTGGCCAAAGGCCCACTCGTTTCTGATCGGTCCGATTAAATTGGGGTCTTTATCGTTAAATTTAAAATCCATAAAAAGTAAAGGAAAAGAGGCCAACAATTTTACTAGCGGAGGATGTTGGGGGTTTAGAACAACCTGGCCTGTTTTCCAGTAAGAATATCCGCTTGGAAGATGGGTTATTTCATCAGTTGCCGGACTGAAATTCTGCGCGCTGAAAAACGGTAGCAGAAAAACGACACTCAATAAAACGATAACGACCGCCTTGTAATACTTAAACATTCTTACGTCATTTTAATCAAAAAACCTTGTTTTTACAAGGTTTTTTGTCAATTACTTATTTACTAAATTACTCAATTACGGCTATTTATATTGCTTCCAAATAATTCCCGTGCACCCAAGCGTCTTGACCTTCAAACGTTATCTTGTGCCATACACCGTCTTGAGCCAAACTTGTCACCACGTCGCCAGCGGTAAGCTGTCCTAAAACCGCACTTGCAGTACTGGCTGACACTCTGACATTGAGATAACCGGCGCTTGATACAACCTTATATTGATTGGGTGTCGGAACAGAAGAACTGGCTGAAAAAACACCTCTTGTATAATCCGGTATTTGATTTACTGAAGCATAATCAGTCCCCTTTGGATACCAATTAAATTCGTTGGTGTTGATGCAGAATACTTTCTTGAAAAATTCCGGATCATCGGCAACGGCCTGCTCGCCGGTCGTATTGACCCAATGGAGCATGCCGGTATCTTCTCCAGTCGTTTCCACGCCATAAACCTTGGGATCTTCCGTTTCGCAGTTTCTAAAAAGACCCGAAGTTACAAATACGTCTCTTGTTGCAGAAGTAGTGCCCTTAACCTTATCAAATCCCAGATGTCCGTAAAATCCGAATATAACAGGATTCAAGAATAATCTTTTATAACCGTGGGGATTAACGATATAAACATCCGGATCATCGGAACCGGCGGCGCTAACCACGTCACCGTCATTTAAACTCACTGACTCCAAATTTACGAAACCTCTTGAAGCCGGGGTTGCCTGCCCTGAGCTTGTCGAAGGAGCTGGCGTAGGAGTTGCTGAAACGGCAGGACTTGTTGTGGGAGTAGTAGTTGGTGTTGGTGTTGGAGTACTTGTGATCCCGCCTCCACCGCCTCCTCCTCCGCCGCCGCTGGTACCGGCAGTACCGCCGCTACTACCACAAGTCGAAGAACTAGGGGTTACTATAACGGTTTGGGTAGCTGCGGCAGTAATGGACAACCGCGATTGGGTTGGTTCACAAGTAAAGCCGTAACCGCCGCTGTTGGATAAAAGCAGTTGATCCGACGACAAGAGAACTATCGTCTGGTCGGCAGACATTGAAATGGTAATATTTGTGTTAGTAGATGTAACCTCGTCCACCTCGGAAGAACCGCCCTCTATGGTAATGTTGCCAACACCCAAAGCAAGCGTGGTATTTTGAGCGAAAGTAACAACCGCTTTTGCCTGATTGACTCCGA
Organism: Candidatus Yanofskybacteria bacterium RIFCSPHIGHO2_02_FULL_43_17; assembly: GCA_001794435.1. GTDB lineage: Bacteria > Patescibacteriota > Minisyncoccia > 2-02-FULL-40-12 > GWA2-44-9 > 2-01-FULL-43-22. The sequence continues at coordinate 170,914 of MGJU01000013.1, forward strand.
CCAATAACAGCCCCGCCATTAAAGCGACAACAAGTAACGGCAGAGAAAAGTTAATTTTTAATGTTTTCATTAGGTTTAGATATTTGTTTATTTTTGCTGCATATTCTGAATTGTTTTGACGACTTGAGAGTCAAACTTCAGATTCTCCCAAAACAGAACTTGGTCTTGGTTTATTATCATTTTGTCTTGAGGGCCATGTGGTTCGCCCGCGCCAAGCTTAACGAGCTGACCGGTGCCGCTCTGATCTATCTTGACATAATAAACATCGGATAGGATCAAATAATCAGAATTGATATTTTTTAAGTGGCCAAAGTATATCTGGTCGTTCGTCAAAAATATGGCTTGATACGCATCAGAGTTGATAAATTCTTGTTTATCGTAACGATCATATTTAAGAGAACTTATCGCTGGAAAAATACTTATAACCCCTACTGCCACAGCCAGAACCGCAACGCTTATCGCCAAAATAATTGGAACGTGTTTACTGCTAATCATAACTGTAATTACTCACTCTAGTTGCATTCAGTGGTGCTTAATGTTGGTGTCGTAGCACCAGTGAAAAATCTCATATATATCCAAGTTCCATCAGTACTCTTAAGCTGGAAACATGTACCCGTTGATGAAGAATTACCGCCGAATAACAAACTGACGGTACCAGTATCAAGTGTGCCGAATTCAGCAACGTAAGTCGTGCTTGAACTGGCCGTACGTCCGGAGTTCGCCAAAACATTAGTCTTGGCAACGAAGGTGGCCGCGGATGCCACGCCTCCCACTTCAAAGTCGGTTGAAACGGAAGCGCTTCCGGATACTTCAAATTTAGTCGTCGGGGCATTAGTTCCAACACCGACATTGCCAGTTTTGCCGTTAGTACCGATCCAAAAAGCTTGGGACATAGAAGCTACTCCGGCAAAAGATACAGTTGCTCTAACCTCTAAGTCACCGGAAATAAATACATCATTTGAGCTTGCAATATAGTGACCGTGGGTAGTGGCGGTAGTGCCAAATCTGTTGTATGCCACTGACGCAAAACCGCCTACTTGGATCGTGTTGCCGGTTAAGAAGTATGACGCCGATGCCGTACCCTGAACTTCAAATGATGTCTGGGGAGTGGCAGTATTAACACCAACCCTATTATTTGTGGTATCCACGGTAAGGGTGTTTACGTCGCCAGCCGCATTTTGGAATTGAGCCGCCGTAGCTGAACCGACGGTTTGAGTAAATGTCCCCGTAGTACTCATATTAGTCCCTATCGTGCTGGCCGCGTACACGCCGCTAGCCAAAAAGACAAAAGAAAAGACCACAAACACTGCAGTCATAGAAACGATCGACCTCAAGAAACATTGAGATTTGTTCATTTTTACTTTTTTATTTTCTAAGATACTAACCCTTTTACGCTAAAAGCGGCAGAGAAATTAGTATGTTAGATATCAACAATTATTTACAATTATAAAACAGATTCGAGACAATACAACAGCAAAACTGTGGATAACGCTACAAATTTCCTTTAGAGATCTGCATCATTTCCTCTATTTCCTTGGCCATATTGCCTAATTCTTGAGCCAATTTGAGATAAAATAAGGCCTGCTTGTAATCGCCTTTGACAAAATACGCCGTACCGGCCAAAGCGCTAATATCAGGATGGTTCAGGTCATCACCAAGATAGTATTCTATCGTTTTGATGGCTTCATCCGGATTATTCAAAGCTATCTGCGTATAAGCATATCTGATGACATATTCGGTAACCGGATAAAAATCTATTACTTGCTTGAAATAAACTCCCGCCTCCTTAAGCCGGCCCTGTTTTGCGTATAATTCCGCCAGATTTATTTGGGCGTTGACCGCATCGGGATTAAGCTCCAGCGATCTTAACCATTTCTCTTCGGCCAGATCCTGGTCATTTTTATGATCGGCAATTATCCCCCACAAATTCTGAACCCGAGAATTATCTTCATATATATTCAGAGCGATGTTCAACTGCTCTTCGGCGCTGTCCCATTTGTTTTCTGTAACGTCAACCGCCGCTAGAGCCATTCTCGCTATCAAACTATTCGGCGATTCTTCAAGCGTCGCCGTAAAAAGAGTTCTGGCGTCGTGCCAATCATTGTTTCTGATCATTGTCCGGATGCTGAAAAATATGATTATGGCGGTTAGACCGGCATAGACAAATTTTTTGTTTATCTTTTCGAACAACTTATACAAGGCGTAAGAAACGAGCAGTAGAAAACCAAAAGAAGGAAAATACATCAGCCGCTCGCCCATTATCGTTCCGACCGGTTGTATTAAATTTGAGACCATCAGATAAGGCGCCAGAAAGACCAAAGCGCCGAATGCGCCAATCAGATGGCGCATTCGGCCAAAAAACAAAAGCCACACCAAAAAGACAAAAAATATTGCGCCGACCAAAAAAGTCGGATCTAAAAAACTCTGAACTGGCAAAATAGTGTTGTACGAGTAATCAGCCGAAAGATGAATCGGCCAGACAAGCCGTTCCAGATACATATATAACACCTTGAATGCGGTCGCTATCCTTTCGGACCAATCCATAAATTTCAATGGATTCTCAACAATGGTGGTAGTCGCATCGCCTAAAAAATAAGCGCCTAAGGCCTTATAGCGGAGTATGACATAGACCAAGACCGGCAGCGCAAAAACAAGAGTTCTTCTGGTCGTTGCCAAAAAACTGTTTTTAAAATGAATCCAGCTAATATAGAAAAGGATCGGCAAAACCATTAAAGCAACCTCCTTGCTAAGCAGAGCAAAAAGAAGAGAAACGGAACTCAACAAAATATCCTTTTTGACGAAAAAGTAGATAGCAACAAGAGACCAGAAAAACGCCAGCAATTCCGCTCGGCCGACGATGGATGTCACCGCTTCGGTGTGAATGGGATGGGTTAAGAACAGCAAGAATGTCGCATACGATAAAAATTTGTTCTTATCCGCCAGAGGCGGATCCGCCTTTGGCGGAAATAAGTATCTTACTAACCAAAAAACAAGGAAGGAGTTTAGCGCGTGAATAATTATATTTACCGCGCGAAAACCCGCTGCCTGCTGGAAACTAGAAGAAGAAGCAGGAAGGACGGCGTCATTTATATAGTGATTGATGGCGTAAGTAGCCATCGTGAGAGGTCGAAAAAGACCGATCTTCTCCAGATGATGATAGGGTGAAATAAACAAATTAAAGAAGTTGGAAGGATCTTTCAGGTCTCCCCTATTCTGCACGACCGATACGTCGTCAAAAGTAAAGTCGTTAAAGATACCGTTTCCGAAAATAGCAAAAGACAAAACAACCGCTAATACGAGAACAAATGCGAATTCATTGTTTTTAATAAAATGTCTAACCGTGCTGTTTCCCATTTAACATTTACCGTTTTTGTCCTTTATTTAATCGTCTCGCCATTTAACAATTAAAAATGGAAAGGAGTAAATACCTATTTGATAGTTAGTTGTCGAATAAGTTCCGCTATCAACTTCCCCGTCTCCGGGTCAACGCTGGAATACTTCAGTCCTTCGTTAAGATCAATGAGCGCTTTCTCTTTGTTGTTAAGGGCGACATAAACAAGCGCGGAATTGTAGTAGACGCGAGGATTACCGGGGAGAAGTAGTTTTAATTTTTCTATATTTATTACCGTTTGAATAAAATCCCCCCGCTGTGCATAGATAACCGCCAAGTTTTGGTACGGGTAAAAAAAGCCGGGGTCAATCTCTATGGCCTTATTGAACTCTGCAATCGCGCCCTCAATGTCGCCCCTCGACTGCAATATGCTCCCGATATTAAAATGCGGCTGGGCAAAATCGTTCCCCGACCCGACGGCTTTTCTGTAATAAAACTCGGCCCGATCCATATCTCCTTGATTAAAATATCGGTTGCCAAGATTATTATTTATCTTGATGCTGTCCGGCTCGTATTTGAGAATGTCTTTATAAAATTCGACGGGATTGCCCCATAAGACATTTCGCTGGACAGATTGATAACCAAAGAAAAGCAGGTAAGCTAGCAAGCCCGTAAGCAATAAGCCACGAAAAATTAGGTTTTTGGATTTTAAGAAATCAAACAGTTTAATCAAATAAAAAGAAGCTATGAGCCAAAAGCCGACCATCGGCAGATAAAGCCAGTGTTCGTATATTAAGGCGTTGATTGGCGTAATCCCGGAGACCATCGCCAGACCGATGAAAAACCAACCCGTTCCGAATAGCCAAATTCGGAATGGGAAAATTGTTACATTGTTAAATTGTCGAATTGTTGCACCTTCAGATTGTTGAATTGTTACATTGTTAAACCTCTCCTTCTTATACATAACAATTAAACAATATAGCAATATAGCAATGATTGTAGCACCAAGCCAGACCGGCCACTGGAACAGCGATGTATGCACCACCATACTTCGTTCCATATGAAGACCTGTGGGCACGAACAGTAAGCGGAAGTAATCAATCAGAACGTGCATAAAGGTAAAGAGGCGATAAATTATATTTTCCGAATATGGGTTGGCTTTACTGTAGAAATTCAGAGTATTTTGAAAATTCAAAACCGTTAAGCGTAATATTCCGTAAACAGCAACAACCCCGAAATAAGGCAATGCTTCTTTAAACGCGTTCTTGACATCGAACACCTTAACGCCTGATGTCCCGCGGCCATCCAATGCCCGCCCGTCCTCTGGCGCGGTCGTTAATTTATTCTTATCGGAAAACGCGATATAAAACACCATCAAGAGAAAAGGAAATATAACTCCCGTTTCCCGGCTCAAAATCGCCAAAACAAAAGCCGCCAAAGACAAGGTTTTAAGCCACCGAAACCCTGTGGATAATCGACTTCGCAAGTCGATTATCCACAGGTAGAGGGCGAGGAGAATAAAGAACACCGACAACGGATCGCCACGGCCGGAGATATATGCAACAGCTTCGGTGTTGAGAGGATGAATAGCAAAAAAAAGCGCGGTTAAGAAGGCCACAATCTGGCCGGCATATCTTCGCAATAAAACAAATACCAGCACTGCGTTGGCAATATGTATTGAGTTGCTTACTAAATGCCAAAGGAACGGTTTCGTTTCGGATACAACCCAATTAAGAGCAAAAGTGAAAAAGAGGAACGGTCTGTAATAGTTGCTCTGAAGTCCGATTCCAGCTAACGCATTGTTGGAAAACCAAAACTTTATACTTTCCCAATTTATTGAGTGGACGTAAACATTGTTGATTATCCAATCATCGTCATCCCAAAAAAGCTCGTTGTTCAAGTTAAAAGAATAGACAAAACCGCCTATTACCACCAGGAATATAATCGGCAACCATGCTTCTTTTTTATTCAGCAAGTTCATATTTATACTTTGAAAAAACCGGCCTATTCTTATCATTGTTTTTAACCAAGATTATAGCATTTTCGTTAATAAACACCACTTTCCAGTCAGAATTCCTAATTATACTTTTTAAGAACGCTTGCCCCCACGGCGTCGCGTCAGTGTGGCCGAAAAATATGAAGTTAATACCATATTTGTTGGAAAACTCCTCCCACTTCTCTCTGTTTTCCTGCATCGGCTTGTATATCTCGCTGAAAAATTCTACTGAATATGCCTCCGGGCGGTTATCAACGAATACTTTTTCCTCCGGCAATTTCCATATCAGATAGCCGCCAATGTCAAAATTATTGAACATAGGCCCCTCTATATTATTCTTCTTAACAAAACTAGCCGCACGTTCCAGTCCGTCTGGAACTGAAAAACCGAAAGTTTTTGATAATCTCGCCCATTTATAATAACCTCCGCTCGCCACAAAAAAAATCATAAAAACCAGAAAAACGACCAGCAACATCTTGGCCGCCCACTGAAGCCTGGCTTCTGCCTGCCTCCAGAAGCCTGGCTTCTGGAAAGCTGAAAACACATCGGTTAGCAAGATTACCATCACCGGAAAAGATGCCAGCGCGTATAAGGGCAAATTGCGAAGCATCCTGAATCCGGCATAAATAAAGAAGGTGGAAATTAAAATTTCGAAAATCCTTTCTTTTGTCTTCTTGACGGTCAGCAAAAAAGAAACAACCAGAACCGCCGTTGAGATCTTAAAAATAAAAATCGACAAATTAAAACCGAATAAATCAGCCAAAAAAGCAAGCGTTTGGTTTTCAACAATGCTGTAACCATATTCTTTCAGGATATTAAAAGGCAGTAGCGCTCCCTGAATTCCGGCGGGATTTATAAGAGTAGCCAATCCGATCAATCCGCCGACCAGTAACAATTTTTGTATTACGTATTTCGTATTTCGTATTATGGGATCAAATAAGCGGTCAATAAAAAAGGCCAAAAACAAGATTGGGCCGATGAAGAAATAGATGTGGAGGTTAACCCACAACAACTGCGCCAACGGCAAAAACCATAACCAAGACGGAGTTTTAACATCGGGAGTCCCGCGGACTTCCGATGTTGTTAATTCGTATTTCGCCTTAAACAACGCGGATAAGAAAAACGCTAGTATCAAAAAACTGAAAATCTCCGGCCTCACCTCCGTCCGGGAAATAAATATAAATATTGAGAGAACGAAAGAAACAATTATTGGCCAAAAACCTACTCTAACCCCTGTGGATAATCGACTTCGCAAGTCGATTATCCACAGGGGTTTAATGGTTAAAAGCAAGAGTATAAACGTCGCCAGAACTACAAAAATCTTAAGCAAGATAAGGCCGGTGAATCCGCCCAAATTATAGACGCCGTAAAATATTACTTCGCTTAGCCAATGATGATTTGTAAACGGAAAGTCCGGCTCGGTGAAAGAGAATAGGTTGGTTGTCGGAACACTTTTTGTCTCCCAAATTATCTCCCCTGTCTTCAAATGCCGCCCGATATCCTGGCCGATAGAATCAAAATTGTGAACCAGAAAAACGGCCAGAAGACCGAAAAGAAGAATAAAAGTCAGGAGTTTCATTTATTAATAACTTCGCAAGTCCAATGGACTTGCGAAGTTGATAATCACCGGCATTGCGTTTACGGCAGAACTACTGTTATTTTCCCGTCGCACTGTTTCTCAAACACTTTCACATTGCCTCCGACTGTTACGAAATTGCCTTTATCGTCCACAAGCCGGCCATACTGCATCTTGGCGGTTAATTCGTATTGTTCATATTTAGGATTTTCCGGCAAAGTGATGCTTAGTAAATTTTCTCCGTTCGGCAGAACCAATCTACCGAAAATATTCGGCCCAACCGATAAATCGTCTTGGGGAATTACCGTCCAGAAAATATTCCTTGCCGGATGGTCAACACCGCTGTAAATGAATTTCGCGTCTTGGTTGTCGTAAGTATTGTGATTAAGAAATTTGATTTCGCCTTGCAAACGGCACGATGCCTGGCCCAAAAGCAAACTCCACGGCACCGGCTCGTCTGTAAAGGAGGTCCTACCATCTCCGGTAGGCAAAGGCACGCTTGACGCGATCGGTCTGGGAGTTGGCATTGGAGAAAGATTGTCTGTTGCTTGCGGTGAGCCAGTCGAATCCGCTGACGGTTCCGGAGAATTAATGGCCGCGCCAGAGGACGGGCGGGCATCGGATGGCTGTTGGACATCCGATGTCCAACGCCAAAATCCCCCGAAATAAACAGCGGACAAAACTGCTCCGATGATCACAATTAATAAAAATAATTTGTTTTTTAATATAGTCATAATCTTAAAATAGTAACTAAATAATCTTCTAAAATCAAGTAAACCAGGTAGTAGATTTTTGAGATGCGGCTTTGGCCGCAAGTGGCAGAGCCAACTCAAAAATTCACTACCTGGCAAACCAAAACCCCACACATAAATTATGTGTGGGGTTGGTTATCATAACCGATCTCATCGCAGATCAGTCAGATATTTACCAGATTACCTCTGGAGAGTCTAACTCCCCTTCAGATAGCTACTACTATCTTTGGAAGGTAGGACCGTACAAGGGCAAACTCTTTAGAGTACCGGTTACTGAAGCGGTATCCGCGGCAGTTGTTCCGTTGTTGTAGTCAGCAACCCAGTTGATCAATCCGGCTTCGTTATCAAGCAGCCGTACTTGGAAGTAGTCAGCCGCTCGTCCTGTGTCGGTTGTCTTAGCATAGTTCGTGTTCGGGTTGGTGATCTGGATGTAGAAGGTCTTTGTCAAACCTCCGCCGATCTCCACATCTTTGCTTGAGAAGTCAAAGGTTAGAGATGCGACATTCGGCGAGGATGTCTTAGCATCCTGCGTCAAGGTATTGTTGTCAATCAACACATTGCCTTCATCATATACAGAGAAAGCAGTGCTTGCGCCTTCTCCAACAATATACTGACCGGATGATACCACGCCAAACTTGAAGGAACCTGAACCAGCGGCTTCGTTGTCAAATCGCAGCGTTGAGTCGGAAAGACCTCTCGCCGTGATCGAGAACTTGAACACCGTTGGTGTGCCTGTAAAGCTGTAAGGCGCCGCCAAGGCAACCTGTGCGATTTCCGGATACACCCTATAGACATACTGGTCGTTTGAACCAAGCACATCATTGATGTTTGAGGATGTACCGTCAAGAACCGTGCCTGAACCGTCTCCAACCGCTCTGAATCCGTTAGCGTGACTTCCGTTGTACTTGTCAACTAAGTCCAACGAGAAGTACACGGATGCCGGCGAAGCGTTAGTCGGTGTCGCACCTTCTGTCTTGGTCTTCATATCGGCATTAACCGCTATATCCAACGAAGAATCCTGCGGTACATAAGGCCTGTTGGCGTCTCCGGTTGACCACGCAAAGTTCACAGAAGCCGCATTACCAATCGATTGACTGGTCGTTAATGTGCTTCCCGCTTTGTTCTTATAGGTCAAGTGAACTGTCTTGACATTGTTCTTGGCATGAGTGTTTTCCGTGGAATCAGACGCAGTGAATGTCAATTTCTCGATGTATTGGCCTTCATCCGTAGAGCTCAACCTGAACTTGGATACCGGAGCGTTGGCCTGTCCCCAGTAGATAGCACCTTTCTGCGGACTGTCTGCCGAGGTCGCCAAGGTCATCGAACCGTTGTTCTTTACGGTCAAGACCTGCGTCGGAGCGGCAGCAGTGCCGTTCACTTTTTGGTTGCCCGGGTTGACCGTGTTGGAATCAACATCCAACGCGGTTACATCTGCCGTTCCGGCGATATCAAAGGCGTAATCGTCTCCGGCTGTACCGGACGCGGTGTTGTTGGACAAGTCAACCCTGACCAACATCGTCTTTGAAGTACCGGCTGGAATGTTCCAGTTCAAATTGCTGAAGGTCATCGTACCGGTTCCGGAAGTACCCAGAATGTTGCTGGTTACCTTGTCGGTACCGGCAATCAAAGTGCCTGTCTCTGACTCATACAACTGAACTTTGGCCATAGCGTTGGCAACCGTTACAGCAGTGTCTTCGTCAGGCGATACACCTTCGTCAAATGTCGTTTCAGACGAACCGTTATCGTTCGCGTAACCGGTGATCTTGATGGTGGTTACCTTAAGCGCGGAGGCTTGGCCTGCGGCAAAAGTAACACCTACGACATTAGTATCTTTCGTGCCTCTGATCTTTGTTTGATCGGCAGGACTGCCGGCCAAGCTCAAAGTCAATGCGGAAGAAGAAAGCGTGATGTTGTTACCGGCGATATCCGCTCGCGGAACTATGTCGGCAGCGGCAACCGAGGTATTCGTGCCGGCGTATTTCAACACCGTCACATCTCCAGCATCATCCGAGTAGTCGTCAAGAACGGCTCTCAAGACATCTCCTGAAGCAAGCAAAACACCACTACCAGTATCGTCAGCGGTTATATCAGCCGTAACTTTGTAGTTGTATGTCTTACCGGCCATCCAATCAACAGTATCAGTAAACGATTTCTCAGCTCCTGTTACTGCATCAGGGCATGCGCCAGAATTAGATGCGGTGAATGCAGAACCATCCTGCGGACCGATAACAACAGCGTTGAGATCTTCATCCCAAACCTTGAAATCGGTCAGGTCACCCCAGCCGTTTGTCGTGTCGGCAGCAGCATCGTATGTGCCATTGCCGGTGTCGTCCTTACAGAGAACGAATTCGTGCTTCTTGGCTTCAATGTTTGAAGCGGCGGTTACGGTGTATCGGAGCAGAGTAACATCAGTTACCGTGGTTCCAACCGTAGTAGCCGAAGGACCGACGAATGTAAGCGTCAATGCGCCTCCCTGAAGAGTCAAGGTGGTAGCATCTGATGCGCTGTCTAAGGCCGTATCAGTTACCGCCATCGGCTGACCAAACTGGTCGCCGATAACATAGGTGTCGGTGTCATACTCAAAGTAAAGGTCAACGGTTTCATCTTTCTTTCCACCCACATCACCTAATACTTTGAAGACCGCATTACCGCCTTTGGCGATAAAGTGGCCGGAACCGAGGTCAAAGACCACATAACCGTTGGAAGTTGAAGTGCCTGCCCACTCCTGACCAGTTAAGGTTTGTAACTTAACATTGGTCAAGTCGGATGGTTTCAAAGTTCCGCCATTGATCATGGTAATTCTCTTTACGGTTCCGCCTTCGGTCGCGGTTGTGTACTTGAATTCAGACAACAACGCCTGCCTCTGACCGACAGTTGGGTCAGACAATGAACCGGATTTCGCGACTGTTACTGTGCCGGATGAAGCTCCTGATACAGTGAAACTGTTGCCGCTCACGGGCAAACCGGATACTGAAGCTCCTCCGGTTAAGGTTACTCCTGTCAACTGAACGTAGTTGACATTGCCAACCGTAGCCGTCGCCATATCACCGACTACTGAGAGGTCTTGAGTACCGCTAACAGCTTTGTTCAGCAAGAATGTGAGAGTACCGTCCGCGGATGAAAATGATTTACCCGAAGTCAGACGAGTAGCTCCCTCATAGACATAAACATTGCCAAAGTCGGCCGCAACGCCAGGACCAGATCTTTTGACGGTTAAAGTGTTAACCGTACCGGAACCGCTTAGTCGGAATCTCAAGTATTCAACTCCGACTGCGTTTCTGGTGATAGTCGCACCAGCTGGGTTGCCGGGAGCCAAGCTCGCGGACAACGGACCAGATGGAGCCGGTGTAACTGAACCGCCTCTTGTGTATGCGGGAACCTGATTTACCGAAGTATAGTCGGCACCCATACCATAGAGAGCTTTTTCAGCTGCGTTGATAACGAAGACTTTCTTGAAGAAGTTCGGGTCATCAGCGACTGCCTGCGCTCCGGAGGTATTAACCCATCGGAGATTGGCTACGTCTTCTCCTGTTGTTTCCAATCCATAGACCTTCTCATCTCCGTCAACTCGGAATAATCCGGAGGTTGGGAATGCATCTCTCGTTGCCGGAGAAACATTCTTCACCGCGGCGAATCCGCCAAGATGACCATAGAGTCCGAAGATCGCGGGATTCAAGAACAATCTCTTGTATCCCTGTTCATTGACGATATATACATCCGGATCGTCAGAACCGGCTGCGCTGACAGTGTCGCCCTCTTTGAGGCCATAGTCAGCTGGAGTCGCGCCCCATGCTGTTGGAGCAAGATACGCGACACCCGATAGCACCAATACGGTCGCTACCGCAGTAAGCACCGTGAAGGTTTTCAAAAACCTTTCTTGGGCCTTTTGTTTGAATAAAATATCCATTTTAATTTATTTATTTGCCCTGAACCGTAACTGTTCTATCGCTCTTACTATGAGGATAGATCGACCAGTTCCGGAACAGAGTTTGATTACTGTTTTATTTTACTATCTTTAATTCCCTCACTGTTTTAAGGTCTTATTTCATCGTCGCCGAATTTACTTTTAATTCGACCGGTAAATTATTGGAGACGACTTTTTTCGACTCAAGACCTTTGTTCGCAAATTTAATATACTTTTCTGATTTCGCTACATTATTGTCTTTCTCCTGATTTTCAACGTTCGTTCGTTAGCTATCCGCTTCTGATAACGACCTGGGTCATCTCCAGAAGCGGCCAGCCCATATGATTCGACACTACTCACCACAAGAAACACAAAGCAGCCAAAACGTGGCTACACCTTAGTCGAGTTAACTATTGCATTTGTCATAATTTACGCTGTTTTGCTGGATATATGCGAATTTTTGACTTTCTTATGCTAGCAAACTAGTTGAGAAAGTCAACGTCCTATTTAGTAATTATATATTGCCTGTATAGGGCCGCAAGGCCGTCAATTGTGGATAATTAAGTGTTTGTCCAAGAGCGTAGCAATTGGCTACAAACACTTACCCCGCACCAATCCCGCCCAATTTCTGAATGGCGGTCATCCATTCGACTACGCTCAGGATGACCCTGAGTATAATCGAACGGGTCAGCGGTAAGATTGGTGCGGGGTCACTACATTACTTTGCGAGGACTACCCTGCCCCCATAACCCCACACCAATCCATGTTCGGTAAGGGCCGGAGAAATCGTTGAGTTTGAGCCGGAATTGATAGCCCAGCGCTGATTTCCTGTGTTATCTACACTAAATAACTTGCCGTTTTGAGTGGAGAAATAGACATTACCGGCGCCGTCTACGGCCAATTGTGCATTGAGGAGACCGTCGGCCTGGAATGGGGCTGGCCATTTCGCCGCGAGGTCTGATTTATTCAAGGCAAAAACCTGCGAACCGGAAGCGAAACTGGGGCTGTTGAAACCGACATAGAGCGTGTCTGACGATATGGCAACCATCGTGGCGGCGGAATAGTCCCACGGGGCAATACTGCTGGAATTTAAAATTGAACCGTCGGATGGAATATTGAATAATTTGGGACCGGCGGCGGAGTAGGTTATACCTGTTGCCTTATCGTATGAGGGATTGGCGGGAGTGCTACCATTGGCGCCGGCATAGGATACCTGCCAAAGTTGAGCGCTGTCGGATGAATAAGTAGTGAAAAATTGATTCCCGCTTACTTTTCCGGCCACGATCATTATACCGTCATCCAACACAACTGGCGCAAATCCGCTCAAACCGGAAGCGCTTATCGGAAAGGGTGTTTTTATTGAACCGTCGGCGTTTAAAACAGCCAGCTTATCGGTGCCGCTTGTGTAAGTAAGGTGCGGTTCGCCTTTTGATGATACAGTAAACGTCAAAACCGTACTTGTATCGACGTAATCCCACTTGTCAGAACCATCCGAGGCCAGAGCGGTAAATGCCAGCACTCCGCCCGCGCCAATGCGGCCGAAGTATACGGTTCCGTCGGAAAGAACCGCCGGCGTGCCGATGCTTACATAAGTCTCATATTCCCATTGTTTGACGCCATTTTTATTCAGTTTAATCAATTTGTGGGACGAGCCGTCCGTAGCGCCGAAATAGATATTGCCGTCAGCGTCAGCCACCGGCTGGCTTACAATGTATCCTGATTCCAGTTCGTTAAATTCCCAGCTTACGGTTGCCGTCAGGCCTGGACCGACTACATCAGCAAAAGAAGTATGAAACTGGTCCTTGCCGAACATCGCCCAAGCGCCATGATCTAAAGCGGTCGGAAAACTAACCGTAGCCACATTCGAAATCCCCGAACACTTATCTGCATGACCGACATCGCAAGTCGGACTGTGGATAACTTTGGTCCTCAAAGCGAGGTAAAGCGTCAATCCGTATTCAGGAACAACATTAAAAGAAATACCTTGTTGCGCCCCCTTTATACCAACGCTCGGCAAACTGGAACTGGCAACTTGTATAGCGACAGACCACCAGCTTTCACTTGCGGCATCGCTAAAACTGGTAGACGAGTAGCGCAGATCATAGCTTAAACTTGCCGTATTATAATCGCCCGGATCGGGTGCAGTCCAGGTTGCGGTAATAGTGGGGGAACCGTGGGCGGCGATGAGATTGGTAACGACAGACGGTTTTGATGCTACGTCACCGACCGTTATCAAGTCTTTTATGTTGTTAAATGTAACCGGGCCGATACCGCTGACATTCTGAATATCCTCTATTTGCGCGAAGGGGCCGTTGGTTGTGCGATAATCAATAATTGCTTGCGATTTTACTTCACCAATACCGGGAAGAGACATCAACTCTTCTTTGTTTGCGGTGTTAATATTGATTTTCTCGGTTGATGATTCTTCTTCCGGTTCTGGTGACGGCGATGGTGTCACCGACGGAGATGGTATCGGGGTTGGTGTCGAAGACGAACTTCCGCCACCGCTTCCGCTTCCGCCACCTCCGCCAGTCGACGTAACAACCTGAATTGCCGTGCTATTACTGGTTTTGGGCGTTCCGTTGATACTATTTCCACTAGCATCTTTGTTTGTTGGCGTCCCGGAAAAATTTTTCCAATTTGAAGCATTGTTTCCAGCTTTCATCGGATCTATTCTCTCCATCGAATTTTTTGATATTGAGTCGCCGAAATACCAGGCCTCACCAGCACCGCCAACTACATCTACAACGGCCCCGGCGCTATCAAATAGTCTTACTATTTCGCCCGTGTTGCTCAAACCTCCCTGACCGAAACTTACAGCCAAATCAGCTGTTGTGTCGCTTATTGTGTTGTCATCTGTTCTTTCGATGAGAAAGTAGGAATTAGCTTGGATAATCGTCCCTTCTGGAAAAATAATATCCGGAGAATCATCGGTTGAAACAAGTTGCCAGCTAGATATGTCTACTGGTGTGTTTTCAGTATTATACAGCTCGACCCACTCGTCGGTCGCGGAAGCCGAGGTTCCCGCCCAAGCAATTTCATTGACCACTACTCTGCCCAATGTCTTGGCTGCGGATAACTTTGGAGTAGGTGACGGAGTTGGTGTTTTTGGTGGTGTCGGTGTGGGAGATGGTGACAACTTTGGTGACATTGATGGTTTTGGTGATACCAATGGTGACAGAGATGGTGACATTTTGTTGTCACCTTTAGCGTCACCGCTGTCACCATTATTTGTCACCACTGGTAAGGGTTTAATGTCGGGTGTCGCTAATTCGTCGTTAGCATCTGATGTCGAACTTGTGCCTAACTCTGCTAATTCATCGCTGTTATTACCGCCAAACCCAAACAAACTGGCAATCTGTGCCCAAAAGCTTGGCTTTTTTTGCTCTTGTTTCGCTAGATATTCTTTCTTTGCTATCTCTGCTTCTTCTAAAAATAATTTTAGGGCGCCGGCGCCGCTAATAACAACTTCTTTAGACAACCTCTCCCAGTACCCGTCAAGGATGTAGGAGCCAATTTCTGACGAATAAACATAAAAATTAATATTGCCGTCTTTTTCTTCCTGCACAAATGCTATCGGAAAGTCGGCTCCATTTTTATCCTGGTTAGTAACAAATAATCTTTCTGTACCATTGACTCTTATTCTTTTTAGATTGTTTATACTTGGTTTTATGTATTCTCTGTTGCTAATGGTGTCTCTGCTAAAGAAATTGTTATTAGAATAATTCGCAACTCTATCCAAGTAACTGCCAATATCAGATAACACGACTGGTTTTTCTCTGTTTCTAACCAATCTTGAAACAACTTGAAAATTATCCGGATTCCATTTAGCCATTTCGTGTTCGTAAGGACTGCCTAAATCAAGAACAGGTGGGTGTGGGTCATTTCTAGTGTGGTCTGGCACTCCGGCGTCTTCCAATAAGTGCAATACATGGCCGAAAGCGATGAAAGCCCTTTGTTTATCGCCTTTTGCGTAATCCTGAATCGCCCTATCGTATGAGAAATCGTGTATTGAATCAGCGCCCGATATGGCCGCGTATCCGGTCATTTGGCTGTTATAGAAGTCCTTCTGCGTACCACCAAAAGCCCACTTTTTTGAGGAAAAGGTAGGTACGCCTGCGGTGAATACCGACTGAAGCCCTCGGTCATAAACCGGGTCATAAAAATGGCTGAAAAACCTGCCCCCGTCGTCCTCATCAATTGAGCCCTTTATAAGCCACTGTTTCTCCTCTTGAGTTATCGTCTTGTCTGTAAAACTTAAATTATAGAAATTAGCTATCTCGTCAGTCAGCGCCGGATGAGTGGTGTTTTGAGAATAAGCAAAAATCGGGCTCGCGTTTACGAGTACCAAAAGGACGCTTAATAGCGCCCCTCCTAAAATAAATTTATGGTTTATAAACCTTCTATTTTCCATACTTCGCTTGGATACTTTATAAACATTACTTCATTTGTATAGTTTCCTGCGGGAATTGTTAATTTTTGTCCTTCAAATTCTACAATTTTATCTTCTTCAACCACGTTAGGATAAGTAAACGATGCTGCTGTATCATCGCTTTTTTCAGATTTCTTCCATATTTTTTTGGTATTTTCTAGTTCAAAAATAAATTCTTCCAGACTATCGGAGCTTTGAAATTTTTCAAATGTTTCCTGCCAATTATCCTGTTTTTCCAATATAAAATACTTACTTGCCAACTCAACATCGCCGTCCTTAAGAGCCTCAATGAACATATCGTAGGTTTCTTCGGGAGTAGCGCCGCCGTAGGTGTCGGCGTAATAGGGCTTCTCTATTTTGTCGTAAGCACGTTTTAACTGCCAGCTTTTGTAGCCTGGAAGAAACCAAACAACAGCCAACACAACCAAAATTAAAACCGGCACCCCGGTCCAGCTCTTAAAAATATTTTTCCAATTCAACATGAAATAAGGTGGCTAAAGCAAAATCACACACCTGTGGATAATCGACTTCGCAAGTCGATTATCCACAGGTTACTATCGCCAACAACACACGAAAAAGGCGAAGCGTTAAACTTTTGTAACCTGCCACAATCTATTATACAAAAGTTAGACCAGCAAGTTAAGGAGGGACATGACTTACCGTTCTAACAAGTACAATTAAAATCGCGGCAGATTATAAAAATTCAAAAAAATAAAAACAGAAGCTAGCGTCTGTATAGATAATTCTTTATCAAATCATCCTTTCCTAGTCAATACTGTAAGCTCACAACCTGTGGATAATCGACTTGCGAAGTCGATTATCCACAGGTATACTGCTGGAATGGAAAATGTTTATCACACATTAAATCGTGGAGTAGAGAAACGAGAAATCTTTATGGATAAACAAGATTATCTTAGATTTATCCACAATCTTTATGAGTTCAATGACGAGGATAGGATTGAGAATTCTATCAAGATTTTTCTAACTGATCCTAAGCTAGCCGATACTACTACTAGAAAGAGAAGAAAAACCCTCGTTGATATTCTTGCTTTTTGTTTGATGCCCAACCATTATCACCTGATGCTTTCACCGCAAGTCAAAAACGGAATTCCCAAGTTTATGGCTAAAGTTAATATCGGTTACGCCAAATATTTCAACCAAAAATACGAAAGAGTTGGCGCATTGTTTCAGGGAAGATACAAACAAGTACCAATCACTGACAATACTCATTTTCTCCATTTGCCGTTCTATATTCACTTTAACCCCCTCGACTTAAAATTTCCGGAATGGAGAGAAAACAAAATAGCAAGTCCGCAAAAGACGCTCGAGTTTCTCGAGTCCTACAAATGGAGTAGCCACTTAGAATATCTCGGCGTAAAAAATTATGGCTCGGTTTTAAATAAAAAAGTTTTAAACGAAGTTTTCGATGGAAGCGCCGGTTATAAAAAACTTGTTGAGACATATCTAAAAGACATCCAGGTAGATAGCGAAGTTTCTCTTGAATAATCTGTGGATAATCGACTTGCGAAGTCGATTATCCACAGGTGGGACTATGCGGAGTTATCTAAGGTTTCGGTTTTTGCGGACGAGAAGATTGGCTTGGTGGAGTGACTCAAATGTACCGGCATCTATCCAGAACTTCTTAGTTTTGATGAAGTCCATTGTGCCTTCATTAATATAGCGGTTGTTCACATCAGTTATCTCATACTCACCTCGAGCAGACGGCTTGAGCGATTTGATAACATCAAAGACACGGTTGTCGTACAAATACAATCCGGTTACCGCCCAGCTGGAAGGTGGCCTTTTTGGTTTTTCGATGATCCGTTCAACCTTATGACCTTTGAACTTGGCTACGCCAAATCTCTTCGGATCCGGAACCCGCTTCAAGACAACGGCCGCACCTTGGTCTCTTTTATCAAAACTGGCGAAGGCCTTACTGAACTCATCGCCGAAAATATTGTCTCCCAGGATAAGAGCAATTTTCTGGCCGTCAGAAAATGATCTGGCGAGGCCGAGGCCGTGGGCAATCCCAACTGGCTCCACCTGAATCGTGTAGTAGAGGTTCACACCAAATTCTTCGCCTGAACCAAGCAATCTGACATACTGCTCCGTATGTTCAGGGCCACAGACGATAAGTATATCTTTAACCCCGGCCTTTTTCAGGGTTAAGATGGGGTAGTATATTATCGGCTTATCGCCTACGGGAAGAAAATGCTTACCCGCTACTTTTGTGACCGGCCAGAGACGAGTACCTTTGCCCCCAGCCAAAACAACTCCCTTGATCATATTAGTCTATTACTAGATAATCGCAGTTCATATTTACTTCTCTCGCTCGGAAAAACAGATTTAATCTGCTTTTCCCTCGCTCGCTTGAAAATAGTACACGGCTATGCCGTCGGATCTTTTTTTCAGGAAACCTTCGTCAGTCAGTTCCTTTAAACTTCTTTTGACCGTCCTGCCGGATAATGCATTAAACTCGTTCATAACATCTTTGGCGCGCACATCGGATGTCTTTTTTATGTAATTGAATATCCGCTCCTTGTTGGAATTTGACTTCAAAGCCAAACGAGGAGTTTTAGTTTTGGTCGATGGTTTTGATATCACGATACCTGCCGTTACCGGAACATCAGACGAATGTGAAATATCCAATACTCCGGTAGTTTCTGATACCCCTTTGGTAAACCCGGCGTCTCTGTTTCTTTTTAAAATATGTAGTTTGAATTTTAACAAATTTCTCTGAGCCAAGAGTGGGGGAGTAGTATCATTTTTTGATATGTGCGCTAAATATTCCAAATAATCAAGAAGATTATCTACGGAATTTAGCAAATTTACTTGCCGATATTGTGCGACATAGTTGGGGTCTCTCCTGGCATCATCTGATTTTATCGGATTGTTGGCGTTGCGAGGTTCTGAATTATGCGACAAAACAATTCGATCTGTTCTATGTTCCACAAACGCAGAAACCATATTCGCCATTTTCCCATACAACTTCTCCCTCAAAAACTTATCCTCTACCCCAGTAAGCAGTTTGGAAAGCAAGACAATGGAATTCGTAAATTTTAATATATCTTGTTTTTCCATTTTTAGAGTGATTCAAAATAACTGCAACTCATATTTTCCTCGCTCGCTCGTAAAAGCAGATTAAATCTGCTTTTCGCTCGCTTGAAAATAGCTTTTTACGAAATCGTCCATTGTTTCTGCTGTTATCAGATGAACTGATCCATTCCTCAAATAAGACATCCCCACGACTATGCCGGAATTACTTATAACTTTCGAACCGCTCAAAAAATAGTTCGGTTCAGTATCCATAACCGTATCCTTAGAAAGGATATAGCTTATCATTCCTCTTTGAGCAAAAACTGCCGAATTAGACAGTTCAACCATCTTGCCGGAAACAACCATATCCTGGCCCGGCTGAAACTGATAATTACGGTCAAAACGAGTGACATCCATATCGGCAGAATTGACTTTAAGCAGGGCTAAATTTTTGAAGCCGTCATATCTCATTACTTTGGCGCGCAGTATCTTGTCTTTGTGGAAAACTTGCAGCACATCGGCGCCTGAGATAACGTCGAAGGTTGTAATAATTATACCGTCAGAAGAAACTACGATCCCGCTTCCTTCCCGAATTATGTTTCCGCCTTTAAATGATTGAACGGCCACGGTACTTAAAATGTGGTCGGATACTATCTTCTGCCAAAAGTCAGAAGAAACAACGATTGGTATTGGTGTCAGAGCCAAAACCGGTTCTTTTGGAGTATTTCCGGACAAAGACAAAAATAGAAACCAGGCCGCAGTTCCGCCTAAAAAACCAAGAAGAATTGTTTTTATATGGTTCATTCTCACAACTCTATATCACTAATAACCTTTTTAACATGTTCGATGGGAATAGCAAGATATGGTCAATCGAATAGTTCCTTGGCTCGCTCCCAATGTTCGGGGTATCCATTTAGCTTTAACCAATACCACCACTCCGCACCCCACAGATAAAAACCATCAAAGCCGGACTTGGCTGAAAAATCAATCATCTCGTTAAATTTGTCTATACCCATCCTGTCCAGTTGAACTTCAATAGGTGTTTCAATTATCGGCTGGAGCAGCCACGGCTCTGCCGATAATTCAATGACAAGGGTTGGTTTGGCGCCAAGAATAAGGCGAGTAATATTGTATTTAAGTCGGAAAAATCCTGGTGTGATGGGATATCGGATAGGAAAATCTATCGATTTTGGCCAAACATATAAATACAAGCTGGTGCCGAAAACATCGGCTCGCGAATAAGCACGGAACCAGTCGCCAAATTCTCCGCTGTCTGTGATTATAATCGGATGTTGCGAATCCAGTTGTCGAACCAAGTCTATCTCTTTTTTTAAAATTTCGTTGACTTTTTCATTGTGTATCCCGCAGTAAGCCCTGCTGAAAGATATGAGAAACGGTTCATTTTCAATCTGCCAATATTTCAATGATGGGGAGTCCTTATATCTCTTGACGACGGTTTCGACGTATTTTAAAAGTTCTTGCTGGTGTTGTTCTTGAGACAATCCTTCAACCCACTTCGGGGTATGGCATTCCGGCCAACCGGGAAGACGGTGGCCTACGGCTAAAACAATCGAGGCATTCATCCTTTCAGCTTCTTCAAATTGAAAATCAAGCTCTGAAAAATTAAATTTATCCTTTTCCGGCTCCGTTGTGGGCCAGTGTGCAGAAAACCTGAAATTCCTAATACCCAGATCATTCAGGAGAGCAAGATATGTTTCTTTCCAATTCAACCCAAGTTCATCGACATGAAAACGACTGAAAGAAGCGCCGTAAATCGGCTCGCTGATATTTTCCGAAAAATCCAAAGAAAACACCCAAAGGACAGCGACAATGATCAATAAAATTTGAATGATTATTTTATTTCTCTTTTTCATTAGTAAAGTTATCTGCAGTTTTCACATGATCGACATCACAAGTCGATCATGTCGACATACTGACTGATTTAAATCTATACATTCTGCACAAAAAGAATTAGAAACCCCACCAGCACCACTAAAATACCAGAGAGCTTGTGCGCAATTGTTGCCCTATCGGTTTTTTCTTGAACTCCAGAAACTTTTCCCCCCAAAAACAGAACCAGCACAAATGTGAGTAAAAATTGTATTCCCAAAAGACCGTTCACCAAAGAAACATTGCCAAGGTTAATTGCAAAATAAAGAATTATAAAACCGGCGGCGGCAAGCAACTTATTAAAAACAAATAAAGTCTTTGACTTTAATGGAGAGTAATCATACGTAAACTTAACCTCTTTCCGGACATGCGGGAAAATAAGAGAAACAAACGCACCGCCGACAAAACCGACTCTTGTCCAGAACAAGCCGTTGACGAAACCGGCCGTATTAAATGAAAGTTTCAGCAAAACGTAATACATTCCGAACAATACCCCGGCAAATATCGCCCAAACCAGAACACGTTTTTCTATCCTGCCTAAAAGAAATATCCCCGAAACCAAAAACAGGAAAGCGACAGAATTAAGCGGAGAAAGAACTTCTTTAAGAATAATAACCGAGAATAAATATGTAAAAATAGCTCCTACGGTTCCTACTTGAGTTGCCGCTATCGAGACGTCGCTTTCTTTGATCGATTTGTAAAGAAGCAATAGCCCTGCGAAAAAAACAACTCCCGCTCCAACCATTAATAAAAAGCTGCCGAAACCCGGCAGGTTAACCCCAAAAGGAATAAGAAAAACGGCTCCCAAACTTAAAATAGCCACACCGAAAGCATAGGCATGATATTTGGGTATGTGGCCGGCAAGAAGATATTTGTCAATTACAAAAACAACGGCGTTGATGAAGTAGGCGAGTAGTGCGAGATAAAGCCAGATCAAATTAATTATAAAGTTAAAAAGTTATAAAGTTTATAATAATCAGTATAAACTTTCGACTTTTAACTCGTTCTCTCTACATATTTTAGCATATTCATAAGCTGAAGGACGAATTTTTCTTTCTAGCGTCGCATAATCAATTTCAACTAACCCGAACCGGGGTTTAAATCCAAGATGCCATTCAAAATTATCCAAAAGAGACCAATATAAGTACCCGCGCACATCAACACCGTCCTGGATGGCCTGCCAGATCCATCGCAGATGATCTTTGATAAATTTTTCTCTTTGCAGATCGGCTCCGTCAGCAATCCCGTTTTCGGTTATGAAAATAGGTTTTTTAAACTTACTTAAATCCTTCAATACATGATAAATTCCTTCCGGATAAATTTCCCAGTTCATTTCTTTCATAAATTCCTGTTTTGAAACAAGCTTCTTATTTTCACCAAAAAACGGTTTTCTACTTATGTGATAGTAGTTAAGACCTATAAAGTCGTAGTGGGGGGTATTTTCTTTAAAAAAATAAAAATTTCTGAAACGCTTATACATTCTCCTCACCAGTATCGTCCAAAAATTTTTTGTATCTGGAACATAAACGTTATTCTCTGTTATTCCCACCATTACATTGTGCGACGTTAGGAAAGATTGACTTGAATTAGACGAAACATCGTATATTTTCTTTACCTCTCGATAGGCGAGTACGTGTGCCTTAGATATATTTCTTCTCATTCTTAAGAAATTTAAAATACCTCGACCTCTCGAAGGCCAAATAGCTGTTAAGTTGGTATATCCGGCATATACCGTAAGAGCTTCATTAAAAGTTATCCACAGCCCCACCTCGTCCTTTAAGTTATCCACAACATACTTTGCATACCTTGTAAAGTACTCGGGCGATTTTTTATTTAAGAACCCCCCCTTTTCCGCAAACCAGATTGGATTAGTAAAATGCCAAAGCGTTACCATCGGCTCCATTCCCCTGTCCCGCAAAACCTTGACTAAACGTTGATAATGTTTGATAGCTTCAAAATCGAACTTCCCCTCTTCCGGTTCTATACGCGACCACTCGATAGAAAAACGGTGAATGTTTTGATTCAGTTTTTTAGCAATATCGAAGTCTTCTTCATAGCGGTTGTAGCTGTCGCAAGCACGACCGGAAATAAAATCAGAGGGTGTTTTCCCCTCTTTCTTTAGTTGAGCAATTCTTTCAGGCGAACTTTCCCATTCGGACCAATCATTGTGGTTGTTGCCTTCAATCTGATGAGCCGACGTAGCGCTCCCCCACTTAAATCCGTCGGGGAATTTATAAATAGACATGCGGCTATTTTTTAGTCACACTGACCAGTTCTATCTCAAAAAGAAGAGTTGAGTTTGGAGGAATGATGTCGCCTGCTCCTCTTGCGCCATAACCAAGTTCGGGTGGAATTATTAACTTCCTCTTCCCGCCTTCTTTCATTCCAATTAAGCCAAGCTCCCAGCCCTGAATCAACTGACCCGAACCAAGCACGAACTGAATCGGCTGTCCCCTACCGTAAGATTCGTCAAAAACGGTTCCGCTCTCAAGAGTACCGACATAATGAGCGTTTAAGGTGTCGCCATTCTCTGCAATCTTTCCAGTACCAACAACCACATCCTGGATTACTAAACCGTTATCCTGTCTGGTTGGCTCACCGGCTTTGGGTGTTGGTATCGGAGTAGCAGTAGGAACCGGGACTTCCGCCGCTTTATTTACTTCTCTGGTTTTCTGAATGACAAACCAGGCTGTAATAGCGACAAACAATATTAAAATTGTGGAGATTAAAACGGTTTTGGTCATGTTTATATGATTATATATAATCGGTTCTCTCGGATGGACAAAAATTTATTTTTGTCCATCCTCGCTGCCGATTATAGAGGTCTTGGCTTGGTTAGTTGAAAAAAGTCCGGATCGATCGTCCTTTCAAAGCAAGTACGCCCTAAATCGTGCTGCCAGCCATAATCCTGGCCTCTCGGCGGATATATCATCGGGACGGCGCGCT
This sequence comes from Candidatus Yanofskybacteria bacterium RIFCSPHIGHO2_02_FULL_43_17, assembly GCA_001794435.1. Lineage (GTDB taxonomy): Bacteria > Patescibacteriota > Minisyncoccia > 2-02-FULL-40-12 > GWA2-44-9 > 2-01-FULL-43-22. The sequence goes on from MGJU01000013.1 coordinate 194,777, forward strand.
GGTCATCTTCTCCTTTTGTTGTAAATGTCGCGCATAGTTCAAAAGTTAAATTTGAAACAACCCGATATTCATACGGCTCACCCGTTTCGGGATCAACCGGAACAACGGTTCCCAAAAGCGGGTCCTCTAGGTCGCGCAAACTAGTCGGCAATTTTTCTTTGTTCTGCCAATAGTTAGTTATGTAATTCTGGACCATAGATAAGTCTTGTATTCTCCTTTCATCAAATCTTTTGTCCCTTTGTTGGAAAGGCGAACCGATAACGGCAAATCCCCACCCTACCGCTAAAATAACTGCCGCTACGATGACCCACGAAAACAGGTCCAGCCACTTGACAGTCTTTTCTCTTAGTTGGGCCAGATAGTAATAAAATACCGAACCAGATATAAAGAATATCGTCAGCGCTTTAAGTGTAAATCTAGTCGTCAGTTCGCCTCTTAGAAAATTATTAACAACTGTCACAAAATCCCCTATTATGACGAGCGCAGCGGCAAACAGGGTGAGATACAAAAGCCATTTCCTTATTCTTAATTCTTTTTTCTCTGGATGAAGGGCAACGTCTTTCCTTAAAAATCTTGATACCCACAGAAACACCGGAAACACAACGATAAGCATCGCCATCGCCTGTCTTATCGGCGATTCGTAGGATGAGGCGCTTTTATAATAGTCAGTTGCCAGATCCGGGAAATAAAAATCAATATAATTAAAAACAGCCATTCCAAAGCCCACTGCCACTACGACCAAGGTTATGATAGCCAAAAGATAGAGAAACGTATCTCGAGGCAAATTTTTAGAAACTTCTGACATGTATCCATACTACCGTAAAAGCAAAATCCCCGCAATGCGGGGTTTGTTTTTAATAAAAATGGGGCAAGAGGCCACGCCTTAATGAATGGCGTTGCTTGAAGGAGGAAAAATAAGCAAAGAGTTGTTAATGGAAATATTCCTTATTGCCCTGAAAACCGCACTGCCTGTCAAACGAACATCCGCGCCCACACCTATCCAGCCCAATTCCTGAGATTTTCCATCATGCCTGTCGCTCCTCACCACAAAAAAGCCAGAAACGCCGTGACCAAAACTCTCTTTCTTGACTTCCAAGTTCAGACCTCCCAAGAACCTGACGACCTGAATAATTTTGACCCCGCTTTGCTTGGGATGAGTCACTTCCAAGGTAACCCGAGAAGCATATCCACTGTTGTCTCTTGATGTCTCAAACCCGATGATGGTCCCCTTTTTGAGCATCGGAATGCGGACGCCCTCATTCATTTGATCAACCGGCGGTCTATCGGCTTTCGCCAAAGAATACCACAGGTTATGCATGGCCGCAGTTGTCTTGCTTGTCGTTCTCATTCCCGCCTCTCTTGTCTTGTCGAAGAACCGGCTACACAATACCCTGATTATAAACCTTGGCATCGTTGTTGTCAATTACAAACCATGAGTCGAACTGTCTATTAAAATGCCCCGTTACAACGGGGCATTTTAATTATAGTGTCTCAACCTCTTTATTTATTTCTTTAAATTCGTCGTCCAAGTTATTTACATCCAGACCCTCCAGTTCTTGATTGATGTCGTTTGTCTCCAAAGGCGTTTCGACGTTTGCTTGTCTTGACCACCACCAAAACACCACAACAACGATTAATACGGCGGCAGCAATTATATATGATTTTTTATTCACTTGGTTTAATTGATTATTTTTTAATAACTATTCGTCCTCGGTCGGCTCCGGACTTTCTGTGGCTTCAGGGGTAGGCGTCGGTCTGGGAAGTTGCGCGAGGGTTTTAGCTGCCTGCCTTACGGCTTCATGAGCCGCTTTGACCACCAACCTCACCGCAGTCAGGTCTTTGTGTAAAGCTTGCCTGGCTTTGCCCACATCATTCTTCAAGCCCTCTTCGGTGCTTATTTGAATGGTGTATGTTTTACCTGATTGTGTCTCAATAGCTGATCGGGCGGCAACAATCGCGCTGTTGGCCGCATCTACCGCCGTTCTTACGGCCGCAACATCAACACCCCTTTCTTCGGCCTTATCCGTTCTTGTTGATATTTTTACCAAAACATCGCTAAGTTTGTCCAGAACATTAAGATAATGTTTCAATAATCTGTCGTTAAGCGCGTCCATCTGCCCGTCTATCCTCTCGACGACCTGCTTCTTTCTCTCGTCTTTGATCTTGTCTAAACGCTGTTTCAATTCTTCTCTCTTTGTTTCAACCTTGGTCTTAAGCTCTTCTCTTTTTTGCTCAACTCTTGTTTTGAGCTCTTCTTTTCTTTGTTCTGTCTCTTTTTTAAACGCCTCGGTTGCTTCCCTGGTTCTTGTCTTTATTTCTTCTCTTGTCTCGTGGACAGTAGCCCGGACTTCTTGCCTCTTTTCCTGAACATTAGTCTTTATCTCTTGCCTTTTCTCGCGGATATTTTCTCTAACTCCTCTACTGCCGGTATTGGATTCTTCAGCCAACACCCAGCCGCCGAACAAAACGGCTCCGACCACCAAAATTGATAAGATGTGTGATTTTTTGATATGTTTATACTTCATATTTTAATTTTACAAACCATTGATCTCAGAGTCAATCTCTTCAAATCCCTTCTCAAAAGCATCCAGATCGATCTCTTCTATGCTACGACCTATCTCGGCGGACAACCTTACGTCGCCGTTCCTGACGACACTATAAAATGAGCCCTCTATTAAAGCAAGGCTCGTTATTGTGTCCGCTACTTCAAGCATAACAAAACCACCCATTGCTGTTATGGCAACTAAGGCGATGGCAAAATAAAAGTGTTGCCTATTTCCATCCATATAATTTATATTATACACGATTTAATTATTATAGGGGTGTGGATATTATAATAAATAGCTAGCAGACGAGATGAGTGGTTAATTTATCAACTTGATTACATTTGCCACTCCTATCGCATAAATAGAGTTGAATACCATATTCCCGAAAAACACCGGCAACAATATATAAACAGATCTGTAGCCAAGAAAAGCCATGGGTATAACCATGATTTCATTGGGAAACGGAACGAGAGATGCGAATAAGAATAATATCAAAACTGGAGACCAATGCAGCTTTTCCTTGATAATCTCAAATTTATTAATAACCTTTTTTTCAAACGCAGACAAAACCATGTGTCTACCCGTCTTGCCAAGTAGATACGCCACAAAATCGGCAAGCGTCATACCGGCCGCTATTATTATTACCACCGCAAAAGCATTCAAGCCAGATGCAAGGAAAACCGGTAAAAAAGAAATGGCTGGAATGGGTATAACCAGATTAAATCCACTCACGACCGCCATAAGAAATATTCCGCCATACCCAAACTTTCTTATTAAATTGCTTATAAAATCACCGTCCTTAAGCGTATCGCTTGCCCAAAAAGCGAAAACTCCCACTAATACGAGAAGGATTATCCTTATTAAATACTGGTGATTATTAATAAGTTTTCTAAACATTATTATCAATGTTTATAAAAGATTATGTATTAAGTTTAATTAAGATTATTAAGATTTTTAATCCCATCTATCCAACCGGCTATTTGCCGGGCAAGTATAGAGCTCTGCGCCACCTTGATCCTTAAAAATCCCGATTTCTGAAGATATATATTAGAAAAATCTTTCTTTAAAAACCCGGTAACTTGCGACCAGTAATTAGTGGTCTCATCAATAATCTTACCGATATTTTTACTCTTTCTATTTCCTTTCATAAAAATATCAAACCTTATTTCTTCGTCTCGAATACCTCCAATATCTCGAAGCCATTTCAAAAATAATTTTATCATATCGGGATCAGAACTTGAAAAATGAACTCCCTTTTTCAAGTTGGTTTTATTGCCATTCTTCCAATAAAGAACAATGCCCATTAGCCATAATTCTTTTTTTGAAATTTTTTTCACATCCTGCGAAGAAGATATCTTTACCTCTTCTATCATCCGCAGAGTCCTGGAAATTTTCTTCAGCGCATTGGCTTTGGCAGTCTTTGTTCTTTTCTCATTCAATTTTTTAACTTGTTCTGGGGTCAGTTTTATGTTTTTTAACCAATACGACAGCGTCGACTTGGGAATATGGAGTCGATTTTCTATTTCAGAATATGAACACCCGCGCTTGCGCATCTCAATGGCAATGTTTTGTTTATACTTTTCCAGATATTGAATCATCGTAATAGTCGTTAGACTACGCTAGTTATAACTACTTACATATTATCAATGTTCGAATATGTGTGCAAATAGTACTTATAAACAGCAGGCTTTTAATAGCTTCTCGACACTACGTTGACTGGTGGCTGCGAGCCGTAATAGGTCTTAGAATCTGGATTATGAGTAATCATAACTTATTTCATCTCAATAATCTTTCTAAAAACATCGGCAGTAATTCTGCAATCTTCTAACGCATTATGTAGTCCTCTTGGCTTTGCTCCAAATTGTCGGAATATCTCTTCGGAACGAATACTGCCTTCATAACCTTGCTTAAGAAGATAGATATAGGCAACAGGCCAGATATCCAAGATATGATAATCATACTGCTTTATATCTAATCCCGCAGCAGTAATAATTTTTTCAAAATTTTTCATATCTGCATTTGCAACCCAAGAACCAATAAGAATATCTACGCCGAACTTTTCAAAAATCATCTTGCCAACTTCAGACTGCAAAGGCGCGCCCTTCAAGGTTTCTTGAGATATACCCGAAGCAACTTTAACTTCTCCTTTCAAGTCAGTCCAAATATAACTTAAAAAACTATCTTTTTCTTTCAACGTTTCTTTGTCTAAAAGCACACCTCCTATTTGAACTGGTTCAGCAAGACCTTCAAAGTCAATTATCAAAATGTCTTTAAAAAATTTCATTTTGGTTTAGGTTCTAACTTATAATTTATCCGGAGTCCGTCGAAGGACTAACCCACTACATTACTTGGTTTACCAAATTTAATTAAATTTAACTTCTTTTCGCGTCGCCAACCCTTGACTTGCCTCTCTCGTTTTAATGCTTCGGGTTTTGTTTTAAATTCTTCAGTTCTTAAGATTTTAATTGCGGGATAAAGTTTAGTGTGCCAACCACCAGATTTGGTTTTGTGTTCGGCAAACCTACGTTCTAAATTATCCGTAACTCCAGTATAGATACTATCATTTTCACAAAGTATTAAATATAAATAATACATAAATTTGAAGTGCCCTTCGATAAACTCAGGGCACTTCTCCAATCTCAGCTTGCGCTGAGCTTGTCGAAGTGCTGCGGGACAGGGATTCGAACCCCAATTTTTTGGTTCAGAGCCAAACGTCCTACCTTTAGACGATCCCGCAATATTATTCTCTTGTAAAATCAGGTATTTCTTCTTTCTTTACATCAACCATTGCAACGTACAAATCTAGATCTAATTTTTTGCCTTCTTTTGCCGCTTTGGTTATTGCGGCGCATCGATGCATACCTTCGGCGATAATTATGCCGATGTCGGTATTCAAAACAATGATAGTCGTTGTTGACGGAAAGTTCTTTAGGAACTCCCCTGCCGCTGGATGTTCTTTCATCTCACTGAATGTCGGAAGTTCTTGGCCTTTGTAAAAATTTTCTTTCCAACCCTTGTAATTCCCTCCGCGGAAATTAGGTACCGACGCAAGCGGATCTTTCACCTTGACCAAGTACCAGTCCTTATTGAGTGCGGCATAAGCATCGATATATTTCTTGCGCCACTCTTCCCAGGACTTGTGGCCCTTTGATTCGTAGTACTTCTTCCAATGCTCTTCATTTATCTCGTTACTACGCCAAATTTCGGCGACATCTTCCCATGTCAATGATTTTACAAATTCAAACTGTGCCTTATCTAACTTCATAAGCACCCAAATTTTACAACAAAAAACAGCGTTCTACAACGCTACGCTTGCTTGAATTTAGAACGCGGCTGGCTTGGCCAAGATTGAGGCAAAAGCGAGTATTGCGACGAGCCATATTATAATATGGTGAGGAGCAAACGGAGCTTTTAACGAAAATATTGGTCAAGAGCGTACTGCCGTAGCGACGTAAGTCGCTGGCAGAGCGGCCAGCAAGTTATAAACTAAACCTTGAGAAACCGGCGAATCGCCACAAAACTCGAGACGACACCAAGAAGAACGCCGACGGAAAATACAAGAAATAAGAATTGGAACATGTTGGACAAAAAATATGACATCAAACTGACTCCCGGCATCAGCAGTTCTATTTTGGAAGAAACAAGAAATATTGCCGGATAGAATATCACAACCGTAACTGCGGCGGCGAATGCTCCATATAATCCTCCCTCTACAAGATATGGGGCTTTGATGTGCCAATTGGAACCGCCGACAAGTTTCATTATCTCTATCTCCTGCCTTTGGTTATATATCGTAAGACGGATAGTATTAAAAGTAACCAACACAGCAATGACTGCTAGCAACATTGTGATAATGAAACCCCAGTTCTGGATACCGCCGGAAATGCTTTGAAGACGGCCGATAACTTTTTCGTTTTCGTAAAAATTAATCTTGTCTATGACGCTTCTGAACTTGTTGGCTTCAAGAAATTGGACTATTGATGCAAACTGGGATGAATCGTCCGCTTTGATGTTCAAAGATGCCTGAAGAGGGTTGAAATCAAGTTCGGCCAGAGAATCCTGTATGACAGCGTCGCCGGCATGCCTTTCCTTGAATTCGTCCAAGGCTTGGCCAGCTGAAACATACTCAACCTTCTTCACGTTATTCAGCGACTCCAGCTCCGACTTGACGCTTAGTATCTCCTCTTCGGATATGTCCGTCTTGAAATAAGCGCTCACATCAACCTTTTCCTGAAGATTGGCTACTAACTGAGATGACAAAAAATTGACCGCCATCAGGCCGGAGAATAATACAAGCACCAAAACCATAACCCCCGTCGTACCGACGCTGATATATCGGTTGCGCTTGAAGTTGGTCCATCCCACCTTAACAATTCTTTGAAAAGATTTCTTCATGGTTATATTACGTATTTACCATTATCTCCTTGGTCGCGAACAATCTTGCCTTTTTCCATCGTCACCACACGCTTGCCTATCGCATTCACAACTTCTCTGTTGTGGGTCGCAAGAATAACTGTCGTACCTAATTTGTTTATCTTCATTAGCAATTCTACCACATCATGAGCATTTACCATGTCTAAATTGCCTGTTGGCTCATCCGCCAGAATTATCCTTGGGCGATGAATAAGAGCCCTTGCGATCGCAAGGCGTTGTTTCTCTCCGCCGGACAGCTGATGAGGAAAGCTGTTTACCTTGTCGGATAGACCGACGATATTAAGCACCTTTGGCACATCATCTTTGACCTGGTCCTCGTCAACTCCGCAAACCTCAAGAGCAAAAGCAACATTCTCAAAAGCATTCTTATTAGAAAGAAGTTTGAAGTCCTGGTATACAGTCCCTATCTTCCTTCTTAAAACAGGAACCTCGCCGCTGGAGAGCGTGGCCAAATCGACGCTGTCCAAGACCACTTCGCCTTCTTGGGGACTGATCTCTCTTGTCAGAAGACGAAGGAGGGTTGATTTGCCAGCACCGGAGGGTCCAACAAGAGAAACAAATTCTCCCTGTCCAATCTTTAAATTAATGCCCCTAAGGGCCATTAAACTATCGTCGTATATTGTGGAAACGTTCTTGAGTTCTATCATCTCGATATATTAAATTTACTTCGAATTGATGAATTTGTCCAACTCACCGTCAAGAATCTTATCCGGCTGAGATGATTTGACTCCAGTCCTATGATCTTTGACCATCTGATAGGGGTGCAGAACATATGAGCGGATCTGACTTCCCCACTCTATAGAAACCCCAGGCTTAAGTTCGCTAATTTGGCTCGCTTTCTCTGCCTCCATCCGTTGGACCAGTTTTGAATAAAGCATTTGAAGAGCCCTCTCTTTGTTCTGAGCTTGCGACCGCTCGGACTGAACAGCAACGGAAGTACCGGTCGGCAAATGAGTCACGCGTACGGCAGTTTCAAGTTTATTCACATTCTGCCCTCCCGGCCCGGAGGAACGGAATACATCAAACTTTAGGTCGTTTGGGTCCAGCTTAACTTCAGCGGCAACTATCTCTGGCAGAAATTCCACCATAGCAAACGATGTGTGACGAAGTTTCTTGGCCGAGAAAGGAGAAATCCTAACCAAGCGATGCACGCCTGATTCACCTTTCAACAGCTCATAGACCCTTTCGCCCCTTATCTCCACTGACGCACTCTTCGTCCCGCCCTGCTCTCCAAGAGAATGGTGAAGTACGACAAAAGACCAGCCCTTCTTATGGACATATCTCTGGTACATCCTGAAAAGCATTGAAGCCCAATCCTGAGCATCAACTCCTCCGGCTCCGGCATATATATTCAGCAGGGCCTTGTTTTTCTCATAATTTAACATCTGGAGTTTTTACGATTTCACTCGAACCTACTTTATCAAAAATCCCCGACTACAGGAAATCGCCCTATCGTCATTCACTATTGCCTAAAAATTTTTGAGTCTTCGATAAAAATTAATTCAATAACCAGAAAGCGCCTCGGACAAATCAAGGATATTACCGATTTCAACGCTATTTTTTTCGACAAAGCCGGCGTTGACTTCCAACACATATTGAGCAGGTTTTTGCGATTGAAATATTTGAGGAAATGACCCCGGCAAAACATCTTTTGTAATATCAATGATTATATAATTCTCGTCTATCCAGATGATGTCGATTGGAAATTGCATATCTTTCATCCAGAAAGAATAAAAGCCTGGTTCATCGTATAAAAAAAGCATGCCTTGATTTTCTGGAAGCACCGTCCTCCCAGAAAGTCCGCGCATCTGTTCTTCCGACGTTCTTGCAAGCAGAATCTCAACAGGCCAGCCATTGATTTGAATCGTTGGCGGTTGTTGAGCAGACTCTTTTGATATTGAGGTAATTCTGTCCCGCAAAACAAATAAACCTCCAAAAACGAGGAGGCCTGTGAGAAAAACGAAAACCAAAACGCTTGTTTTTTTTATTTTCATGTTTATTTTCTACAAAACTGGAGCCGAAGGAGGGAATCGAACCCACGTTTCTGCTTTACGAAAGCAATGTTCTGCCATTGAACTACTTCGGCATAACTAACAAACGACCTTCTTGAGCCCTTCTACTTAGGGCCCGATGTGTTCGTCCGTTTCCCTTGTTTAGCGCAGCAAATGTGGGACTTAGCGAATCACAATTTGGACAAATTAGGCGTAAATTCTCTTCTATATTATTTTTCCAATTGCCATCAATATGATCAGCGACTAAAGGAATTTTTCCGGTTTTAATGTTAACCTTAGACCATCCGCATAAACAGCATTTATCCTTAAACTTTCTACGCAAATATTTTTTTATATATGGTGATACCAGACCTATACTATTTAAACCTTTCTTTTCGCCATTTTTCCATTTTTCAATGTAAGATCGGTACTGATATTCAAGCTGACACGCATTGCTACAATACCTTCCTTTTACCTCTCGTGCCTCTTTGTTGCAAATAGGACATTTATTTCTAGGTTTTTTGGGATTTGGCATAAACAAAGTATATCAAATCTAAAACCAAAGTAAAGTTTATAAGTGGTTGTGAGTTGGAAAAATAACAGTTATTGATAAGATGTATTTAAAATCGTAAATGCGGGTGTAGTACAGTGGCAGTACGATTGCTTCCCAAGCAATAGACGAGGGTCCGATTCCCTTCACCCGCTCCAAGAAAAATAACCAAGAAAAATCGAGGTTATTTTTGGTTACAGGACAGGGGAAATAGAACTGACGACTATTTTCTAATCAATAGCTTGACAATATAGCAATGTGGTGCTATTGTTGATTTAACCTTGAAAAACTAGGGGGAAATCAATGAAAAACTTGCTTCAAATGTTTAATAAGTTCACAAGAACCCAGAATATTAAACTTCGAACAAGAGAGGCAACTTACGCCTATGATGAAGTTTCTACTTATCTTTTTACTGGCGGAATAACCCGTTTTTGCTTAATGGGCAGAGATGTGGCCTATGTCTATAGGTTTGAAGAAGGTATTTACTTCAGATTTTATGGTTCGGAACAAGACCTTGAGTTGTTGAATGCCACTATTTCTAATTTCAGTAAGGTAGCTGGGGTACGGACTTTTGTCGAGATTGATAAGAGTAAGCGACCTCTCTACCGAACAACCCTTGATGGAAGATGGGACTCCGCTGGCAACGATGAGGCAGAAAAAAGGATTAAAGAAAAGCTTAGAGCTTGTCCTGTGTTAGCCACTTAAGTCTGCCAAGCTTCATTGTATTTAATTGCTCTATAAGAGCTCGCTGACCGAGAACGGTCTTTTTTAATTGATTTTAACCGCTTTCTGATGATAAACTAGATATCTAAAATAAGTCAGTGAATGACTGGAAATTTGAACGTCATCCACTAACCCGCTCAAAATCCCAAGAGCCAATTCCACCATTTCTTGTAGTTCGGTGGCTCATCAGTAGAAAATTCTTGGGCTAAAGATGCCTTTTGCGGATTGAGGTCTCTATGGACGAATACCACTTCTTCGCCGGGCGCTTTATAATTCAGGCGAAGACGGGCTTCTTTTTCAAGAAATTCTGAATTTTCAATGTTTTTAATATACGCCTCAAGAGACGCATTATCCCTCTCAATATTAGTTATCTTGGCTTCTATGTCCTCTTCTTCTTTTTTTACCTCGTTCTTTTCGATCTCGACAAAAATCACCGAGAACAATATCCAAACCAGGGCAAGGGAAATAAAAACTGTAAAAAATTTAGAATTGAGGAGGTTCATTTTGGATCTGTGTACCGGCCCTTATTTTATTTATGGCCTCAACTACTCCGGCCGGTGACGGAACCTTGTCAAAAGTTATCTCATTTCCCGACGGCGTCTTTATTATCAATTTTCCGTATCGGTTCATAAGCGCAGAAAAGCCGACTTGCTTAAAACTGATCTCATATATGTCGCGATAAAGAAGCTCTGTTACTGTCTGTGAAAGTGCTCCTTGTCTGATATTCAGTATCATTCTTTGGTTGGTTATGATTATGGCGTTTTTGCGCCAAAGATATATCTTGTATAGAATGGTTAAGGTGGCTATAAGCATAACTCCGATGACGATTTCCCGGGAGTAGCCGAAAGCGTCGATTTTAAATTTAAAAAAGGTCCAGAAAACAAAACCCGTAAGCAAGGCGGACCGGATAATCGTCCCAGCTATAACAGAGCGGTGCTGCCTGATCATCTTGATTAACTTCTCATTTTCTCGCAATGTAAGCATTGGGCCATTACGTATTACGTATTACGTATTTATTCGTAAATAATCCGTAATTTGTAATTCGTAATAAAATAATGTGATTAATAAAAAGTTATTAAGAATTATAACAATTATCGTTGCGGTTCTGACCGCTCTAAGCATGGTGGGGTTTCTGCTCTTGCCTTTAGTATATTAAATTTATTGCCCTATTACGAATTACGGATTACGTATTGTTTTTTCGGTATTTATCAAGATAAACAATAAACCCTCCGATTCTAGCACCCAATTCCTCAAGTTTTTCATTAACAAAATTAAATTCTTCGATAGAAATGTAGCCAACAGCCAGTGCTATATGCAACTGATTCCGAGTTTCGCCAACCGAACCTTTAGACATTCTAAGAAATCTTATGAATTCGTTATTGTTACTCTTTTCAAAACCTTCCACGATGTTAGAACTAACAGAAACTACCGCCCTTCTTATTTGATCCCGCAGACCAAAATCTTTACTCCACTTTGAGTTAGAAGTTAAGTCGTATATAAATTTAGTAATTTTTAGAGCTAATTTCCAAATTGGTAACTCTTCAAATTTTTTGTATTTCATAATCCGTAATGCGTAATTCGTAATATAATAATTCTATCTTTTTAACATTTTGAGAAAAACCTCCTGCGGCAAGTTCACCCTTCCCGCCTCTTTCATTTTCTTTTTCCCTTTTTTCTGCTTTTCCAGAAGTTTCATTTTTCTGGTTACGTCGCCGCCATATAGATAGCCGGTCACATCTTTGCGCTTTGCTTTGATGGATTCACGAGCAATTATCTTGCCTCCTATCGCCGCTTGTATCGCCACCTCGAACCATTGAGGCGGAATGACCTCTTTAAGTTTCGCCGCCATTGTCCTTCCTTCGTAGTACGCCTTATCCTTGGGGACTATCCTTGAAAATGGTTCGACGAGCTCACCGGCAATCAAAATATCCAACCGCACCAAGTCATTGACCGCCATTCCCTTCAACTCATAGCTCATCGAAGCATAGCCAGACGATACGCTTTTCAATTTATCATAAAAATCGGTTATGACTTCCGATAAAGGCATCTCATATCTCAGAAACGCGGTCTCTTTGCCAAAATAATCAGTCGCCTGGTATGTATTCCTGAATGAAGATATGAGCTCCATAACGCTACCCAAATAAGAACTTGGGGTTATTATTTCGATATCGACCACTGGTTCGGCTATGCTTTCGATTTTAGACGGATCGGGAAGTGAAGATGCCGACTTTATTCTTACTTCTTCTCTGTCAGCAAGTTTGATCAAATATTCAACCGAGGGTGTTGAGATTATCAGAGGCAAATCGAACTCACGCTTTAGCCGTTCCGAGATTATCTCAACGTGTAGCATACCGAGAAAACCAAGCCGGAATCCCCTGCCCAAGCCGACAGAAGATTCGGGCTCATAGATCAGAGAGGCATCCGTCAGTTTGAGTTTCCCCAAAGCATCCTTGAGTAAATCGTAATCTTCAGCGTTTTCGGGAAAAAAGCTGGCAAAGACCATCGGCTTGGGTTCCTTGTATCCTGATAAGGGCTTGAATTGCGTATTGCGTATTGCGTATTGCGTATTATTTTTAATGCGTAATTCGTAATCCGTAATGCTTAATTGAGACGTAATAGTATCGCCGACACGGATAAGTCCGGGGTCCTTGAGTCCGGTGGCTATGTAGCCGATATTTCCGGCAGACAGTTCAGAATTTAACGTAAGTTTGGGAGCAAAGAACCCGACCTCAAGAACATCAAATTTTGCTTTCGTTGCCCAAGACGCAACCTTATCTCCTCTTTTGAAAGCACCGTCGAACATCCTGACATAAGCAATAATACCTTTATAAGCGTCGAAGGTTGAATCAAATATAAGCGCTCCCGATTCAACCGTATCTAATTCTTGGTACTTAATATTTGCGCTTGGCGAAGGTACTTTTTCTATCACCGCTTGAAGCAATTTTTCCACATTTGCCCCGGTCTTGCCGGACACCTCCAATATCTCATCCTGTTCTATTTCCAAAAGATACGACAGTTCCTCCTTAACTTGTGCGGTTCTGGCGTTTGGCAAATCAATTTTATTCACCGCCGGTATTATTTTCAGTCCTTGTGTCTTGGCAAGATGAAGATTGGCAAGCGTCTGGGCCTGTATACCCTTGGAAGCGTCGACGAGAAGTATCGCCCCCTCAACCGCAGCTAGAGACCGTGACACTTCGTATGAGAAATCAACGTGTCCGGGGGTATCAATCAGATTTAAGACATAGGCCTTAGAACCTAAAACATAGTTCATCCTCACCGGCTGCAGTTTAATGGTAATACCTCTTTCTCTCTCCAACTCCATTTGATCCAGATACTGCTCTTGCATCTTTCTTTTCTCAACCGTCCCGGTCAATTCTAAAAATCGGTCCGCTAATGTGGACTTGCCGTGATCAATATGCGCAATTATACAAAAATTTCGTACGTTATTCATAAGATAAAGAGGTCCCACGAGGAGCGGGACCTGACTACCTACTCTTCAAAAGGAAGAGAATCTGGGGAAAGTTCGCCTTTTGCCTTTCTGATAGCGTCGCGACATTGGGCGCAGCCGGAGTTATGCTCTAATACTTTCATTCTTTGTCCAACAGGAAGACGCTCCTTCTCCTTATCATCGGTCAACTTCTCTATAAATGAAGGTTTGATATGACCATCTTTTCCCAAAACCGCCTCCGGCTTAGGTGGGAGGTCTGAAAATTCAGTAATGTGCATCGGTTTTTCTCTACTCCTCATTGCTATATATTCTACTTATTCCAGCTTAAATTTCAACTCCAGGTCTTTGTTAAATTCCCCATAATATAGGAGGGAGTCGCCTACTTGGAACTCGAAATTGTCAACCTCAAGACCCGGCTGTTTTTGTACATAAATATTATTGCTTTGCACGGATACGACATATTCCAGCTCAACCGTCTTTTGCTTTCCAGGGTCAGTGATAAGCCAAAAAGCAAAACCTGTTTTGCCTGATTCGCTATAGGTGCTAACTCCGTTTTCATTGTCAATCCCGTTAGAGGTCCGACCCGCCTGGAAGGCGTGGTCGGCAGACGACCCCGACTCAAGTCGGGGCGTCTTACCTCTAACGGGATGAAAGCCGGATTCCAGTTTTAATAAATCGCCGTCCTGCTTAAAGTCGCTGCCGGAATAATTTATGAGTGGTTTGTACCCCGGATCTGAATTGCCGGAGATGCTGACCAATTCCGAACCTTCTGGAACAAGCACGCGGACATAAGCCGGATTTTGCTTGTTATAAAATCCGTATCTTGTCGAACCGCCGTTGTGCTGGCGCGTAAGCTCAATCTTGTGTACCATCCTGCCTTCCTCAAACCGAACCGACACTTTAATGGAGTTATCGGTCACTATGTCGGTCTTTGAACCCTTTACGTTTGTAAATGTAATCATCAAGTAGTCCTCGTCAGTATTCTTGATAAGTCCGCCGAATCCCTTATCGGCCACGAATTGTTCTAAGTTCAGGTCTTTGAAGTACATCAACACGTCTTTTTTGTCCAACCCCGATATGAATACACTAAATATGTCCAGCCACTTACCAGGGTCCGATGAGTTTATTCTTTCTAAAAGTTTAGGCGCCATATCTAAAACGACTTTCTTGGGTTGTTCCCGGTTGTCTCCGTATTCCACTTCCGCCTGAATGGTAGACAAGAAGTTCTCATCATTTATCGAAAAGCCGTACTCCGGCATTTCTATCGGCCCGACCACTTTCAATATGTCTGATATCATTCTCGGGCTCATTGTTATAACACCGTCAATATCGTAGCCGGCTTCTTTATTAAAAAATTCCATGGTTTTCTGCGCAGAGACAGAAAAATCAATAAACCAATTGGCGTCTCTCATCCCCCAATTCGGAGTTATGTGCTGCAGAGGTTTGGGCGGGATGATATTTTCTTTAAGCTGTCCGTCCAGATTATAAACGTCGTCAACCAAAAAGCCGGCAAGACGCCCGTCCTTGAAGGTTACAACGGCATAAGTTCCGGGAAACCCGCCAGTCGGCCTCAATTCGCTGTTGTTTTGGAACAGGATTAGATATTTCTTTGTACCGTTTGAGCCGAGTAAGTTCTCCAAAAAACTGGTGTATTCCACGGCATCGGAGACAATGCTTCTAAATTCGGGGAGTTTGGATTGAAATTCCAAGAATGATTCCCTTTTATCCTCCGGCAAGGCTTCAGCGTTTACATCGGATAGAAGAGCGCTGGCTTTTGATAAGTTCTTGCTTGATGAGGCAAATGATTTTTTGAGGTCGCTGAAAATGTTCTGATGTCGAACATCATTATCTGTGACAACGTCCGACATCATTAAAATTAAACTCGTTTTCGACAACGCCGTAACCGCCTCCGACATTGACTTTCCCGCTTCAGCAAGCAGTTTTCCCGCCTCAACAAGGTTTTTTGCCGATTTCAATTTACCGGCGCCCGGCAGTTCGGCAAACAAAGAAGTAATGCTGGCCCCCATAAAGTTCAGGCTTTCACCTGCTTTTGAAAATTCTCCATACGCTTCGGCGAAATCGTTTGATGCCGCTTCAAAATCAAACACTCTCAAGCTCTCGTTGGCTTGTTCGAGATTAGCCACCGCCAAATTGCTTTCTCTCAATACTTCGTTTTTTACGCTTATTCCGTACTGACCAAACGAAGTAAATATCAGAGCAGAAAAACCAACGACGCCAAAGGTCAAAAAATTATTCCGTCTGAACAAATAATTTTTTGACCGGATTAAAAATTCTGGATTAAAAATTCCCGTAATTCGTAACTCATAATTTTTGTTCCAACCTTGCCGAGAATTCTCGGTAGCTTTGTTGTCGGAATTTCTCGCGTACTTCGCCCAGCTTTCTATTTCCGATGACGCCGCTCCTGGTATTTTTTCCGTCATCATCCCCAAAGAAATGGGATCTATCTTTCTCGGCTCCCCGATTATTCCCTCGCCGTGAACCGGCGCAACCCGTTGATTTATTTGAGAAAGTATCGCTTGGTAGGGATCGGCAACTTCCGATTTTTGCTTCGCAAAAATCGGGCGGTATCTCGGCCTTCCGGCCTTTTTCTTCATAACCGTTTCCCCGCCGATACTTTTTATTTCTTTTGCCACATCGAGGGTCTGGCTTAAAACCGCCTCGAATTCTTCTCGCGGAGAGAAGAATTTTTCATCCGCCCGACTCGATAGTTCAGAAGGTTTGGTTTTAACTGAAGCAAGATTTACCACTGGCGCCACCTTCGCAATTTTCCGTACATCAACCAAGCCCGAATCATCTACGGGTTTAATATCGAATAGCGCTTTCAGAATATTCGGTTTTTTATCAGACACGTTATTTGGATTTGACTCCGCCTTTTATTTTGACTCCGCCTTTTATTTTTATGAGAGGGGTGGCTGCGGCTGCTCCCCCGCCTCGGTCCGTAATTGCTCTAATTTTCCAAAAATCATTTCTTGTGTCGTAGTCACCGGCAGCAGTACCGCGGCCAGCGATTCCGCCGTCAATATCGTCTGCGTCATCGTGCCGAGTGGTAGTAGCAGCCGTGTCATCAGCTGGTTCCCAATCAGGCGTTTCGTCAACTCCGATCCAGCCGGGATCAGATGGTTTGGTGGCGCCGTGGTCTAAAACCCACACATCAAAAGTAACCGCGCTCCCGGCCGTTCCGGTGCAAGCTAAACGAACAGTATGGAAATCTCCGACAGTATACGTGCCAATAACGTTATTTGCCAAAGTAGTGCGCGTGCCGGTATTCCACCGAGTCAAATTGTGATCAGCGCCACCCCCCCCATCATCCTGAATAAAAACGGCGTAAACATCATCCGCGCCGGCATTATTGGCCCGGCAAGCCGCTGTCGGCAAGCGAATACTGGAACCGAGAATACCGGTAACCTGAACTTCCTGCTCGATACTGCCCGGGTCGGCAGAATCATATCTGACAAACATACTATCAGCAGCATCTGTTACAAAGTCCAATTCTCCATTTGCAGAATCCCAGGCCACTTCCCCAAGCTCTACAACCCATGTTCCGGGAAAACCGGGATCGCTGGTAAAGTCGTCGAGATATTCCGTATTATGCGTTTCGGCAACCAACTTTTCCGGGGGGCGATAAGCATTATGATTAAGATATGCGTAAATATCCTGAACTATTTTCCTTAAAGTGGTGTTATTATCATAACTGGCTATGTCTGCGCTAAAGCCTGATTTGTTTTGAATCTGACCGCCATAGTCGGTAAAACTATAAGCTCCTAGAAAAGTTCCCAGGGTATTTTGTAAAGTTGTTTTTTGCGAAACTGTCAAATCTCCCAGTCGGGTGTCTAAAATTTTTCCTGGAAATAGAATCGTATTGGCATCGGGAGCGCCGATATTGCCTCTTAAACGAACAAGGGCATAAGGAACAGAGTACAAACCGGCAACAGAATCAAATGGCGGATAAGAAGCGTCTGTGCTTTCCGCCAATCTTGGGGTTTGAACCATTGCCGCAACCGTAAAACCGCCGTCACTTTCCCGTACTATTCTTGATAATCCATATTGGCCGTCTAGTACGGTTACCGGGGCTGAAGATTCATCGGAGCCAAGACTGATGTAGCTTTGGTTGGTCTGATTGTTATTTTCCGTCGTAATCCAATCGGCTGATTTGATAACATCCGAAAAACGAACCTTATTAACCTCGGCGGGATTCTGATTGGTGGGT
>MGJU01000013.1:212715-215745 GCA_001794435.1 Candidatus Yanofskybacteria bacterium RIFCSPHIGHO2_02_FULL_43_17
GCACCACCACCCAGACGGCCAACTCGCCAGTACTTGGATCATATGCTTGGATTTCATGATTTAAAACTGTTATGCCGTCCGAACCGGTAAAAACAAACTCTCCGGAACCGGAAGCAACCTTTCCGCCGGCAGAAGTAAGAGCCCAGTCCGGGTCTGTCTTATTAATAATGATGGGAAAATCCGTAAAATCAGCGCTACCGGCAACCATTGTTTCGCTTATGGTTATTTTTTTCCTGGCCCGCCATCCTGAACTGTACCACGGGTCAAGCAAACCGTAACCCCCTTGATCTCCCGCGGCTTCTACCCAAAATTCTCCGGAAGTTCCGGTTTTATAGGTTATTTTTATTTTTAAATACGCGGTTTCTTTGGCCGCCAGTTCAATTTGAGTTCCGGCTTTAGCTTTAAAATTGCTCGGCATTTCTTCCCTTTTCTTTAAGGCCGGGCCCAACGCTGATTCGTTGAGTTTGATATTTTCCTTGAAGAATTTTACGTAGTTCCATGTTTTTTTTTGGGTATCGGCCTGAGCAATGGTAGCCACATCGCCCCGATCTTTAGAAAAGTAAAAAATGACAGCGGCTTTTTGAGGTTTGTCGGTGGTATTGGTAAGGCTTAAAAAAACATCTGAATCAGAAAGGTTTTGATATAATTTTCTGTCGGATTTAATGATTATGGACTCGTCTGAATTATCGTCAGTAAAAGGAAATTCTATGGTTTTGTTGTCTAAAACTAGTGGCTCCACTCTTAATCCTATGTATTTTTCTTCGGGATCTGAATTTTGGGTATCAAAATTTAAGAATAAAAATGTACTTAGGAGGAGGGTGGCTACGATAATGAGTTTGGATTGCAATTTCATGACGTTATCAATTCTATTCTACAACAGGTTCCGGCGGAACCGCAATTATTTCTGGGGTTGTTTCTGGTATGGGTGTCGGCTCGGGTGTGGGTTCTGGTGTAATTTCAGGAGTTGGTTCGGGGGTCGGGCTTGGTGTAGGTGTCGGCTCAAGTGTAACCTCGGGGGTTGGCTCAATTACCGTAGGTGTCGGACTTGGTGTTGATATAAGCGTGGGCGTTGGCTCGGTTTCAGGAGTTGGTTCAGGGGTCGATGTTAGTGTAGGTGTTGGCTCTGGCGTCGGGCTTGGTGTAAGTATCGGCTCCGGTTGAGGAGTAGTTGGTATCCCATTTTTTTCCAAAAGCGACTTGAATTCATTTTTTGTTATACATATATCGTCAATGCATAACTCATTGGTAACAATCCTGTCCGTGACTATCTTGGCAACCCTTAATAATCCCCTCTCAAAAACTATATCGAACATTTTTTGGAACTGATCGGCAATGAAAGCCATAAGCGTGTTTGGGTTGAGCGTTCCCCAAATATCTTCCGAACTTGAACTCACAGATGCCATTACCGCACTTTCGCTTGGCGCCCAATAACTTACATTTACAAATGCGAGTATCTGGCCGTAAGATCCGGAAGCAATATTATCTTGTGATTCTAAGGCCATAGCGACAACCTGGCCGGCTTTGACGGCTTTCATCGCAACTCCGGGAGTTGAAGAAATTGTAAGACGATCTCCTACAATTATCGGGCCATTCTCAAGAGAGACCTTAACGGGTACGCGGCCGGCCAACGCCACCGGCACGCTTCCGGAACTAATATTCCCCGTTTCTGCTCCGGTTTTAAAAGCGTTGCCGTCAATCAGGGCGGCCGGATTTGTTGATATAATACCCAGAACTGAAGAATTGTTAGTACTTGCTTTTACTACGTGGGCTAAATTAGTAGAATCAGCGGCAACTAAATCCCCCGCCTCAAGCGTTTTGTCTTTAGTCGGGAAGCTTTCAGCATAGTCGATACAACCAGAGCCAGCACCCGTACAAGTTGTAGTGGCGCCATGTGAAAAGATCTGCCTCCTCACCGCAAAACGTCCTCCATAACCCATTGAAGCATAAACGACATTGTTGGTGTCTTCTATTAATAAGTAGCTGCCTTTGTGAGAAGTCGACGCTGGGACCTCAATTGTGAGAATATTGCCTCTGGTGAGACTGGTTGCTTGTATTGAAGCCACGGTAACGATAGTAGTGCTTGTGTTATTAATCAGCAGCAGCGGATTTGTTTGTCCTGCTCCTCCGGTTATCTCAAGGCCGGAATTACTTTTCGAGGCAGTGGTGTCGACAACAAAAATATCCTCTCTAAAGCCGCCCATGTCTGTAATCACAAAAGCCCGGGCTGAATTTGCCGAAACTCTGGTAAATGAGTCAAATTGAGCTGTCGCGTCCACTTCAAGGTCGCCGGAGATCAAAAGATCGTTAGTAGTTGTAATGAAGTTTGTATATGTGGCAGTTCCCGTTCCGAACCTTGAGTAGGCCGCGCTTGAGAATCCTCCCACTTGGAGAGTGTTGCCAGTGAGGATGTATGAAGCACTCGCCGTACCTTGGATTTCAAAAACAGTAGAAGGAGTAGTTGTATTTATGCCGACCTTGCCGCTGTTTTTGATAATCATCGTAGGTGTCCAAGTGATGAGACTTCCAGCCGTTCCGCTGACTACCGCGTTGAAAGTGATGTCTCCGGAATCTTGAACGATTTGAGAAGCGGGGTTAGCCGTGTCGTAAACATACCCCGATCCGCCGACGTTTCGAGCATAAGTATTCTGATTCCAAGCCGCAGCAGTGTAAAACTGTTGAATCGAAGAATCGCCGCTACTGCCGCCTTCAAATCTTACATAATTACTGAGGTAGTTGGGGTCTATGCCGATATGCAACCAACTCTGGGGACTCGTCATCCCAATGCCGACGTTACCCAAAGCAAAAAGATTGCCGCTGATGGAAGCGGTGCCACCCAGAGATAAAGTGGCCTCCACCTGGAGATCACCGGATACAAGAACGTCATCGGCTTGGGAAATGTAATTCCCGTGGGTAGTGGCGGTAGTTCCGAACCTTGAATACGACTGGGAAGAGAACCCGGCCACCTGCAATGCTCCGAAGAGTCCGTAACTTGCCGAGGCCGTGCCCTGGACTTCAAGGACGGTGACCGGA
>MGJU01000014.1:0-15736 GCA_001794435.1 Candidatus Yanofskybacteria bacterium RIFCSPHIGHO2_02_FULL_43_17
CGGATATGCCACTGCTGGAACAAGCATCTCTTACGGTAAAGTTTAAGTTTACAAAACCAGGAGGTGGAGGAGGTGGTTCAGGATCAGGATAATAAGCGGCCCAAGACCCCTGATTTCGCACTTCAGCATCAACTACTCTAGCATAATAAGTTATAAATCCGTTAGTAAAACCCGCGATACCAACTTGCCCGCTACTAAGACGAGGAAATGGATGTTCGTTGCCATACTCGGGTCCGCAAGTATCACCCGCACAGCTCCATGCGCCACACTGCGTCTGTGGCGTATCAACACCATCACCAAATATGCAAACTGATACTTGAATACTAGAACCTCCGTGCCGATGGCCCAAAAACTGAAAGCTGGCAGCAGCGGAAGTGTAAGGATGGCCAGTTGGTATGTTAATAGTTTGTGTACCACCGCAATCACTAGTTTCTCCGAACCCGTGCCTAGAACATTGAAAATCCCAACTATTCGTAACTGATGCGGCGCCGGCGTCATGATGAACGGCAAAGAAAACAATGAAAACCAGAAAAGAAACGGTGCAGAGATTTTTTAGATTTAACCTAATCATGGGGTGCGTGTTGGCGGAGACGGCATATTTATCAATTTATAAAGAATGGCGGATGCCACTGGATTTTTGGAATTATGGATAGACGCCCGAAAATCCGCCTCCACATACACCGCCCCGGGATTAGACAAGAACAGGTTCTTAAGATCATCCAGTGTTCCTTCTCCTTGAGTCTGGACCAAATCCTCAACGCTAAATTCGAGATAGCCGTTCGGAGCTGCCGCTACTTCTTCCCAAGTCGGCCAACCGATATCAACCTTTTCAAATCGCGTGGTTTCATCCGTCCGAAACGAAAAATCCCGCTCGGATGATATTTCTTCCGGAATAGTTCCGGGCAAACCGGTAAAAATCCCGCGAAGCGTGATAACCTCCCCCTCTATGCCGGTAACACTACCCGCGAACTTACGAATATCAACCCGCTCGCCCTTGAACGGGATGGCATAAAAACCCATCGCGACAATGAGCAGTAAAACAATAATCGAAACTATAACCGAAGTCTTCTTGGACATATTAAATCAATACAATCATATCAAATTAAACCGCATAACTTATCCACAAAAACAAAATGGGGCCGACAATCGTCGGCCCAGTAGAACGGAGAGTTCATCATGGCCGTCGCCAGCCAATAAACTCGTCAATCACCATGTCGGGCGGGGTGATCGGATACCCCGGCGGACTAAATGTCGTCCCCGCCCTTACCCATACCGAAAAACGGACATAGGGAAGGTTCGGAGTAGAGGGCTTCACCTCACTTCCTACTCCAAAGACTGAACGCGCCCAAGAACAACCGTCTGTAGATCCGGACCCAGCACCCAAATTCACCGGATAGCCATAGCCATCCGGATTGATTCCGCCCGGGGTGCCTGGTCCATCGGAAAACTCCCCCTGGAGAAAAAAACTGTATCCATTCGGCGCGTCACACGCCGCTTGGATCGACCAATGTTGGCCAATAACCAGCTGCGATCCCCGCTCCGGGGTGATGGAGGAAATCCACCACCGAAATGTTTGGCTCGTTCCCGGCAACGGCACCTGGTGAAGTGTCGCGCCAGGAGGAATTTCCGGAGGAGCATCGTCTCGCGACGGCCCCGTCGGCAGCCTGTCGCAGGCCGCCAACACCACCGCCAACACCACCGCCGAAACGAACAGAAAAGCGTGTCTCATGACGTACTCCCCCTGTTTGTGAAGAGGTTGCCAATAGGAACAAGGCGTTCCATCGCAACCTTGACCATACTCTAATTATACACCTTTTCCCCAAAAAAGTCAATTTTTTGCGTTTTTGCGTCTTTTTGACCGGTTATAAACACAGGCGCATCATGTCTCGGTATAAAAATAAAATCCCGCCGTGGCGGGATCAAAACGCTAAGCGAAGAAAAACACGGACAGACGAATAATCATTGATAAACATGAGTCTGTTCTGATTTCGAAAGTCTTTTGTCAGAACAACTACTCCTCGCAAGAGTCGAGCGCGCGGAAAAGGAGTAATCTCTGTTTCGGTTTCTAACCGCATGTCTTGAAGGTGGTTCTCGCCAAAACGTAGCGGGTCAGGAGACGGAATCACTCTTTGATATTCCACCCGTTCAAATTGTACCGACTGGCTTATTCGCTTTGCCCTCGCTTTTCCCTCAACGGAAAAAGATTCGATCTTGAATTCTTCAGCGTATAAAGAGAACCGGTCAAGATCATCTACGCTTGGAACATTAAAGCGAGTTGAACCCTCCGTCCGCGCATATCCCCTTCCATATCGGCCAACAATAAAACTTCGATTAAAGTCTCCTATCTTTATGCCGAGCCAGCCTTGTCCACCATATGAACGACGGCGGAAATCTGCCTCAAAGTTTACGCTTTTTGTGGCTCGCGGAATTTGCTCTTGGCCAAAAAATCCCTCCGCGCCAACCAGCACATACCACACGGCTCCATCAAGAGTCACATAAGCTTGTTCCATTGTTCGGACAAGACTCGCATTCTGGGTCTTCATAATTCCGCCTTCCACGCTGGCGCGGAAATCCGATACCGCAAAAATAATTCTTGGAACAGGCCAGCCGCCGAACACGGCTGTTTCCTTCCAGGGCGTCGCCGATCCGCCGAATTGGATAGTTCTGTTTTTAATTCTGTCCGCTCCGACCGTATCCCAAAAAGGAGAAATCGGAATATCCAAAAAGAAAATCGGCGCCCGTTCTTTAGGAGTTGGGTTGGTTGGCAGACATTGGCAGGTTAAGTGAGGTTGAACAAAGAGTGTGTAACTGATAATTGGTTCTGACGGAAGTACCGGCGGTTGTGCATCTGTTTGAGCAAACGAAGCCGTTCTGAAAATACACAGCATAATCATCGTCCACAGGATGTTTTTCATTTTATCTCCACCCGAAATATTCTTTCAGGATTTGAAGCCGAGCCGTACCGCAACCGACAAATCTACCCGGCGTATCCATGGTCGCAGCCAGACATTGCGACTCAATCACCGCAGCGCCCTCAAGTAATTCGCCGTAAACAACGAATGGGCCGATTAAATAGTCATAAACGCTCCCCATCCCGCTCCGAATCATTTCTGCGTGGTACTTTACTTCATCAACAGAACGGGCATACATAGTTGGATTGTTTCTTCTTGGGATAATTTTAGTGTCGTCGTATGCCGCCTGAAATGTCGGAATAAAAAGATGCCTCTTGCCAGTTTTAGTTTCAAGATCTCTCAAGTATCCCCGCCAAGAAAATGACGCTCTGTTATAATCTTGAACCGCTCTTAAGTAATTACTGCGTCCGCCCAAAGTATATTCCATAAAACCGTCAAGCGCTCTTACTCTGGCGACATCTTCAGCGCCTCGAGGCGCACTCCACATTTCTCCTGACCCGATAAAAAATATCGGGTACTCATTTTTAACTTCTTCAAGCAAACTGGCGAAATCTCCGGTCATCTGAACCGACGACCACAGATAGATAACGGCCCGGCCATTCACGGCAACATATCGCGACTGATACGGAACGATGACGTTCCTAAACATGAAATCAATGTCATCCTTGAACACTTGGCGATTATAAGGATTGCTCATGTCTTTGGGACCGCCATCGACGGGAATAAACCGGGTCCCGTTAATGTGTTCGTAGAGAAGGAAGAACGGGCCGCATCCGTTCGCAAAGCCGGTACTCAGCCAATAATTATGCCAGCCAAGTCTTGGGTTTGGGCTATATTCAAGAACAGCGGCTCCGCCGCCAAATTCTCTTATCTGTCGGCATTGTTCCGATACCTGAAAAGGAGAAGGCTGTTGGCGCGGGTTCCAAAGCCGAGATACTGGATGAACCGTTGATTGCTCCGGGACATATTCCCAAGGATAGATATTGGCGAGCCATCCCCTGACAGTTGCAAACTCCACGCCGTTTATGGTTTTGGGGTCCTCCAAATCAGCCGCAACATCCCCGACGGCTTCTTTGATGCTTGATGTTTCATTCAAGTTTCCCGAAGAATCTGCCAGCGAAGGACTTGTCGGAGAATACCCGCTTAAGCTGTCGCACCCCATGGCAACCAAAGACATTGCGACAACAAAAAAGCCCGCCGTGATTGACTTGAACATCTGCCTTCCTTATTTTCAAAAAACAAAAACCTACACCACATATAAGTTGATCGGTTAAAATAGTCAATATTGACGAGTGGCTGATTTATTGTCCTACTTTTTCCTTGAGAATTTCCGTCAGTTCCAAAAGTTTTACCCTCTCCTGTTTCATCGTGTCCCTGTCTCGTACCGTAACAGTTCCGTCTTCAAGAGTTTGATAATCAACAGTTATGCAATAGGGGGTCCCTATCTCATCTTGTGAGTAATAGCGTTTGCCTATGTTTCCCCTGTCATCCCAGGCAACATTAAGACCCGTGCCTTTCAGATCCCTAAATATTTGTCTGGCTTTATCAACCAACTCCGGCTTATTGGCAACCAGCGGAAACACCGCCGCTTTGTACGGAGCAAGTTTCGGATGGAGTTTCAGAACAACTCTGCCTCCATCTTCTTCATAGGCGTTAAGCAAAAAAAACAGCAAGGCCCTATCAACGCCCCCCGATGTTTCAATCACCCAAGGGATATATCGCTCACCCGTTTCTTGATCCAAATAACTTAGATCCGTACCGGAAAATTCAGAATGTCTTCTTAGGTCCCAGTCTCCTCGATTATGAATACCCTCGCATTCCTTCCATCCGAATGGCGTCTCGTATTCAATATCCCAAGCGTCTCTGGCATAGTGAGCACGTTCGTCTTTCTCGTGCTGACGGAAGCGGGTTTTTTCTTTTTTCAACCCGAGGCCGAGATACCAGTTCATTCGTTCTTGTTTCCAGTATTCAAAGGTTTCATCACTAACTTTCTCATCAGGCTGAATATAATATTGCAGTTCCATCTGTTCAAACTCGCGGGAGCGGTAAGTAAAATTTCCTGGAGTAATTTCGTTTCGAAAAGCTTTGCCTATCTGAGCAATCCCGAACGGCACCTTAACCCTTGTGGAATCAAGCACGTTCTTAAAATTAACATGAACACCCTGCGTTATTTCTCCGCGCAGATAAACGGTTGATTTTTCTCCTTCCACAACCCCAAGCTTTGCTTCAACCAAAAGATTAAATCTTTTCGGTTCGGTCCATTTTCCGCCAACTGGCGGATTTTCGCCTTTATGGGTTTGTTCGTGGTCTTTTATTTCTTCCTCTTGATCGGCACGAATACGAGAGTGGCATATCTTGCACTCAACCAGCGGATCAGTAAATGACTCGGTATGTCCTGACGCTTCCCACACCTTGGGGTTCATCATAATTGCGGCTTGTACGCCGACAACATTCTCTCTTTGGCGGACCATGAAATCCCACCAAGCATCTTTGAGGTTGTGTTTCAGCTCTGAACCGAGCGGACCATAATCCCAAGTACCCCGCAGCCCGCCGTATATCTCCGAACCGGGGAAAACAAAACCCCGGCGTTTACACAGCGAAACAATTTTTTCTAATTTATTTTCCATAACATAATTATACTTAAAACTTTGCGCGTTTGGCCAAGTTCGAGGCGCAAGCGAAGCCCGTACCGAGCCCCGCCAAGGCGGGGTGAGGGGGGACTGGAGCTTGCAACAAAGAAATTGGGCAAACCCTTTAGGGCCCGTACCGCCAAGCGGAAGCTGGCGGAGGGCGCGCAAGTTTTACTGGACCGTTCCTTCACCCGGCCTGTCAACTAATTCATCGGTGGTCAGATCGGGCACATTAAGAATTATTTTTTCCTTAGTAAAACTGTCTATGCCGGAGAAACTGCCGTCCTTTACTATCGTGGGCGTCTGACCGGCAACCGACGGTTTAATGCCTACCTGGAAACTGGCTTCATATTTCGGGGTCAGTACTCCAGTACCTTGCGGCAGAACTCCGATATTCCACCTTACCTCTGAGTTATTGGGGTTGAAAGTCGGCTCTGATTGGCCAAGACCAACACTGACGATATTCTTCCATATTGCGCCCGGCGGCAATATGGCCTTCGCCTCTGCGTTGTTCATATCATTTCCCGGATTAGCTATCTGCCAATGAACGGTAAAGACCGTCTCTTCGCCCGTCTTGGGCGGCAAGGGACCGGAGAAACCGAATGCCGGATCGTTGTAGAAAGCCGTTTGAGATAACGTCGGTTGAGTACCCACTCTGGTTACCAAGTCTGCGGTTGCGGCAACCTCGCTGCCATCAACATCGGACGGAACATTTGGAGTTCTCAGGTTGGCGGCTAACTTCACGGAGAAATTCCTCCCTCCAATTCCGCCGGACGGAAAACCCCTCTTAAGACTAATTGCAAATCTTACTTCTCCAGACTTGTTGGGGGGCAAAGCGGAAAAATCGGATACGACTGCGGCATTCCAAAGTATCGTTCCGCTGGAACTGTCATAGAATCCTCCGTTGGTATCAAGCGTCTCGATGTCATACATTTCTCCTTCCGGCTTAACTCTCAAATTCAAGCCTATTAAATTAGAAGCGGAATTATTCCTGTATCTAACCGAATATTGGAGGCGGTCTCCGAGATGGGCTGAATAATCCTGGGAACCGTTTACAAAAATGTCCAGTCCTAAGGGCGGGTTTGATATTAATGATGAAGTCGCGGCTTTTTGATAATTAACAAACTCCCCGTTAATGCCCCGCTTCAAAATAACGGAAACGGTTTTGATTCCCCCCTCTTTGCCGCTCAAAGTTCCGTTTATTTTTATCCGGCCGCCTTCGCCGCGCCTCAACAAAGGTACGGACCAGATATTTGTTCCCGACGGCGCCGGGGTTCGTTCTTGAACAGCAAATCCGTCCGGGTAAGTAAATTCAAATCTTATGTCGGATATGTTGTCGCTGGACTCATTCCTATAATCAAGAATGTAGCTTATCGTCTGGCCGGATACAACGGATGGAGGCGCCACCAAAGCAAGGGAGATCGGCACGCTGACAAGGGTCGTAGATATGGTATCACTTTTTTCAAAAGATGAGCGCAAATTTCCGGCCCTGAATTCAAGTTCCACTTTAGCGTTCTTGATATTTCCTCTGTCGCCTATCAAAAATGCCCGAAATTCCTTCTCTCCCGATCTGCCACCTTGAAGATTGTCTACGGTAAAAGTTTCGCTCAACTCTTTCAGTATTTCATCTCCCTTGAGCACAACCGACTCTTCAGGATAGGTGAATTTGAACCTTAAATCCTTAAGCTCCAATTTTGTCTGATTTCCGTACTTGACCTTGTATACCACCTCATCGCCGACAGAGGCCTGCGTCGGACCCTCCAATTCCAAAACAACTTGGTCCTCACTGAACGACGGCTTGCCGAAAAAGAATATCACTATCGCCACCATGAACAGAACCAGAGCCAATAAAATTAGCCACTTTAATATAATATGGGTCATGTTTATTTATCTTACCATACTGAGAAAATCCAGCGAAGAGAACTTATTGCCGGAAATATATTCAAATATCCCGTCCAGAACTGACTTTTTGTAAATTTCGTCGCCAGATTTACCATTCTTTCCGCTGATCAAATTAAAGTCCTCGCGGCTTATCAATATGCCTCCGTGACCTGACAAAAAACATTTCTTGCAGACAATACCGCCTAACGCGTAGTTAAAAGCTCCCAAATCACCATCGCTTAACTTGTCGTCGCATACTTGGCAAGAACCAGTCTCCGGCAAATAACCAAGAATATCAAGCAATCTTGATTGGCCTTGCCGCAACAAATTCACCGGGCAGCTGTCATCTTTATTCAGTTCGCCAAGAAAAGAAGCTAAAAAAGACCAAAGTTCTTCGTCCTTTTCATTCTCAAAAACCATTTTATCCAGCGTCTCGGTGAAAAAATAAGCCACCGCCGTTTTGACAAGAGAACTTTTGATTCCCCCGAAGGAATTGATCATTTGCGCTCCGGTAACTATCGGCATCCCTCGGCCGTTAATAAGCTCAAACTCTGCTAAATTAAATATGTCCAAATGTAGCGATTGGATAGAACCCGACTTGAGTATACTTTTCGCGACCGTTTTAAGTTTGCCAAATTCTTCCGTGTAACAAGTCACCCACTGGTCATACTCGCTAGTATTTTGTTTTTTTATAATTATTGCTTTAGTTTGCATGATGTGATATCGTATAGTTGTGAGTTCGGAGGCCAAAGCTGGGGACCGCAAGGCCTGGCGCTCAGACCTAACACGGCTGAGTGGGCCCTCAAAGGGCGCATGACGCACCGGACTCACACCGCTCGCCTCCTTGGCGAGCTTTCACTTTACCATTTTTAATAATTCCTCCAGAACAACAGGGAGTTCATTCACACCATCTTCACCTGAAACGTGGCCTTTGTTTTCCAGTATTATAATCTTTGCTCCAAAATTATTTCTAAACAATTCGGCATTACTCAAAGCAACATAAGGATCGTTATCTGAAGCAACTAATACAAAATTATTTGTGTGTCGTTTAATTTTTTCAAAATCAATTTGCGTATTTATCCATTCATCAGCTATTTCTTTGGTATAATTCTCATCCCAAGTTTCATCGGTCAAATTAAACCATCCTGCGACAAATATAGCTCCGCCAATTTTTTCGTTTTCTGGAAGCTGTTCCAAATATCTCATGGCCGCCTGACAGCCGATACTATGTCCGACAAAATAACTATCTCTATCGCACACACCAACTAAATTCTTAAGGTGGTTAACCCAAACACTAATTTTGGGGCTATCGGTATCTGGCATGTCAGGCACAACAACTTTAAATCCCCTGTCCGCGAGTTGATTCTTCAACCAAACCAACCATCCCTCATTAGAATTTCCACCCCATCCGTGAATTATGAATACTCGTTTTTTCATTTTTTTAACCCTATCCAAATTTTCCTCTGAGGAACGAGTTCAAATTCTTTTTCAACATCATACGCCTTGCCGTCGTGGGGTCCGTTGTTAAATTCTGAAAGCAGAACTTCTTTTTTTATTTCGTCAGAAAATTGTCGGATAGCTTCCGACAAACCCTCGTCATCGCTGTGCCATTGAGCAAACACTCTGTCGTCCAAGCGATACTTCGCCTCTTTTCGCAT
Source organism: Candidatus Yanofskybacteria bacterium RIFCSPHIGHO2_02_FULL_43_17 (assembly GCA_001794435.1). Classification (GTDB taxonomy): domain Bacteria; phylum Patescibacteriota; class Minisyncoccia; order 2-02-FULL-40-12; family GWA2-44-9; genus 2-01-FULL-43-22. The sequence goes on from MGJU01000014.1 coordinate 9,082, forward strand.
ATCTTGTATTTGTCGCATCAACTCGCGCGCGTAACCCTCAAAAATAAGCGGTTGAGTTAATTCCACATCTAAAACAGTGTCTTCTTTTTGATTCTCGTTAAAAACAACCTCTTTAACATTCAGCTCCTCTTTAATTAAGTCACCGAGCGCAGTAGCGCAGTAGCGCAGTAGCGCAGTAGCTTTTGTATCTTGGCTGCCGCCGAGTATTATCTTAGCTAGCGGTTGTCTTACTTTGATTTGTTTTTCTTTCCTTAAGGCCAGACCGACTCTGACAACCTCCCTCACCTTATCCATTTCTTCTTCAAGTTTTTTATCAATTAATTTTTTATCCACCTCTGGCCAGTCGTTTAGATGAACGCTTTCGTGCCCAGCTTTCTGGAATTTATGCATTCTGGTCTTAATGTCTTCAGCCATAAACGGCGTAAAGGGAGCCAGCACTTTTGCCAAATGAAGTAAAATAAACCTTAAGAGGTCAAGCGCCTCCTTTCTTTTTCTTGAGCGTCTTAGCCACCAGTTGGAAAAATCTTCTACCACAAACTTTTCAATCGCTCGGGCGGCAGTCGTTGGATCATAATTATCCAAACTTTCAGTCACCTCACTCACTAAGCCGTGAAGTTTCGACAATATCCATTTATCAAGCAATTCTTTGGGCCTAGTATCGTGAGTCCAAGTCGCTTTATCAGACGCATATAATTCATAAAATCTGACGCAATTATCCAGCGTGGTCATAAACCCCTTAAATTTATCTTCTATCTCTTTCGGAATTACACTCTTTGATTCACCCATGGGCATTGACGACAAAAAGTACCATCGCAACACATCGACGCCATATTTATCCATAAGATCCATAACGGGCACGAAATTTTTGAGGGACTTGGACATTTTGCGCCCTTTTTCATCAAGCGTATGGCCAAGCACCATTACGTTCTTATAGGGCGTGCCTTTGTCCAGCAAAGTCGACACCGCCAACAACGTGTAGAACCATCCCCGCGTCTGATCTATCGCTTCAACAATAAAATCAGCCGGAAATTGCTCTTTAAACATTTTTAAATTGCTTGTCTCTTGTTGCTTGTCTCTTGTCTCTTTAAATGGCCAGTGCCACTGCGCATACGGCATTGCGCCAGAATCAAACCACACGTCTATCAAATCGGGAACTTTGGTCATTTTGCCGCCCGTTCGGCCTTGCTCAGGGCGGCTCTGAGTTTTATCGAATGAGCCGCCGCACTTTTTACATTTTAATTCTATGCGGTCAATATAGGGACGGTGAAGATCCAGTTCTCCGTCGTCATCATACGGCCAGTTCTTGAGGTCTATTTTCTTTAATTCGCCTTGTTGAATAAAGCGACTGTCTCTTGAAGATATCGTTTCTTCTGGATTTAGCCCCAAAGTGAAAGTTTCCAATAACCAAAGAGGGTCGCCATGGCTAACTATAAGTATTCTTTGGCCGCTGTATTTTTCATCCAATTTTCTTAAAAACCCCGACATTCTTCGACGCACATCCTTCCAACTTTCACCGTCAACTGTTTTTGTTTCCCACCCCTGATTTACTAAGTGATTGGCGGCGCATAAGCTATGCTCCCTTCCTTCACACAAAGAGCCGTGCTGAAATTCACCAAGCAGAGGTTCTGTTATAACTTCCTGCCCCAATTCTTTGGCAACAATCTCGGCTGTTTCTTGCGTTCTTATAAACGGAGAGGAGATTATTAAATTTATCTCGCCGGTTTTTTTTAATTTTTGCGCCGCTTTTTTGATTTGTTCTTTCCCGTCTTCGGTTAAATGATATTTGTCGGCCTCAACCAAAGAACTGATTATCTCACGTCCGCCTTGTCCGTTTTTTTCACTGTGCCCGTGACGCAAAATATAAAACTCATTCTTGGGTTTGTATCGATACGTCTCAAGATCATCCATCGAACCGACGGCAAGGAACTCTCCGCAATCGCCGCACTTCCATATCGGCAATGGCGTGCCCCAATACCTCTCTCGGGAAAACGCCCAGTCCTTGCCCTCTTTAAGCCACTGACCGAATCTGCCCTCTTTAATGTGTTCCGGTATCCAGTTAATTTTGCCGTTGTTCTTTAACAACTTGTCTTTCAGCGCCGACATTTTGATGAACCAGGATTCTTTGGCGTAATAGATAAGGGGCGTATCGCAACGCCAGCAAAAAGGATAGTCGTGCTCATGGGGACTAGCCACTAGCAAATAGCCGCTAGCCACTAGTTTTTGCAGAATTAATTCTTCAGTAGCCGGATCTTTAACATACTTTCCGTCCAATTCTTTGCTCACACCGGTGAATCTTCCTTGCTCATCCACGGTGTGGAATTTTGGCAAACCAATTTTAGTTCCCAAATTATAGTCGTCCTCTCCGTACATCACCGCCGTATGAACCACGCCTGTTCCATCTGCGGTTGAAACAAAATCAGCGTCATAGATTTTGTACGATTTTTCTGACTTTAGTTCTTTAACATCAAATAACGACTCATATTCTAGCCCAACAAGGTCGCTACCCTTGAATTTTGAATTTAGAATTTCGAATTTTGAATCGGATTTGAAAATTCTCTCAACAGCAGCTTCTGCCAAAATGTAGTTTTCCTCTCCTACTCTGACTACAGCGTAATCAATGTCCTTCCCGACCGCTAAAGCGACATTCCCCGGAAGCGTCCACGGAGTAGTCGTCCAAGCTAAAATATAAGTTTGCAAGTTGTCAGTTCCCAAGTTTTTAAGTTCAGAACTTTTTAACTTTAAACTTTTAACTTTAAACTTAACGAATACCGACCTGTCGGAAACTTTTTTATAACCTTGCGCCACTTCATGGGAAGACAGGGGCGTGCCGCATCTCGTACAGAAAGGCACAACCCGATGAGCCAGATAGAGAAGTTTTTTGTCCCAGATCTTTTTGATTATTGCCCAAAGCGACTCTATGTATTTATTTTCGTAAGTGACATAGGGGTTATCGGTATCAAGCCAGAAGCCGGTGCGCCTTGTCATTTCTTCCCACTCGGCTTTGTATTTCCACACATTCTCTTTGGCTTTTTTGTTGAACTCGGCTATACCGTATTTTTCAATGTCTTTTTTATTCTTAAACCCAAGCTCTTTCTCGACTTCTATTTCAACAGGCAGACCGTGGGTATCCCAACCGGCTTTCCGCAAAACAAAAAAACCGCGCATCGTCTTGTAGCGGCCGTACACGTCTTTATATACGCGGGTTAGAAAATGTCCGATATGGGGCAGGCCGTTAGCCGTAGGCGGACCTTCAAAAAACACAAAGTGTTTTTTGCCCTGAGCCTGCCTGCCGTGAGCTTGTCGAACCGGTCGAAGAGCCAGCGATTTCTCAAAAATTTTATTCTTTTTCCAAAAAGACAGTGTATCCTGCTCTATTCTTTTGAAGTCTAGCATTTATTAAAGATATCCGAATTTAAGCCAAAACTCAAATCAGGAAGTGAATTTTTGAGTTATCTTCGATAGCGTCTGACGCAGCTCAAAAATCTACTTCCTGACAAATAAAAAAGCCCCGAGATGCCGGGACTAAAAAAGAAAAACAAGCGCAAAAACGACAATGACTATTTGCATCGGCAAACTAAGGGACAGTTCCAACACGTATTGCGAGTGAAAGTAGTTGTGAAAATCTATAACAGCGTTCAGCAAAAAGTTCTGCGGAAAGCCGGAATCCAACAACAAACTTGCGCAGTCCAGCCAAGCCCCGCCGGCCATTCCCGAAAAAACAATGAGAAAGTTGAGATTCCTGACACAACAAATCCAGAAAATAGCATTAAAGATAATCACCAGTTCCGTTGCCAGCACCGACCACTTTCCCAATACAGAACCATACATAACCTCGCTATGAGGAACCGCGTCAAGCACCAAATGAGAAGCCGTGGCAACAAAAAAAGCCGTTCCGCCTTGTACGGCCAGCCGAACCAGCTTTGACTCGGAATTCACCAATCCGCCGGCCAACCTGGATCCCCACAATCCAACTACCGCTCCTACCGCAATATGAACTGCTGCCGTCATTCTTGCCTTTGTCAAAAAGCAATAATGACGATAATATACTTAAGAGATGAAAAAGACAATATTTGCCCTAATAATCGTGTTTGTGACCAACTTTGTTGGGATGTATTTTAGTGTAGATTCATTTTGGTGGTTCGATATGTCTATTCATTTTCTGGGTGGATTTTTTATGGCGATGTTGATGTTTCATTACCTTAAAATTAATGAATTGCGAATTGCAAATTGCGAATTAGGAAAGATAAAGAAATATCTTATTATACTAGGCGCCGTGAGTTTTATAGGAGTTGTCTGGGAGTTTGCCGAATACCTGGCCAGCCAAACTCTGATAGAACCGATTTATAACAGTTTCAGTATCAGAGCTTATTTCATTGGTGACTTGGACGACACGATAAACGATCTCCTGATGGACATCTTGGGGGCTTTGTCTTTTATGTTTATAAAACGCCGATAACTTAAACCCTCTTCAGCGCCTTGATGCCGAGAATATTAAGCCCTCTTTCAAGAACCGCCGCTGCCGTCTCTGCCAGCATAAGCCGGGTGTTGCGTCTTTCAATGTTTTCATCATCTAAAACACGGACTGACTCATAGAAACGGTTGATGTCGTTTGAAAATTCGTACAAGTATAAAGCGAGACCGTTGAGAGCGTTCAGATCCGCGCATTTTTCAACTGCGTCAGGAAATTCTAAAAGCCGCTTCATTAGCCGCAATTCAAGTTCATGATTCAATAACTCGCAAATTATTGGCTGTCTGTTGTCAGTTGTCGGTCCGGCTTTAACCAAAATACTGGATAGCCGGGCGTAAGTATATTGAAGGTATGGCCCGCTGTTGCCTGAAATATCCAGCATCGCCTCCCAATCAAAAACCATATCGGTGTGGGGATGCTGCTTTAAATCGCCGTACTTCAACGCTCCGACACCCACTGCTTTGGCAATTTCATCTGATTCTTTTTCTGACAGTTCCGGATTCTTTTCTTTTACGACCTTGCCGGCGAGAGCAACTATTTTATCTATGACATCCTGAAGAGGGATCACTTTACCTTCTCTGGTTGCCAGCTTTTTCCCGTCCTCGCCCAGCACCATCCCAAATTTAACGTGGATTAATTCTGTGTTGCGTAGCCCGATTTTTTTACCAAGTTTTTTAGCAATGGCAAATAACTGTTCAAAGTGAAGCGTCTGTTGGTTGGCAACAACATAAAGAATCTTATCGGGTTTATAGTTTTCCAGCCGATCTTTAAGCGTCGCTAACTCTCTTGTCAAATATACGCTGGCTCCGTCGGATTTAACTACAATCGTAGACGGCAAATTTGCCGGAATCGCTTCGGGCGAAAATTCAAACACAAGCGCTCCCTCGCTTTTCTTTAAATCCGGCTTCAAAAGTTCGATAATGGCCGGCAAATCCTTCTCGTATCCGCTCTCACTTTTGGCAACATCTCTTTCAAAATCAAAATTAATATTTAAATCGTCGTAAATTCTTTTAAACTCGCGAATTGACTCTTCTCTAAAAAGTTCCCAGAGTTTTCTGTTTTCGGGATCGCCCTGCTCCAATTTTTTAAATTCTTCTTGTCCTATACCCTCAAGCTCCGGATGTTTCTTGGTTTCTTCATGATACTGAACGTATAGTCTAAGCATTGCGTTAAGGGTATTCGTTCCGCCAAACTCTTTGCCCCATTTTTTCCAAGCCGCGATCAGTTTTCCGAATTGCGTACCCCAGTCCCCCACATAATTCCAACGAATGATTTTATAACCCAGGGATTCGTAAACATTCGCAAGGGCATCGCCAATAACAGTCGAACGAAGGTGGCCAATATGCATTGGTTTGGCAATATTCGGAGAAGAGTATTCTACGATGACCGTCTTGCCTTTGCCTGCGTCGGATTTACCGAATGAATCGCGTTTTTTATAAATTTCCTCAAGTTGCTTCTGGAGAAATTCTTTTCCCAAGAAAAAGTTAACAAACCCCGGTTTTACGACTTCTATTTTTTCGAAAATGCCGATGAGATCTCTGTCTTTTCTCAGATCAACTGCCAATTCTTCACCGACTTTCATCGGATCTTTACCTTCTTTCTTCGCTAGCACGAAAGCGACGTTTGTTGAATAATCCCCCATTTTATCATCCGGCGGAACTAAAATGTCAAAATCAACACCGGGAAAATATTTCTCTAACTTTTGTTTAAGCAAGCGTTTCACCATAATAACTACTAATATATCCGATTATTTATGAAAACAAAAACCCCGCAAATGCGGGATCAGAATGGCCAGGTCGTAATAATCTCGTCCACAAGACCGTGAGGACCGTACCTCAGCGCCTCTTCGGCGTTAAGAAGTAGATCTGTTTTCCTCGTGTCCTGAATCAATTGATCCCTTGCAACACCAGACCTTAAACAAATGACATCGAGAACTCGGCTATTCAGCTTCAAAGAATTCTTTATCTCGTCGTCAAGCATATTGACCTCACCTCCGCCAAGTCCGTGTAAGCTTGCCTGATGAATTACGATATGCGTATTTGGAAAGCAGGATCGTCTGGTTCCCGCCTGAAATATGGGTACGGCAATTGAAGCAACAAGGCCAACTCCTATTGTATGGACCGGCACCCCTTTTTCGACAAGCGACCTTAGGAGATCGTAGACAGCAAGACCGGAATAAAGGTCCCC
>MGJU01000014.1:15770-146664 GCA_001794435.1 Candidatus Yanofskybacteria bacterium RIFCSPHIGHO2_02_FULL_43_17
TTCTCTTAAAAGACGTTGGAATGTCTCTTCAATAATACTGGATCTTACTATGTGGCGTTTGGTTTCTGCCATTGGTTGAATTCCTGTATTGTCAATGGAGCTTAGGTTAGATTAACTGAAAGATTGGAAAATGGCAAATCAAAAACGGCTTTAGGCCGTTTAAAAAGGTATCCTGGTAACAATCTCGTCGATAAGGCCGTTAGGTCCTAATTGTCGGGCTTGTACAGGATCAAGCCACACGTCTGTCTTTTTTGAAAGCTCTTTGAGTTTTGCCAATTCAATACCTGCTCTGTTGGCAATCAAGCCCATTACAATATCATTTAAACGCTCCGTTTCTTCAACTCTCTCTTTGCCCTGATTCACCTCTTCAACTTCAAAAAATCCGATGGTTTGATGTACTTGATGGACCAGAAACTGGGTATGAGGCAGAGAATATCTTCGAGAGGCCGCCTGCATGATCGCCGTGGCCATAGAAGCAACGTGTCCCATTCCGAGAATATTGATGGTTTTACCATTCTCAACCAGCATTCTGATTCCATCATAAATAGCTAGGCCATAAGCTACCTCACCGCCCGGAGAATTAAGAATTATCCAAATCGTAGTATCAATATCCAGTAGATGCCTATATAGAAAATCGAGGGTAAGGCTGTAGGAAGCAGCACCGTTAATCTCGTCATCCAAGATCAAAATTCCCCTATCTGCCAAGGCATATCTTTTTTCATCACCAGGCTCAAGGCGCATTACTTGCCTATAATTCCGGTCTGGCATCTCTAGTCCTTTTTAAGGTTCGCCTGACAAGAGTACCAATTTACAAGGAAAACCGCCAGAGCTTATCTTTCCACTTTCCGGCATAATCAACGCCGATGCGTTTGCCTTTCTTAATTTTTGACGGCTTCTCTTTAAAACCTTCTATCCAAATCTCTCTACTCTTGCACAGATCAGCGCCATTGAATTTTTTATCTATTTTCAATTTTCGACACAACTTTCCCGGACCATTCAAATTTCCCATTGTTCTATTGCGCATTACGCATTGCGTATTCTTTTTATAATCCGTAATACGTAATCCGTAATTCTGTAATTCAACACTTCTGATTAGTACTGCTTCAGGATGGCCCTCTTCTCTGGTTACTATGTTGAGGCAATGATACATACCATAAATCAAATATACATAAGCGTGACCCGGCGGACCGAACATTACTTTCGTTCTTTCCGTCAGACCCTTTGACGCGTGGCAGGCCAAATCATTCCGGCCACAATAGGCCTCCGTCTCGGTTATTTTTGCCGCAATAATCTTCTTGCCAACTCGCCTGACTAAATACTTGCCGAGCAGGTCTTTGGCCACAGTAACGGTATTTCTATTGAAAAAAATTCTTTTTAACTTCATAATATTTCTATGTCTAACGCACAACTAACCACAAGCAGTGAATACGATCGCTTGTCCATAGAGGCGGTGAAAAAGGTCGCGCCATCTGTGGTCAGCATTGTTATATCAAAATATCTTCCTAAAATTAAGGGCGCCTATCCGGCTCCGTTCTTTAATCCTTTCTTTTTCGGCGACGTTGAAGAGGGGGCTAAAGAAAAAATAAAAGTCGGAGGCGGTTCAGGATTTATAGTTCATCCCGACGGACTTCTGCTAACAAACAAGCACGTGGTCTTTGATCCTGATGCCGAGTATACGGTAATTACGACCGATCTTGAAGAATATCCGGCCAAAGTAGTGTCCAGAGACCCTATAAATGATATTGCGGTTTTAAAAATAAATGCCAAAGGGATGCCGACGGTACGACTGGGCAATTCTTCCAAACTGGAGTTGGGACAAACCGTCATAGCGATAGGTAATGCTTTGGGCATGTTTTCCAATACGGTTTCAAAAGGAATCATATCGGGCCTTTCCAGAAGCATCTCCGCTTCACTCGGAGAGAAGGGTCAGATGGAACATCTCCGGGGAGTTCTTCAGACCGATGTCGCCATCAATCAGGGAAATTCCGGCGGTCCGCTTATAAACCTTGACGGCGAGGTTGTCGGCATCAACACGGCCATAATTTACGGCGCCCAGAATATCGGATTTTCAATTCCCATTAACTGGGCCAAACAGGATCTGGAAGACATCATCAAACATGGCAGGATTATTAAACCCTTCATCGGCCTCCAATATGTAATGCTCAACAAAGAACTCCAAAAGAAATACTCCCTGCCAACCGATTTTGGCGCTATGGTCGTAAGAGACCATACTCCCGGCTCGGTCGCTATCATTCCTGACTCACCGGCGGAAAAAGCAGGGGTCAAGGAAAACGACGTAATATTGGAACTTAACGGAGAAAAACTAACCGAACAAGTGGACTTCAGCGACACGCTTCAAAAATGCAAGGTCGGCGAAAATATAGAACTGTCGGTAATGAGGGGCGACAAGAAACTTAAATTAACAGCAACGCTAGAAGAAAGGAAATAGTCGCTCAAGCCAGCTCAGCTGGCTCAACCGCTCCTAGGTGTTAAGTGTGGATTTGAAAATTAGCCATTTTCTCCTTGCGTGTTGGCGCAACATATGTTAACTAATAGTAGGTTCCACTTGCGCACAAGAGGCGAAATGTCGTCAGACAAGGAACTTACCGTTGAACAGTTCAAACTTGCATGTATCTCAAATAACGAGTTTACTGACGAACAGATTTGGACTTTAATACAAAATGTTGTACTTTCCTCCGAGGAAGACGTAAGAGAGTTTGTGGCAGTTCTTCACAAATACAGGCCAGATTTGGAAGAAAGATTTTTTAATCACATAGTAATAACGATCGATTAAGGCAGAGTGTGTGAGAAAATTATGCCGGGTATGTATTTGCACCGCAGAGACTTGGAAGACACACATGATATCAACATCTAGCTCGCCGACTAACCATCGGTTTTTTGTTTTAAAAATACTGATTTCGCGATAATATAGGCGTATGGCCGAATACGCCAACAACCCAAAAGCCGGTTTTGACTATGAAATTCTTGAAACACTAGAGGCGGGATTGGTGTTGGAGGGTCATGAGGTCAAATCTATTAAAACCGGCAAGGCTTCCATAAAAGGCTCATATGTAAAAATAGTAAACGATGAACCGTATCTTATCGGCGCCACTATTTCTCCTTACCAGCCCGTCAATACGCCTAAAAATTACGATCCCCAACGCTCCCGAAAAATTCTTTTATCCAAAAAGGAAATATCCACTCTTATCGGCACCGCTCATGCCCACGGCCTGACACTGGTACCACTGAAAATATATGACAAGAAGGGTCGGCTGAAACTTCTCGTCGGCATCGCCCGCGGCAAGAAAAAATATGATAAGCGCGAGGCAATCAAGCGCAAGGATGTTCAACGAACCAAGGAAAGAGGTACTTTTGAAGAATAATTAGAGATGTGGTATAATATACTTATGGGGATCCCGCCTAAGTTTTTTCGCCTATGTTCTGCGTTTATATCCTAAGAAGTTCTTCAGACAAAAAACTCTATGTTGGATATACAAACAACCTTAAAAGAAGGTTGAAAGAACATAGCGACGGAAATAATTTTTCCACCAAAGACCGTCTTCCACTAGAATTAGTCTACTACGAAGCGTATCATAATGGGGAAGATGCGAAAGAAAGAGAGAGGTTCTTCAAGACAGGATGGGGTAGACAGTATATAGCTAAGGTTCTGAAAAATTATTTCCGAAGCGAAAAAATTTAGGCGGGGATGTAAGTTTCGACAAGGTTATTGCCCCATTAAGTGCTTAGAGCGGTATGACCGTTACACCGCTGAAATCACATCCGGTCATTCAAATAGGTGCAAATCATTCGCCTAATTACGCTTACGCCTAACATCGTTTAGGTAAAGCCATCCTGGCCTTAATGCTCGCTAGAGGATCCCAGGGTGTCATTCAGCGAGCTCTGTTGGATAAGAAGTTCTCCATTATCCAATTAAAATGAAGGAGGAATAGCCAAAGATAATTTTGTTGATCTCTACTCTTTGGTGAAATAATAAATCAACTACCTAAGTAAACACTTTTTGGGAAAAACTTTGGACGAGAGTTCAATCTCTCCATCTCCACCCAGCTGAGCTGGGTCTCAAAAAGATCCAGTACAAAAATCAACCATTGGAGTTGATTTTTGTTTTTGGCAAAGCTAAGCTTTGCTCATGTATTATGTCTATGTCTTGCTTAGTGATAAAGATAAGCAACTATACGTCGGCTTTACTAACAACTTAAAACGGAGGTTGCACGAACATTTTAGTGGAAAATCAACAGCCACAAAGAATAGATTGCCCCTAAAATTTATTCACCACGAAGCTTATTTAAAATGGTCTGATGCCAAACGCAGAGAAACTTACTTGAAAGGCGGAAACGGCAAAGCACAACTCAAGATACAACTGCAGGACATTCTCACAGAATTGGGATATAAGCATTTATGATTTCTTGGCGTTATGTTTTATACAAGTAGACCGAGCTCAGCTCGGTGGACAAATAAAAGAGCCCACAGGCAGGCACAACGTGCAGGCTCTTGCGGGCAGACTACCTCTTCGGTGTTATGTGGAGACCCGTTGTGGCTGGATCAAGCTTGATGACTGCAGCCTCCACCTGAATGCCGAAGACTATTTCGGCTGCTTCAGCAGCAACTCTTGCAAGGTAGTTTGGGTCAGCAACCTCTTGCCGACTTTTGTATTCAAGTAAGAGCCGATCAGGAACTGTGGCAAGTGCTACGGGCCAGATGGTGATGCCGCCTTGCACCTGCTCTGCTCGAAGTGCGGCTTTGATTTCTCGATCTGCCCATTCACACTGTAGGGTAGTCGTATCAGGAGGCACTGTTAAAAGAATCATCGGCATCTCTTTTTTTCCTTTCTGGTTGGAACTAGCTCAATATTACTATCGTATCATTTTTCACCATTACGTCAAGTTGACAAATCGTTTTATCAGGCGCACTATTTCTGCTAGTTCCGATAAAAATTAGGGTCGGTGAAACTATGGCTCAAAAAGAAAGTCGTATAGCAAGAATCACACGTCTGACAGCAGAGCGGTTTCCATCATTTGGCGGTGCTAAGATTGACAATCCCTTTTCTCCTATACAACCCGTTTTCGCATTTGGAGTGGATATTGAGAAGGTGGTTCGCTTTGTTTTGTCCAAGAGAAATGCCACAGAAAGAGCAAAGAGAGATAAGATCGGCAATGACGCCAGAGATATTTCATACACATCCGAACTTCTAAAGCCTCTGTCGAGTAAGGCGCTTGGTGAAATTGAACGCCTCGGAAGAAATGATGCCCATCGAAGATTGAAAGAGAAAATCTACCCATTCTCACAGTTGAATTACGCAACAAGAGAAAAACTATTGCACCTCCCCATTAGCTGGTTACACGAAGGTGCTCAATGGCAACTCAATACCAGAAAGCCTGCCGTATTGCTCTTGCGTTAGGAATTTGCCGACTAGTGTCGGCTCTTTTTTTAATACTAGCAGGGGTGTCTTTGTGCTCAAAACTGGATTTGAACCAAACAATATGTTAAATAACAACAAGCGCTCCAGAAGGACCTTAAAATGGCCGAGATTAAATACCCCTATCTGCCCGAGGGAAAAACTATTAAATATGTCGCCGGAACCAATCCGTGCATGATCATCGCCAGAGAAATAGCACAAAGATATTCACTTGATAGGATTATGCCCGGCGGAGCAATCATTGTTAGAGACGGCCGTATCCTAGGCAGAGGTGCCAACGGAAGCGACCATCATGAAAAACATGGCTGTGAAAGGGTGCGATTAAAGTGCAAGACCGGAGAGGGCTACGAGCTTTGCGAAGGATGCCATCCCAAAAATCATAGCGAACCGAGAGCGATCAATAATGCGAAAGACAGAGGGAACGATACCCGAGGAGCAGACCTCTATCTCTGGGGCCACTGGTGGTGTTGTCGCTGGTGCTGGGAAGCAATGATAGAAGCCGGCATAAAAAACGTGTACTTGATGGAACAAAGCGAGGTACTTTTCAACAAAGACCACCCTGACAATATCGTAGGAAGGCAATTTGCTTAGACCGAGTTAAGCTCGGTTTTGTTTTTGGCTTTTTTATGCTAAAATAGTTCGCAATAGTGAAACAACAACTTAACATCAACAATCGAATACGGGCCAGGGAGCTCCAGGTGATAGATGAGGAAGGCAAACAGCTTGGTATTATGCCGATACAAGAAGCATTAAATCTGGCAAGAGAAAAGGATTTAGATTTGGTAGAAGTCTCGCCCCAAATACAGCCCCCTATTGCCAAAATTATGGATTATGGTAAATATATGTATCGCAAAGAGAGGGAGGAGAAGAAAAGAGGCAAAACCAAAGAACAAGAACGAAAAACGGTCAGAGTCGGCTTCAAAACCGGCGCTCATGACCTCGACTTCAAAGCCAGGCAAGTCCAAGGGTTTCTCAAAGAGGGCCACATAGTGAAGGTGGAGCTTACACTACGAGGAAGAGAAAAAGCCCTTGCCCATATCGGAAAGCAAAAACTTGAGCAATTCCTGGCCAAACTTGAGAACTTTTCATTTCAAGAAGACGTAAAAAGATCTCCGTTCGGCTGGACAATTGTGATAGTAAAAAAATAATGTCTACTTCCATGACCCATACAGGGAAAACCAATAAGTCATTCTTGAAAAGAATGAAAATAACCGGCAACGGCAAATTGATGAAGCGCCCTCCCGGCCAGAACCATTTTAACGCAAAAGATTCGGGTGATGCTTCCCGGCAAAAAAGAGGCCATAAAATAGCTCCGAAAGAGTTGGTAAGAAACGCCAAGGCGTTACTCCAGAGCAACATATAAGTTAATCCTTAATGTGGAGGGCAAACAAGTTAAACTATGCCAAGAGTTAAACGAGGTGTACAAGCTAATAAACGAAGAAAACGACTGCTGAAACACGCAAAGGGTTTTATGTGGACCAGAAAGTCCAAGTACCGCCAAGCCAAAGAAGGCTTGCTCCACGCTTGGTCATTCCAATTCGCCGACAGGAAAAAGAAGAAACGAACTTTCCGCAACCTCTGGACCATCAAGATAAACGCCGCCGCCAGGGAAAATGGTCTTACCTACTCCAAATTTATCAACAAACTTCTCAAAGCACAGGTCCAGCTCGACCGCAAGATACTTGCCGACCTCGCCGAACACGACCCGGAAGTGTTTAAAAAAATAGTCTCCTCTATTTAATAAAGCCGTCCTCAAGGCGGTTTTTAGATTTTAGCAGAGCCAATAGAGAACATTGCATTGCTCCTCCATGGCTTTAGCGTAGGAGAGGAAAACTTTATTAGGTCAGATTTATGGGTATTTCCTGAAGAACCCTTTAGATTTTGAGTTTAACATGGTTTTTAGCAATTAAAAAGCCGATTTATTATCGGCGGCAAGTAATCTACTGTTAAGCTCCTGAGAAAGTGTTGCCACATCTTGATCTGTAAGTCCTACATGATTAGCCATGCCTGCCAATTCATCTTTTTCAAAATCAATGAAATAGTAACGAAAACTTGTGCCATTAAGGCCAATCAGAAAGTCTCTGGTAGCAACAGTTAATGACCTTCTTAATCCATCCAGCTGACCATAGAGTGGGTCAAATGACATAGAATCTCCAACCCATTCCGGGAATAATTTATCTTCTATCATGGCCCAAAGTACTTTATCGAGAATCCTTTTATCAAGCAATTCGTTAAATCTTTGTTTAAGAACAGGGTCTATTCTATAAAAACAGTTGATTAGGAGATGACCGATTCTCCAATCATGTGGCAAAGACATATTCTCCTCCTGGAAACCTTTAGACAATAGTATACTGAGAGATTAAATATGTAAACAAAAAAAACCAGCATTTCTGCCGATTTTTTGATCAAAAGTCTTCCCCTCCCCTTGCCGTGCTCCGCCGTAGTTTTAACGAAGGCGAGACCCCTCCGAAAAAATCATTTTAGGAAAACCTTCAACAACCTAATTAAAATAAATTTAAAAGGGGGCATTTAGCCTCCTCTGCATATTAAAGATCTGCCAATTTTCGGTCAATTTCCTCTCTTCTGGTAAGCAGGTCTTTTCGCATGTTTTCTTGTTTTTGATCTTCCAGCTTGCATCTCCTCCGTGTAGTAGCAGTCTTATTGGGCCGAAGAAGAAAACCTGACTTCAACTTTATCTCAAGTCCGTTGGCCAAAAAGAATGCTTCACTACTTGACGAATCTTCACTCATTCCTCCCATCCCGCGAGTATGATGCGTTTGTACCCTGATCTCACATCCTGTAAACACAGTCCCATTGGGTAGTTTAACGTCATAGCATTGCGCTGGGTCAAGTCTTGGATACTTATTTAATTCATCTCTCTTGACTACTTTCCATTCAGGCGGTACCAGATAAAAATATGTTGCCCAATTCTCATCAACCACCAATTTAGAATATCCGACAGAAGCTGTTTTTGCCATTTTTAGACCCCCATAAGGAACAATAAACTAAGTAGTCATATTCTAGCACTATGGTTGGAGCTGTCAAGGTCAGGAAAAGATGCCCCTCCTTCGGTAAACTTATGGAGGGCAATGCGGGTACCGTTTTCTTCTTCAGAATCGCCAACAATTCGACAAGCTCACTGTCCTGAGTTGATCGAACCAAAACTTTGCTTTGCCCTGTTTTTAGCAATTAAAAAGCCGATTTATTATCGGCTCCTAACCAAATGGACTCCTTCTCCGCCCCCACTACCAAATAATCTTAGGTCTGATTTTGCTACTCCAGGGTATTCCTTGTCAGCCGCCTCGTTGACTTCATACAGAGTAGGACGATCAATTACTGGATTGTGTTCACTAATGTCCCAGACAACCTCCTTAATATTATGTTTAAGATTCAATACTCTGTATCTTGGCACAGAATACCTCCCTTGAAATGTATTCTTGGAAATAGATTACATTTTTAAAAAAGGAATGTCAACATTAAAAAGTTTTCCCCTCCCCTTGGGGGTACCGGGACCAAGAAGAATAGACAAACTCCCTTCGATAAACTCAGGACAAGCAAGTGATTCAACATTTATCTTATAAATGGTTCGAAACCGTTTGTATTTGAATAATGGCAGAGTATTCTTGAATTAGTTCGAACCCATTTCGCCGCCAAGGGCGGCGGTGGCCGGAAATCCGAAAAATCTGAACCGCAATTCTGAATCAGACAATTTCAAGTTTTTCTTTGGCGGATTCTAAACTAATGAAATTCTATCTAATTTCAGCCCGGGCGACAAATTCTTTAGTTCTTTATAAAAACAAAGCCCCACGTTGTCGTGAGGCTTACCAGGGAAAAAGCTCTGGCTACTTCAAAGAACATTCGGTCATGATATAAGTTACTTTCGAGCCTTCATGCGGATTCGGCATTTCAATCTTCGACATTGTTCCTTTTTCGGCAGAAAATTCCTGCTTAAAAGATAAATCGTAATTCTTATCAAAGCGATCTAATCTTTGCCGAGCCGTCATCCGGCTCTTATCCTTTTTGGCAAGGCGCAGAGTAACGCCAACCATTGAGAGATTTTTTGTCTGGGAATTATACCAGTAATACAACGATACATCGAAAACAGGATTAACTCGACTTTCGTCATCGCCGACAAGAGAGAAAAATTGCAGTTCGCTCGGCTTATCACTGTATTGTAACCATTGCGATAAGTCAGCAGAAAAACCGCCAAAGAAGTTATTTTGAGCCAGCTCACTACCGCCACCGACAAGATTTACATTCTCAAAAAAACCCTCATTGCCTTTGACTTGGTAATGGACGAAACACGTCAGAGTTTTAGGCAGGGAACTGCTGTCCAAACTTTTAGCTACATCTTGAGAGTAGGAATTGCTCCCAAACAGCAACAAAAGTCCAACCAAAACAATACTTTTTAGCATTTCTTGCTCCTTTGTAACGAACTAAAAAAGTGTCTATTGCCTATAATATAGGACCACCAAACAAAAGTCAAGCCCAATAAAAAACCGGCATTGCTGCCGTTTCTTACATGAGAAGTCCTAAAATTTTCTTTTATTAGATGATTCGAGCCGATATTTTTATCAGATTCTTTGGCAGTTTTTTAATTCAGAATTGCGGGTCAGATTTTTCGTATTTCTGGCCACTGCCGCCGAAGGCGGCGAAATGGGTTCGAACTATTTCAAGAATACTCTGCCAAATGGGAAGTGTCAAATTCGCCTCCCCGCCAGACGGCGGGTCGGCGACCAAATCATAAGGAATTACGGGCTTAAAAATCAGTCTATTCGATAAACTCAGGACAGTGAGCTTGTCGAACTGTTGGCGATTCTGAAGTCGGAAATAAAAGAAAATTTTAATAAATTAACTAATAAAATAATATGAAATATGTGATATACGCTAGGAAAAGTAGTGAGGACGAGGATAGACAAATTTTGTCTATCGAGGCACAGATTACTGAATTAAAAGAATTTGCCGCCAAAGAAAAACTTGAAATTGTCGCCTCTTTCCAAGAGGCAAAAACTGCCAAAGAACCTGGCCGAATTAAATTCGCTGAAATGTTGTCATTTCTGGAACAAGGAAAAGCAGATGGGATACTTTCTTGGCATCCAGACCGTCTTGCTCGTAATTCTGTTGACGGTGGTAAGATAATTCACCTTGTAGATAGGGAAGTAATCAAGTCCCTCAAATTCCCTTGTTTTTGGTTCGAACCGACACCACAAGGGTTATTTATGTTAAATATCGCTTTCGGTCAAAGTAAATATTTTGTAGATAATTTGCGAGAGAATGTTAAGCGCGGACTTCGGCAGAAAATCAGGCGTGGAGAGTGGCCGGGAAGACCACCGGTTGGATATGTCAACAATCTGGCAACAAAGAAAATTGAGATTGATAAAATAAAATCCCCTAAAATCAGAAAATTCTTTGAGTTGTATTCAACCGGTAACTATACATTTCAATCTCTCGCAAATTGGTGTCATGAGAATAAATTGACTGGTTTTTGGGACAAGCCCTTTTCTATTAGTTCTTCCCAAAGAACCCTACAAAATATTTTTTATCTTGGCCTGATGAAATACAAAGGAGAATTACACGAGGGAGTTCACGAACCGATAATTTCAAAGAAACTTTTTGATAAATGCCAGGAAGTATTAAAAGACAGGGGAAAGCCGCAAAAAGTGAAAAAGCATAGTTTTGATTTTCTGGGTTTAATGAAATGTCCTTGTTCTGCAGCAATTACGGCTGAAAAGAAAATTAAGAAAAGCGGAAGGCAATATATCTATTATCGTTGCACGAAAAAGAAAGGACTATGCTTAGAAAAACACTTTTTGCGGCAAGAAGAACTTTTAGAACAAATCAAATCTCATCTCCAAAAAGTTTCTTTGTCGAGCCAAGATACAGAGAAAGTTCTATTTGAATTAGAGAAAGATGAGAACTTGGCAAAAGAACAAGCCAAAACTACTGTTCAAAATCTCAAGTTAGAGATACTCGAGCTAGACCAAAAATTGGATAAACTTCTGGATTTGTATTTGAGCAACAAACTTTCACAAGACGAATACACCCTCAAAAAAGAAAAATTCCTCAATCAAAAGGTTGAAATCCAAGAGAAAATATCAGATTTTGAACAAAAGGGCTTATCTTGGCTCGAACCAGCCAGAGAGTTTGTTTTATCGCTAAATAAGGCCGAAAAGATACTAAAATCACAGAATAGATCAGAAATGACTTCATTTCTTAAAAATATCGGCTCGAACCATCTTCTTCAAAATCGCCAACTGATTTTTAAGCCCGTAATTCCTTATGATTTGGTCGCCGACCCGCCGTCTGGCGGGGAGGTGAATTTGACACTTCCCAGATGGCAGCGCTACGGGGAGTCGAACCCCGCTTCTCAGCTTGAAAAGCTGATGTCCTAACCGATAGACGATAGCGCCTCTACTACGCTAAAGCTCCGAAGAGCGCAGCATAATTGTTAAATTATCGCACAAAAATTGAAAAAAATCAATAAAAATGATAAAATATTACCCTATGATGATACTTGGTATCGAAACATCCTGTGATGAAACGGCGATAGCCGTTCTTGAGATTAAAAACGGCAAAATTACGGTTCTATCTAATACCGTCTCATCTCAAGTTAAACTTCATGCGAAGTTCGGTGGCGTTGTGCCAAATCTCGCAGCAAGAGAACATGCTAAAAACATAGGACTCGTTTTTAAGCTTTCTTTGAAAAAAGCGGGGGTTAAAGATTTTGGTAAGGAAATCCGCCTGATAACCGTAACTCGCGGTCCCGGGCTTGGTCCTTCCCTTTTAGTCGGCTTGGCTTTTGCTAGAACTATCGCCTGGAAATATAACAAGCCTCTAATCGGAGTAAACCATTTGGAAGGACACATCTACTCCAACTGGCTAAAGCCAGTTGGAGTAAACTCAACCCTTCGTAGTTTTAGCAAAGTAGGACCAGTCCTGAATCTTATTGTATCGGGTGGCCATACAGAGTTGGTACTGATGAAAGGACATGGAAAGTATAAGATTATCGGGGAAACCTTAGACGATGCTGTCGGCGAAGCATTTGACAAGGTCGCTAGACTTCTCGGGCTTGGTTATCCCGGCGGTCCGATGATTTCCAAAATTGCCGAGCGAGGTGACAGCACCCGCTTTCCCCTGCCGCGGCCGATGCTTAATTCAAAGAATTTTGACTTCAGTTATTCGGGACTTAAAACAGCAGTCCTCTACCTCCTTCGGGACTTAAAAGAAAGCGGTGAGAAAATAAACAAGCAAACAAAAGCTGATATTGCCGCTTCATTTCAAAAAGCAGCCACGGACGTTCTGGTTTTTAAAACCATCAAAGCTGTTCAAGAATACAAAGTTAAATCACTATTCCTGTCCGGGGGTGTTTCCGCTAACAAAGAACTAAGAAAGCGGCTGGCAACAGAAGCAAAAAAGATAGGCATAAAATACTCGCAACCAGAGATGGAATATACCGGCGACAATGCTGCAATGATAGCGGTGGCCGGATATTTCAAAGTAAAAAGTAAAAATGAAAAAGTAAAAACCGATTGGGGGTCGATTAAGATGGATGCCAATCTGGGATTCTGATAGTATACAAGGAGTGGAACTTCCAAAGACATACAACCCGCAAGAAACAGAGGACAGGATTTACAAACTCTGGGAAGAGAGCGGTTTTTTTACGCCGGAGAATTTGCCCCTTCGACAAGATCAGGACAAGCCGGAAGAAGTAAGAAAATTTGTTACCTGTATCGCTCCCCCAAACATAACCGGCGAACTGCATATGGGACATGCTCTTGAACTTACAATGCAGGATATTTTGGTACGAATGAAAAGAATGCAAGGACACAAAACTTTATGGGTGCCGGGGATAGATCATGCTGGCATCGCCGCCCAAAATGTAGTGGAGAAACAACTCAAAAAGGAAGGCCTGACCCGCCATGACCTTGGTCGCGAAAAATTCGAACAAAGAGTCCGGGAGTGGAAAGAAAAATACGGAACCGCTATTCTTGGCCAGTTCAAGAAACTTGGTATTTCCGTTGACTGGTCTAGAACCCGCTACACTCGGGATGAAGAATACGAAAAAGCAGTCTGTAACGCATTCGACAAATACAAAAAAGAGGGTTGGATCTATAAAGGCCTTAGGGTGGTTAATTGGTGTACCAGATGCGGAACCGGAATTTCCGACCTTGAAGTAAATTATGTTCCCGAAAAAACCAAACTTTACTTCATTAAATATGGCCCCTTTACTCTGGCCACCACCAGACCGGAAACAAAGCTCGGCGACACGGCCCTCGCAGTTCATCCCGGCGACGAACGCTATCGTGATTATGTGGGCAAAGAAATTGAGATCGAATCCGTGGATAACAATATTCCCCTTCTGGAAGAACCTAAGCTGAAAACAATAAAGATAGAGGTGGTAGCCGATGAATCCGTGGACAAAGAATTCGGCACCGGAATAATCAAGGTAACGCCGGCTCACGATACCACCGATTTTGAGATCGCCCAACGCCACAATCTGCCCTCGATCAAAATAATCGACGAACACGGAAAAATGAATAAGAATGCGGGACAAAGATATCAAGGCATGAAAACTGCCGAAGCCAGAGAACAGATTGCCAAAGATCTCGAAGCCATCGGCTTGATGGGTAAGATTGAGGACTATGAACACAACATCGCCCGCTGTGACCGCTGCGACTCCGTGATCGAACCCCTGCCTTCGGAACAATGGTTTTTAAAAGTGTCTGAACTTGCAAAGTTAGCCGATGAGGCGATCCGCAACAACGAAGTAGAGATATATCCCAAAAACTGGAAAGATGTCACGTTGAAATGGATAAACAATATGAGAGACTGGAATATCTCTCGCCAACTTTGGTGGGGACACAAAATACCGATCGAAGGCGAGGAAGATGTTCTGGACACATGGTTTTCATCCGCTCTTTGGCCTTTCGCCGTCTTGGGTTGGCCGGAAGAAACAAAAGACATGCGAGAATACTATCCCACTCAATTTATAACTTCGGATAGGGGTATTGTGTTTTTGTGGCAGATCCGGATGATATTTTCCGGAAAATATTTCACCGGCAAAGTCCCCTTCTCCGTAATTTATATTCATCCCACGGTTTTAACAAAAGACGGCAAAAGAATGTCAAAATCACTTGGCACGGGCATTGATCCGGTCGGACTTATTGAGAAATATGGAGCTGACGCTCTGCGATTCGGCCTAGCCTATCAGAATACCGGGATACAAGACATGCGGTTCAATGAAGATGTCATACTCATGGGGAAAAAGTTCGCCAACAAATTGTGGAACATCGCCAGATATATTTTGATGAAAACGGGAGACAATTTTGAAGCCAAAAGAACTAACCATGAAATCATAAAAAAAATGGAGAGCACAGTCTCTTTGGTTTCAGAAAACATAAATTCATACAAATTCGGCGAGGCGGCCCACGAACTATATGATTTCATCTGGCACGATCTTGCCGACAAATACATAGAGGAGACCAAGGATAAAGAAGATATCGAAACCAAACAAACACTAGCTTACGTTTTAATTAATTCCTTAAAACTTCTCCACCCTTTTATGCCTTTCGTGACTGAAGAAATTTGGTCAAAATTACCCACAAAAGACCCCGAAAAATCGCAAAGCGATCTCGGAGCAAGCAAGAAATTACTGCTTGTGGAAGAATGGCCTGCCTAAAAATTGTATAATAGGGTTATGTCCCCCGTTTACGCGGCAACATTAGTAACCCTCGGCCTCGCGCCCAGTTTGGTGTGGCTTTCTTTTTACCTAAGAAGAGACTGCCATCCGGAACCAAAGCATCTCCTAACCAAAGCATTCTTAATGGGGATCATCATCTCCCCTCTCGCTATTTTGCTCCAGTTGGGATTTGCCGAGCTTAGAACCCTGATCGGCTTAGAGATTTTCAGCCAGGGCACGCCCACGTTTTTTCTGTGGTCTTCGTTTGTGGAAGAATTTCTGAAATTTTTTGCCATTTATTTGGTGATTTTAAGGAGTCCGGAATTCGATGAACCGGTTGACGGGATGATATATATGATAACTGCCGCTCTAGGATTCGCCGCCATAGAGAACATACTGGTAATGTTAAACCTCATTCCAAACGGCGCCGGTACCGCCCTCAATACGCTGGCCCTCCGATTCATAGGAGCAACACTTCTTCATGCGCTGGCTTCGGGGCTTATAGGTTATTTCCTGGCTATGTCCTGGTTCTTTCAGGAACACAAAAAGAAATTGATAGTGTTCGGACTCGCCATCGCGACGCTTTTCCACGCGGCATTCAATATGCTTATCGCTTTCGCGCAGGAATCAGCCAATCCCGTCGTCGGTCTGGTCTACACCACCTTCCTGTTAATAATTCTGGCCTTTTTAGTTTCCGTATTATTTGATAAAATAAAAGAGAGGCACATACATTCACAATCTCTAAATCCTAATTTCTAATCTCTAAATTTTTTGATACTTAAGATTGTTTAGAGATTAGGGTTTAGAAATTAGAGACTTTACACAGATGGACGATTTTTTTTCTGATGACAACAATGAATTAGATCCGATCCTGGCAGTTTCCGAAAAGTCCGCCCCAAAGAAGCGAGATCTCGCTCTTAACGAGGGTGATTTCGACGGCCAACTGACAGTTGACGTATACCAGACCGAGGATGACATCGTCGTCCAGTCAACCATAGCCGGAGTCGACCAGAACGATATAGATATAACCGTCACAAACGATATGGTTACAATAAGGGGCAAAAGAACAACGCCGGACAAGGTAAAATCGTCTGATTATTACTATCAGGAGCTATTCTGGGGGCCTTTTTCAAGATCAATAATCCTGCCCGAGGATGTTGATTCTGATAATTCAAGGGCATCAATGAAGAACGGGCTTTTGACCATACGCCTGCCCAAATTGGCCAAAACACGAACGAAAAAAATAAAAATATCGGGATAATGCCCAATTTATCAAAAAGCTTCATGCTATTTGTAAGCCGGTTATCTATAGCCGGCGTTATTGTTTTAGGTGGCTTTCACTTCGGTTCCACTTTTTTTATAGCAAACACAACTGAGAAACTGGAAAAAGTAGAAGTAAAAAACTTAGCTGAAAAAATAAACGGCCAATCTGTCGACAATCTGGAGATCTATATCCAAAACAGCAAAATGGTCATACTTTCTGAAACTATAAAAAGTTGGCTTGAACCCTATGTCAGAAATTACACGGGTAAAAAAGATATCAGAATATCGCCTGAAAGAGTGGGGGTATATCTTGCCTCGATAGCGCCGTTGGTAAACATTCAACCAGTAAACGCCAAGTTTATACTGGTCAACGGCAAAGCCGAGGAGTTCATCCCGGCTAAAAACGGACAAAACTTAAACCTTGATGCTTCTAAAAAACTTATTATAGACGCAATAACCAATGGGTATAAGGATGTGAATTTACCTGTTGAGATTATCGAGCCGGCCATAACCTTGGATAAAGTTAATGAATTGGGAATCATCACGCTTATCGGCCGGGGTGAATCTGACTTTAAAGGGTCGCCTCCTTCCAGAATTCATAATATAAAGATCGGTTCCGCCAAATACAACGGCACGATACTGAAACCGGGTGAAGAATTTTCTTTCAATTCAATTTTGGGAGAAGTCGATGAAAATAACGGTTACCAGCCGGAACTTACCATTAAGAACGGCAAACTGGTCTACGAATACGGCGGCGGATTGTGCCAAGTTTCAACAACCTTATTCAGGTCAGCGATAATGGCCGGACTGCCGATACTGGAGAGAAAACCGCATTCTTTTCCGGTAAGGTACTACGACCCACAGGGTTATGATGCCACGATATATCCGGGAGTGGTGGATCTAAGATTTAAGAATGACACGCCTAACCACATCCTCATACAATCAAGGATAGAAGGCTCTAAACTGATATTCGATATTTACGGCTCGGGAGACGGAAGAAAAGTTGCGCTTAACGGGCCTTTTCAATATGATCAAAAAACAAACGGCTCCATGAAAGCGTATTTTGTCAGAAAAATTACTTCAGCCAACGGTTCCGTAAAAGAGGAGAGATTTGACTCAAACTACGGCGCGCCGGCTCCGCTTGAGAAGAATCCGTTGGAATAGTATAGTTTAGCGCTAGTATTGGGCGAGTGGCGGAACTGGAATACGCGCACGGCTTAGGACCGTGTTCCGAAAGGATTGAGGGTTCGACTCCCTCCTCGCCCACCATAAACTCAAAATCCCCATCATGGGGATTTTGAGTTTTACTATCGATAACAAAGTTTAGGCGAAGAAGGATCGGGTAATAAGTCCCGCCAATGTCTGCAGTATCACGCCGACACCCAGCACTACCGCCGCTCCGATCACACCGTTCCATATGGTCGATTGGGCCGATTTGACCTTTTCGTCGTCGCCTCTGGCTGCCATATACATAACTCCTCCCCAAATAATGAATATAACGGCGAGAATAACTGAAACAATTATCAAAAATTGCGCTATTCTTCTTATCAATTCCTCAATCTCAAGTAGGGTTATTGCTGAGCCGGTGGTTGGAGGCGTCGGAGTTGGCAAGGTTCCCGCCAATACCAAAACAGGCATCAAAACCGCTATTATTGCCAACGCGACTAATGTTGTTCTGCTAATATTTTTTTTCATTCCTCCACCTCCCTTCCGCGAAATTTGCCCATGAGGAGTTGCTGAAAGCAGCCGAATAGCTGCAAATTTCAGCGTCCCGCTCTATCTGGAATCGAAGCTGCAGAATAATACTAGTCAAGACGAAGTCGGTAATTTCACAAAGTCCTGACTGGCCTATTGCTTTGACTCTAGATAGAGCGGGGTTCCTCGTGTTTTTAACTTACCTTCATTATATCAAATACAAATAAATTTGGTAGTAACCCCGCACCAATCTTATCCGCTGACCGCCATTAAGAAATGAGGCGGGATTGGAGCGGGGTTAAGTGTTTGTCGCCAATCGCTTCGCTCTTGGACAAACAACTTAATAAATACACGTTCCTATAATCGGAATCCTTACGGTACAGAAGAAGTCAAGGGTTATTACAGAAGCTATTGTCTGGATAATTACTCCGACACCGAAAATAATCGCCGCACCGATAATACCGCTTCTCAGTCGCGCTTGGGCGGCCGTTACTTTGGTCGCATCATCTCCAGCATACATATATGTCACCCCGCTCCAGATGATGAATATCACTGTCAACAAAGCGCTAACTGTGATGAAAAATGTGCTGACCCGAAATATTACATAATCCAAAACATCTAGGGTGATCGGATTGCCCGGAAGCAGGCCCTGACTGCCGGCTCTGGAACTTGGAACATTTACAACCATCGCCGGCAATACGTAAGCCAGAAAAATGAATAGTGACGAAACTGTCCGTAATATTTTTTTCATCCCGTTAGAAATAGTACAAAGCACCAACTACCACCGTGCGGTGCCATATACTATTATTTATTGTTTTATTGATATTAATATGATTCATACCCATTAGGGTTATTTCTAACGGGATTATTCGCAGCTCAACGGTATAAATAAAGTATAATCGGCGCCTAAAGAATTGGCAACCGTAGCAATTATAGTATAAGTTCCGAGTATAACTAAAACGCCGACCAATCCCCACAAAAACGACTTTCTGGCTTCGGTCACCTTTGTCGGATCACCTTGCGACATCAAAAATTTCACTCCAAAATAAACAACCGCCACCACCACCAAAACAAGGGCGACCCTTGTGATCCAGCAGGCAAGACCGGTTATTATTCCTAAAACATCCTGAATAGTTAAATCTATGCCCGGCGCAGTTCCGGTCACGCCGTATAATAAAGATCGGGAATTTGGAATTTGGAATTTCATCAAGATTTGTTTAGAAATTAGGACTTACAAATTTACTTAGGGCGTTCCTCCTAAGTTCAATATGCTCTCTATTAAAGTAATGAATCCTTTGCCTATCATTATTATAGCCAACCCCACCACGGCGTACACTAGTATCTGTCTGGCTTGAGTCACTTTAGCCGTATCGCCTCGAGAGGTCAAAAACATCACTCCCGCATAAACAATCATAGCTACGGCAATGGGAATGGCGAGGTTAAACAACCAAGTAGCGATGACATTTATCAATTCTATCAGATTATCCGCCAATATGGGATTAGTGATAGAAAAATTAAACGACTGCGTTGCACCAGGAGCTCCACCGCCTCCGCCACCACCACCGCCTCCGCCGCCACCGCCACCTCCAGGTGCTTGTTGGCCACAAATATTAACATTGATTTGCAAAGGAGTTCTTCCGGCACAAGCCGGAACATCAGATAAATTCTGAAAATTCCCCGGACTGCAAGCGTAAGTGCCGTCACCAGCCACACAGGCCCATATCAATTCTCCGGTACCTACCGTAATCCTGACCCTGGGAGACTCGATAACATTTGTATTGTAAATATAACCGGTATTTCCACACTCAATCAGCATATAGACATTTGCATCGGGTCCGCTCCAAGCCGGAAGTCTTGTTGATTGCGTAACCGATGTCTGAATGCTTTGCCCAGTACGCTGAAAACTCTGCGTACCGCTTGTCAAAACTTCGTCTTCTTCATTATTAAGATCCAGTTTCAAGCTCCAAACATAAGAACTAATATTATTGTCCCCACAATGCCTAGAATATGCGGCCAAATCTATAACACCCCTCATTGAAAAAGTGACCGGATTATTTGGATTAACCACAAGAACTGGATTTGCAGTAAAACTACTGACAGTAAATCCGTTGGCGCTGATACCGCCTACAGTTCCAGCAAGAGCTAGATAATCAGTCGAAGGATTGATTATAACCAGAATAAAAACATAGAAAAATATGGTAATTTTTCTGATCATTTGTGTAATATGTTTTCCTTAAGTATTGGTATTGATGATTTTTTATATCTGGACATCTTTCAATTTATTATACCTTGATCGAATTTATCGGTAAATTCGTTTTCCTGAATATGTTTTGCTTTTTCCCGTCTTCGCCACACATACCACCCGCCAGCCGCCAGTATGGCAATGACCAGAGTAATTAATATTACCACGTTCGCAGATAAAAACCCCTTGTCCAAATTCGGCGGCGGCACAGGCACAGCACTTCGACAGTCATTAGGGCAAGTTTGTTCACTTTCCCCTCTGTCAGAATTGCACGTCCCGTCATCGTTGCAAAAGGAACTCTCGCTCACAAAAACTGTCAGAAGTATTTTCCCTTGCGAGTCATAGAAAACCGCTTTCTGGCCGTCAGGCGCATATGGCGCTTTGACCGAAATTTTACCTTTCAAAAAGTCGGGGTTGCCTCGTTTGGGATCAAACAAAAACTCCGCCGCCACCCCGTTCTTAAGGTTAATTATTTCTCCCTTAAAAGGGAATTGGGTATTGAACGTCTCGGGAGTGAATTCTTCTGGAATAACATCGTACTTGAACTCAAAATCCCTATCGGCAAACAACTGGCCGTTATCATAATAGAGATGAAAATTGTAAACATAACTATCTTCTATCCTAATATCAGCCCAAGCTGGAAGTAAAAAAACAAACACAGCCACTGATACGAAGAAAAATATTTTAGAAACTAAATTAAACATTAAAATATGTTGGCATAACAATACTCGACTCTTGGAGCATACCTCCTTGTAAAAGCATAACTCGTCGGTCGGTCGGCATTACAGATATTATGCGAGTTGTTATCCCAAAGACACTCCCACCTTCTTGTTTCTCTCCCCTGGCCTCCACACACATCGCACCGTCCTCCGTCTGAAGCCGCAGACGGCCCACAGTTAGCACTAACTGAACACGCACCAGCTCCTCCATTATATCCCGCCGCCAACTGTCTTGCATCGCAACCACAAGGACCGGCAATAGAATTCCTCAAATAAGTTGCCGCTATGCAGGCCTGCTCTTCTATTGTATCGCATCGATTGAGCCAGGCAAAATCAATGGTTTCAGTCACACCACATTGACTCTTATACAACGTAGCTACGTCAGGTTTAAGTTGGAAAAATCCGGCTGACTCCCCGTCTTCAGCAATAATACTACACCTACCCGACGACTCGTTTGCCGCAATGGATTTTAATAATTTTACTGTATCAATTCCGCCGCAAACATTTATATTACCCACTCCAGCAATTATGGCTGCACTGTGAGTATTCACGGCAGAGGCAGCACAATTGCCACCCGGGTTAACTGGTGAACAACTTAATGTGTCTGGAGCACCCCCAAAAGTACATGTTGATCCGGTACACAAATTACTCGTATTCGTTTGACTTACCACAATGGTAAAGTTCCTCCTCGAACTTCTTGTAGTTGGAGGTTCTTCTGTAAGCAAGATTTGGAAAGTAATAGTACCGGCCGTAGTGGGTGTGCCGGAAATAACCCCGGTTGAAGAATTCAAGTTAAGACCGGCCGGCAATGAACCGGAATATACTGCCCAACGATATGGAGGAGTTCCTCCGGTTCCGGTAATAGTTGTGGAGTAAGCTTGGCCGACTGTGGCGCCCGGAAGAGCGGCTGGAGTGGTGATAGATAAGGTACCCGTGCCGGTTCCCGCTATGACAATGGTAAAGTCTCTTGTTGCCGATTGCTGGGGCGTTGAGTTGTCGGTGACTCTGACGGTGAAAGTCGCCGTGCCAACAGCAGTAGGAGTTCCGGAGACAACACCAGAGGCAGTATTAAAACTTAAACCAGCAGGTGGAGAACCAGTCGTTGTCCAAGCATAAGGAGTTGTACCGCCAGAAACTTGAATTGTCTGAGAGTACTGCTGGCCCACCGTGCCGCCCGGAAGGTCGACGGTAACAATGGATAACACTGCTCCCGGTGGTGGAATGGTCGATGTCGGAGTAGGAGTCGGTATTGGAGTGACAGGTGGCGGTGTGGCGGGTACTCTCTCAACACAAGTGAACTGCCACCAATTGTCAGCATTGTCGTAGTTGGAACCGACGCTTTTTATCAAAGTGTTGGTTATCATCCACGCCGAAAGTATAATTATAATTCCGTAGAAAGTGTTTGTAAAAATTGTCCTTCCTTGCGCAACTAAGCCAGGATTGGCTCCGCCAAGCAGGATTAAAAAACCGGCCCATACAAAAAGTAAGACGGCCAGCACAGGCATCAAGGCGCCAACAGTAAAGTCGATAGTGTTTTTTAAAAGCCTAAAAAGATCGCAACGGCCACAGGATTGATAATAAGAATCATCGAGCACAACTTTGCCATCAGCTATTTCAGCGGGAGTGGGCCTTTCAAGGCCACAAGGCACCAACGGCCAGCCGGGAAGATCAACAGATTGCTGTCCTCCCAAGGCAAAGCCGGGGAAAAACAGTAAAATAACTAGCGAGATAAGTAGTAAATTCTTTCTTATCATTTTACTCTTTGATTTTTGCATTTTAAACCTTATCGACTGCGTCGCGACCTTGCCATCAACACATTAACTTCCGATTCGGCGTTCTGGATTGCCTCTCTTACTGAAAGCCGACCAAAGTTAATGTCATCTATCATTTCGGCAAATATGGATTCTATCGCGGAATTGTCTATTTGATACCATGATTTTGCAGTAAGGGCTTGGTTGGCAAAAACACCTAATCGCAAATCGTTCTTCTGAAGATCTATAATATCGCGTCGCGCCGAAGGCCGCATCGTTTGGGCAAGATAGCTTGATGCTCCCTCTCTGGAAGCAAGGTAGGTCACGAACTTCCAGGCTTGATTGGAGACTAACGAGTTCTTTGAAACAGCGACGGCCCAATAGTTGGCGTAGTTTTTGATATCGCTCTCGCTTATCTGCGGCATGGACGCAACAGAATAATTCAAGCGCGCGGCTTTTTGACTTAAAACTCCGGCCTGATGGGAATAGTTGAACATCATCGCAACTTTTCCGTCAACGAAGGCATCAATTGAATACGGCTGGGCATTGTTCCACGTATAGGTTCTTATATTGGGATTGGCAAAATCGGTGTAATATCTCAAAGCCACCTCGCCAATGGGAGTGTTGTTTACAGACCTTGCGAATGTGGCGCTAGTGTTGTTTATATCGGTCATTCTTGCGCCGCTTTGAAGCATAAGGGCCATAAGCACATCTGTTGACCTGTTAATATTTTCTGACGTGCCCATAGCCGCGCCTGATTGCATGATATTTCCCGAGGCATCGAGTTTGGTGAGTCGCTCGACTGCATTGTTGAATTCATCCCAATTTTTCGGAGGCGAAGTAATGCCGGCATTATTGAAAAGATCCCTGTTGTAGTAGAGAGCGAGGGTATCGACATATAAAGGCACCCCGTATATCTTGCCGCCGACGATTAAATCCTGAGTGGCAACTTCAACAAACTGGCTCTGAAAATCCTTTACGGACATCGGCGGACGGTCCAAACCGGAGATTTTCTCCGGAAGAGGCATAAGTTTGTCTAGATGTTTTGGCAGCCAAGTCTGATGTATCATCCAAATATCAGGTCCCGTGCCGGCCGCAAGAGCGTTTACCACTTCCCTCTCGTAATCCTCGAATGAGAATTGTCTATACACGACCGTAGTGCCAGGATTTTGAGTTTGGAATTCTCTGATAACCTTGTCGAAAACTGTCTTGTCGTCAAAAACGCCCCAGAACTCTACGGCAACTCTCGGACCAATGCCGCCCCCGCCGACATTGCGCAGGATTAAAATAAGCGTGAGAAAGACAAGTATCGCAATACCCGAAACGAGAATTATCATCAGTCTCTTGTTGTCTATCTGAATTGGCAATGATTTATGTTTAAAGTTGTCAAGAATAAATATTCTTCTTAAATATCATTCCGAAGTGGAACTGCCCGGCATTGAAGACCTTATCGAATATCATCCCCTCACCAGTAGCAAGAGAACGCATGGCTTCATCATCAGTTCTTAATCTGTCAGGCGGACCGAATCCATTGGCGCCCTTTTTCCAATCAATAATTATAAGCGAGCCGTTGTCCCTCAATACCCTTTTTGCTTCTTTCACGATGTCTGATTTTTTATCGGACTGAAATAAAATATTCGCTAACAAAACAATGTCCTGCGACTGGTCAGCCAGACCGGAACTGCCCACAACCTCAAGATTGGTCCGGATCATCTCTACATTCTCAAGCCCGGCAGCTTTGGCTTTTTCCCTTACGCTATCAAGGGCGCTCTCCATAATATCTAAAGCATAAACCCGGCCTTCTTTGCCGGCCCTCTCGGCCATCAAAATAGTAAAGTATCCTGCTCCCGAACCAAAATCGGCTATGTTCATTCCTTCTCTTACCCCAAATTCATTAACAATCGAGTCCGGATTCAAAAACCCGCCCGTACTAAGAGGGTTGCCAGAGCCGACTATTGGAGTAGCCGTCATTTCCATATATTAAATTTTACCACGACGAGAGAAATAAGTTATCTACACTACCACAACCGACGCTATGCCGTCGCCGCTTTCAACTCTCATTATCCTTACTCCCTGCGTCGCCCGGCCTAAAACAGAGATGCTTGCAACTGAAGTCCTTATCACAACTCCCTTGCGAGAAACAGCGATAAGTTCTTTATTTTCTTCCGAGGTCATGTGAGCTGAAACCAATTCACCCGTTTTCGGTGTTATTTTTGCAGTCATTATACCGCGACCTCCGCGTTTCTGAACCTTATACGCCTTAAGGTCGGTTCTTTTTCCATAACCGTTCTTAGTAACGGCCAAAACGTGAAGGCCCTTTTCAACTCCTGACGGAACAACGTCGGCACCGACTACTTTTTGATCCTTATCCAGCCTGATCCCTATGACACCGGCGGCACTCCTGCCCATTGGCCTTACATCTTTTTCTTTAAACCTGATAGCATTCCCGCCCGAGGTAACAAGCATCATCTGGTCGTCGCCGGAAGTTGGAATGACCCAACCCAGCTCATCGCCCGCTCTCAACTTAATAGCAAGCATTCCGTTTTTCCTGACAGCATCAAGTGAATCCATATCAACCTTCTTTATAATCCCCTTGGTTGTAGCCATAAAAAGAAACATTCTTTTCTGTCCTTTTGGTATGGGGACCACGGCGGTGATGACATCAGTTGGCGCGACTTGGAGAAAATTCACGATGGCTTTGCCTTTCGACTGGCGAGATGACTCGGGTACTTCATATGCCTTGGTCTGGAAAACTTTTCCCGAATTCGTAAAGAATAGCAAACTGTCGTGCGTATTCGCGACGAAGAACTGCGACACGACATCTTCTTCTTTTGTAGCTATCCCAACCAAACCTTTCCCGCCCCTCTTTTGCGACTTTAATACGTCAGGAGGTATTCTTTTTATGTATCCGCCCCTTGTAAGCATAAAGAGTGAGTCCTCTTCGGGTACCAACTCCTCCTCTCCTATCTCTTTGAGAGGAGATTTGACCACTTTTGTCCTCCTCTCGTTGGCATGTTTGTCCTTTAAAGTCAGGAGTTCTTCCTTAACGACGCCCAAGATCTTCTTCGGGCTGGCCAAAAGGTCCTCAAGATGCGCTATGAGTTCCTTCTTCTCTTTGAGTTCATCGTTGATCTTTTTCCTCTCAAGACCAGCCAGGGCCTGCAATTTCATTTCCAATATTGCGTTGGTTTGTCTGTCTGAGAACTTGAATTTCTTTATCAAATTATTGAAAGCGTCTTCTTTTGAATCGGATTTTTTAATAATGGCGATTATTTCGTCGATGTGGTCCAAGGCCTTCTTCAGACCTTCCAAAATATGCGCCCGGTCTTTAGCTTTTTGCAAATCGTACTTGGCGCGTCTCGTCACTACTTCCTTGCGATGGTCTATGAATTTCTCAAGCAATCCTTTCAGTCCCAATATTTGAGGCTGAATGCCGTCCACCAGAGCCAGCATATTAAAATGGAACGACTTCTGAAGTTCGGTGTATTTAAAAAGCTGGTTAAGGACTTTTCTCGGGAAAGCATCCTGTTTAAGATCTATGGCAATTCTTAAACCGTCTTTATCCGACTCATCCCGTATATCCCTGATACCTTCCATTTTTTTATCTTTAACCAGATCGGCAATATGTTTTATCAATTCAGCTTTGTTTGTCTGATAAGGAACTTCAGTAACTATTATTTGAAAACCTCCGCCTCTGGCGGATTTGCCTTCAACGATCTCTGCCTTACCACGCATTAAGATTGGGCCGCGGCCAGTAGCATACGCATTACGAATGTCGGTCTCGTTATAAATAATGCCGCCGGTCGGAAAATCCGGCCCTTTGACGAACCGCATCAGGTCATCCACTTTGGCATCGCCGTTATCGGCTAAGTAGACGAGGGCGTCAAGCACCTCGGAGAGATTATGGGGGGGAATATTGGTGGCCATACCAACGGCTATGCCCATGGAACCGTTGATCAGAAGGTTGGGAACTTTGCTTGGAAGAACTTTCGGCTCTTGAGTTGACGCATCATAGTTATCTTGAAAACTAACGGTGTCTTTATCAATATCTGATAATAGTTCTTCGGCTATCGGGGCCATCCGGCATTCGGTATATCTTTGAGCCGCGGCTCCGTCGCCGTCAATCGAACCCCAATTGCCGAGTCCGTCAACCAACGGATATCGTAGGGAAAAATCCTGCGCCATTCGCACAATAGAATCGTAGATCGCCATATCGCCATGCGGGTGGAAGTTACCCATGCAAAAACCGACTACCTTCGCCGACTTCTGATACTTGGCACCCGGCCTCAAGCCCATCTCGTGCATCGAATAGAGTATCCTTCTGTGAACCGGCTTCAAACCGTCCCTGACATCGGGAAGAGCGCGGGCAACGATGACGCTCATAGCGTACTCCAAGTACGACTGCTGCATCTCTTCGGTTATTTCTCGTTGTTTGATGTTTTTATCCATCTGGTTCTAATTACAAAATTACGCATTGCGAATTACGGATTAAATTTAATTCCTCAAAAAATCCGCAATTCGCAATACGCAATAAACTAATTGAAGTTGGCTATTTATGTTCCGACAACGGTAATGTGTAAACTTTTCCGTTTTCGACTTGAATTTTGTCTTGCCTGTCTCTTGTCTCTTGTTTATTGTCTCCCAACAATCCCGACACCAGTCCTTTAACTTCTCCCGCCGACTGCCAAATATAACCGAACAGCGACGGCACGGATACGTTTTCGACGGCTAACGCTTTCTCTGCATCTTCTTCCGGATTCATCATTACATAAAGATTCTTTTGAAATGAACGGAACCACACCATTCCTACCAATAAGACGGTGATAAAGACTGAGAGGCCGAACATTATCTCTCTGGTATGTTGGGGTTGTTTTTTTATATCGTCGAGAAAAGACATGTCGGTTTAAAAGTTAAAAACGATTAATTTCACTTCTTCCGCGGGAAGATTTTTTTTGGCAATTTTGTACTTGTCGACTTTTTCGGGAGTCAGGCCCAGTTCTTTTATGAACTTGTCGGGTCCGTCTATGTCTATCTTCAGATCTTTAACTTTATAATGCATCGGAATGACAACTTTCGGTTCTATTTGTCCCACCACCTCAATCGCTTCTTTGTAATCGACGGTGTATCTGCCTCCTATCGGGAGCATCAGTATATCAATGTCGCCTATATCATCAAGTTGATGTTCCTCAAATTTATCCTGACCGAAATCGCCCATGTGACACATCGTCATGTCTTCTGTTTTTATGACGTATATGGTATTGAGTCCTCTTTCCTGACCCTTACTCTTATCATGATACGAGAGAATGCCTCTTACGTACATACCCATTTTTTCATATTCCCCCGGACCGTCAACTATCATGGTCGTCTGAGAATCAGCGCCTTCAGTATTGTTGTGGTCATAGTGTTTGTGAGTCACTAAAACCAGATCGTCTTTTATCCGCGGCGGCTTTAATCCTATGTCTTTAGAAAACGGGTCGATGAGAATGCTTCCTTCTTTGGCCTCGATCCTGAAACAGCTTTGTCCAAACCAGGTGATGGTCATATTGAAATCGTAGCAAAAAATTAGTTCAAAATCAACTTCGACACACCTCTACTGCTCGACCTTATGCCATAATGGCTGAGGCCTGAAGCAAAAGATGGGGAGGGGTGAGGAAACTACGAGTTGCATTGTCGAAAATAATAATGTATATTCTTCACGATATGGAATCCCGAACGAAATAGCCCTAATGGGTTCGGGAATCAAATTAATAATTAACCGAACAGCTTGTTTTACAGATATAACTTATGTGTATAACTGTGAAACAGCTACTTCGTACGGGATGGAACTAGCGCAAAGCGATATAAAATCCATGAAAGAACTCCTGGCGAAGGAGGAATTTTATTTACCGAAGCCCGGAACTATACTGCAAGGCCAGATGATAAATGTCTCGAAGAACAACGTGATAGTCGACCTCGGTCAGGCCGGTATTGGCATAGTTTATCCGGGGGAATTCTACGATAATCCCGAAAGAATGCGCGCTCTTAAGCCGGGCGACATGGTTTCCGCTATGCTTATCGAGCTGGAGAACGAAGAGGGCTACCGAGAACTTTCTTTGAGGTCAGCCCAGATGACAACCGCTTGGCAGGATATTAAAGAAAAAATGGACAAGGAAGAAATAGTAACCACCACCGTCATCAATATCAACAAAGGCGGTCTCATTGTTGAAGTAAGCGGAGTTCAAGGCTTCCTGCCCCTGTCCCAGCTCTCCCCCGAACACTACCCTAAAGTAGAGGGCGGCGACACGACCAGAATCGTCCAAGCGCTTCAAAAATTCAAAGGTCAGGAATTAATGGTAAAGATAATAGGTTTCTCGGAAGCCGAAAATAAACTCATCGTTTCGGAAAAAGCGATACTAGAAGACCTTGCCAAAGAAGAGCTGAAAAAACTGACCGTCGGAGATATGGCGGAGGGTGAGATAACCGAAGTAACCGATTTTGGCGCTTTCGTAAGGCTAAGCGACAACCTTGACGCCCTGATACATTCTTCAGAGATTGACTGGAAGTTTATTGAAGACCCGCGAGAAGTTCTCCACATCGGAGACAAAATAAAAGCCAAGATAATAAATTTGGACGGCGGCAGAGTTTCGCTCTCCCTGAAAGCTCTGAAACCCGATCCATGGGAAACGGTTGAAGAAAAGTTCCAGGTCGGCCAGAAGATCAAAGGCAAAGTCATCAAGATCCGATCGAGCGGCGCATTCGTAGAATTATCAGACGACATCGTTGGATTTCTACCAGCAGAAGAAGTAATAAAAGACGGCAAACCTGCCCGAACGACTGACGTCGTTCAGTCAGGCGGAGAATACGATCTGGCCATCGTCAGTATAGACGCCAAAGATCACAAAATAGTTCTCACACTTGAGTAGTCGCTCAAATATTATCCTCACTCTCAACCTTCGCTTCAAAATAATTCTTCTTCAACACACCTCTTGCCACTCGAAGCCATCCCCATTTTCATCACGGATTTCTCATAGAGCAATCGCGATTCGCTCCTAATTTTTCTGACCGCCCGAAGCCACTTCCGTCAGGCCATGCGGTCCCGCCAAGGCGGGACCGTTCCTGACACCTTCGGCTCGGTTTCTCAGAAAAACAGCGTCGCTCATCTGCAACTGCTGTCTATTCGTCATAGTGATTCAAATAGGGATGGCTCTTCGCTGGCTGGTTGACAAGTTAAGCTAAAACCTCCAGGGAGCAAGACCACCAGACAATTTTTCTAGCGTTTACGCTTCTTTACTACAAATCCGAGATATTTGAGAGATAATGCGGTCCGCATTATGACCAAATATCGAAGGATTTGTTAACGAAGCGGAAGGCGTAAAAAATTGTCTGGCGGTCTCGCGACTGACCATAGCACACACCCCCCGACCTTGACTGAAGTTATATTTTACTATATACTATATTCATCGTTTCGTTCCTTAACCAAGACAAGAAAGGACTGGGAAGTGGCGACAAAAAGAGCAGCCACCGTCGCAACCCTCGGGCCGGCAGTCCGGCTCGTAGTGTTCAAGTTTTTGATGAGAAGTGAGCTGGTGCCGGACTACA
Organism: Candidatus Yanofskybacteria bacterium RIFCSPHIGHO2_02_FULL_43_17; assembly: GCA_001794435.1. Lineage (GTDB taxonomy): Bacteria > Patescibacteriota > Minisyncoccia > 2-02-FULL-40-12 > GWA2-44-9 > 2-01-FULL-43-22. Next base: position 46,132 of record MGJU01000014.1, read on the forward strand.
TCCCCCGGTTGCCTAGCAACCGTTCCAGCGTTGCGCCGGCATATAACGGTACGCAGGTTTTGCCGTCCACGCCCGACGTGTGGCTGGCTGACCTGCGAGCCGGATTGCTCAACACCAAGGGCGACTACGCGTTCGTCGGCGCGAGAGTCGCCGATGAGAGAACAAATACAAAGAGAAAGGTCAGGAGGGGAGGACTCGTTGAGATTGTCGAAGTCAAGATCAGCGATGTGCGATTCACATTCTGTCGCCGCCGGCATCTGACCGACGATCCGCCTCCTCACGAGAACTTTGTGGAGAGGTTCAGTCAACTGGTTAACACCTTCGTTGACTTCACCAAGTCAAACCTCTGGATGACAGAGGCATATCTCAATCCGTACCTGAACAAAGACGGCACTACCGGCAAAGGCAGCGTGCTGATGATTGACTGCGCCGGACGGAAATCGGCTGTCAATCCGGATGGTACTCCGATCATGGTCTTCGAAGGTGGGCGAGAAAAATCGTCCGCTCCCGGTATGATCGGTCAGGGCATCGGCCCAAAGATTTCGATCCTGAACAAGGCCAGCGAATTGAAACTCGTCGGCAAGAATGTTCAGTTGATTACCAGATAAATATTCGAGCGGATTATGTCCGCCGGCCCCTCACCTTTCAGTAGAAAGGTGAGGGGCTTTAAAATTTTAGGAGGTTGACCCAGCTCTTGGGAAGCTTATATTATGCTCTTATGTATTTTGTGTATGTATTATCTCTAAGCAACGGCCAGATTTACATTGGTTTTACCAAAGACCTTAAGAAAAGAATTGAAGAGCATAATAACGGCAAGGTTTTTACTACTAGCAAGTATCTACCAATCAAACTTGTATACTATGAATGCTATTTATCTAGAGAAGATGCCAAGATTAGAGAAACCATGATTAAAAAATTTGGTAGCACATACTCCCATCTTAAGAAAAGAATTTATTACTCTATTAAAGCTTCCCAAGGGCGGGGTTGACCCCGCTCTTGAAGAGAGGTTGCCTGTGGCAGAACCATCCCATTTATACGTTCTACTGATAAACACAGAATGAGTTGTTCAAAACTATTTTATTAAAAACATCCTCTCTTCAAGAGCGGGGTTGACAAAATTTGTGAGAAGAGTATAATACATTTAGAACATTAAATACTACCGGAGCAGAAAAGAGGCGACTTGAAGCCAATCTAGAAATGTCGAAATTATAGATACATCGATATTTTGGCCCCAAATCCCCTCTTTTCTGCAACCCGCTCCGTCACGAGCGGCGGAGCCAGGGAGGGGTTCGTCAACGACGTCAACGCCCACTGGGCAAAGGAGGCCACATGGCCACGAAGAAGGTTCGGAAGATGAAGAAGGACGAGATCCCGGTCACAGCCGGAGAACTCTCGGACATCGAGAAGCAAGACCTGGCGGCGACAGCGCCCGCCGACGACAAGGGCGACGGCGAAGCGAGCGATCGCCTGCCGTACCACACGTTCGAGCCGGAAGTCTTCCAGCGCTGGACCCGACACGAGAACGGCCTCCACTTGGTCCCGAAGTACCGCTGGGACATGGTCGCACGGCTGAACGGCGGCCCGCTCTCGGTGGCCAACACCGAGCGGATCGTTCGGGTCGACCCGGCGCTGGGTCGGGCGACGTGCGGATTCCTCGGGCATGGGAAGGAGTTCGTCGCCTATATGGTGGCGTTCATCCTGAACAAGCCGGGGCAGGAGGGTCAGCTGATGACTCGTGACAAGTACGTCACAACGGACAACCCCGAGGGGGTTGTCTACATGGGCTGCGTCGTCCGCGTCAAGGACGAGAACAACCACGTGGTTCCTCTCACGTGCTGCCCCGAGCACGTGGAAGCGGCCCAGAACGCCGTCGAGCTGGCCTCGGCCCGTCGCGACAAGGACGGAAAGATCGTCGAGCGCGGCTTCCGTCCGCCGGCCCAGTCGATGGGCCAAGCCCTCATCGACATCCAGGCCATTGTGACCAAGGCCGAACAGCGCCGCGACGAGACCCAGAAGGCCGTCGAGGCCTACGGTGGCAAGCGGCGAGAGTTCGGTGGGAGTCCCCACATGGCAACCAGCGGCCGCCAGGGCCGCGAGCGCGACCCGCGCGAGCGGAGCATCGGGAACCGCGGCTAACCCCGCGTTCCCGAGCACGCAACCCGGAAGGAGGGTGGAGGCACAACCTCCTTCCCTTCTTCCGGGTCGTTTTAATATTTACCCGAGCGCAACGAAGTGAGCACGGTTGTAAATATTAACCCCGCACTAATTTTGCCGACTACTCTGATAAGAATATTGAGCTAAGGACTACTTATTTAACACTCGCAAAGCGCGAGGGCCGAATAGGCCCACCCCTTATGGGCGCAGCACTTTGCCATAATAAAATCACAAAATTATTGCTGGGGTAATAAGTATTTACTAATGAAATTTTAAAACAAAGATTTTATTAGCTAGTACTTATACAATCGGGAAGAGAACGGGAAGGGAAGGAGGCTAAGTGAAGACCACGAGGAGTTGGTACCGCCAGCTTGGCGAGTACCGGACGAACAAAGCTGGAAAGAAAATTAGAGGCGTCATTGGCACCACGATGCATTTGTTCCGCATTTGCGGAAAGAATATCATCATTGAATGCGGCATCGGCTTTGACAGGAACGGTGAGTTTCAGGCCCAGTACGTACCCGATGGCAACTGGCTTATCGGAACTCATATTGATTTGATCATCCTCACCCACAAGCACCTGGATCATTCGGGGGCAATTCCCCGTCTTGTGTGGCATCACCCGGAAGCGCTGGTGTTGATGTCGGCCAAATGTTTTGACGGCACAGTGATAGCCGTTGAAGATTCTTTGAAGATCTGGCGCAACGAGGCGAATAACGCCGAGCGGAATGGTTTGCCCGTTCCGGAGCCGATCTTCACAGAAGAAATGGCTGAAGCGTTTTTCAATAACCCCAACTTGAGGGTGTTCAATCCTCCTTACTGGCTTGATCCGCAGGAAGACCTTCGCGGTCAGTGGCCGGGATGGGAAATTGGATTCTACGGTGCCGGTCACGATACCGGCGCAGTATCTGTCTACATGATCCGACCGGATGGTAAGTATCTCTATCTGACCGGCGATATTGCCAGCCATGACGGAGAGAACGCCCGCGGTGTTCTTCTGCCGCCTGACGACTTCCTTGGCGACTTCTTTGACCGTCCCGGAACGATGGTCACCGAAGCGACCAACGGCGGCCGCCGGATGGAAAAGCCGCGCAGTCAACTGGATGAAGAGCTCAACCGATTTATCAAGTCGGTTGATGCAAAAGGGGGCATTCTCCTGTGCGCCGAATTCGCGGGCACCAAAAGCGGCAACATGATGGTCAAGCTGAATAATCTTGGCTACAAAGTTGTCGTTGACGGACTTGCCCGCCGGCATATCCGGGTTGAGGTTCCGGATGTTGACCAGAGGATCAGGGACGGCCGAGTCGTGTTCATTGAAGAACGCGACCAAGAGCTCGCGTGGAAACAGCGGGCCGACTACGCCGCCGGCGTTCACGGCTTTGTGTCCATAATCGCCGCGTCGGGTTCTATGGATCAGGGCTTTGCCGCATCGGCATACGGGCCCGTGATCCTTGAGGGTGAGAAAAACGCTGTTGTCTTCACAAGCCATATCTTTGATGACTCCACCACGCAACGACTGCTCAATATCAAGCGTGGTCGGACGATTAAGATGAAAAAGTTCGTCAACGGACGGCTCGAGCCGATTCGAGTCAATGTCCGTTGTGAAGTTAGACATTTCGGCTACTCGTCGCATGATTATCAGGACGGGTTAGTCGAGCGAGTCCGGCTCGCAAGACCGGAGGAGACGCTCATTGTCCACCACTGCCCGGGCAAGGCAACGTTTGACGCCTTTGCCGAACGAGTGAATTCCCTGCCCCCTCCCCCGAAAACAATCTGGGGACTCAATGGCAGAAAGATATTTATTTAACGGCATTTGCCGCAAACCACCCCCGACCGCAAGGTCGGGGGTTTTAACTTGACCCCGCCCTTGAAGTCAGAATCTAAAGATTTTTTCTTGATCATGTTGCTATTTATTAAATAGTCATAATTTGTTTGAAGAAAATAGTATTTGCTGGAAGCAATCTGACTTCAAGGGCGGGGTTGACCAACAAATCAATTTATGTAATAATACTTTCAAGGAGGGCCGAGCTAATGGCCAGATGGGGAAAACCCAAAACAGTTGACTGGAGAGGAGTACCGTCTTCTCCGACGTCATTTTGTATCTTTCCAATTAGAGACGCGGCATTCTCGCCGGAATTGAATATTTGGCTGGTTTATAATCATGCCGATAAAGGCAGAAAAAACCCGTTGGCTCAACTTTTAGGATTCGATCCCCAACAACAAGGGGGTGGTAGAAAAAAGGGCAAGCCGGCCGCTTACGGAATGCCCGGAGGCGGACTCAATCCGGAATGGCTTGAGACGGCAGAAGGTGCTGCCGTCAGAGAAGGCAGTAACGAAAGCGGGGTAAAGGTCATCCGGGCCCGTTTAATTCCTGTTCCGGGGGAAAAGAACAAGGCCCTGATATTAAACAAGAAGACCGGCGAACGGACTCGTCCGGAGATAATGTATGCGGATGGACAACAGGTTCACATTGAACTAATGCCGAACGAGAAACTTCTTCTAAATCCGATGAACTACTACCTCGCCGAAGTTGATTGGTTCAACTCAAAGGTCAGAGAATTTCTTCTCAACCTTAAGAATAACCTTATTGCGGAAGGCGCCTGCACCGCAGAAGATATCGCTCGCGAAGGAATCAGTATAAATACCCTCACCCGAGAAGAGCTTCTCGCGCTTGGAGTGGATGAGGAGGAAGTGGGTAAGATAAGCGACCCCGAAGAAGTGTGTGAAATTGGCGGATTCGCTCTTCTGCCGGTAAGCTTGCTCCGCGATATGTGGGAGAGCAAGCGGTTCTACTTGAACCCCGAAGAAGACCGGGAAAATCCTTTGGATCCGACTACGTATGTGTACTACAGCCACGTAAAGCGAATCCTGGAAGGCCTAGACCTAATGGGCGTTGCCTGACCCTGTCGTTTTTTTTCAAAAATAAGGAGCACGCAACGCTCCTTCTTTTTATAACTAAGCCCGTTGTGTTAAAATAAAAAATCAAATGAAAACTATTCTAAAATATATTCTTATCGTATTTGTATCGCTATTTGTTCTGGCGGCTTTGGTGTCTTTGTTTGAATCTCCCGAAAAATCAGTCATTCCCCTTTCAGAACTGGTGAATAAGATAAACCGAGGAGAAGTGGAGAGCGTGACTCTCAAAGAAAATTTGCTTGAGATAAAAACTGTCAGCGGCGAGTTGTTGGAAACAAAGAAAGAAACATCCGTATCCGCTTTCGAGACACTCGCTAATCTTGGCGCCGAGAAAGACAAGCTATCGGCAATACGAGTTGAGGTCAAAGATGCCAGCGGATTTGCGGTAATTCTCAGATCGGTATTACCCATAGTTCTGCCGTTTCTTCTGATACTTTTTATCTTTTGGTTTATGTTCAGCAAAGCCCAGCAAGGTTCAATGCAGGCATTGTCCTTCGGAAAAACAAAGGCGCGGCTGGCAAACATGATCGGCAAAAGAAAAGTTATGTTCAAGGATGTGGCCGGACTGACAGAAGCGAAGGAAGAGATATCGGAAGTGGTTGAATTTTTGAAAGATCCCCAGAAATTCCACAAACTCGGCGCAAGAATACCGCGAGGCATTATGCTTGTCGGTTCTCCGGGAACCGGAAAAACTCTCCTAGCCAAAGCCGTCGCCAATGAAGCCGATGTTCCCTTTTATTTCGTTTCGGGTTCGGAATTCGTAGAAATGTTCGTTGGCGTGGGCGCAAACAGGGTAAGAGACACCTTTGAGCTGGCCAAGAAAACATCGCCTTCGATCATCTTCGTAGATGAGATAGACGCCGTAGGCCGTCACAGAGGCGCGGGTCTTGGCGGAGGCCACGACGAAAGAGAGCAGACATTGAATCAAATACTGGTTGAGATGGATGGTTTTGATACCAACGACGCCGTGATTGTAATGGCCGCGACAAACAGACCCGATATTCTTGACCCGGCCCTTTTAAGACCGGGTCGTTTTGACAGGAGAATAATCTTGGATGAGCCGTCAATGAGAGACCGCGAAGACATATTAAAGATCCACTCGCTGGGCAAACCAGTATCACCAAGCGTAAACCTTAAAATAGTTGCGGAAAGAACACCGGGATTTTCCGGAGCCGATCTGGCAAACTTAGCCAACGAAGCAGCGATACTGGCGGCAAGAAAGGGTCGAGCTCAGATAAATCAGGACGACTTCTTTCAAGCAATAGAAAAGGTCATTCTCGGTCCGGAGAGACGAAGCCATATACTTTCAAAAAAGGAAAAAGAGATAACCGCTTATCATGAGGCCGGGCACGCCTTAGTTGCCGTATCGATTCCCCACTCCGATCCGGTACACAAGGTCTCTATTATATCCCGGGGACGAGCGGGCGGATACACTTTGAAGTTGCCAAGCGAGGACAAACACATGAGATCTAAAGCAGAATTTGAATCGGAGCTGGCTGTGCTTCTCGGCGGCTATGCCGCGGAGAAAGCCATATTCAAAGACACAACTACGGGAGCAACCAACGACCTAAGAGTAGCTTCCGATCTTGCCAGAAAGATGGTAACCCAATTCGGTATGTCGGAAAAATTGGGACCGATAACCTACGGCGAGAAAGACGAGCTGGTGTTTCTTGGCAAAGAGATGGGACACACCAAAAATTACTCCGAAACAATCGCCTACCAAATAGACAACGAGGTTAAAAAACTTGTCTCAAAAGGTCTGGCAACCGCTAAAAAAGTACTCACTCAAAAAATAGGTGCTCTCCACAAAATCGCTAAAGAACTCCTGACCAAAGAAACTCTCGAACAAAAAGAATTCTATTCTCTGGTCAGAGGGTAAAGTTGTCAACTCGTACTAACGAATATCTTATGATATAATCGTCAGTACATGGCACGAGTTAAAGACAGACGTCTAGCAATTAAGTTGCGGGAGCAAGGCAAAAGTTGGACTGAGATAAGAAGCGTACTTACTGTAAGTAAGGACACTTTATCTCGTTGGTTAAAAGACGCTTGCCTCACAGAAGAACAGAGACAGAAAATAGTCCTCGAAGGAAAAACTAGGCGGATAGAAAACTATATTCTGTCTACCAAAGCAAGAAGAAAAAGAATTGATGAAACGTACCTTCAAAATAAAGCCCGGGAGTTTGGCAAAGTAAACAAGCGAGACTTTCTTGTGGCGGGGTTGTTTTTATATTTAGGTGAGGGGGCCAAGTCAACTAGGTCACGCATACAAATTACCAATAGTGATCCCTCGATTATTCAATTTTCTATCTACTGGCTAACAAAAATACTAAAAATTCCTTATCGAAAAATAAAAGTTCAACTGCACTTATATACAGATATGGCTATTGAGAGAGAAATTGATTTTTGGCAAAAAATTACTATGCTAAATAGAGATCAGTTCATTAAACCCTATATAAAGAGGACATCTTCTTTACGAATTGATCACCCAAGTTTCGGTCACGGAACTTGCTCGATATATTATCATAATGCGAAAATAAAAGACGAAATTATGGCAGGAATAAAGGTTATAATGAATTCAGCAACGCGCCTGTAGCTCAGTTGGTAGAGCACACGACTTATAATCGTGCGGTCCCTGGTTCGAGTCCAGGCAGGCGCACCAGAACGGGCGGTTAGCTCAGTTGGTAGAGCGCTTCCTTTACACGGAAGATGTCGAGGGTTCGAGTCCTTCACCGCCCACCAGAATTTGACTTTCAGTCAGCCAGCCGGCGGATTGCCCGACCGATTCGGCCGCGCGAAGCGCGTCTTCAAAACTTGCAATTTCCTTATTGGTGCGCTATTTTTAATCACAAGATCAAGGATTAATTTGTTTTGATAATTCATATGGATCAAAAAGGATTTGCCAATATGGCGTTAGTTGTTTTGGTTGGGGTGGCTGGATATTTTGCTTTGAATAATCGTTCGACAACACCCGCACCAACGCCTTCTCCCACACCAACCCCGTCCGTAAATCTATTGAAGGTCTGCCCCGAAGAATGGTATGTCAATCAAATGCCCGGCACAGTGGGATTAGAAACAGATCAAAACAAAATCCCAAACGAATATTTTATTTACAAAGGCATACGACGAGAACTTTCAGAGTTTGATATTAATTGGGTAAAAACTAATTGTTCAGTAAGGCCTCAGGTCGTCTATTAAGCATGTAGGCGCCGCATTTCCGTCCAAACTAGTTCAAGAATAGACTATGAGGATTTAACTTATGTCTACAGTGGAAAAATTGAAGCCGTCGACAACAGAAAAACCCAAACCGGAAAAACCGGCTGATATTAGTGATTTTGAATCGGTCAAAAAGAAGAAGCGATTATGGGAAGCGCGGCGGGCAGATACAAGCTCGGTGCTAGCTGACGCTCTTGAATTGGTCCGAGAAAGCCAGCTCTCGGATGCAGAGATAGACGAACTCCGCTCTATTACCAACGATGAAAAAACACTTCTGAAAACGGTGTCCGACTTATTTACGCGTTTGAGAAATAACAACCAAGAAATAGAAGAACTTCGAGAACTGATCGGACAAATCAAACAAAAATTAGGCGAAGAATAATTATGGATGTAGGTATTGTTTATGAAGACGGCGATATTTTAGTCTTGAACAAGCCCGCTGGCCTTATAACTCACCCGAAGAACATAAGCGATACCCAAGACAGCGTAACCGGTTGGCTGATAGAAAAATTTCCAAACATCAAAAACGTCGGCGAACCTTTCGTTGCCTCCGGGAAGGAAGTTCCCCGCGCCGGCGTTGTTCATCGCCTAGACAAAGATACTTCGGGACTACTGATAGTCGCCAAGAATAACGAGGCTTTTTTTTATTTAAAAAAACTGTTTCAGAACAGAAAGATAAGAAAATATTATTTGGCTTTAGTGAATGGCAGACCCAAAGAGCCGAAAGGAGTGATTTCAGCTCCTCTGGGCAGGGTAGGCCTAAAAAGAACGGCTCGCCTAACCGGTAAAAAGTTAGTAGACAAGAAAGAGGCGCTAACCGAGTATCGAACCCTAAAAGAGTTCAAACATCACACCCTTCTGGAAGTATCCCCGCATACCGGCCGAACCCACCAAATAAGAGTCCATCTCAACTCCATAGGCACGCCCGTTTCTGGAGATAAGATTTATGGATTCAAAAGGGTCAAATCACCGTCCGGGTTGATGAGATTATTCCTGCACGCTTACAAGTTGGAATTTACGGCTCCCTCCTTCGCTAAAGCTTCGGAGGGCAGACCTGATGGTAAAAACCTGGTGCTGGAGGCAGATCTGCCGGAAGAGTTGCAAAACACGTTAAATATGCTAGAATAAACTACTAATTATGGACAAACTGTCGTTATTCAACCAGAACAATTCCGGTCAAAACCCTTCCGCCAGTTGGCGGACCGAACTGAAGACGGGATGGACGGTCAAGGTTTACCAAAAGATAAAAGAGGGCGATAAGTCCAGAGTTCAGGCATTCGAAGGCATCATTATAGCCAAGAAGCACGGCAATGAACCCGGGGGAACAATAATCGTAAGGAAGGTTTCCGGTGGTATTGGAGTTGAGAAGACCTTTCCGCTTCACCTGCCCACAATCACGAAAATAGAAGTCGTGAAGAAATCCAGCACCAGAAAATCAAAACTCTATTACTTGAGAGACAAGTCTGCCAGAGAAACAAGAAAGAAGATGAGAGCAGCTTAAACTATTCGCGCGGGTGGCGAAACTGGCAGACGCACTACCTTGAGGTGGTAGCGGGGGCAACCCCATGGAGGTTCAAATCCTCTCCCGCGCACCAATAAGGGTACCATTAAAAAACTTCTGTTCTGTTTCTGTTGACAAAAGGACCGTTGGCCGACCAACGTATTCAAATTACCATGGCGTGTGTATCGTCAGATGCGGAACAGTTGCAATACAGAGGAAATTGTCATATTTAAGTGAAATTTATTGCAATAAAATTCTGCGCGCGTAGCTCAGTTGGTTTAGAGCGACCGATTGACGTTCGGTAGGTCCCTGGTTCGAGTCCAGGCGCGCGCACCAAAATAGTAAATTGCCGGAGTAGCTCAGTGGTAGAGCGCAGCCCTGAAGAGGCTGGCGTCCGGTGTTCGATTCACCGCTCCGGCACAAGGGTGTTATAATTTTTACGACTGCGGGTGTAGTACAGTGGTAGTACGCGACCTTGCCAAGGTCAAGACGAGGGTTCGATTCCCTTCACCCGCTCCGAGTCATACTCGGCTGCGCCCGAGGATGACGAGAGCCGAGTTGGACTCGGCCCATCGTCTCTGTTATATAAATATAAAATAATAATTTGAGTTGCGAAGTCTGACTTCGCAACGAATTTAGCTATGAAAAGATATTACGTTTACATACTTTTATCTCTCAAGGATAACAAGCTATACACTGGATTTACCACAAATCTCAAGAAACGCCTCCAAGAGCATGCAAGAGGCGGAGTTAAATCTACTCAAAACTATATCGTCCGTTCAAGCCTGACTTTTTGAAATAATACTCAGGCTCTCTCATGTTTATGACGTCCTATCCTCATAAACATAAGGCAAAGCCAATAATTCTCAATATTCCGCTACCTATCGGGCGGAATCAGTATGCTTATTATCAGACAGCTTCGATTTGACTTTTGGTTTCTAGGAGAGTATATTTAGGCTATTAACAAGTAAATATAATTGCAAACGCATCATTACGAAGGACTAGTAGGTTACATAATCTAAGGCAAAAGCGAGCCTGGGGCGGTGAAAGCCAGGACCTGAAAAGTAACTGAACACGTCTTCGGAGCGGTTAGCGAGAATGCCAGAATTGGCACAAGCTAAACGGTAGTCACTCTATCGTGAACTAGATAATTAAGTGCTCGGATTTCCTGAATAAGGCGTCTGAGAATAAGGATGGAACCACGGGATTCTCTTACTATCTAAGACTCTCGTTCCTTTTTTGCTATTCGAAAGAATAGTTATCAAGGAACGGGAGTCTTTTTGTTTAAAAACTTCCCGTAGAAGGAGGCAAAGGCCATGAATCACATCGGCTTCAGCCTTGGAGGTGCGGGTCCGCACCTCCTTCGTATGGTCCTGGTAGCTCAATAGAAGAGCGGTGCCCTGTGAAGGCATTGGTTGCGGGTGCAAGTCCCGTCCAGGACCCATGAGTTATAAAAATAAGAAATTGCAGAAGAGTAAATTTAATCAGTTCAAGTATAGATTTGGACTTATTAAACTTGCTCTTATCAAGAGGGCAAGAGCTCTTTTCCAAAAGGAGGGTCGAATGAGACTACAACAAGTTGCTAGAATCATGGAGTCTCTAAGACTCCGCAATAAGGGACTTCGTCCAAACAATCAGAAGATTGATGAGTGGGTAGATAACTATATCCAACAATGTATTCTGAAAGGTCAAAAGGTAGATATCTTAACTCAATGGTGTTTGTCTAAAGACCTGGAGACTAGATATCAAGTTCAGGGCAATAGATTCGAACCGCTACAAGCTGAGATAGATTTACTGCAAAGAGAAATACCCCAAATCTTAAAAGTCTTTACTGACAATGGGGTGGGAGTTAACTGGTGGGTTACATTTAACGGAGCCTTTCTCGACAGAGGCAGAATTTCCAAAGAACCAACAAAAGAATATGCCGATATGTTAAGAGGTATTAGTACTTCTCCTGAGTTAATTCTGATGGACTGGGAAGAAGAGATACTCGGAGGCAATAGACCACAGCCGAGTCAAAAAGTTTTGGATGATTTCTTTGGCATAGTTCCAAGAAAGGCCTTCGACTTGGACTTTTCGAATTTGCTTGAACGGGTAAAGAAATATCCAGAATTTTCTAAAACAGAAGAAGAGTTAAAGAAGGAGTCACAATATAAGATTGCCTGCGAAGCTGAGGAGGGCAGGTTTCTGTTTAGTCCTGACTCACCATTTCCGTGTGGGCAGTTCATTCTGGTACCTTTGGAATTTCCCGAGAGATATATTTTCTTTGCTGTTTTGGCTCCTGAGTTCAAGAAGAGGATAGCTTCGATAGTAAAGTCATATCCGTGGAGAATGGATGCAGATAGCCTAAGCTACGAGCTCTAAGGTAGAGCTTGCAAGCGGTGCGATAACCTCGCCCGCTTTTTCTTTTTTCAAAAACCCTTGTTTTATAAGGGTTTTCTCATTTTTGGTGAGGGGTTTGTTGAAGAGGTTAAAACTTCATGTAATGAGCGACGCTCGCCCCGAAAGGACGGCCCGCTCTTATGACGTCCTTAAAATACCGCTGTTTTTATTCTCAAGCCGCTATCAAAAACTCTTAGAAAAGATATCTTAAGATTGAAGGGATTGATAAGTGAAGAAAATCTTTATTGGTTTTCATGTTTGCCATTTTCAGATATGTGCGGAAATTGTTGCCAAATTTAACAGTTCTCGGCAAAGTTGATGCTAAATTTGACGTTGATACAGGTGAAAGCGTAAGATCGCCGGATACATACCAATTGGGATCAAAATTGACATCCAGCTCAAAATCCATCAAACGAAATATGAAATCTTGATTAAACGCAGTCCCCTGATTGGCTCCATTTCCAATATTAGGCGAACTATCGTACCCGTTGGCAGCATACGCCCACGTTCCAGCGCCATCCAACACCAGATCCTGCGCTGTAGGATTGCCTTCAGTGTTATTGTTGTTCCAAATTTTTACATAACTTGTACCAACGGCGCCATGTCGCCAGCTCCATTGAAGATTAGACCACTGTCCAACCGGCAAAGAAACGGTTGCGGTATCAGTATAATGATTAATATTTCTTTGCAGTGTGAAACACACATTGGCAGTATCCGTCCCGCCACAATTTGAACCGCTTTCCAAAAAACCTATGACCCGATTACCGGAACCAGCGCTACCAATATGCCAAATGAAAAACTTAAGTTGGCGCCTAGTATCGCCTCCGGGGGCAACACTTATTGGGTTTTCAATATATATTCTCATTCTTCCATAAAAGGGCCCATTAGCTGGCCAAGAAGAATAAGCAGGTCTTGAATTGCTTTCTATCCAACCGGCGAGTTCTGAATTTTGGCCAGATTGAGACACGTCAAAATCACACCACTTGTATTGAGTGTATCCTCTATTACTCCAACCGCCGGAATTAAAATGAGTATTTTGCCAATAAACCCCGTTAGCGCATGTGCCTGACGGACGAACCTCTGAAAGGTTTCTCCATTGGCTGTTGGGGCTCCAATACATCTGATATGGGGTTGATTGAAATGGGATTCTGATTAAAACGTTGGTGCTTGGTGTTGGAGTCGGAGTTGGCGTAGGTGTCAGAGTAGGAGTCGGTGTTGGAGTAGGCGTTGGAGTCGGGGTAACGCTTGGTGTCGGAGTCGGAGTTGGTGTTGGTGTTGGGGTCGGAGTTGGTGTCGGCGTTGGAGTGGGTGTGGGTGTCGGTGTAACTCCTCCCCTATCAGAGATAGCCCTTATTTTGAAAAAATCGTATCTTGGGTCATTATCGTTGTCTGCTGCTCGTCCGCCAATACCAGACTGAATGTGGACCGCGTCATCAAGCCTTGCGGTATTAGTATCGGTAAAAGTTCCGTTGGGTGACCCATTAATACCTATCCATCCCGGGTCAGAGGGTTTGACGGAACCGTGATTCACAACCCATGCATTTAATACTACGTTAGCTCCTACTGCTCCGGAAGCCGATAATCGCACGGTATAAAAATTACCTGATGTCACGGTAACACCGCTTACTATTGCTCCAAGAATCGTTCTTACGCCGGCATTGTAACGCGCGAGTTGGAGAGTCCTTGTAGACGCTTCAAGATAAACGGCGTAAAAGTCGTTTCTGCCGGCATCTTGAACTCGCACAGCGGTCATTGGGGTACGAGTAGCTGTTGCGGCTCCGGTTATCTGAGCCTCATGTTCTATGCTGCCGGGATTACTTACAGAATAGCGAAACAATGATGTAAGAGCCGTGTTGCCGTCTAAATCGAGGGTGGTGGCATCCCAAACAGCAGAGCCGAGGTTTATGGTCCAGCGAGATGGAGAAAATGGATTGGTGTCGAAGTTGTCTGAAGATTCAAAAGCAACGGCAAATTGCGGATTTATTAAAGACACTGCGAAAATAGCAACAAAGAACGCTACGACCCTAAGTCTAAAATTAAAATATTTGTTATTTTTCATAAGAGAAAATATACCACAAGAAATTTTAAGCGCCAAATTTGTTGATGAGGGGCGGGATAACTGTCCTGTTTTTAATAACCAAAACCCCGCACGGAGGCACTGTCGGGGTTCGGATAAAATTGTCTATTTATTGTATGGCATCCCCCTCCGTCCACGAATCCAGCTCCGTCTGATTTACGGGAGAAACATGTTGCCAGTTGTAACCATTGCGGTCAAAAGCTTCTTTGGTTTGGATCCAATGTCGTCGGTTGTTTTGTATAAGATAGACCCTGGAATCCCCCGATACTCGGATAAGAGTGTTGTCGTCGATAAGAGATAGCTCAGACGGTTCAACTTCTACAACATCGCTGAATCTGTTGCCGTAGGACAGGAATACATCTGCAGTCGGTATCCAGCGTTTTAATCCTGTTTCTGTTATGTAGTATACTTTCGTGTCTCCTCTGGCCCTGAGAAGGTTTGCGCGTGAATAGTTACGCTCTTCCGAGTTGGAACGCTTTTCGATCTTGGTCCAATCCAGGTTAAGAGAATTAAAGATGCTGGGGTTGGTAATCCATTTTATTTTTTCTCCGATGACTATGTATACCTTGGGGCTGCCTTCAAAGGTAACAACCTTGGGTTTAGGTGTGGGTGTGGGTTTGGGAGTAGGTGACGGATGTGGACACCAACCTTCGGCTGGTTCAGGAGGAAGACATCTGGGACCGGAAATGGCATCGAGACAAGCCGGGCGAACTACACAAGTGGGTGTGGGTGTGCGAGTTGGTGTGGGCGTCGGAGTCGGTGTAGGCGTACGAGTTGGCGTAGGTGTCACGGTTGGCGTCGGAGTAGGCGTGCGGGTTGGTGTGGGCGTAGGCGTCGGAGTAGGAGTCGGAGTCCTGGATGGCGTGGGTGTTGGAGTTGGAGTCGGCGTCGGCGTAGGAGTCGGGGTTGGTGTAGGGGTTGGTGTGGTCGTGCCAGTTCCAATATATGAGGTGCTGATTTTAACATCGTCATAGTAGATGTCTTGATTATGCGAGGGAACGCCTTCGGTCAAATAATCCGAAATCATCGCAAAGTTGGTGCCTTTAGTGAAATCATCGCCATAAGTTCCGTTCCAAGGCACACGCCATCTGATGTTACTGTAATCCGCCACCTGCTGACCGTTAATCCACATCTGGAAAATTCCATTATCCTGACTTGGATCATTTAATCTGCGGCGAGCTTCAATCGTATACCATTGACCAGATTGCACTCTGTATGGGTTGGCGGTCCTATTATATCCCGCCAAATTCGGACCTACCCAAAACCACTGACCGCTAGCCGCTTGTTTATTATTGCCTTCTGCTCCAAAGTTACCGTCATAACTTTGAACTATCAAATAATGCGAAACCCACGGATTACAGCAAGGACTGTCATGTCTTCTTGAGTCTTGGGTGCCGATAATGAATTGTTTCGGGTTAGCATTAAAATCAAATCCCGGGGAATAATATACTTTCCATTGAACATAGACGTCATTATAGCGGTTACCCTGTCCGGAACTCCAGACTGGGCCGGCGATTGAATCGCCGAAATGCTGGGTACCAAAACTTGTCTGATCACCGGTCTGACCCGCGGTTAACGCATGCCTTAGAGCATAATTACCACTATTACGAACAGTGGTCTGGACAGTGAATTGATTACTGCTTTGAAGACTACCCTGACTGGCACTATTAAACGACCCTGCCTTGCTACCTGATTCCCAGCCTTCGTTGAAGAAAATACCCGCTCCGGGTGTGGGCGTAGGAGTCAGCGTCGGTGTAGGAGTAGGAGTCGGTGTCAATTGAGTCCTGAATGTCTGATTAGCAGAAGTGGCTAGATTGTTTGACGCATCTCTTGATCTGACCCTGTATGTATAGAGGGTGTTGGGAAGAAGGGTGGATACATTGATAGAATGGGAGGTTCTGGTTCCGGCTACTAGCGGTGTAAGACAATTAGTAGTTCCCGGGCAGACGCCATTCATGAATTCTACTTGAGAATTTGCTCCTTCGTTGGTGGTCCAGTTAATAGTGGCGCTGTATTGGCCAAGATTAGTTACATTGATGCCTGAGATGACTGGAGGAGTTGTGTCGGGTGTTGGAGTAGGCGTCGGTGTAGGAGTCGGGGTTGGTGTTGGCGTTGGTGTTGGTGTGGGGGTTGGTGTGGGGGTTGGAGTGCTACCCGTTACAAACCCTGCCGGAGGGTTTGGCCTTGTCTGCGTTACCATGATACGGCCAATGTCAATATATGCACCTGCCGAACCCCCGGAAGTCTGTTCAATATAGGCGAGTAATCGCGCGACATCCCATGTTGTGCTCCATGACCTGGTATCACTATTTGAGATATGACCTGCGATGGATCCGTCCTGGCTGTAAATCCATAATTCCGTATGGTCGTTCACAAGTCCCATAATCACATAATACCATTGGTTGTGTCCGCCGGGCGCCTCCTGATATCGGTGATTACTACCTAAACTATTTTGGTTGTTACCAAATTCATCGCGACATCCATCTCCGTTGGCATTTGTACAAGTTAAGAAAGTGCGATGCCCCACTGCCTGCCAGTTAAAAATAGTCGGCCGAAATGGCACGCCTCCCCCGGCATCAGTAACAGGGTAAAACATTGCAAACTTGAATTCACCGCCTACATGAGAGCTAGTCCATGTGGGGCCTACCCGCATGATAAATGATGTGTATATGCTGTTGGTTCCAGTATTCGGGTGATTGAGCGAATATCCGTCGTCATCCTCACCCTGAGATACTGTGGTCCATCTGTAGTAACCTTCAGAACCGTTCCAAGATCCATCAGTGCGCCACTGACGCGTAAAATGAGGGTTGTTTGTGCCAGGGATCTGCGCATCGTGTTGGGCTTGAGTAGAGACAAGTTCTCCCCATCCAATGGCCATAGCCGTTGTCGGAAATATTACGATGCTTATTGCAAAAACAAGTCCTGTCAAAAAATTGCGGTATTTCATATGTTTAATATTAGTAGTTAAAAATAAATACGAGTAATAATTTCCAGCAACAACTATCTTGCCCTGCCTAGAGCGCAATAATCATGTTGCCGAAATTTTTACCTCTATTTATATAAATTATACGCAACTTAATTATACACAATTACGATACGGAGCAACAATGGTCAAAAAACCGATAGATATCCACAACCCGTACCAAGGAACACGCGGGCTTTGCGGGCGGCGGCAGAGCACTTGTCTGCCGATAGGTAGGGCTTTCTCGGTTCAAAAATTTTTGATAAGGTATGTCCTAGCTAAGCTGTAAGCATACTGCGACCATGTTTATTCTGAATATTTTCTCAAGGATGCACAAATCGATAAGACACAAGGTTACTACCCAAGAACCCGGTCTTTATGTTTCTCTGATATTTCCCATTGCCGTCGCCTTCTTGCTTACATTTACGGTTGCCAGAGTTATCAGTTATCTTGTCCCCTCTCTTGGTGTATTTATAAACGACTTCAGAGTTCATCATTTTACTTGGGGTATTTTTATTTTGGCTGTTTCTGGCTATCTGGCATTGGTATTTGACGAAGCCAGGGCCAAATATCTCATCTCGCTTCTTTATGGCTTCGGTTTGGGCCTTACCTTTGACGAATTTGCTTTTTGGCTTAAGTTAACCGATGACGATCCGGCGCGTTGGAGTTACGACGGATTTCTTTTAGTTGCCGGCTTTTTATTCTTGATCATCTCGGCAAAATCCGGAGTAAAAATGCTCAAAAAACTGTGGCCCTTTAGGGGGTTGACTTTTTGACTCGAATCTGCTATACTTATAGCATAACCTCAAGAAGGGTCTAAATACAAAGAGATGGCTTGCTAAGCCGTTTTTTTGTACCCAAATTAATCCTTTCCAGAGGCAAAAATATGAATAAAAAACTAAGGTATACGGTGGTTCTTTTTATCCTAATTTCAGCGTTCTCAAGCGGCATTGATGCCAAGGCCGGATTGTTCGACTGGATCAACGGCGGAAATACAGAGTGGACATTCGAAAACATTTACGAAAATATTGCCAGCCAAACCGACAAGTCGAATCCCGCTATTCAGGAGGTTGTCGTTTTGGAGTCCAAAAACCCCATAACACCGGCCAGAACTAAAACCGACTCCGTGAAGGAATATGTCGTTACCGCAACGGCTTACTCTTCTACGGTTGACCAGACGGACGATACCCCGTTCATAACCGCTTCGGGAACATATGTAAGAGATGGTATTGCTGCAGCAAACTTCTTGCCGTTCGGTACTGTGTTCAAAATACCAGATCTATACGGTGACAAAATATTCATCGTTGAGGACAGGATGAACAAAAGATACTGGCACCGGGTAGACATCTGGTTCCCAGAAAGACAGATGGCCAGAGAGTTCGGAGTCAAACAGATCCGGATCGAGATCGTCTCATAACCATTCGACGAGTCACAACCAACAACCTAAAACCCGCAAAAGCGGGTTTTAGGTTTTATAGTTGTGGCCTATATTTTGTGTTGTTGCGCATAAGTCCGGCTATTTCCTCAAGACGCTCTTTAGGTACCGTCACGCCTATTGATCTGGTCTGATCATGGGTTGATAACCCCTCCTCATGATCGAAAAAAAGTAGACCGTTTTTTTCTGCCAGGTCTTTGGCTTTTCTGGCATTAGTTTCAAATTCAGCTTGAAATCTCTTTTCTTCCTCTTCGTCTTCAACACCATAGATATCTTTTAATCCTGTGTTATCTATTCCGAAAAATATGTCCACCGAACTACCGTCTTCTGCAATACTAATCGGAATTTCAGGCAAATCGTACTCTTTCAAACTTCCTTCGCGAATCAAGATCCTTATCAATACATCGTTTTTATCTAGACCTAGCTTTTTACCTATTTCCAAGAGTTTTAAATGAGCCCTGTGTTTTTCTTTATTTACAAAGGCAAGCATCCGCTGCCGTTCAAAATCATTTGAGCCGCCCCTTCTCCCTTTTTCTATGTCCCTTATCTCTTGGACAAGCCCCCAATATTCTCCGATCAGTCTATTAAACAGAGACTTAATCTCATAATTTGGAACCTCCGGTCTAAATCTAAATGGACCCTTTTTCATATTGCCATTGTATTAATAGATTTAATAATGGTGTCACTTTTTTATGGAATCCTCGATAACCTTGTCCAGTATTCTTGAAATAGTGCGAACCGTTTTCGCCCCGCCACGACGGGGCGAGGCATTGACTTTTCCAACGTGGTGCGCCCACCAGGGCTCGAACCTGGGACAAATCGATTAAGAGTCGATTGCTCTACCAACTGAGCTATGGGCGCATATCGTTTGATTTTATCAAATTCTGGTGCCCCCGCCAGGGCTCGAACCCGGAATTCGACGTCCGAAGCGTCGCGTGATATCCATTTCACTACAGGGGCATGACTACGGGATTATTATACCAGAAAATCCGGATTTTTCAATTTATTTTTTGTATCTCTTTTTGAGGTCTTGAATTATTTTAGGAAGCACTTTGAGAACATAGTCTATGTCCTTTTTTGTTGTTTGTCTGCCCATAGAAAATCTTAGGGCTCCGTTAATGTATTTTTTATCCAACCCTATGGCCTTGAGTACATGAGACGGCTCAACGGCATGAGAGGTGCAGGCTGAACCGCTTCCGGCACATATTCCGTATTTATCGAGTTCCAACAAAAGCACTTCACTCGTCAGGTCTGGAACCGATATGTTCACATTATTCGGCAACCTGTTGATAATCGACTTCGCAAGTCGATTATCAACAGGTCCGTTAATTTTAACGTCCGGTAACAAGGCGCCCACTTTTTCGATAAGGTCATCCCTCAAGCCAGCAAGCCGTTCGCCTTCTTGTTCTTGCCCTGAGCTTGTGGATTCGACAGGCTCACCACCCTGAGGCTTTGTCGAATGGGTCGAATGAGTATCTATGTTATCTAAAGCCACAGCCAATCCGCCGATAGCCATCAGGTTCTCGGTCCCGGCTCTCAGGCCAGCCTCTTGCTCTCCACCTAACATAATAGGAGAAAGCTTAACCCCCCTCCTTGCATACAAAACACCTACTCCTTTCGGGCCATATATTTTGGAACCGTTAAAAGTAAGCAGGTCAACACCAAGATGGTTGACGTTCATATCCAGATATTCCGTCGCCTGACAAGCGTCGACATGAAAAATTGGAAATTTTTCATGTCGTATATTTCGAAATTTCGATATGTCGGCATACTCTTCACGAAAATCTCGAATTATTTTCGAGATTTTCGTGATCGGTTCAATGGTGCCTATTTCGTTATTGGCATACATTACCGACACCAGAACCGTACGGGAGTTTAGCTTGTTTTTTAGATCATTTAAATCCACCAGCCCATTTTGGTCTACTCTGACGAATTTAATTTCCCATCCTTTTTGCTTTAAAAACTTCAACGGCCTGAGTATTGACGGGTGTTCAATGGGAGTAGAGATTATCTCTCTTCGACTACGTTTAGAACAAGCATGGGCCAGTCCGAAAATGGCTAAGTTATTAGCTTCTGTACCGGAAGCAGTGAAAATTATCTCGTCCGAATGTGCCCCTAGAAATCTTGCCACCTTCAATCGAGCCCGTTCTGTATATTCCCGCGCTTCCCTACCACGGTCGTTGTAAGAAGACGGGTTGCCATACAGTTTAGTGACTTTGACTATTTCTGCGACGACGTTTTCATCTATCGGAGTAGAGGCGGCGTTGTCTAAATAAACTTTTTTCATACGAACCTTTTCCTCTCGGGCCAAAAGAAAAGAGATAAGAACCCCCCTATAAGGCCCACGTCTCTGATAACAACCTCATTTATGCCAAAAGTAAACAAAATAGCGACCAGAAACATCAGCGCCAAAAAAGAGAATGTCTTTATGAAAATATTACTCAAAACACTTGCACCTACCAATAACTCAAAAACGCCGCTGGCATAGACAACGTCCATCCCACCGAGACCCGCCTTTGAAGCAACCGACAAAATTCCTTGGGAAATCCAGGCACTAAGCCAATACTGGGGATTCAGGAATTTATCCACTCCGAACCAAATGAAAACCGTCGCCAGACCGAGACGTAAAAACAGATTGGAATAACGAAGGGACTGAAACATAATGGTATATTGACAAAGACTAAAAATTAGTGTATAATACAGATATCCTTAACTAGAGTCCGTACTGGCGACTTCGTATTTACACGGCATAAAATCTTCACCCCGTTTTACGGGAAGTGAAAATTCATTACTCTTCTATTATACAGAAGAATAGGCTTGCCGCAACAAGTATCGGGTCGCTGGTTCACCCCGCACTTAACGAGGGTCGGCAAAAACAGCCGTTAAGAGCTTGTCCTCGTTAAGTGCGGGGTTCAAACAAAAACTGTCGCTTCAAGCGACAGTTTTTGTTATGCAGAGCAGTGGGATTCGATATACTCCAAAGCTTTCTCATTCACTATCCTTGACGCTATATTCTCTTTTATCTTTAGTGGATTGATGTCGGCTTGGCTGGTCTCACCGGCTATGATGGCCGACTGAATAGCCTGATCAGCCAACCCCTCGATTTCTTCTTGAGATGCTTTGATGCCAAGTTCCTTGGCCAACTTTCTTAGTATCAAGGATGTTTTAACCTGTTTTACAGCATCTTTGGTCCAGTCGTTTTTCAGTTCTTCCTGGGTCTTTCCTATTTTTGCCAAGTATAAACCGAGTTCCAGGCCTTTTCCGTGAAGAGTGTGATCAAAGTCAGAGACCATTATGTCGAGTTGTCTGTTGAGCAAGCTGTCGGGGACCTCTATTTTAGAACGGTCAATGATGTTATCCAAGATCTCCAGACGCAGTTTTTGGCTTTCTTTAGTTTTTTTCTCCTGAGTCAAGCCTTCTTTTAAGCTTTCTCTTAATTCCGTAAGGCTAGCGAAACGGCCCAAGGATCTGGCAAAATCATCGCTAATTTCCGGCCTTATAACTTTCTTGATATCACTCACTTTAACATTGAAGTCCAAATTTTTACCGGCAATGTCTTTATGAAAATAGTCTTCAGGAGCGGTAAGAGAAAAGGACTTCTCATCCCCTCTCTTCATTCCCACCAACTGATCTTCAAACCCCGGGATGAAATTTCGGCCGCCTATTATAAGGGGGTGGCTCTTGCTTATGCCCCCTTCAATGATCTGACCGTCTTTCTTCACTTCAAAATCAACCTCGACCCTGTCTCCTTCTTCTGCTGTCTCGTTGTCGTCTTTGCTGATAAAGTTGGCCCTTGAGTTTTTGATAAATTCTATGGCATCATCCACTTCTTTTTCTTCCACTGTTACGTCCTGCCTTTTTACTTTTATCTTGCTAAGATCGGTAAGTTCCACACCCGGAAACAAGTCTAGCAGTATCGAATACTTGAATTGGGCCGATTCGTTGCTTTCTATTGACAATTGGGATGTGTCAAGAACATCGAGAGAATTATCCTTGATAACATCAGACAAACTTTCTTCTACCGCTATTTCAAGGGCTAGTGTTCTTACCTGTTCTTGATCAAGATGTTTTTTAAGCAATTCTTTGGGAGCCTTTCCTTTTCTGAATCCCTTTACCTCAAGGTTGACGCCCAACGCACTCTCGGCTTTATTTAAGTATCTCTGGAGATCTTCCCGATCAAGTTCCACAGTCGCCTTGACTTGATTATTGTTCAGTTTCTTGAGGTTGTGTTTCATTTTTTTCGGAAGTTTGATCAAAATCTACCGCCTCTCTGGGTGATCTGACATCGATCTTCCACCCGGTAAGTTTGGCCGCGAGACGAACGTTTTGTCCCCTTTTGCCTATAGCCAACGAGAACTGATCATCGGATACTTCAACAAGAGCATGTTTTTTATCCTCATCCAAAACCTTAACATCCAGGATTTTTGCGGGAGAAAAAGAATTGGCTATAAACTCTGCTACCTTGTCGCTCCACAAGATTATGTCTATCTTTTCACCAGCTAGTTCGTTTATGACTGTCTGCACTCTGACGCCCTTCTGCCCGACAAGTGAGCCGATCGGATCAACCCCGTTTTCTTTTGAAGTTACCGCTATCTTTGTCCTAGATCCCGCTTCTCTGGCAATGGCCTTGACTTCAACTGCTCCACTGTCTATCTCCGGAACTTCCATCCCAAATAAGCCGTAAACTAGTCTAGGATGAGACCTCGATAATACCACTACCGGGCCCCTGGGAGTTTCATCAACTTTCAATATCAAAAACCGCAACCGAGAACCTATCCTGTAGTTTTCTTCCGGAACTTGCTCTGCGACTGTAAGTATCCCATTCGTTTTTCCGATATCAATAAAGACGAGCGGTCCTTCTTTTCTTTGAACGATGCCGCTAATTATCTCGCCTTCCTTCTTTTTGAACTCTTCATAAACAGCGCTTCTCTCGGCTTCCCTTAACCGCTGTATGACAACTTGTTTGGCTGTTTGAGCGGCAATGCGTCCGAATTCAGTATGGGTTTCCAGCTCGGTTATAAGTTCATCGCCTACTTTTATCTTCTTGTTGATCTTTTTAGCATCGTCGAGAAGAATATGTTTTTCTGGGTTGAATTTTACTTTAAATTCTCCCTCCTCTTCTTTCTCGGTTTCTTCTTTTTCTGTAGTTCCTGTCTCTCTGCGTCGTGATCTTCCCTCCATATCGGCAAAATCAGATTTTTCTTCCATCAGCTTTAAGGGTAGCGGTCCCGTTATATTTTCCTCTTCGTCCACGCCCTCAACGACGTAATGAACTTGGGACACCTTTATATCTCCTGTTTCCGGATCAAGCTTGGCCCTCACTATCTGGCCCTTTTTGCCGTAATCTCTTTTATAGGCAGCCGCAATAGCCGCTTCAACGGTTTCTAAAACACTCCCTTCAGGTATGCCCTTTTCCTCGGCAATCTGCTTTATTGCCACTAAGAATTGTTTTACATCAAGCATGCTGGCTTACAACTTACGACTTACAACCTACAACTTTTTGTTGTTGGTAATTAGTAGTTGGTCGTTGATTAAAGAAGAAGCCCGCCACTCAGCGGACTTATCAGTATGTTTAAATGATATCAAATTTTTAAAAAAGCGTCAACCCCTCGTCTCTTATCCACAAATTTTACTTTACCCCGCTCTTGAAAAGAGTTAGAAGAGATTAGTTTTGTAAACAAGGGTTTAATAACTTTTCAAGGACGGGGTTTACAAAAAGGTTGGTCAGTTAGAGTCCTGTTTATAGTCTTGGTTATAAGAAATGTTAAAGTTTAGTTATGCTGAGTAGTAGATTTTTCGGCTACGGCTTAGCGGTAACCAAGTCAGATTATTTTTTAACTGCAAAAATCACTATCTAGTATGCCTGAAGACAAATCAACAAAAAAAGAGGAGGAGCTGGAGAAAAAACTCTTAGATATGAGAGGGCGGGCGGAAGAAGACAAATATAAAGCTCTTGCCCAACAGTTGAACCTTCCCTACTCCAATCTTATATCAATTCCCATCGATACTGATGCGCTATCTTTATTAAGCGAAGAAGAAGCTCGCTCAGCCAGTATCGCCCCAATATTCCAAAAGGACTCAAAAATCATTGTAGTAACAGTGGACCCTACCAACCCCGTGACTCAAAAGGTTATTTCCAGACTGAAAGAGAACAGCGAGGTTGATGTGATTTTGACAAATCCTCGATCCCTTCAAAACATTCTGAAAAGGTACCGGGACATAAAAAAGGCGGATGTTTTTGAGGTCGGAGCAATAGAAATACGAGAGAAAGAGTTAGACCGGCTTGAAGGTGAGATAAAAAACATCTCAGATATAAAAGAGCGAATGAAAAAAATGTCCGCCACAAGCCTGTTAGAAATGATCGTGGCTGGAGCCTTAAAAACAGAGGCATCGGATATACACCTGGAACCCGAATCGGACAAGATCCGGCTGAGATACCGACTCGACGGTCTTTTGCATGACATAGCCTCTTTAGATGAACCGTCTTATGAGAAGGTGTTGAATAGAATAAAGGTTTTGTCGAAAATCAAACTTAATATTCACAACACCCCCCAAGATGGACGATTTACCATACGTCTGAAAACCGTATCTATAGAGGTGAGGGTGTCGGTCTTACCAAGCGAATTCGGCGAAACCGTCGTAATACGGCTTCTTGATCCAAGAACAATTAAAAGAAGCCTCGAAGAGCTGGGGATGAGAGACGACTTGCTAAATAAGGTTAAGGAAGTCCTGAAAAAACCGACGGGAGCCATCTTTACGACCGGTCCAACCGGTTCCGGTAAAACAACGATGCTATATGCTTTCGTCAGCTACCTTAACTCACCCGAAACCAAAATAGTAACAATAGAGGATCCGATAGAATACCACATCGAGGGTATATCCCAGACCCAAGTTGACACCCATAAAGGATATACTTTTGCCAACGGCTTAAGGGCCATCGTTAGACAAGACCCTGACATTATCCTTGTAGGAGAGATAAGGGATGCCGAAACGGCCAATATCGCTTTACAATCCGCCCTTACGGGGCACTTAGTACTGTCAACTATCCACACAAATGACGCCGCCGGCACCATTCCCCGCTTGATAGATCTCGACATAAGGCCTCAAATAATAGCCCCTGCCATAAATGTGGCGATGGCCCAGCGCCTAGTCAGAAAATTGTGTCCCAACTGCAAGAAAATGGAAAAGATCGAGACAGAAGACTTGAAAAAAATAAAAGCACTATTAGAACCATTGTCGAAATTTCGAAATATCGATATGTCAAAATATCCGAAGCTAGACGCCAGTTTGGAGATAGGCACCCCTGGAAAATGCACAGAATGCAATGATTCGGGCTACAAAGGGCGTATCGGTGTCTTTGAAGCGTTTGAGATGTCGCGGGAAATGGAGAAATTAATATTGAGATCGCCGGCAATGTCGGAGGTAAGGGATCTAGCTATAACCGAGGGCATGGTAACAATGCTGCAAGATGCGTACATCAAGCTGATCAACGGAGTAACATCGATGGAAGAAATAGACAGAGTGTTAGGATAGCCACTAGCCAATAGCGATTAGCCACCCCGCCAGGGCGGGGTCGCTAATTAGAAGAACCCTTATAATCTGTAGGCAAAACCCGAGCCATAAAAACACGGGGGCAGGATAATTCCGAGGAGTAAGCCAGTCGAAACCAACTTATCCAAACTAAGATAGCATCCCGGTTGGACCTACGTATTAAAATACTCAATCCAATTGCCTACAGATTATAATGGTTCTTTACGCTATATTTTAAGTTAAAAAATAGCGAATGTCAACCCCGCCCTTGAAATAGGGTGGCCCCAGCAATAATCAAAATTATCGCAATAAATTACAAATTCTATGGAAGCAGATAACAAACACGACAATCATTCTTCAAATACCGCTCTCAAGGACGGGGTCAATCACTCAAACTTAACCCCCAAAGCCGCTATGGACGACCAGGTCCTGGACAATGCACTCCGGCCCAAGACATTTGGCGAATATGTCGGGCAGGACAAGATTAAGGAAAATCTGAGAATAGTCATCGGGGCGGCGAAGAAAAGACGGGAACCCGTGGAACACCTGCTGTTTCATGGCCCTTCCGGGCTTGGAAAGACAACTCTCGCTTATTTGGTGGCAAAAGAACTGGGAGCTGACATCAGGATAACTTCGGGCACAGCCCTTGAAAAAGCCGGAGATGTCGGTTCAATCCTGACCGGCCTTAATGACGGCGATGTTATCTTTATCGACGAGGTGCATCGCCTTAACAAAGCCGTTGAGGAAGTGATATATCCGGCTATGGAGAACTTCAAGCTGGATATAGTCATTGGAAAAGGCAATTCCGCAAAGACACTACAAATAGATCTTCCTCGTTTCACTCTTATTGCCGCCACAACTAAAATCTCAATGCTTTCAGCCCCCTTTAGATCAAGGTTTGGGGTTAATTTCCGGCTCGACTTCTACAACCAAGAGGACATCGAAGAAATCATATCAAGGTCAGCACATCTGCTTGGCGTAGATATCAAAAAAGAAGCCGTCAAAGAGGTAGCTCTTGCTTCAAGATTCACGCCCAGAGTTGCAAATCGTCTTCTGAAGAGAGTCCGTGACTTCAGCCAAATGAATCCAGTTAGAGGTAAGACGCCCCTCAAAGAGGGGTCGTCTGCCGACCACGCCATTGCGGCGGGTCGGACCTCTAACGGGATGAATGACACTTATATCACTGCTGAAACCGCCAAAAGTGCTTTAAAAATGCTTGAGATAGACGACAAAGGACTCGAGGAAACAGACAGAAAAATTCTGTTAGCCATAATCAACAACTTCGATGGCGGTCCTGCCGGTCTCAAATCTATTGCTGCATCTATTTCAGAAGAAGAAAGTACAATAGAAGATGTTTACGAACCGTACTTGATGCAGATGGGATTTCTCGCAAGAACTCCGAAAGGAAGGATTGTCACCTCCCGAGGATTTGAGCACTTAGGACTAAAAAACAATAAACCGAAGTTGTTATGAGTGGCCATAGTCGCTGGTCGCAAATAAAACACAAAAAATCGTTAACTGACCAAAAACGGGGTCAGATATTTTCTAAGCTTTCAAAAAACATAACTCTTGCCGCTCGCAAAGGCACTGACCCGAAAAACAATATTGTTCTTCAAAACGCCATTGAACAAGCGCGGCGGGAAAATATGCCGAATGATAATATTGAACGAGCTATTAAAAAAGCGTCGGAAAAAGACGGCGCGCAATTGGAAGAGATAATGGTAGAAGCAATTGGGCCCGCGGGAGTCGCTTTGAGAATAAAGGGGGTTACCGACAACAAAAACCGCACCATCTCGGAAATTAAGAAAATCCTTTCAACTCACGAAGCAAAAATGATCCAACCCGGAAGTATCGGCTGGATGTTCAACACTTCAGTCCAAGTTAGTGACCAGACGCAGCAGAATCTTGCTAAATTATTCGGCGTACTAAATGACAATCCTGATGTTATTGATATAATTTCAAATTTGAACTGAAACTAAATTACTTCATTACGTATTTCGCATTACGCATTAAATCAAACTAATCCGTAATCCGTAATCCGTAATCCGTAATCCGTTAATTGATTACACTAGGTATTGACCCAGGCACAACTCGTATCGGCTATGGCGTAGTGCGACAAGATAAGAATCGTTTTGTTTGTGTTGACTATGGAATTTTAAAAGTTGGCAGTGATAAATTTACCGGATTTAAAGAAGCATCTCGAGAGTTGAAGAAACTTATCACAAAATATAAGCCTGATCAGGCGGGCATTGAAAAGCTCTTCTTTTTCAAAAATCATAAGACCGTGATGGCTGTAAGCGAGATGCGCGGAGTATTGCTTCTTACGCTTGCCGAAAATAACATCCCTATTCAGGAATTCACCCCTCTTCAGGTAAAACAGAGCATAAGCGCTCATGGCCGCGCGGAGAAAGCCCAAATGCAAAGAATAGTCCAGTTGCTGTTGGGTCTAAAAGAGCCAATAAAGCCGGATGATGCCGCTGACGCTCTGGCTATTGCAATTTGTTGTACAAATAATAGAATGTTTTAAGTTTTAAATTTGGTCGAAAACAAACATAATACAAACCGCAAACAATATGTCTATGAATGAAGGAATTGTTTATTTTGACGAGGCAGACGAAGTTGTCGCAAACGACGACGCGAAAGACCTCGAAGATGACGAATTAGAGGATGACGAGAACGACGAAGATGAAAAAGACGAAGAAGATGACAGCGAAGAAGAAACCGTCTAGTAAAATAAAACGCCCTGCAGGGCGTTTTATTTTACTCTTACGAATTTCTTAGGACCTATCTGAAGCACATCGCCTTTGTTAGTTTGTCTGTCCCATTCTTTAACCACTTCGTCATTAATTCGAACTGCCCCTTGGTCTATCAACCTCTTGGCTTGAGTTGAACTGACTCCGCCGCTTGCCTCAACTACATCAACCAGCCTGCCTCCTTCAACTTCTTCCATCTCGCTGGGCAACTCACCCCTGGAAAACACCCTATCCCATTCTTGCCAAGCCTTCACGGCTTCCTTCTCGTCATAATACATCCTGACGAGTTCAGAAGCGAGTTCTTTTTTAAAATCATACGGTTCGCTTCTTTTTTTGTCTTCTATCCACTCTGTGGGTTTTTCGGTACAAAGACGAAATACTAATTCTATCATTTCGTCCGGTACGGTTTTCATTGTTTTGCCGAACATGTCTTGAGGAGAATCAGACAAGGATATCAGTCCCCCTTCCGTCTTGCTCATTTTTTTGCCTGATTCAGCGTTCACCAACAATTTGGTGGCAAAAACCAATTTGTCCTTGTTCAATAGTTTCTTTTCCAAGTCCCTGCCAACTAACATATTGAATGTCTGGTCGTTCCCTCCAACTTCTCCATCTATCTTCATAGCCACAGAGTCATAGCCCTGCATTAACGGGTAAAGGAATTCGTTGAGTCCTATTGGTCTTAGCTCAGTTTCTGAAAAGATAGCCTTCTTTTCAAGAGGAACAATCTGACCACAATGCGAGCACTTAGTTGAGTTGTCTTGCATCATGGCGGTATCATAAGCTTCCTGTGTACCGAATTGGATTTGTGAATGTGAAACTTTTTTACAATTTGGACATTTCCACTTCCAAAGACGCCTCTGAAACATCTCTCTCTGGAGCATCTGCTGAACCGTGACGTGGCTCGCCAGTTCCACTAAATCCTGGAACGACATTTTAGAAAGCCATGAACCATTATATTTAACTTCAAAAGAACCCTTGGGTAGAATCTTATAAACCTGCCCGAGATAATTTATCATATTATTTTTTACTTCCTTTTCGGTAAGAGATTTGCGAGCTGTTTCTTTACCAGTAGGATCCCCTATTCTGGCGGTAAAGTCGCCTATTAACAAAACTGGCTTGTGACCTAATTCTAAAAGCTGTTTTAAAAACAATAACGGTATTGTGTGGCCAAGATGAAGGTGGGGGCCGGTAGGGTCTATTCCAAGATACACCCTTAATTCTTTGCCCTCCTTGAACCTTTTCTCCGCTTCCTCTTTGGACGGAAAAACCGCCTCGATCCGGCGAGTTAACAACTCTTCTATTTTTTGTTCGTCTGTGACTGTTTTACTTCCAAACATATTCTAAATAATACCACAAAACAATCATCTTGAAAGTGCTGGATTTTTGAGGTCTTTCATGGTATTGTAAAGCATCTAAATGAGCAAAAAACGAAAACTATCCAAGATAGCCCGAGCATTACCTATGCTTTTTTTGTGGCTGATCGTGGTCGGAATTATATCGTTTTTAGTCCTGTTCATATACATAGAATTGACTCTCCCGGCTCCCGAATCAATAGCCGTACGCAAGATCACTGAATCAACCAAGATATACGATAAGACCGGCGAGATTCTGCTTTACGATATTCACGGTGAAGAAAAAAGAACCATCATCCCATGGGACCAGATACCTGAATCGGCCAAGGAAGCAACTCTCGCTTCCGAAGATGCTGAATTCTATGACCACAAAGGACTTGATCTCAGGGGTATCGCGAGAGCACTTCTAAAAGATCTGCGAGATTTTGATCTGTCTCAAGGCGGCTCTACAATAACTCAGCAACTGGTCAAAAAAACACTCTTGGGTGACGAGAAAACGATCACCAGGAAACTAAAGGAAGCACTTTTATCTATAGAGGTCGAGAAAAGATACACCAAGGGTGAGATACTCTGGATGTATTTGAACCAAATCCCCTACGGTTCTAACGCTTACGGTATAGAAGCTGCTTCAAAAACATTCTTTGGCAAAACCGCATCAGCATTGACTGTAAATGAGGCTGCGATACTTGCTTCCCTTATCAAAGCCCCCTCATACTACTCCCCTTATGGCAACCATGTCGATGAGTTGGCGGTAAGAAAGAACTCTCTTCTTGAGCGGATGGCGGCTTTGAATTTTATAACACCGGAAGAGTATGAGGAAGCTGTCAACGAAAAACTTGTATTCGGGTCTAATGTTGAGAAAATCCAGGCTCCCCACTTCGTGATTATGGTCAAAGAATATCTTGAGAACAAATATGGACGAGGTGCGGTTGAAAGTGGGGGTCTGAAAGTTATAACCACCCTTGACGCCGAACTTCAGACCCTAGCAGAAGAAACGGTCAGTAAGTACGCCGAGATAAACAAAGAAAGATATAAAGCATCCAATGCCGCCCTTATTGCAATCGACCCAAAGACCGGAGAGATACTGTCTCTCGTCGGTTCTGTCGATTATTTTGATATCGAAAATGAGGGCAACTTCAATGTTGCAACCGCAAAAAGACAGCCGGGTTCGGCTTTCAAACCATTTGCTTATGCCGCTGCTTTCCAAAAAGGATATCCCGACTTTACTGTTTTGTTTGATGTGAAAACCGAGTTCAATCCGAATTGTTCCCCGGATACAGAGCAAGAGAAAGATCAGTACGGTCTTGATTGCTACCATCCAAGAAACTACGACGGAAGATTTAGGGGTCCTGTCACAATGAGACAAGCGCTTGCTCAATCACTAAACGTGCCTTCGGTTAAGACATTATATTTAGCCGGTGTGAACGACACTCTGGATCTCGCCGAAAAAATGGGCATCACCACACTTCAGGATCGGTCAAGGTTCGGATTATCTCTCGTACTTGGCGGAGCAGAAGTCAGATTGATTGATCTCGTTTCAGCATATAGCGTTTTTGCCAATGATGGCATAAGAAATCCCTGGCATTTCATAAAAGGAGTTGAGTCGGCAGACGGAATGGTCTTGGAAAATAACGCTCCGGACCCGAAAAGAGTGCTCGATTCTCAAATAGCGAGACTTGTTTCGGACGTTATGTCGGACAACAGTGCTAGAGCGCCGGTATTCGGCTATTCAAGCTCTCTTTATTTTCCAGGCAAATCAGTTGCAGCCAAAACAGGAACCACTCAAGAAAACAGAGATGCCTGGGTTATTGGTTACAGCCCAACAGTAGCAATCGGGGTTTGGGTTGGAAACAACAGACAAGAGTCAATGACACAGGAAGGGGCCGGCATAAGCGCTGCTGGTCCTATGTGGCATGAATTTATGGCAAAAGCCGTTGAAAAGCTCCCGAGAGAAGAGTTCGTTAAGCCCGACTTGGTCTCCTCTTCCAAACCGATGCTTAATGGAATTTACGACGGTTCCGACCCTCACAATATACTTTATTACGTTGATGGGAACAGTGATCAGTTTAAGAACTGGGAGTGGTCAGTGCGCAGGTTTTTTGGACTAAATTAACAGTTTTCTGAAGATAATTCCCTCATTTCTCAATTCGTTCTCCAGGATTCTTATTTTTAAGGCAATCTCTTGAGCGATCAGTTTATTATCCAGCTCTATTTTAATAATACCCTTGTTGATTGTATAAGAAAGGTGGTAATCCAGATCTGTTTTTTTAAGAACCTCTTCTTTTACGAATCTGGCGAACACTTCGTCAATTTTTAACTTCATACTTAACTCGTCCTCAATTGACTTTCTTTTTCTTAAAAAAAACCCTGTCGTATTTTTAAACAAATTTACGTATTACGTATTACGTATTACGTATTTTTAGTTCCAATACGCAACCCGAAATGCGTAATTAAATAATTAACTTCTAAGAGGCATTATAAGATAGGTGAGATCTTTGTTGTTGTCGTGAGGTTTTATTATCAACGGATTACCATTACCGGTGAATTCAAGTACAACCTTCTCGCTGTCCATTATCTTCAGTCCGTCCAATAAGTAGTGGTAATTGACTGAAATTTCAAATGGATCATTCTTCAATACGGCGGGAATAGTTGTTTCTATCTCGCCCTTATCAGAATTTTTGGATTTTATAACAATCTCGTCTTTTGAACATAGGAGTTTGATGTCAGAAATATTCGAGGAAAACAATCCTGCCAGACGGATATCTTTTTCAAGGTCATCTTTCTGCACAAGTATGCGAGATAAGAATTTACTCGGTATTACTTTCTTGTAGTCAGGGTAGTTCCCGTCAATAAGACGCGAAACGAGTTCGAAATCATTATTGTAAAATAAAATCTGGTTATCTCCTATTTTTATTTCTATGTCTCCCTCAATATCGTTTGTTATCCTTATCAACTCCATAACAGTATTTCTAGGTATTATCACGCTATATTGACCGGAGTTTTTTGTGTCAAAACTTACTTCCGATAAACGAAAACTGTCAGTAGCAGCAAAGGTTAACTTCTTATCATTAACACTAGCATAGACACCTGCTAACTCCGGCCTTGTCTCAGATAAAGCAATTGCGTCAGCGACAGAATAAAGCATATTTCTCAATATTTTTGACGATACCAGAGTAATTGGGT
This sequence comes from Candidatus Yanofskybacteria bacterium RIFCSPHIGHO2_02_FULL_43_17, assembly GCA_001794435.1. Taxonomy (GTDB): domain Bacteria; phylum Patescibacteriota; class Minisyncoccia; order 2-02-FULL-40-12; family GWA2-44-9; genus 2-01-FULL-43-22. The sequence goes on from MGJU01000014.1 coordinate 79,593, forward strand.
CTTCTTTTAATTTAGGAATAATTGGGAAATCTTTAGGATCAAACCCCAATATTTGTGTCTTGTATTTATCGGAGTTGATGAATAAAATGTTGTTTTTGGTATGTAATGTGATTTTTTCGTCGGATATATTATTTATAAAATCTGAAGATACTCTTGCTGGTATAGCTATTTCCCCCACCTCGTCTATCTTCGCTCCGATTGTACAATTGATGCCAATCTCTAAATTCGTTGAAGATACTCTTAAACGACCATTGTCGGTTTTTATAAGTATATTATTCAATATTGGCAGAGATGGATTTCTCGAAACTATTTTTTCAACCAAACCCAAGGCTCGTCTAAGATTTTTTTGATTTACTGTAACTTTCATTTTATTAGAAGTAGTCCCGCCAAAGTCATTCAAACTCGCAACAGAGTTGCGATCAACACTTACAGCGGAGTTAGTATTTATTATAATTTAATTAAATAGGTTATTACTTATTATTATAGTAGCCGATTTTGTTGATAATTTATACTTATATCTTAAAAAACCAGATTTAAAAGGATTAATCTAATCTATAGTTTAAAAACAAACTGTGCACAAATTATTCATTAACTAAGGAATAATAGTTGAATACTTGGGATAATTTCCCTATCTCGGTAATTTTAAACTTTCAACCAACTCGATATCAACTAACCTTCAACAGGTTTAGGATAGCCCCGAACCAGTCGAACAGACTACTTTTCAAAAGAATTATAAACACGTTCTCTAATAAGAACCAACTCCTGTTTTAACGGCTCATCAACCGATAATTCGGACTTTATTTTTTCGCAAGCATGAATAACAGTTGAATGATCTCTTCCTCCCAATTTCTGGCCTATCTCTGGAAAAGATAATTTTGTTTCCTCCCTCAATAAGAACATAGCGATCTGACGAGGTTTAACAACTTCTTTCTTGCGACTTCTTTTGATAAGGTCACTACCTGAAATACTGTAAAAATCCGCTACCGCTTTAAGTATCGACTGCGGGGACGTCTTTCTATAAGGACTGCTTAGGTAAGTGTTTAAGATATTCTTAACTTCTTTTATATCAGGTATCCTGTTATAGATTTGACTGAAAGCGCCGACTCGGTTCAAAGCGCCTTCTAATTCCCTCACATTATTCTGTATATGAGTAGCGATGTAAGTAAGGGTTTCTTCGTCAAAATCATAATTTTTTTCGTTACTTTTCTGCTTAAGTATAGCCAGACGTGTCTCAAAATCAGGAATACCTATGTCCGCTATCATACCGCCTTCAAAGCGCGATCTCAGACGTTCTTCCAAAGCCGGGATTGCTTGTGGCGGCCTGTCTGAAGAAAGGACTATTTGTTTATTTCTTCCGTAAAGTTCATTAAATGTCGAGAATATTATATCTTGGGTCTTTTCTTTGCCGGCTATGAATTGGATGTCGTCGATCATTAGCAGATCCAGCTGGGAATATTTGGATTTGAGGTCTTCTATTGTTCTATGAACAAGTGCCTCCAAAATACTTGCCGTAAACCTTTCAGCCGATATATAGAGGATACTTTTTGGATTACCCTCTATCAAGAGCTTATTTCCCATCGCCTGAAGGAGGTGGGTTTTACCTAATCCTACTCCGCCATAGAGAAACAAGGGGTTATAAAGCTTGCCCAAGCTCTTCGTTACAGCCAAACACGCCGCATGGGCCAACTCGTTATTCGATCCGACAATGAACGACTCAAAAGTATATTTTTTGTTTAAGTTGGTGGCTTTGTCTACGTCTTTATCCACTTCAATATTGGACCTGGACTCGAGTTCCCTTTCCAGTATGACGTTGGAAAAATCATGTTTCGCCAGCTCTATTTTAGGACGGCCTATGGTGTAGCGGATCTCTCTTATTTCCGGACTCTGGTTTCTAATTGACTCAAGGATTTTTTTATTAAACTTGTTTTCGAGCCATTCTTTAATAAAGCCGTTAGGCACACTAACTATCACCGCGTTCTTGTCTTTTGACAAAACAGAGGTGTTTTTAAACCAAGTAGTGAAATTGGCCCGCGTAAGGGACAGTTCCATTTCTCCAAGCACCGCTTTCCAAAGCTCCTCATTAGTCATACTAGGTAATTAATTTTGCAGTTAGCAGTTAATTTAGTACGCGATTCGATCGCTGTCGGGTCGTAGCTGGGAAATCTGCTGTTCGACATAAAAAGAATTATAGCTGATTAAAATTTTAAAACGAATACTGTTTTTAGTTGATATACTGTGTATAACAAGTGGAAAAATAAAGACAATATTGACCCCGCCCTTGAAAAGCAGTGTAATAGTTAACCAGCCATCAAAAAATACTTTTAGGAATATTTTATTTAGTTTGAAATAAAATTTCTACAAATCCTGGGCTGCTTTTCAAGGGCGGGGTTGACCAGGATGCTAAATTTTTGTAAATTATATACTATATGACATTATCAAAAGCACTAACATATCGGCCAAAAAAGAAAAAAAGAAAGAGAAAACACGGCTTTCTGGCAAGGTCAAGCTCAAGATTTGGTAAAAGAGTTTTAACAAAAAGAAGGAGAAAAGGCAGAAAACGGCTAACGGTGTAGTTAGCGACTAGCGACTAGCCAATAGCGACCCCGCCTTGGCGGGGTGGCTAGGGGCTATTAACTAGTAGCTAGTTGTGTGGCTTTACCAAAGAAGAACAGACTATCCAACAAGAAAGACATAGACCGCGTTTTCAAGAACGGCAGGACTGTTAAGGGCAGTTTTTTATTTATCAAGTTGTCAGACAATCCGAGAGGATATTCAAGGTTTGCTTTCATTGTTCCGTCAAAATATGTTCCCATCGCCGCAGACAGGAACAGAATAAAGAGAGTATTTTCTGAAGAGGTAAGGAATGGCCAGATTTTATCCGGAAAAAGCCGCGATGTGATTGTGTTTGCTTGTAGAAAAATAACCCGAAGCGAACTCGACAATTTAACAAAAGATTTGAGAGGACTTTTGTCAAAGATATGAATCCCGAACGAAGTAGCCCTAGCGGGTTAAACGAGCGGGGCATAGATTAACAACAATAGTTGTTCTACGCACGTAATGGTCGTTCCATAACTGCGCAGCAGCTACTTCGTACGGGATGAAAGAAATAATTTTGGGAACGATAGTCGTCTACAAAAAATTATCGTTGGGCCTTAGAATTGCACGAGTGCCTATTTTTATATATACCGACTGCAAATATTATCCTTCTTGCTCAGATTACGCGGTTGAAGCGATAAACAAGCACGGGGTTTTAAGGGGTTTGATAAAATCGTTTCTGCGTATTTTGAAGTGTTCCCCCGTTTCAAAAGGGGGAGTAGATATGCCGTAAGTAGCCACTAGCCAATAGCCACCCCGCCAAGGCGGGGTCGCTAGTGGCTAGTCGTTAGTCATTAGATTGTTTAATCTCTACAACGAAATCCTATATCGACCCCTATTCAATGCTATGGTCTATCTCCAGGGCATAATTCCTGGTGGCGATTTGGGGCTGACTATTATTATCCTAACCGTAGTGATAAGGGCGTTGTTTGCGCCTCTCTCTTTGAAAACCATCAAATCTCAGCGATCACTCAGAGAGTTAGCTCCCAAGATCGATGAGGTAAAAGCGAAATTAAAGAATGACACCGCCGCTCAATCAGCCGCAATACTGAAACTTTATAAAGAAAACAACGTCAACCCTCTGGCCGGATGCTTGCCTCTTTTGGTACAGATACCGATATTGATAGCCTTGTACCAAGTCTTTATAAAGGGAATAACTCCGGAAAGCTTAACCCTCCTTTACAGCTTCATTTCCACGCCGGAGCTTACTGACCACAATTTTCTGGGCTTGCTTGATGTTACTAAAAACAACAGGCTCCTTACGATTATTGCCGGAGGGCTTCAGTTTATTCAGTCCAAGCAGGCGGCGGCTTTACAGGGCGATAGCGGGTCTCCGCCAGCTGGTGGAAAAGAACTGGCGGCTATCAGCAAGCAAATGTTGTATTTTTTCCCCGTTATGATTATAATTATTGGTTGGAATTTGCCGGCCGGCCTTATCCTTTATTGGGTAACGACAACGGTTTTTTCAATGTTTGAGCAGTATTTCATTAAGACAAAGAAATAAGTAGTTGTCCAAGAGGACGAGCGTTTTACGCGAAGTCCGATTGGCTACAAGTACTTACCCCGCCCTAACTTTGCTATCGAAAACAAGAAAATCAATAGTATAAAGTATAGAGCATTGTACACGAAAGCGCGGCGGACCCTGAATAAGGGATTCCGCCAAAAGCGGAATTGGCTATTCGCCACCGCTGGCGCCGTCAATTCAATGGCAAAGTTAGAGCGGGGTGGTAAGTTTGTAGCTATTCGCTTCGCTCATAGACAAATATGGCACAAAAATTAGACAAGGACGATGTTTTAAGAGCCGTAACGAAAGTGGCTGGTTTTATGAATATTGAATGTCAAATTGAAGCGAAAGAAGAACCTGCCGATAAACACGGAGAAGGAGCTGTTGTTGTGTCTGTTCAGACGCTTGATAACGCCAGATTTTTAATTGGCAAGAACGGCCAAAACCTGAAGGCTTTGGAACATGTTCTTAGGGCTATGCTGGTTAAAGACGGGAAAGAAGGCACCATCGTTTTAGATGTGAATGACTATAGGAAGTCCCGAGCTACCTATCTTGTTGATGTGGCTAAACAAACAGTTGCAAGAGTAAGGAATACGCAGAAAGCCGAAGCCTTGTTTCCAATGTCGGCTTATGAAAGGCGGATAGTCCATATGGAGCTTGCGGCTTATCCTGATATTGCTACAGAAAGTGTCGGCGCGGAACCGCAAAGAAGGGTTATAATCAAACCGTATCCATAGAGATCGCTCACCCCAGCTACTCTTTTCTCACGAACTCCTCATAGAGCAGTTACGATTCGCTCCTAATTTTTCTGACCGCTCGGGGTCACCCCTGTCAGGCCATGCGGTCCCGCCAAGGCGGGACCGTTCCTGACATCCCCGACTCGGTTTCTCAGAAAAATGTCGTCGCTCATCTGCAACTGCTAACTACTCGTCATCAAGTGAGAAAAGAGAAGCAAGGGTTTCGCTCCTTGTCATTTAAATCTGAGCAACACCTATCGCAATTTTATCACTTGACGAGCCCGCCAAAGTTTTCCAATGGAAAATTTAGGCGGGCGAGTCAAGAAAACTTATGAGAGTGAGGCGGATTTTATCTGAAATCATAGGTCGAACGCCCAGCCCCTCTTTTCAGAGAAAAGAGGGGCTGGGAGGCAAGAGAGGGTTACCTGTGATTTTAGAACATAAACCCTGCTCTATCTTGAGTAAGTTTTTGAAGGTGAGGAATCGTGATAAAATTGCGATAGAAGTTGCGAGCGACTATTTAATTTTCAGAGCATACAGCTTGTCGTCTATCTCATTGAGTATGTAAATAACATCTCCTAGCGGGCCAAGAGCCATCTCTTTAGTAAGCAGATTAATGCTTGGTACCGAAACCAGTATTTTAGAACCATCGGCCACGCTTATTCTGTAAAATTCGTCCTTGAGTTGGGTTTGGTTTTTAACTCCGCAAATAACCTCATCCCTATTTAACCAGGCGCACTTTGAAGCGTTAGAATTTACATCCAGAGAAACGATTGCGTCATTGTTAGCAATATCTATGTAAAACAGGCGTTCAGAACCAGTGCCATTTTTGGCAGAAAATAATATTTTTTCGCCATCGGGCGACCATTTTACGCCAAGATCGTATTGATAGGACAGTATTTTATTGAGGGCGCCTTCTTCTTTTAGAACAAGCAGATCGCCATACCCGTCTTTATCGTAGGATACTATGGATATAAAATCATCCCTTGGCCAGCTGACTGTTACGGCGCCGAGCCGTGTTTTAAGGGCACGCTTAATGATTTTCCCGGCTTTGGATATGAGCAACTCTCCCACCCCGTCGTTAACAAGCAGATACGTCGCTTGATCGCCGTGAGGAGAGAAAGCAGCCGACCTTAAATTACCCGCCAAGTTTGATTTTTCGCCTGTTTTTAAATTTAAATAAACCGTTTTTCTGTTGTTCCCAGCGTCATAAAAAGAGTAGATAACAGAGTCGCCTGTCGGCGATAGCAGTACTTCCGATATATCGGTTCGACCCAAAGAGGCCAGAACTTTTTCTCTGATATTGGCCGCATCTATTTCAATAATATCACCATTCTTGTCTACGGCTATTATATTTTCAGAACCAAGGCTGACAAACGAAACAAGCCTTCTGGAGCTAAGGGGCAGTGTTTTTGGAATTGTGGTTTCAAGCAACTCCGCCTTAGTGTTGCTATTGAATCTTTGTATCAATGAATTGCTTTGGGTGCCGAGCCCGCCTCCTAGAGTTAAAAGACGGCCGGATAAAAAGGCAATAGCTCCTAATGTTATGAATATTGAAACCAATAATATTTTTTTCTCCATATTATGCGATTCCCGTTTCTCCGGTTGCTTCCAAAACCGAATCCGACGCTTCCCTTGCGTTTTTATAGCTCTCTTTTTCTGCTCTATAGCTTAACCAAATTCCAACCAGCATCCAGGGAACAAGCGCCAGAAAAGGCACCAGATTTAAAGTACCGGCCGCCACGGATCTCAATATTGGGCTTTTGGCGCTTTTGGCTACTCCTCTTAAAGCCACTCTCGCTCGCCTTACGGTTCTCAAATGAAGTTTACGGTATAGCTGTTTTGCTCCCGGAATTTTGCGGCTTAATCGGGCCACTCTTAAAATGTTTCTTTCAGCATTGGCTATGCGCGCCACTAAGGCGTCAATTTTTTTCTGGATATTTTCAGCATACTCATCTGCTCTTTTTTGTTTTGTATTGGTGAACCAGAAAATAAGGATTATAACTGCCGAAACGGCGAAAGAAATTATCCTCCCAACGATTGCGCCCAGACCGGTTAGGTCAATAAAATCAACGATATCAACTATCACTGCCAATGATGCGAGGATTGAGTATTTGAATAACGAGGGGCGATGATATGTTTGTCCTTGGTTATATAATTCCACTGCTTCAGCTTGCGCGGCATAAAGCTCTTGTTCTGCGGCAAGCTCGTCGGCATACTGCTCCTCTTCGGCTACCTCTTCGTCAGTATTTCTAGTTGTTTGTTCTTCGGGCATTAGATAAAAATTTACGAAATCCTCCCCACCTTAAACTTGTTGAGAAGCTTTTAGCTTCTCAACTTTGCCCACTCTTCCTTGGCTTTTTCTATTTCAAGTATCTGTCTCGGATCGGAGGTTATTATCTGGTCTTCGGCATAAGATGCCAGAACTCTGATGCCGATGTGGTTTTGGCCGACAAAGAAAAGTCCGAAACCGACCCTTGCTTCAAGCAGATAATATTTCTCTCCGTCAGTAAGGTTAAATGTTTTCTGGACTATATCTATCGCCGCAGGCGACTGCTTCATCAGAATTTGCATAGACGAGTTGGTTACGATGCTTTTGCCTTTGTCGGTGGAAAGCATGTCGTTGATGTCCTGCGATATCGTGGTCAGGCCGAGATAATATTTTCTGGCTCGTTTTGCAATGTTGGACAGAAAGTCCGCGCCGATATCGTATTTCATAAGCCACCACGCCTCATCGACTATCAAAAGCCGCTTCTTCTGGACTCTTCTTACGGATGTCCATATGTGATTGAGTATCGAGTACATTGCAATCGGCCTTAGCTCTTCTTCCATGTCTCTGATACTGAATACAACAAGGTTATTGTCCAATAAAACATTGGTCGGCATGTTTAAAAATCCAGCAAAAGTACCTTCAGTATATTTTTTAAGCCGTATCGCCATTGATTCGGCTCCGGTAAGCCCTTCAAGTATGTTTTGGAGGTCGGATAAGACCGGAGGCGTGGCATTGGTGAAATTGGAATCCGGGGTTATGTCTTTTATCGCGTATGTTTGTATCAGCGCCTCGTCGAGTATTGAATTTTCTTCCGGTGTCAGTTCCCCGAGCATCAGCCGCAGAAGACCAGTAAGGTCTAAAATATGCGATTTGAACACATCAGCCGGCGACTCGTCTTGTTTTGGAACAGGAAGGTCCAGGGGGTTTATATGTTGGTCGGAAGTGATGGATATTTTAATGGGTGAGCCGCCAACTGTCTCGGCTAGGTATTTGTACTCGTCCTCGGGGTCGATGATCAATACTTGGGTACCGAATATCAAACTTCTCAAGATTTCCAGCTTTACCGTGTAACTCTTCCCCCCACCTGATTTTCCAAAAACAACGGCATTGTAGTTTTCTAGTTGGAATCTGTCGAACAAAACCAAGGAGTTGTTGTGAGTGTTGATGCCATAGAGTATACCGTCATGAGAGGTCAGGTCAAAAGAAACAAACGGGAAAATCGACGATAAGGGCTCAGTATTGAGAGAAGTATGAATATTGAGACGGTCATCGTTTATGGGCAGTGTAGAGATGAATCCCTCCAGCATTCTGAATGTTGCCACTTTTGGAAAGACGAGCTGGTATTCCAACATGCCTCGTAATTTGTTTTCCGTCTCATCCAGTTCTTTTAAGCTGTTTTCGTAGATTGTTATGTACACGCCTAGCTCGAAAAATTTATCTGTTCCTTGCTGAAGCCGGTCTCGCAAGTTCTCTATGTCCTGAATGGCTGTCTCCAGAATGGGGTCTCTGACTTTTCCCTTAGCCGCTTCTTCCATGGTTTGGGACTCAAGGCGGCTAAGCTGGTCGCGAAGCTGTTTTAAAACCGTTGTCGTGTTTTTGGGCAGTACGAATATCGAAATATCGAAAACTCTGTCCAGGTTTATAACTGGAGAAAACCACTTTGTCTGCAAATACCTTGGATATGTCGCTAGAAAAATAGTTCGGGCAAACTTATCCCCCACCTGAATGTAAGAAGGAGCGATATTAAATGCTCCCGGTGCAAGATATTCTGACATTTTATTTTTCTGTTGCTCAGCAGCCATTGTTGTAAGCTAAAGGTTTCTAGTCGTCCTTGGTTGGATTATAGAGCTGATAATACAAGTTCTTAAGTTCCTCGTCCTCAAGCTGGGTTATCTGAAGGCCTAATCCGGCAAGGCCGCCGTAAACCAGCTCGGCTCTTTGGAGCAACTGGTTTTTGTAAGAGTTGAATTGTTCGCCCGTCAGTTCTTTGGGTATGGTCTGGGGACTCAATATTCCCTTTAAGCTTCGGATCAACCCCGTGGCTTCCGGTTTTTCGTAGATGTAAAAAGGAACCGCGATATAGAACCTCTTAGACATTATGTTGGACAAACTCGAGAGTTCTTTTATAAATCTTGAATATTCTGAGGCTTGGATCTTCATAAGTTCGTTGGTTGTCGACTCGACAATCTCGCCCACGATCTTAAGATAGCCGCTTATGTCCAGTTCTCTGGAGCTGACAATGATTTGAAGAGGAAAATCAACGGAATTGAGAAAATTTTGAAAACCCTGAAGTATCGCTACTTGTTCATCGGCGGATCTTAACTCAAAATTTATAGCCGAAATCTCTAAAACCATCCTGAGAGAGCCATTCTTAAGAACAACCACCCCTTCACGGATATCAGAAATAGGGACTAAATTTTCGGTGGATTGGTTGGGCATGTTTCAAATTAAAAAGTAAAATTGAAAATCTAAAAACGACAACTAAAAAGTTAAAACTGGAGAAGTTGTCTTAGTTTTTAATTTTACACTGCCGTTTTTCATTTTTAGATTCTAGTTTTTAAATTATTATCCTCGTCTTTTCTGAATATGTATCGTTTAGGGTTTAATAAATATGAAAGTAGATACGCGATGTAATTGATTAACGGCATCCCGTCTATTTTCAGGAAAGCAAAAGCCAGAAATATCGCCGCTATCGGTACTCCGGCGGCGAAGAATATAAATCCACCCTGCGTAGTCGTAAACAGAAGAAATAGTATCGACACTCCGCCGGCTACCCACAGAAACTGCTTCAAAGTAAGCGGGCCGACCAATTTCGTCTCTGTTTCTATGAATTGTGGTAATTGAAACCTCATTGATTTTGTTTACGTAGATCTATCACATTGCTTTGCTCTGCGTTTGTGTTCTGTGATGACTGCTGGCTTTGGTTGGATCTGTTTTGCGCTATTCTGTCTTTAAATTTTTCTCTTTGCATATTTTTAATATCCTCTATCGCCAGAGCGAATAGTTCGCTGACTATTTTGTTGGCAATTTGATTTGCGATGCTCGCCTCAACTCCCAGCTTTGAAGATATTAATGCAGGGAAGTCGCTCAAGAAAGCGTCGGCAAGAAGGACGTCTCTTACTATCCGCGATAAGTCGGAAGATTGATTCTGGTCCAAGCCAACTTTTTTAGAAAGAAATTCTAAGTAGTAATCAGTTGTAGCAGAAGTCATAACATCTTTCACCTTAAGTGGTAATTTTATAAATTTATTCGCGAAAATATCCCAGTCCTTTTTGACTAGTAGTAATTCCTCTAGGTCCACTTGGGAAGGACTATATATATTCATCTTAAGGGGGTTTTAAGGGATTGTTAAAGCAAAAATCTGTGCCAAACTTCTTGTGTCCGTTGCATTATCTTGCAGTCCTTTCTTGAACCTCTCGCCACCACCAGGCTTGGGCATAATCGGAGGACCCCCTGGAGTTGTGGGCGGTCCACCGGGGATAGAAGGTTCAGATGTTTGAAGTGCATTTATCTTTGCTTGAACCGCATTGACAAAATCCGGGTTTCCCCAACCGCCGTCATAGCCTATTTCTGCCAAAGCATCAGCTTTCATTCTCGTTACTCTAAAATTAAGAACCGCTCCCCTGGTTGCTAGCGGAGTTCCAGCGGCATCTCGCACTACTCCAAGAGCAGCTTTGGCGTCGACGGTAGCCATGAAGTTCTTTTTCTCAGCTTTTTCTAGGAATTTGATTTTTTCAGCATCATTAGCATACAAGTTGGCAGCGGCCGCAAGCGCCGGCGCGGTCATCATGCTCGGGTCACCTTTTTCAGCCATTACTTCAGCTGACTTTCTTTTTACCTCATTATCAGGAGCATTGTTGTACCACGTTTGTCTATCTGTTTGAGATAGATTTTCGAAGTCAACCTTTGTGCCAAAATCAACCGCTTCTTTAGATCCAGCTCTGTACATACTATAAGTGTCAAACATCTCAGCGCCAGTCAAAGCACCTCTTTCTGCTAGAATTTCTCTAACAGCCAGTTTTTCTTGGTCGCTTCCTGTAGTCATGAGACCGCGCAGTGTCGTATTATCAGTAATGCGTCTGGCAGCTTTTTTAAGAAAGTTTGCTTTTTCTCCTGGTAAGGCATATAACGACTGAGCTCTTTGAATAGAATCGACGGTATCAAACTCGCCCTTCTCAGCCATAACTTCGGCAACTTTTCTCTTAGCTTCTACGTCTGTCAGGTCTTTGTACCAATCCCCTCTATCCGTGCTGGAAAGTTTACCGTAGTCAATGCTTTTAGCGAACTGTCTGCCGGCCAGCGTGTTGTTGCCGCCGTACAGTTCGAATGTCTTTCTGTAATCATCGCTGGTTAATAATCCTCTATCCTTCATCACTTCTCTGGCAGCCAACTGGTTTCTAAGCGGACCTTTGTCCATCAACTTTCTAAGTTCTGCTGGGTCGGTAATTCTTTCAAATCTCTTCTTGATTTCCCCGATATCTTTAGCTTGTTGTTCTTCCAAAAATCCGACCTTGCCGCCGGTAATACGGCCAAGGGCATCTCTCATATATCCTGTTTGTCGCGCTATTCTGGCCTCTTCTTTTTCCCCAAGTTCGTCAAACCTTCCTTTCACCGCTCTGCCGGCAGCTGTCCACCCTATCCTATTTGCCACCCTATCTCTTCCCCATTTTGCCACTTGCACTACTCCCGTTCCGGAAAACGTTCCGGCACTCATTGCCACTTTTGTGCCGCCTATCATAAAGATGGCCACAAGAAAATAGTAAAATATCAGTCCAAAAGTAAAATCGGATTGCAACCCTTCCAAACCGGTTATTTTATCGTTAACGAATGTTTGGCCCAAGCCAGCAAGAACCTCGTCTTTTCTGTCCAAGAAATAAAGAGCAAAGTACATAAAAAACAAATAATACGGCAAAAATAAATTCCAACCTATAAATTGATGCCACCACTTGTCATATGCTCCTTTTGTCGCCGGCAAGATGCTCAAGAGCCACGCCATTGGCGAAACAATAAGTAGTGCCCATAAAATTGGTATTCTCACGAGTGCGACTGTCAGCGGTACAGCCACGCTTATTAGAAAAACAAATGCCATAAAAATCGCAAACAGCAGTGTTACAAAGGAAGAAAACGCCAAGCTTGATATTGCTTCTGCCCCATCTGAGGCATTAGCGGCTTCGGGTAACAGTTTCCACGGTTCTAACCCTTGGCCCAGGTGTCCGGCAATATCACCCATTGCATTAAGGAAGGTATTGTTCAGAATCTGCGCCGCGTCAATTATCAGTCCCCCGATTACCAAGCTGAAATTTATAAGCAGAGCGGCGATGAGGAACTTGGGAATCAGAGACCTGAAATCATACCCCTTGATATTAAATATCGTACCGTACGCCATAACTATCAACGCAATGATAAAGAGCATATTGGCGAAGTCGCGCATAATTTTCCAACTCTCCTCTATGACCGGGACATTAGTGTAGATTCTCAAATTAACCACCCAAGCCAAAGCGGTGACAGCCACGCCCATAAAAGTGCCCAAAGACGCAAAAAGTAAATAAGCGGAATAACCAAAAATATTTGCCACAGCTTCATAAGCAAAATCACCTATTCCAAAAAATCCTCCAAGCGAAAGTGCTTGCGCGTTAAAAATCGGCAGGAACAGACCCAGAAAGAGAATTGGTAGAAGTAGTTTTTTGGGAGCCGCTTTCATTATTTTTTGATTTACCATACGCAACTTAAGGGAATATCCCCCGTATAGCCGACTGTTGCCGCATCTCTTATTGACATGTCGCCTGCCCCAGCGCTGCTTACCGCGTCGTATCGTTCTGCCGTCGTATCCCCGTTTTGCCATAAAGCAATAAGATCACCGCTGTTGGGATTATCGTTTCCGTTGAGAACATTCGTTGTGGCATTAAATCCAGCTGATTGAAGCTCTCCGGCTACATAGCCAAGAAAGATAGAAGCATTTTCCCAGGTATTGGGCTCATCAGCTATTCCTCCGGGGTTGCTATTAATCACCGCATTGATGGCGCCATCAAGATTTCCGGCATAATTTGCAACAGTATTGCCGGGATCTTGACAGGCGCCGGTTCCACCGCCTCCGCCAGGCGGAGGAAATGGAGATATTGACACCTCTATTTCTCCGGGAACAATATAGTCGCCTTCATTGGAATTACTAAGGTCCGTCAGCCGGTTTAATAAAACATTTATAGCACTGGCGATAATCTCACTTAACTCATCTGAAGAAGCTACCCACTGCAACTCGGACTCAATCCCGGACGTTACCGCCCCGCTCAAAATACCTGCTGGTGTCAAAATGTCTTTGTATATCAAACATCTCCCGTTTCTTGGGTTCCTTACCGAACAACTTTCAACAGCATTCCTGCCTCGTATGGATGTAAATCCTGTCGCTGCGGTCTCATTTATATCCGCCGATTCCTCTATCACCCGCTGCTTATTTGCTTCATCAAGCGACTTAAATAAGGCTCCGTGGAAATTATTCTGGGGCTCAAGGAGCCTTGACCACGCTTCCCACCCGCCGTTGCCGGAGAAATCTTGTTGGTAGGCCTCGAAATCAAAATTATCCGGGAGAGTACAGCCAGTCTTAGCTTGAAATGAGTCAAAACCACCTGCTCTTGTCCGGATTGATGCCAGATTTATATTTTGGTTTGCTCCAAACATGCTCTTTAGATCGCTGTCGAAATAGTCGCACAAGTCGGTCGAATAAAGCATTCCTCTGAATATATCCTCTCCTCTGTATTGGGCATCTAGTTGAAAATTGCGCCAGTTTCTGACCCAGGCCGGCCCCCCGTTTCTGCCGCTGGTGCGGGCGGTGTTCATTATATTTCTGCCCATAGCCATCAGTATTTCTCTGGCGGCGCATCTGGCGATAATGTCTTGATGAGTTTCTTTTGCGGTGTAAGATCTTCTAAAACTTCCCGTTTCATCTCTAACCACCTGATCACTTACCGGCACCGTACCGCCAATATTAGTTATTAATCCTCCTAAAAACCGAGAGAATAATCCTCTTACTAAACCCTCAAGGATTCTCAGTCCCTGGCTAATCAAGCCGGAAATAAATCCGCCCGCCGTGCAGGAGGTGAAGCTAATGGTAGATTCCAAAACTCCGGCTTGGGCAACCTGAACAAATGACGGAAATACGAGAGACAGGATAATTATAATCGGCAGTATTTTTTTAATCATTTATTTGAATATGGTTTGATCCGGTCTTAGCTCGTTCAGTTGTATTTTTTTGGAGTATGATTCCGTGATTTCAGGAAGAATTTCCCAAAGCTGGACTATTTTGTTCAAACCGGCGACTGCTTTTATGGGATCATTCGCTCCGGAAACGACAGCTTGGCTTGCTTGCGACAATTCTCCGACGAGCTTGATTACGCCAAGATGACTGCTTTCCCAGTTTTTTGGGACGCCTATTTTTAATAATTCACCGTATATTTCCTGATATCTGGAAGCCGATCCGCTGAAACTTTTCGCAACCCCTCCGTACGCCATTCCGTATGCGCCGATGTTATTTAGATTTTCTTCAAGCGCGAGCATTTGTTCGACAAATGTTTTAAGGAGCTTTTCGTGGGTTCGGGAAAACTCTTCAATATAATTTTGCTGGGAAAACTTGTCGGAGTCTATGATTCTAATCTCGGTTTTTGAGAGGTCTGCTTCAAAACTAGTTATCGCGTCTTCGGCTATTACGTCAGCTAAGTCGCTTAACGATTGTTCGTAGTTAGGACTGTCTGGTTTCAAAGAACCTTCAACCAAACCGGATAGAGCAAGTTGAGACATTTTCATCGTCAAGTTGTCGTTTGTTGGAAGCAGATCATCCGGCCCGGGTATCAGAGGATCGTGGCCGGAAGCCACTTCTTCCCCATCAAGATAACCGTCTCCGTCGCTATCAGGATTGTTTGAATCAGTACTCCAATATGACTCCTCTCTGTTATTGAGACCGTCATCATCCCAATCGGCATCGTTTTCAATGGGCGTATTAATATTTGCTTGGCTGGGCTTTAAGTTCAACTCGGCTTTTAGGTTTTTAAATCCAAAATAAACCAAAAATATGGCTACGAATACCATTAAACCAGATATTATTTTGTATCTGTTAGGCAATCTTAATTGCGACTTGCAAGTTGCAATTCGCGACTTTTACTAGTCGCTAGTTGCTAATTACTAGTCGCTAATTTAATTATACCACTTAAAAACAGCCTGATTTCCAGGCCAGCTGTTGATATTAGGGGTCAGTTAAAAAGAGGGGTTGCCGATTAAAACAAAGAGGTGCCCATCATTCTTATAATTGGGCCGTTTCCGACAGGGATACCGGGGCAACAAGGACATTGAGTTGGGGTCGGTTGATAGCAAGTGCGGTTTCCGCTGGCAAGACCGAGAGACCATGAGGGTGGCCACAAAGAATAGAATCGATATAATCTGCTAATGCCCGGAACATAAATAAAAGTTCCACCTCGGGGAGGGCCGACTGTTATCATTAAGGTTCCCGGTGAACACAGACAAGGTATGGTAGTGATTTTTCTGCCGCCCACCAGAGAATTGACAGGATTTAACGATAAAGCAAAAACGTCGAACGGCGATAACAATAATGCGACAGCGGTAATGGTAAAAATGGTTGTTGTTCTCATGATAAAATTATACCCTAGAAACAATTTTTATCCAATCTTTCAAAAACAACTCCTCGGGTCGTGCCTCTGGTTTAATGCCGGATTTATTTAACCCTTCGAGACCGATAGTGTTTTTGAGTTGTTTCCTTTTTCCCGCAAAGGCGGTTCGGATCAGCTTAAACAGATTGTAGCGCAGTAGCGGATCGGTGCGATAGTTTTCATTTTTTGGCATGAGTCGAATGATTGCTGAATCGACTTTTGGCATCGGTCTGAAACTGCCCCGCGATACATAGCTGATGATTTTAGGTTCAGCGTAAAATTGGACCGACAAGGCAAGCAGGTTCATCTTGGGGGGTTTGGCGACTATTCTTTGCGCCACTTCTTTTTGTACCATCAGCACGATACGTTCCGGCATGGGCCATTTTTCAAAGATTGTTTTTAGAAGATACGAAGTAATATAGTATGGAATATTGCCGACTAGTTTGTAGGTGTTAGCGCAGTAGCGCAGTAGATTAGCCCCGTCTATTTTTAAGACATCTTCTTGTATAATTTCTACGTTATTGTAATCCCTAAGCCCTTCTTTCAGTACTGGTATTAAACCTCGATCTTTTTCTATGGCGACTACATTTTTTGCTATTTTTGCCAACTCTTTAGTTAAGTTTCCAGTTCCGGGGCCGACTTCAACTACGATATCCCCTTCTTTTAAATCTGCGGCAAGTATAATTTTTTTCAATACCCCCCGGTTTATCAGAAAGTTTTGACCCAAAGATTTTTTAGGATAAATTATCAATTTACAAATATCAGTTTTCAATAAATTTACAATTCATCAATTATCCAATGAAGAGCATATTTTTTGAAAGATCATTAGCAATTCTTGATTTTCTCGGCCTAATTTATCTAGTTCCTTGTTTTCGGTAGTGTATTCACCAATCATTTGTAGCCAGTATTTAGTTTCTTGGGATTCTTTCTTGCAAAGAAAAATTTTATTTCTAAAGTCCTTTTTTGAGCTTGCATTGTTTGCTTCCGCGTAATTTGCGCCGACACTTGTACCCGCGCGAACAAGCTGATTTATAATAGGGTCAGATACGGGATCTCTTTTAAGTAATTTACAAAATCTAATTATTGATACGCCAAATTTAGTAGTTCGTTCAGGCAAGTCGTATTTATTGGGTAATTGATTCATTGATGCTTTAGTGTAAATTGATTATTGAAAATTGTAAATTAGTAGTAGACTTTGTCTTCGTAGTCGTCGTCAAAATCGGTCCCGGTTGTTTCAAATGATGCAAGGTGGGCCGGTATTTCTCCCAAAAACCTAGACGGAAGATTAGTCTGGGTTGAGCCGAAAATATTTCTGTACTTGGTAAAAGTTAAGATTAACCTTTCTTTTGCTCTTGTAATGGCCACATAACAAAGACGCCTTTCCTCTTCCAACTCGTCAGGATAAAAAAGCGTTCTTGAATGAGGGAACAGCCCTTCTTCAAGACCGATAATGAAAACAACCGGAAATTCCAGACCTTTTGAAGCGTGAACTGTCATGAGCGTGATCTTGTTGTCGGTGTTCTTGACTCGATCCATATCTTGGAGCAAAGCGATCTCTTCAAGGAATGATTTCATTCCCTCAGAACACGATTCGCGTCCGCCAGCTGGCGGATCGTATTTTTTTGCGACGGTAAGAAGCTCTTTCAGGTTTTCTAAGCGTTCTTCGGCATTTTCCGGTGCCCACGTTTCTTTTAAGTATTTTTCATAGCCGGTTGATTTAATGATGTGTTTTATGAAGGTTGTTAGTTTGCTTTTGTCGATCCCTTCAATCATTTCTTCCAACAGATTGTCGAACGCCTTAATGGCCGCAAGTTGCCTCGCTGGCGCGCTTTTATCCGCCGCCGCTTTTTTTAGGCCGTTAAGAACGTTGTTTGGGTCCCCACTCAATATCTTGTCTAAGGCGTTTTTGCCTATCCCCCGCGAAGGGGTATTGTATATCCTCTCAAAACTGATGATATCGGCCGGATTTGTTAGAAATTTAAGGTAAGCAAGAATATCTTTTATCTCTTTTCTGTCGTAAAATTTGATACCCCCGACTATATGGTAAGGAAATCCAGCCGAGATAAGAGCTTCTTCTATGGCGCGAGACTGGGCATGAGTACGATACAAAACCACGATGTCGTTCGGCCTCCGGTCTTTTTGGATCAAGTCATTTATCGTCGATACTATGAAACTTGCTTCTCGTCTTTCGTTGAGGAGTTCTTTGACCAAGATATTCTCGCCGTTTTTGTTGTCGGTCCAAAGCTCCTTGGGTATCTGGTTTTTGTTGTTGGATATCAGATGACTGGCGGCCGTGATGATGCTTTTGGTTGAACGGTAGTTTTGTTCAAGCATCACGACCTTCGCTTTGGGATAATCTTTCTGGAAGTTCAGTATATTTCTTATGTCAGCGTGGCGGAACTGATATATTGACTGGGCATCATCGCCTATGCAGAATAAATTATTGTGTGCCTTGGCTAGCAAAGAGATGAAAGCATACTGATCTCGGCTCGTGTCTTGATATTCGTCGACGAGTACGTATTTCCAAAGACTTTGATATTTTTCCAAAATCTTCGGATCGTTTCGGAATAATTTTACGCAGAGAACGATCAGGTCATCGAAATCGACAGCATTCAGCCGTTTCAACTCGTCTTGGTAGTGTTTATAGACTTTGCTTACTATTTTTTCGAAAAAGCTGTCTTCGGACTCATTTCTCGGTTCGACGAACTCTGTTTTAAAGCGCGATATTCTGGACAGCACAGCTTTGGGGTGGAATTTTTTGGTATCCAGCTCCAGTTCGGCCATCACTCTTTTCACCAGGCTTGTCTGATCGTCCTCGTCAAAAATAGTGAAACTATTTTTATAGCCGAGATTGTGGATTTCCCGCCTCAAGATCTTTAGACCAATGGAATGAAATGTGCCGACCATTGGTAAGGCTGATTGAGTTTCCGGTTCCCAGTTTCCGATTTTCAACAACTTTTGTACCCGCTCACGCATTTCACCAGCGGCTTTATTTGTGAATGTTAGGGCCAAGATATTCTCGGGTCTTATTCCGCTTGCGATAAGGTGAGCGATTCTGTGAGTGAGGCACTTGGTTTTGCCCGAACCAGGGCCGGAGATAACTAAAACAGGGCCGTCAATTGCCTTGACAGCCTCAAGCTGTTTAGTATTTAAATTTTCTAAAATTTTATTCAACACCTTGTCGACTTTAGCATGTATTGCGGTGAATTAAAATATCTATAAAACTACTGCGAGGTCAGCTCTTTTGGACACGTCGCTGAGTCTTCGAACTGACTTATGGGGCACGATATTTTTAGTAAAATATGATATTATTTAGATGATGGTTACTATTTTTATCGAGTATTTTTATTGGCACTTCGGGGTTGCGCCTTTTGAAATATTCAAGATTATGAAGAACTATCAAATTGCCGTCTGGCATAAGTTTTTGATAGCTAGGCATTTTCAAACTCTTTTTTCTCCGTGGCACAGGCAGAATGCTTCTGATTTCTGGAGCAGAAAAAAGACCTTTGTAGATAAAATTTCCAATGTAGTGATCGATACCTATATCCGTTTGATAGCGGCAGGTTTGAGGTTGACCCTGATTTTATCAGGCCTTATTTTTGAAGCTCTGGTCTTTGTGGGGTTTATGCTGATTTTCATAGCATGGCTTGCCTGGCCCGCTCTCGCTATTTACCTGGTTTTTAAGGGTGCGAGTTTCATATTATGATTTTCGATTTTGAAAAATCGGCAATATATAAGGCGGTACTATTCTTTCATTTGTTTCCGGCCGGTGTTTTGAAATTTTGTCGGATTATGTTTTTCGTTCTCGGCAGTATTCCGATCGGACTTTTTTTGGTGAATATGGCGTACCCCTTGTCTTTACAAATTCATCTTGGCTGGGCCATGATTGCTTTTCCCTTAGGATTGTCCACGCTGTTTTTTGAATTGTTCGGTAGTTATTTTTTGAAATATCCCAAAATAAAAAGTACCGGTAATATCGCGGACCTTTTGGAATATCAGGCAGCCAGAGTTTTTGAACAGGCATTTAAATTTTCGCGTTCTTTTGGTGAAAAGGAACTATCGGTCAGGACTTTATTGGTGGCGATGCTCGAAGATAACGTGATGGATAAATTGTTTACCAGAATTATCCCGACATATAAGGTAGTCGAGAGACAATTAAAGGAAACTTTAACGACGCCGAATCCGTCTGTGGGCGGGCTTTCCGTGTTCGTCAGCAGAAACATATCTCCTGATGTTCATAAACTTCTTGAAGAGGCGCTGGTATTAAGAGATAAGCATGGCAGTAAAAGGATTTCTGTTTTGGATATTATGGCTGCGATGTTCGATTATGACGAGAATTTTAAGAATTTTATTGTTGGTCAGGATTTGGACAAGAATGATTTGGAGGAATTGGCCGACTGGTACGAACACATCTGGGCTTATTGGAGAGAAGGTAACAAATTTTGGAGTTTGGAAAATTTGCTTCGTCAGCCGCCGATAGGCCGGGATTGGGTTTTCGGTTTCGCCCGCTATCTTAAAGTTTTCGCCGCAAATTTAACGGATAAGATGGAATATTCAAGGCCTATCGTCAGACTTATTTTTAGAAGCAAAGAGATCGAGCAAATTGAACAGATTCTTGTCAGATCAGGTCAAAATAATGTTCTTTTGGTCGGAGAAGAGGGAGTCGGGAGAGAGCGGATTATTCTTGATTTGGCCGAGTTGATTGCAAGAGGCAAGGCGTTGCCCCAGCTTAACTTTAAGCAGGTTTTTGATTTAAACCTGTCTCTTATCGTCGGCTCGTCCAAAAGCATAAATGATGTACAAAATTTATTGACAGCCGTTTTGAACGAAGCCGTAAAAGCGGGAAATATCGTTCTGATTCTCCGTGATTTTCATAATTTTATCGGCGAGATAGGTGGGCTTGGGAGGATAGATGTGACTGAGGTACTCGTCCCCTATTTGAGGTCGTCTCATATTCAGATTATAGCCACTACAAATCCTGGCGCATTCCACAAATTTATTGAGGGACGGTCAGAACTTACGGAAGTTTTTGAAAGAATTAATGTTTTTGAACCGGATGCAGGGCAGACTCTCAAAATGATTCAGGAATTGGTCCCGGCTATAGAGGCCAATCAGGGCGTGGTGTTGACTTTCGGCGCTATAAAACAAATCGTTCAGGATTCGGATAAATTTATCCGCACATCGCCATTTCCGGAAAAAGCTTTTGATTTGCTGTCAGAGGTTGTTTCTTACAGTATTTCGAGTAACCGGAGAATCGTGACTAAAACCGAAGTCAGCGAGGTTGTCAGTCGAAAAACAGGAATTCCGTTGGGTCCTATTATCGGAGATGAGAAAGAAAAACTCGTCCGCCTCGAGGAAATAATGCATCAGGAGCTGATAGGTCAGGACAGGGCCGTGGAGGTAGTAGCATCAACAATGAGAAGGCTTCGAATTGGATTGGCCAAACGCGGGAAGCCGGCCGGAGTATTTCTTTTTGTGGGTCCGACCGGTGTCGGTAAGACCTTGACTGCCAAAATTCTGGCAAAAACATATTTTGGTTCAGCCGACAGGATGCTTAGATTTGACATGTCAGAGTATCAGGACACAGATTCTTTGGATAGGTTCATAGGCTCCATAAAAGCTAATGAGCCGGGGCGTTTTGTGACCGAGGTCAGAGATAATCCGTTTTCGCTGATCTTATTAGATGAGTTGGAGAAAGCCAACAAGAATGTTCTTAATATTTTTCTTCAGGTTTTTGATGAAGGCAGGTTAACCGATGTTTTTGGAAGAAAAATAAATTTTGAACAGAATATAATCATCGCCACCTCAAATGCCGGAGCTGATCTGGTGAGAGATCTGGTCAGGCAAGGATTGGATCCGTCATTAGAGAAAGAAAGACTCGTGGATATGATGATTCAGGGAAAGCATTTCAGTCCTGAATTTCTGAACCGTTTTGACGAGATAGTCATTTTTCATCCCCTCTCGCAGGATCAGGTTGGTAAAATCACCGAGCTGTTGCTGGCTAATCTAGCTGCGAGAATGAAGGAGCAGGGCTACGAGTTTATGCCAACGCCTGAGATAGCTGATTATATCGCCAAGGCCGGTTTTGATCCGCAGTTCGGTGCCCGTCCGATGGAAAGGGTCATTCGGGACAAAGTTGAAAGCGCGATTGCTACTAAAATTCTTGACGGTAGCATTAGGAAAGGAGAAGGTTTTAGTTTGACGGTGGAAGATCTGAAATAAGTTAGCCCCCTTCTTCTGTGGCGACGACTTACTGCTGTTCCTGTGGTTTGGGAATTGGGAGGTCAGAATTATCAGAATTAATCTTTTTCTTGTTTTTTCTCCAAGCAACAATTGCCCATACGATTAAGACCGGATAATAGATCATAAGCCCCATCACAAAAAAGGTCGTTAGAATTACAGGAATCAAAGCTCCCATTCCATAATCTCCATATCTAATAAACAAAAAGGTAACGAGTACTGTTGCTAATGGAGCTACAAATAAAACTATCCACCTCTTTAATCCTTGAAAAAAGATCGCAAGAGTAATGGTTATTGCTAATCCTATAACGGGGAAGAAAAATCCAATTAGGTATAAATTTGTATTCATGATGATTTGGGGTTTTAAAATTTAAAATATTTTGCAAGGCCGCCGATTATTGGAAGCTCGTCCATTTTCCCGGTAGCGGCATTTACGATGCCTCGGATACCTATGGCAAATACCGTCAAGTTTACAAAAAATCCAACTAACGAATAAACCAGAGAAGTTTTTACGCCACCCTCGTCTACCACAAACCTCGAGACTCCGAATGCTATATCTAGTCCGATAGAAACGATATACAAAATGATGCCCTGTTTAAGATGGAATTTTGCGAACGGGTCGCGCCAGTCGCCGGTAAAAATAGAAATCAATATACCAATTCCGAAATACATCAATACGGCCAATTTCTTTTTGACTGGTTTCAATGCTTGGTTAATATCATTTTCCTGCCACCCACTCCCAAGGAGATTCTGTTTAATCTGCTCATCGGTTAATCCTTTTTGACGAGACTGGCCGACGTATTTAAGAAGTTCAGAGTCACTCATGGTTATGAAAAATTTTGGGTTTTTTAAGTTTAGAGTTTCGATCTCGAATATCTAAAACGTAGCATAAATTCTGACCTCGTGCAAAATAAGAGTTTAATTTTTAGGGTATATGATAGGATTTTTATATGAAAATAGCCGGGATAACCGGCTATCTAAATAGGGCACTGTTGGGGTGGGTCAAACCACTCAGGCTCACTCCCCAGTTTCACAAAAATTCTACCATCAACGATAAGGTAATTTTCTTTCTTTACCCTAACCCTAATCTTATTTCCATCAGAATCGATGTGGTAAAATACCGCGCCATCATTATCTGTGCTTTCCACCAGCCACTGATTTATCATTTTTCTTTCCTGTGTAATTTGTAATGCAAGTAGAATATCAGAGAATCAATTTTTATTCAACTGCCCCCAACTCTCAATCAAGCTAAGCTCGATCAATTAAAAACCACGTTTTATAGATGCTTGTAGCCTAACTCTCTCAGGATATCTTGTAATTGTATCTTAAATTCAGCCCTACCCTTACCGCCTTTAAGGAATTTTTCTCTGCGTTTAGCATCAGACCACTTTAGATATGATTCGTAATGAATGAGTAGCAAGGGTAGCCTGTTTCTAGTTGCAATGCTTTGACCACTTTTATGTTCTCGCAGTCTTCTCTTTAAGTCATTGGTGTAGCCAATATATAGATTGCCGTCTTTTTTGCTGAATAAGATGTAGACATAATACATAAGGCAAAGCTTAGCTTTGCAGTAGATAAAAATCAAGTTTATTAGACTTGATTTTTATTAAGCTCAGATGGACCGAGCTTAGCTCGGTGGACCCGGGGAGAATCGAACTCCCGATTCGGCAATGCGAATGCCGCGTAATACCACTTTACGACGGGCCCTATTTTATTTTACCCAATTGGGGCGTTCCGGATTGTTTAGTTGGTCATCAAGCCAAATTTTCATTTGAGAAGCTTTGATAAGTCTTTAGCCTTGTTCGTATTCTCCCACGGTAATTTAATGTCAGACCGTCCGAAGTGGCCATAAGCGGAGGATTTGAGATAGATAGGCTGGCGCAGATTTAAATTCTTAATTAACATTCCCGGCCGAAGATCGAATACCTTTCCGACCGCTTCCACTATTCTCCAGTCAGGAAACTTTCCGGTACCGAAAGTGTCTATATTAATAGAAACAGGTTCGGGGATTCCGATGGCATAGCTGATTTGTATTTCAACTTTGTCAGCCAGTTTAGCAGCGACTATGTTTTTGGCTACCCAGCGGGCGGCATATGAGCCCGAACGGTCAACTTTGGTCGGATCCTTTCCGGAGAAACATCCTCCGCCATGACGTCCGACTCCTCCGTATGTATCAACTATTATTTTTCTTCCGGTAAGTCCCGTATCTCCCACGGGACCGCCGATAACAAATCTTCCGGTTGGATTCACCAGAATCCTTGTTTTACCCGACAAAAGATTGGCCGGAATTGCTTTTTTGATTACTTGAGCGATAATATCCTTTTTTATCTTTCTCTGAGATATGTTCGGATCATGCTGGGTCGAAACGAGAATCGTATTGGCACAGGCTTTTCCGTCCGCGGTATATTCTATCGTGACCTGAGATTTGCCGTCAGGTCTCAAATATGGAAGAATCTTTTTCTTTCTGACCTGCGTAAGTCGGTAGACAAGACTGTGGGCAAGGGCGATCGGCAGGGGCATTAAGGTTTTGGTTTCAGAAGATGCATATCCATACATCATACCTTGATCTCCCGCTCCGATTTTTTCAGGTTGTTCTTTGCGGTATTGTCCGACTCCCATAGCGATATCGGATGACTGTTGTTGGATATTGGTTTGTATTTGGCAGTTTTTATAATCAAAACCAAGTTCGGGCCTGTCGTAGCCGATATTCTTGATTACTCGTCGGGCGATTCTCGGAATGTCGAGTTTTGCGCTGGTGGTTAGCTCCCCGGCAATAATAACCAGATTTCCGGTGAGGAGTGTTTCTATGGCAACGCGTCCGTACGGATCTTGTTTCAAGACCTCGTCTAATACGGCATCAGATATCTGGTCAGCGATTTTGTCAGGATGACCTTCAGTAACTGATTCAGAGGTAATGAGATGTTTTGAATCGTTCTTGTTCATATCAAAGATAATATCAGAGCATTCGAAATAATAAAAGGCGGTTTCGTTTCGGTCATGTGTTGTTTTTTTAAATTTAAAACCGCCTAGAGTCGGTTAGGCGGTATTTGGATAGATAACTCTGAATCGAATAATATCCTCGAGTTTTCCAAGGTCGTTGATTAATCTTGCAAGATCAGCTTCATTCTCGTCCGGCGGTTTATCGATATCAATTGCGAAGCAGGAAATTTCCCCCTTGCTGTTATTAATAACTGCGGAGATATTAAGTCCGTCTCGGCTGATTAAACCGGTTATTTTGGCCAATGTTCCTGGCACATTTCTGTTGACGATAAATAGCCTTTTGTATTCAAAAGTGTGATCAGGAGTTAGTCTGGGAAAGTTAACCGAGTTGATTATCTCGCCGAAGTACCAGTAATTTTCGGCTTGATTTCTGGCCATAGCGACCGATCGTTTTTCAGCTTCTTCGGTCGAAGCACCAAGATGGGTGAGCATTAAGGCCTTTGACGGAATATATCGACGAAGACTTTCTTGGACAAAATCTGAGGCGTAATATCGGACTTGGCCCGCTTCAAGAGCGATGCCAAGCCAGTAGGTATCCACCAATTCTTTTCTGGCAAAATTTAGAAGAATTACCCCACGCTTTAATCTCAATATGAATTCTTCATTAACGAAATTTACGGTTCGTTCATTTTTCGGTATATGGATAGAGACAAAATCGCAGATAGAAACGGTTGTGTCGCTTAGCAGATCAAGCTGAGTAAGCCACCGCGCATCTCTTTTAACGAAGGGGTCATAACCGAACACATTCATTCCCAGATTGTGGCATGCTTCTGCGAGGGAGTAGCCGATGTTACCGAGGCCGAGAATTAAAATATTTTTTCCGGCAATTTCTGTTCCGACAAATTTGATTTTTGCTTTTTCGAAATCCGTATCTGCGGGGCTTTGATTCACAAAATCGAAAGCAGAGAAACAGTTTCTTGATGCCATAATCATAACACCGAGGGCAAGTTCTTTTACTGAATTGGCATTCGAGCCGGGCGTATTAAAGACCGGCACGCCCTTTTTTGTCATTTCATCGACAGGTATGTTGTCGGTGCCTGATCCAGCTCGGAAAATACCCCAAGTCGTATCGGGAATAAGAGATACATCATGGAGTTCGGTCGAGCGAACCATAATTAAATCAGGTTTTTCTGTGACTTCCGTAAAATTAGGACCGAGTTCTTTGAAGCTTAAATTTTTAAAGATCCGCACCCGCATCTGCACTCTCCACTATATTCAGGTTGCGATTAGTATATTGTCACAAATTAGGCGAATTTCAAGACCCTATTTTTTCGAATAAATAAAAAACACGGCCTTAGGCCGGTTATGTGTCTACGCCAGTTGAACGTAAAGTGCGGACTTGCCGTTTGGTTTGAATCTGAGGATATTTCCCCCTTTTGTTGGTACCGAGATCAGTCCCTCGACTGCCTGAAGGCATTGATCGTCGACAGAGAACTCATGCCTATGCTCCCTGATTTCTTTTTCGGTAGGATCCCTTAGAAGAACGGCCCCGTGGCAGGGTTTAGATTCGGTAATTAAGCGATGCCTCTTCGGGTCAAAAGGGTGTTCACTAAAGACGGCGATATTGATCCCATGCAGATCAGAACACGTACCGGTCCCCTCACTGATACCAAGCAAGTGTAATTTTTTCCCGCTTCTTTTGTTGAGAAGTATTTTAGGACCATGCTTGACGGTCATGTTAATCCTTGTAATGACCGATTCCGCTGCCCGTCGCTGGTACTGTCTGATTGAACTCAAGGAACTCTCTCCGCCCGAAAGTGTGCCTATATCATAGATAATTTATGGGCTTTGTCAATGTTTAGAATCGTAGACAAATCGGAACTTGTCAGGCTGCCGGGATTTGAACCCGGAGTCTCACCGACCCGAACGGTGCGTGTTACCGTTACACTACAGCCTGAAAATTAACTATCCGCTAACAGCTGGTTTATACGTAGTATTTTTTCATTCTTTCCTCCTCTTCTTTTTTAGATGCCGCCTCAATTTTATTTAGAGAATCCTTAAGCTCTTCAGGCGTTTTCTTATCCAGCTCATGGATTCTTTGTTTCAAATACTCCTTAGTGTTTTTTGTTGGATCGTCCAATACTTCGGCAAGGAGATAGTTTAGTATAAGACCGACTTTTGGTCCAGGACTGATACCCAACCCACTCATTAGTTCATTGCCATCGATTTTTAGCATCTTAACCGAGATCGGGTCGTGGGAAACTTTATCTATGACATATTTCATATGACGGAGTTTGTATGGTACTGCTTTCGGCCTCCCCGAACCGATTCGGTCTCCTTCTCTGACCTTAATCAAGTCCTCGATGTTTTCGGGGCCGACATTAGCCAGAAGACGGCGAACTGAAGATTCGGTCACTTCTCCAACGTTATAGTAAAAAAGATGATATCTGACCAGCTTTATAACCTTTTCTGACAGGTCTCTCGGGAACTTAAGTCGGTCCATTATTTCTGCTGTCATTCTGGCGCCTACGACATCATGGCCATAAAAAGTCGAGTATTTGCCTTCTCCCCTTTTTGTCCTTGGCTTGCCTATGTCATGGAATAAGGAACCCAGCCGGACGGCAAGGGAGTACTTTTTGTCGGCGGCGTATTTCAAAGCCCGGGTATTATGTTCCCAAACGGTATAAATGTGATGTAAGTTTTGACTGACGCCCACACCTTCTCTTAATTCCGGGACTATGTATTGCAAAAGGCCGGTTTCTTCAAGCAACAACACTCCCTCGTAAGCATTATCGGCTTCTAATATCTTTACGAATTCGTCTCTTATCCTTTCTTTTGATATCGCCCGTAGCCATTCGGCGTTTTCTTTTACTGCGGCCAATGTTCCTTTTTCTATTTCCCAGCCAGAGGCTGGTCCGCCTTTGGCGGAAAAATCTAAAACTGTCGCAAACCGAACAGCTCTCAAAAGCCGCAAGGCATCCTCACCAAATCTTTCTTCTGGCTTACCGACCGTTCTTATGATCTTATTTTTTATGTCATCTTTCCCGTTGAACGGATCAACTGTTTCTGATGTTTCGGTTATTTTTGCCGCTATTGCGTTTATGGTAAAGTCTCTGCGGGAAAGATCGTCTTCAAGTTTGTCTGTAAATTTTATATCGTCAGGATGTCTTTTGTCGGCGTACTTACCTTCAATTCGGTAAGGAGTGACTTCTACTATCGCAAGAGCTGGGTCTTCCGAACCGGTTTTAACCGCAACGGTCCCGAAGATGTTTTCATAGACAGTATCTGAAAACAATTTTTGTATTTCCTCCGGCTTTGCGTTAGTGGTGATATCCCAATCCTTGGGGGTTTTTCCAAGCAACAGATCACGTACGCACCCGCCCACAATATAGGCCTCATAACCGGCTTTGGATAATTTTTCTAATATGTTTTTAACTTCTTGCGGTACTTGCATTGTTGTTGGTGCCCTCGGAGGGAATCGAACCCCCAACTATCCCTTAGGACGGGACTGTTATAATCCATTTAACTACGAGGGCATCGTATTCAATTTTTACCTTGAAATTTTAGCATTTTCATGGTATTTTTTCAATTAAATTTGGGCCTATGGTGAAACGGTATCACGCGTCCATGGCATGGACGAAGTCGGGGCTCGACTCCCCGTAGGTCCACTCGACTCGTCCCAAGGGGGCTCGCTCGTGGTAAACCACAGCGAAAATTAAATCCGCTTTCAGGCGGATTTAATTTTGAGGAAAGTGCCCTGCCATTCGACGGCCCTGAGTGGCCGCTCAGGCCCTCGAACGGGAGCGGTTAGCTCGCGCTCACCGCAGGCGAATATTTTTCTATTGGAAAATAAGTCGAAAGGGCATATCCTTTTTTCTATGTATTATGTTTATATGATTAAAAATAAATACGGTAAGCTGTACATCGGTGTCACTCAAAATACGATGCAACGGTTACATCATCATAATACAAAACAAGGCGCTCAATTTGCTAAATCAAAAACTAAATTTTCTATTGTTTTTCAGGAACAGCACGACTCTTTGGCCGGTGCAAGAAAAAGAGAAATTCAAATTAAAAAATGGCGTCGTGACAAGAAAGAGATGCTGATTGAAAAGTTTCAAAATGGTCTACCGACTGAACTGTAGATTTGGTATGGCTTTGCCTTTGCCAAGAAAAGATTAGTATAGGTGATTTTGGTTGGGAGGTGGCGGGAGTTGAACCCGACCCCCAGATATTGACACGCACGATTCAATATCGTATACTACATACACTACAAAAAAGGAGGCCGTGATGAAACAATTAAAGCATCGGGTGTTTATACAAGATGGACAGTACATTACAAATAATGAGGATCGTTCATTGTTAGTAAAGTTAGGCGTTAATGGTTGGGCCTTAGTGAGAGAGGATCAAAAAAGTGGCTATGCGAAAGGTTGTTTTAACCAGGTTGAGCTAACATCTTTTGAATTGCGTGAGATTATCCGCGCCAGCGAGACTCCGTTGCCACGTGCTAGAGGTTGGGGAAGGTTATTGCAGGGAGTTGGGTATTACTTCGGATACGACCTGAACCTTTCCAATGTTGAAGCTTCTGCAGAGGACGGATTAAGACCAGTTATTATTACAAGAACAAAGGACCGCAGAGTGACTGCGGTGACTAGAAGAAACGGAAAAATACTGGTATTTGAAGAATACAGGGATGAAATGTTTGTGGATTTAGAATATTGTGGGTATGAGACAGGGATGTATTTTACTAACCAGCGCGTCAACATGACGCCAGAAGAATGCCGTAAAATAGCATCGGAAATGCTAACGTGATCCCTAGGAGTTAAGTATGCCGACTCAAATGTCGGCTTTTTCATACAAAAATCCTGTTATATGCCTCGGAAATTAATCCTCGATTTTTGAAAAAGTCAGCGTTTACACTATTTTTTATGTATTCAAACATCGTCAACGAACTTCCACTGCTTCGCTAAAGCTATGCAGTGCAGGCACCGAGTTGAAACCTCCCGCAAGGGAGGTTTCGAGTTAGAGAGCGTTCAGCTCCTTTAATGTTTTTTCGTATAGTTGCACCGCTCTTTTTGCTTCGCCGTAGCGAAGGAAATAGCTCACATCATGAGCCAGGCGGTTTCTTATTTTGTGCGCTTCCCAGAGACCGTCTAGGGTGACTATTTGCGTCTTGTCTATGTTTTTCAGCCGGTCACCCATCGTGTCTCCGGGGTAACCGCTGGATTTCAAAATATAGTCAACCAAACTATCCGCCTCAATAACGGCGAATTTCCATTCGGCTTCTTTTGTTGAGTTTAAGTGTTTTTGTATCTCATCCCACCTTGAACCAAGCGGACTCGACTGGGCAGATTGAGGAGGAACCAGTGTTTTTAATAAGCTAGCCCTTGTTCTGATAAATCTATCCATTCTTACAAAATTTATTATGAACATTAAAAGTAAGATCACTGATATGAGTCCGCCCAGCATCTTCAATGAATTAAAAGTAACAATTGCTGCAGGACCGGAAAAGTATCCTAAGAGCAGATCCAAATTCAAAGAGCCGACATGAAAATCAGAGATGTTGTATATGGACGCTAATGTGTTGGATACAGTATCCTCGTTCATTTCAAGTTTTGTTCTAACTGGTACGCCGTTCTTAACAGCGTTTCTTCGTCAAATGCTTTGCCTATTAGTTGAAAGCCTACTGGTAATCCGCTGTTTTCACCGTTTCCGCAGGGAATTGATATCCCAGGCAAACCTGCGAGGTTAACCGGAACAGTATAAATATCTTCTAGGTAGAGAGCAAGAGGATCAGATGATTTCTCTCCTATCCTGAACGCCGTTGTGGGAGAAACCGGTCCGACTATAACATCCACTTTTTCAAATGCAGAGTCGAAGTCGTTTTTTATGAGACGTCTGACCTTCTGGGCTTTAAGATAATAAGCATCATAATATCCGGAAGATAAGGCATAGGCGCCTATCATTATTCTTCTCTTTGATTCAGGACCGAATCCTTCTGTTCTTGATTCAAAATATGTATCGATAAGCGTATCGGCGGATTTGGAAGAATATCCGTAACGGATACCGTCAAATCTGGATAAGTTTGCGGATACCTCCGACGGGACGATTACATAATAAGCGGCAAGGGCGTATTCAAAGTTCGGTATCGATACCTCTGCTATATTGCAGCCAATACTTTCCAGTATTGATATTGTTGATTTAATCCTTTCTGCAACTTCAACGCTTAAGCCATCCCTAAAGAATTCTTTGGGAATACCCACCTTGAGGCCTTTTATTTCTTTCTCTAGGCTTTTTGTATAATCAGGGACATTTTTCTTTGCAGTTGTCGCGTCAAATTCATCATGACCCGCAATCACATTCATTACAAGCGCGGCATCATACACATTTTTCGTGATGGGGCCTATCTGGTCCAAAGATGATGCCATAGCGATTAATCCATGTCGGGACACTCTGCCATAGGTTGGTTTTAAACCAACTACTCCGCACAGAGCTGCCGGTTGGCGTATAGAACCGCCCGTATCGGAGCCAAGTGCGAATACGCACAGATCTGCCGCAACGGCAGCGGCCGAACCGCCGGATGAACCGCCGGGGACACGGGATATGTCATGGGGATTTTTTGTAGGACCGAATGCCGAGTTCTCTGTGGATGTGCCCATGGCAAATTCGTCGAGATTAGTTTTGCCCAGACAAACAGCTCCAGCAGTTTTCAGTTTTTTTACCACGGTCGCGTCAAACGATGCTCTATAGTTTTCCAATATCTTGGAACCAGCGGTGGCTAATGAGTTTTCGAATAAGATATTATCCTTCAGAGCATATGGTATTCCCCGCAATAAGCCCTCCGGCAATTTCAGCTGTTCATCGACAGGCTTAAAAGGAGTAAGAAGGGCATTTAGTTTCTTGTTTTCCTTTTCAATCTTGTTTTCGTAGTGCCTGATTAATTCTTCAGGCGAAAAGTCTCCTCTGTTGAGGGCTTCTCGGGTAGATTTTATTGTCAGGTTTGAGGGAGTCACTTTTTTAGTACGGATCCTACCTTAATGAATCTGTTCTCTTTGTGCGGAGCTTGGCCTATGAGTTTTTCGTTCAAGTCCTCGTTCATTTCAAAATCTTTTCGATGCTCATCCGATCGTAAAGCATTTATGATACCAGTTGTCTGATATAACGGCTCAACTCCCTCCGTGTCCAACTCATTCAACTTTTTAACAAAATCCAAAATTGAGGATAACTCCCTTTTGAACTTATCTTTTTCTTTTTCGGTCAACTTGATTCGAGCAAGTTGCGCAATGTGTTCCACTTCTTTTTCGGTAAGCATAATCCTATCTTAACATTTTTAAGAATTCTTTCTCGTTTATCACTTTGACTCCAAGTTTCTTGGCCGCATCATATTTCGAACCCGGCTCTGTACCGGCGACAACGTAATCAGTGTTTTTAGAAACAGAAGAAGAAACATCGCCTCCCAGTTCTCTGATGCGGTCTTTGGCCTCGTCTCTGCCCAGTGTTTCGAGTGTGCCGGTTAGCACGAATGTTTTTCCGGCAAGTTTTTCTGACCTTGCTGACGCTTTTTCAATGTGAATTTCAATTCCCGACTTCTCAAACTTCCCTACCAGTTTTTTATTGTAAGGTTTTTGGAACCAATCATAAATACTTTGCGCAACAATGGGGCCTATGTCCGGGATATTTTGAAGTTCTTCCTGTTCGGTGTGTTCAAAAAGATTGCCTAATTCGCCAACTTTTAATTTTTTACTTTTTACTTTTAACTTAGCAATTGCAAATTTTGCAATTGCAAGCGCCGTTTCTTCGCCAACATGGTCAATTCCAAGAGCATAGATGAACTTAGCCAGTGGAACTTGCTTTTTCTTCCTTATGGCGTTTACGGTATTTTCAGCCGATTTTTCCGCGAATCTTTCAAGATTCAGGAGGTCTTCTTTTCCAAGCATGAAAAGATCTGCCGCATCGTTTATGAGGGCCACATCCATTAGTTGATCAACTATTTTTGGGCCTACACCGTCAATATCCAGAGCTTTTTTGGATACGAAATGGTATATCGCCTCTCTTCTTATAGCCGGACAGTTTTTGTTAATACACTTAAAGGCAACTTGATCCCTGACTCTTTTTACTGGTTCTCCGCATATGGGACAATTTAAAGGCATATGGAATTCCTTTTCTTTTCCGGTTCGGAACTCTCTCAACACTTTTTTAATGTCCGGTATTACGTCGCCTGCTCTCCCGACTATGGCCGTATCCCCTATCTTTAACCCAAGCCGTCTTATCTCATCCAGATTATGGAGTGTTGCGCGAGAGACAGTTGTTCCCCCGATGTTCACTGGTTTTAATTTTGCGACGGGAGTAAGAACGCCGGTTCTTCCAACCTGGACGATTATGTCTTCGACTACCGTCTCCGATTCTTTGGGGGAGAACTTATATGCGATTGCTCCTCTCGGAGCCTTGCCGACAACACCTGTTCGCTGGAAAGATTTTTCGTCATTGAGTATGACGACTACTCCGTCTATTTCATAGTTCAACTGGTCGCGATGCTTCTCCCAATAGTCTCTGAATTTTTGAACTTCGTCGAGATCTTTGGCAAATTTATTATGCGGGTTTGTTTTGAATCCCAGTGATTTTAATATCCGATGTTCTTCTTCGTGGGTTTTCTGGCCGAGGTCGGTGACGAGAGAGTAGGCGAACGAATCCATATTGCGTGAAGCGGTGATCTTCGGGTCGAGCTGTCTGACAGAACCGGCGGCAAGATTGCGAGGATTGGCGTATGCTTTAAGACCGGCTTTGTCCTGTTCTTTGTTTATTCTCTCAAAATCCTTTTTGGTTATGAACACTTCTCCTCTTACAACCACGTCCTTTTCGATGGCCAGTACAAGCGGGACGGCATCTACTGTCTTTAGATTCTGGGTCACCTCTTCTCCTGTCAGGCCGTCGCCCCGAGTCGAACCAATTTCTAAAACCCCTTTTTTGTATGTCAGTTCGACAGCTAACCCGTCAATCTTAAGTTCGCAATAATAGCCATGCCTACTTGCTCCGGGATGTATTTTTTCAAAGCGAGCCTCCCATTCTTTCATATCTTTTTTATCGAAAGCATCGTTGAATGATAGCATGGGTTTGGGATGTCGGACTTTGGAAAATTCTTTTAGAGGTTTTCCGCCAATCCTTTGAGTCGGCGAGTCGGGAGTTATGAGTTCCGGAAATTGCTGTTCCAAATCAAAAAGCTCCTTTTTTAAGGAGTCCAACGCCTCGTCGGATATCTCTTGCTTATCTAAAACATGATAAAGATATCGATGTCGATTAATAACTTTTCGCAGTTTCTCTATTCTTTTCTTGATCTCAACTTTATCCATGAAACCTAATATAACTCAAATAAAAATGAGTGGGAAGGGTAATTTTAGCTATTTTAAAGACCGTTTATGATTATAGCTCCGATATTTCAAACGAACGGCTTATGCTGCGATAAGTGCCTACGGCGCGGTAATTTAGCGTTTCTCCGCCGGGACACGTAGAAGGTAGGTTATTATTATATATTATGTACGTAGCGCCGTTACTCATTGTCGGCTGGGAAAGAGTCGGAGATCTTTCCCTGTTGTTATATAAACACCACTCCAAAGCACTGTCTGCGGCATAAGCGGCGCCGATTGAGTTTGTGGCTTCGGTTATTGACCTGATTCGGGGTATGAAAATGCGTGTCAAAGCCAAAGTTATAGAAAGAATGGACGTAACCATCAATACGGTGAAAATAATTATAGAACCTCTTTGCATTAGCCATTAGCTATTAGCAACTAGTCACCAGCAACCCTAATTAGTCGCTAGTCGCTAGTCGCTAGTCGCTAGTTTAGAAATTCTTCCCTCACGTCTCTTGAAGAAATGGTTGTTTGTATGTCGAACCTGAGACCCTCGCGACCGCTTGCGGTTTGAACTGAGGCGACAATTGTCACTCTCGGCTGTTCGTCGTCAATACCGGATCCTCTGACGCAAAAATTGAGGCGAGTGAAATTGATTTTAGCCGAAGTGATCGGGAAAGTGTTACCGCCGACGGTCTTGTTTATGATGCCGCCGCTTACCGAATATCTAACCGAACCGCTTATCGGATGGTCCATTGTCAAACTGGTGAGGTTGCATCCCAAGTCGTCGGGGCTTTGGATTTGACTTACCCTGATTTCTCTTGCCATTGATTCTAAAGCAAACAGGGTTTCTTCTTGTATTTTCTGGGCGCCGAAGCCGCGTCTTTGCAAGTTTAGAACATTCACAAAATTAGTGGCTACGATTATTGAAATGATGGAAAAAACGAAAGCAGCGGTAATAAGTTCTACCATACCGAACCCACCCTCTTTATTTGCAAGTTGACCAAATCGGCGGATTATTTTTTTAAGATTATTCATGATCATTTCCAGTCAAATAAATGCGACTCGGCGCTAACGGTTCGGTTTATATTTCCTCTCTCCGTCCAAGTCACTAGGCTTGTGAGAATCAATTCACGGCTGTTGGGCTTGGATATGGTAATAGTTCTTCTGAATAATGTATTTGTTCCGGTCGAGTAATTATAAACCCCATTATTCTTCCTTAGTACCGGATTTGAACCGACCGTCATAAGACCTCCGTTCACGGTATCCCACTGAACACGCCAAGTTCCGGTAGGCAGATTGTTGTCAAACGCAGATCCGTTTAGCCAA
Organism: Candidatus Yanofskybacteria bacterium RIFCSPHIGHO2_02_FULL_43_17; assembly: GCA_001794435.1. Taxonomy (GTDB): domain Bacteria; phylum Patescibacteriota; class Minisyncoccia; order 2-02-FULL-40-12; family GWA2-44-9; genus 2-01-FULL-43-22. The sequence continues at coordinate 115,205 of MGJU01000014.1, forward strand.
TTAGTATCCCTCATGTTTCTTATCACTTCTATCCCCTCTTGGGCCAGATTTGCTCCGATAAGGTTGTGTTCAATGCGCGCCGCGACGTTTATTGATGATGTGGCCAATATCAAAACCGGCCCCATTGCAACGGTTACTAACACAAGGGCTACCATTGCTTCTACCAAAGTGAAACCCCTCTCCCTATTCGATTTTGCCGGCAGTTGATACATTGATTGTTTTGCAATCCTGAGGACAGTTGCCGCCTATTTTGCCTATGGTTATGGACAAGCTGTAATTGGGTTCATTGTGAACCGTGCCTCCGGAGTCAATTATGAATGTTTTGGGGTCAGGCGGTTCAAAATATGTTGCCCGGAAAACAGTTTTGAACTCGACTTTCGGATCTTCAAAACTCACCACCTCAATATCAGCATCATTATCCGGTCCGCCGGTGGGATTATAGTTCTTGTTTTGTGTTGAGCAGTTGAGAGCGCTTGCGTTTTCCCCTACATATATGGCGTATGACCGATTATTTATGTATCTGACCCCGTACCCGCACCTTATAGATCCGTTAAAACGGGTACTTGAAGCGGCTTTTGTTTGAGCTATGCGGACCTTAGATATGAAAGTATTTGTCTCTTCGCTGAAATTTATTCTGGTTCGCGAAAAGTTGATCAGGAGGAAAGTGGTTATAAAGCCAGTTATCGAGGCCACTATCAGCACTTCAAGCAATGTGAAACCATTCCTGCTCATAAAAGGTGAGTTGTTATTCTAATCTGACAGTTATCCTGTCTCCGGGATTAACGAAGATTTTGTTGAGGTCTTTTGTGTCGATTTTTCTCTCGTTGACGCTAAAATAAAAACTCTTGTCATCGGTGGCAACGTGATCGTTGATCTCAATCACGGTGGTGTTGTTGTCTTGATCAACCGTATAGATGATCTTGATCTGGCCGGCAGCAACAGATGCATTTAAAGTATCCAGGACGGTCATCTTTTCGGTTACTTCTCCCTTGAACACCCTTTTCATATTGTCAAAATCAATCAGCAGAGCCGTTTCGTTTTTGGGCACGTTTTTAAACACGGAATCTTCTTTGCTGGAGAACCTCTCAAAAACAAATATGGCGCCAGCAATTATGACAACAAAAATAATTTGAACGGCAAGCGTGTTACTGAAAATATTTCGCAATTTCTTGAAGTTCATGGTCGTAAATTATAAAAATTATTGTTGTCGCCGACAAGAACGCACCGAAGGGAATTTCTGTTTTGATAGTGGCTCTCTTTGTGACAAGAAGCGCTATCGAAAACATGGTTGCGATCCATACGGCTGCAACTATCGACAAGTAACCCATCGGGTATCCCAGCAGAAATCCGATTAGGAAGATCAATTTTATGTCTCCAAAGCCTATCCACCTGCCCTTTGAGATAATATAAAGTATAGCAAAAAACGAAGTTAGTCCAAGAGCAGAAATCAACAGATAAGAAAAATCAGTAGCATCAGTCAGTAATTTCAAGCCGACTGCGGCTATTGCCGACAGGGCCAGTATTCTATCCGGGATAATAAAATAACGGACATCGAGGAAGATAACCAGTATAAGGAGTAATATGATAAAGGCACTTAACGCCGTTAGGTGGGACACGTTAGGCGTGTTCAAAAATAACAATAGCAACGTAATTGCCGTTGAAATTTCTACTACCGGATATAAGAGTGATATCTTTTTCCTACACTCTCTGCACCGTCCTCTGAGGATAAAATAGCTAAGGATAGGTATCAGGTCGAACCACCTAATAATTGAACCGCAGTTTAAACACTCTGACCTCCCTTTTACGATACCCTTCCTTGTATTGAACCTGAAAATGATGACATTAAAGAAACTTCCGGCGGAAAGGCCTATCAAAAATATAAAGATATAAAAATAGATCCCCACTCATATATGTTAGTATTTTTGGAGGATTATGAAAACTTCGCCGTTAGGCGAAGTTTTCATTTTATTACTAATAACTAGTGGCTAGTCGTTAATGCCTAGTTTACTGGGATTGGCCGGTGTCGTATATACAGTCAGCTGATGCACCGGTTCCGCAACCTGTTTTTGCGTCCAAGGTTCCATTTGCTGTCTGTCCCGTCCACCCTCCGGCCGTAGAGTTGATATCGGAATCACTGTTCAACGCCTGAGCCCACTGTTCTAACTCGGCCCATAGGTGATATCTGGTATTACCATTATACGCGTAACCATATGTATGGGGCGAAACATTCAACGGGTCTACTGGCAATAGTGTCAAATACTTAGGTACCAGAAGTGTTGAGAGACCGGCAAAAGTCGCTTGTGCTGGATACTGACCATTATCGTCAAAGTAAAGCTCTAAAGCGGTTCTGGTCTGGTTGACATCGGCTATACGTTTGGCGTCTCTGGCTCGCTGGCGGGCTACTCCTAATTGGAGCAAGAGCAATGTTGCCAAAATACCAATGATGGCAATAACTACTAATAGCTCGACCAAGGTGAAACCTTTTTGAGATTTTTGTCTTATATTCATAATATTAATTGTATAGCATTTGGAACTCTTCGAACAAGTGCAAGTTGTCAACAGGAGATCAGAGTGAACTTCGGCTCAACACAGCGGCAATGTCGGCACGAGGACGCTAAGCAATTCCAACTAGGTTATATATTGGCAGCAATATACTTGATACCAATATCGCAACTCCAAATCCAAGGACAAGGACTAATATCGGCTCTATGAGCTGAGATATGCTGTCAATTGTGGTATCCGACTCCGATTTATAGAATTTTGATAAGTGTTCAAGCATAAAATCCAATTTTCCGGTCTTTTCTCCTATGGCTACCATTGACGTGAATAAGGGTGGCATTTCCTCATGTTTTATAAGTATATCCGATATCGTTCCTCCGCCTCTGACATTGTCTTCGGCGTCCAGCATTATTTTCTTGTAGTTCTCGTTGCCAACAAGTTCCGACGTTATTCTTATCCCGTCCAGTATGGGTATACCCGCTTTTATCAAGGTAGACAAACTCTCGGCAATACGGGCGAGGTAAAGATTTCTTATTACTACTCCCAATGACGGGAATTTAATCTTCGCATTATCAAGCCATGCTCTCCCTTTCGGGGTTCGAATCCAGACCCAACCGGAATAAGCCAACACCAACATGCCCAGTATTAGAAAGTAAAGATATGTATTTATGAAATTAGTGACCCAGATAAGTATCTTAGTGGTCAGGGGTAGGCCCTCAACTCCGGCTTCTTCAAAAATAGCCAACAGTTGAGGAAGAACATAAACAACCATAATGAGTGTGACTACAACAAGGGCAAAGAGCACGAAAATCGGGTAAGCGAGTGCTCCTCGTATTTTGGAGTTGATACTCCGGCTTCTTTCAAGATACTCAGCCAGGTACAATAACGACTCGTGAAGTTTTCCCGAAATCTCGCCTGATTGGACAAGCTTTATGTAAAAAGACGAGAACAATTTCGGATATTTAGACAGAGCTATCGATAGTGATGAGCCTGCTTCAACCGCCTCCGATACTTCGGCAATAATTTTTCTGAATGCCGGCTTTTCCACTTGTCTTGCTAAAGTTCTCAACCCCTCGCTTATCGGCATGTCGGCATCTACAAGAGTGGATAGCTGTCGGGTGAATACTACGACATCTTTTACATTGGGTCTTGAAAGAATTTCAGTTATGTCGGACCGAAAGACATCCTTTTTCAGAAGGATTAGTGATAGTATGACGTACCCTTTGCTGTGAAGTATGCCGACAGCGGCTGTTTCATCGGGCGCTTCTATGGTCCCTTCTAATATCTCGCCGAGCTGATCTTTTGCTTTATAACCGAATTCCATAATTATTTAAGTTGGTTTTTTAAATCTGCCGGATTCGATGAATAAAACTCCGCTCTTTCCAGGGAAATCTCTTTTCTTCTGACTAGATCAGCCAAAGATCTATCCAGAGGTATCATGCCGACGTCTTGGCTGGTCTCTATTACAAGATCCAGCTGTCTTGGGCGGTTATCCCTGATCAATGTCCTTACCGCCGTGGTGGCTATCATTACTTCTACGGCTGGTATAAGACCGCCCCTGATTCTTTGTATTAAACGCTGAGAAATAACGCCCGAGAGAGTGTTGGCCAGCTGGCTTCTTACTTGAGCCTGCTGATTTGGGGGAAAACTGTCGATGATGCGCTCTATTGTCTGAGAAGCGCTGTTAGTGTGCAAAGAAGCAAAAACAAGGTGGCCGGTCTCAGCGGCGGTAACAGCTGCGCTCATTGTTTCATAATCTCGCATCTCCCCCACCAAGATCACGTTTGCATTCTGTCTGAATGTTGAACGGATCGCTTTATGGAAAGAAAAAGTATCCTGGTATATCTCCCGCTGGTCAATGATACTTTTGTCGGGTGTAAAAATATATTCTACAGGATCCTCGATGGTAACTATTTTTTCAGCTCGTTCTTTGTTGATGAGATCAACGATCGAAGCTAGTGTGGTTGACTTACCATGGCCGTTCGGACCGACTACCAGGACGAATCCCTGGGAGAGCCGGCTGAATATTTTGACTATAGGCGGAAGGTTTAGTTCTTCCAGAGTTCTTATATCATTTGGTATCAAGCGTAAAGATGCCGCTATTCCGCCTCGGGTGTGGTAAGCGTTAACTCTGAATCTGTATTTTCCGGCGTATTCGTGTGAAAAATCAAGCTCTTTTTCGGAAAGAAAACGGTCTTTTCTTTCAAGGCCGACCAACTCCATAACAACCCCGCTTGATGTTTCGGGATCCAGTATCTGAGTGTCAGCGATTTGGATCAGGAGACGTCCGTCGACTCTCATTGCCGGATAGTGTCCCGGAGAAATGTGGAGGTCCGACGCCCCGCTCTCGGCTGTTGTTAGCAGTAATTTCTCTAGATATTGTTTGTAATCCACCGATTAGCCACTAGCCACTAGTAGTTAGCCACCTCACCATGGCGGGGTGGTTGGGCACTAGTCGCTAGGCATTATGCTGATTCGTTGGCTTGTGCCACTTCTAACAACTCTTCTAATGATACCACACCCTTAAGAACCTTGATTATGCCATCTTGGAACATGGTTATCATATCCTGTCTTTTTGCCTCTTCCCTCATTGCGGCTTCGGACAATGTTCCCAGTATTATCTTTTCCAGTTCATCGGTCATCTCCATCATCTCAAATATGCCGACACGTCCTTTAAATGCTTTTCCGGCGCATGTTTTGCACGGGTTTTCAGTATTAGGTTTGAATACCACATAGCCCTTATCGGACAATAATTTTTCCTGGTACTCTTGAGGCATATCTTGTATTGCCTTGGTTATTATCGACTCTTCTCCGCTATTGGCTTTTGTTTTGATTTTGCAGTCAGGACATAACCGCCGCAACAAGCGTTGCGCGGCAGCGACGTTCAATGTTGGCGGTATCAGATATTTTTCCACATTCATATCTATGAGTCGGGGCACTACTCCCATCGAATCGTTCGTATGCAAGGTGGACAAGACGATGTGACCCGTCAAAGCGGCTTGAGTAGCAAGGCCTGCCGTTTCCCGGTCTCTTATCTCTCCAACCATTATTACATCAGGATCTTGCCGTAGGATGTGCCTTAATCCGTTGGCAAAGGTATAACCTATCTCTTCATGCACCTGCGATTGGTTAACCCCGTCGATAAAGTATTCGATCGGATCTTCGAGCGTTACGATGTTGATATCCTCGGTATTCATAATTCTTAACATGGCGGCCAGAGTCGTTGATTTACCCGAACCAGTCGGGCCAGTTATCAGTATACTTCCGAACGGTTTTTCCATACCCCGTCGAAGAATGTCGATTGATCTGCCCTCCAGGCCAAGATCGGCGAGAGTTATGTTGCCGGCAAGCGGATCCAGAATTCGCATTACCACCTTTTCCCCGTTTTTGGTTGGAAATGTGGAAACACGAAAATCTATTTTCCTTTCTCCTAGCTTGGTGGCGAATCTGCCATCCTGCGCCAGTCGTGTTTCGTCTATTTTCAAGTCGGAAAGAATTTTTATGCGGGTTACTATGGCAGACTGGAGATTTTTGGGCAAGACCAAAGAAGTAATTAAAATCCCGTCTACCCTGAATCTTACTCTGACCCTGTCTTCGAACGGCTCAATGTGAATATCCGATGCCCTTGATTCGACTGCGTGTCTTACTATGACCGCAACTATCCGGGTAACCGGCGCTTCTGCGCTTAACTCTTCCAGAGGGGTCTTAACGGGACCTCCCTTTATTTCTTTTTTCTCGAGTTCTTCGGCTAATGATTCAAGAGCCTGTCCCACTTCGCCGGTCAACGTCCGATAGTTCTTTACAACATTCGAGAAATCTTTGTGACTGATGAGATATTTTTCAATGTTCAGTCCTGACCTTCCTGCCATAAACTTCAATGCCTCAAGAGCGTTTATGTTTTCTGGATCAACAATACCCACTTTTAAAGTGCCGCCTTCTTTAGCAAAGGGAACTATCTTGTAGAACGTTACCGTATCTTCGGGGATATCTTTAAGCGCTTCTTTATCCAGATCTATCTCATCCAGTCGGACTATCGGCAGCTGATATGTCTTCGACTTGAAATCCATAAAATCATTCTCGGGCATAACTCCCTGGTCGATTAGTATTTGTCCGAAGTCCTTATCCTGAGCCTGAGCAAGGTTTTCAAGTACCCCAATATCTTCCTGGGATACAAAGCCGGCTTTTATAAGCTCTTCTACTAATGTTTGAGGGATTTTGATCGCCATATTTGAAAAATTAGCTCAAGCCGCGCTCGAGCGATACCAAACAGAAATATTTCAGGCGGATCTGGTCGCTAAAATGGGGCGAAGATATCTCTCTTGCCGGTTACGCCCGGCTTGACCGGTGATTCGCCGAATACTTTTAACGATTTGAATCTGCTGTCGTCAAGTATGGAGAAGTCGATGGCGAGATCTTTAAACATGGCGAGATCGCCTTTTGCCGCAACCGGCGAGGGGTTTATGGGTAATTGAGCCGGTTGTATCCACTGGGAGTAGAATAAATAACCTGCGGCGAACGCTACGACCACTATCAACATCATAATGGGCCTGTTTGTTAATTTTTGGTCTGTCATAATTACTTTTGCTTGTTATGGGCCTACTTTTAAATAGTAAGCATTTGCCTTAATTCTGAAATTCAAAACTATCTGTTGTCCCGGTATTGACGCTTGGCTTGCGCTTAACTCAAACACGTCTATCAGTCTCAGGTTCTTTTCTATAAGGTCAAGAAATGCCGTCAGCGAAGGATAGCTACCCACTAATCCGAGTTCAATGAAAACAGTCTGTAATTCCTGCTCTTGATTGCCTGACTCCCCCATTGTTACTTCTATCAACTGCAATCCTGTTTGCTGAGTTATCGTCTCAACGGTTGATATTAGTTCGGCTGCGCTTTTGGCGTTGGGAACGACCGATGATATTCTGCTGACATCCGAAGACCTTTCTTGGTACTGCTTATTTAGGTCATCCACTTTTCTTAATATTTCTTCTCTTGAAGAAAGCAGGTCCCCTCTTTCCGTTATAGCGTCATTTAACATAGACGTTCTGTTCCATGCGGGCATTACGAATATCCAGAAGGCAATTATAGCCAGACCAATCAAACCGACTCCAAGATAATTTTTATTTGCCGGGGTCATTTGTTTTGAAGGAATTTACTTCTGTTGAAAGATATCTGCATAGTGAACTCAAGCCGACCGTTGGTAAGAATATTGACCTTGCTAAGATTAATATCCGTTATGGATTCATCCGATAGGAACGCGGCTATTTGTCTGGCGATGGTGGTGTAGTTTGCGGCCGTTGCTTTGAAGTCTATTTTGTTATCGGCCGCGGCAGCTATCAAGCTGTCAAATTGCACTTGGCTTTGAGTCAGACCCTCTATTTTGGAGAATGCGGTTGTCCAATAAGCATGCTTATTGAGCAGATTCGACAACATTGAAAGCTGTTTATTGAAAACAAGGATATTTTGTTCCGACTGCCTGTTCCTGTTTTGTTCAAGAGCTGCTAATTTTCCATCCAGAGACACCAGCTTATCTTCAAGATAATTGTTGTAGAAATACAAACTGCCCGCCAAAGCGGCCGATATTGCCAAAACAACGGCGCCGATAACCAGCAGCCGATTCTCTCCGGGAATTATTATTTCTATTTTCTTTCTTGTCTCGGGAAGAAGTTGTAATCCGCCCTCATTAGGCATTGCTTTTATTATAGCTTTAATTTGAAGTGCTTGTTATCAACACTAGATCTCTCTCATCGCCAAGCCGGTTGCTACGGCGAATGTGCTGGAAATTTCCTGTATGACCGGAGACAGGGTTTGGGGGTATATGACTCGGGCGAGAGCATTGCCCATATAAACTTCTCGGCCGAGCTTTTGCTGAAAGTAACTAGCGAAGTTGGGCATATTGGTCAATCCGCCGACAAGAAGCACTTTTGATATTTTCTGGTTCTTCGTTTCCTCGTAACTGGTTATCGTCTTTCGAGTCTCAAAAGCCATCATATCCACCAACGATTTCATCGAGTTGTTTATAACGTTCTCATCTATTTCCTTTATGCCCAGTTTTTTCTTTAGCTCTTCTGCTTTTTCCAGGCTGACGTTAAGTGATCGGGCTATTGATTTGGTTATCTCGAAACCACCAACCTCATAATTATGGCTTACTCTTTCATATCCCCCATTCACTATCACTATAGACGTACTTCTGCCCCCGATGTTGACTATGACGATCGGACTCAAATCGTTTCCAAGCAGAGCTCTTGTTAGTGCCGAATTTTCAAGTTCAAGGGCGCGAAGGTTAAGTCCTGCTCCTTGCATTATTCTCTGGTATCTCATTGTTTCGTCTCTCGGTACTGCCGCTAGGAATACTTCTACGGTAGTCGGCTTGGTTGTGTTAACAGGATTTTTTGGTATGTCTATGATAGACCAGTCGAGAACGACTTCATCTAGAGGGACGGGTATGTACTTGCGCGCTTCAAACGGTAGCGTCTTAGCAAGATCCTGTTCGGATATGTACGGCATTTCTATGACGGTGGCGAAAGTGGAAAAAGATGGAATGGAAGCCACAACGTCGGAGGATTTGATCTTCGCTTTTTTGAGGACCTCTTTTATGCCCCAAATTATTTCTCCGTCGGGAAGTTTTAGGATGTTTTTAATCTGCTTTGATTCTGTTAGCGAAGGAGTGTTGTCGGCGCTTTTAAACTCAAAAAACCCGTAGTTCTTCAGAATAAAACGGCCACTCTCTTTTTTGAGCTCGACTATTTTTATGGCCGAAGTGCCAATATCTATTCCCAACCTATCCTTTGACTTAAATAATCCAAATGGCATATACAAGATATAGTATATCACAAATAAACACACATAATTATGCCTAATTATCCCCAGAGATTAGTAGGTTGGATTTTGGATACGATATTTCCCAAAATATGTTTGGGATGCGGCAAGTTTACCCGCCTAAATTTTGCTTCGCAAAACTTAGGCGGGTTTACCGATAAAAAAGATTTTGATTACGTGTGCAGGAAATGTTTCGGAGAAATTGATCTGAAAAACACTTTTGAGTGTATTGGATGCAAAAGACAAACTCAACTCGGCCTTACCTGCACGTTCTGCAAAAAAGACAATTATATTGACCAGCTTCTGATAGCAGCCGAATTGACGGATCCTTTAGTAGAAAAAATACTCAAGGCATACAAGTATAAATTTATATGCGACATGGCCATGCCGTTGTCCATGATCGCCAAGAAATGCGTTAAGAGACTGCTGTCAAAGGGCTTTGTTCTTTTTGAGAGCAACCCCATTTTGGTCCCGGTGCCGTTGAGCGGCAGTCGTTTGAATTGGAGGGGTTTCAATCAAGCCCAGCTTTTGGCCAGATCATTGTCGGACGGGTTTCTGGCGTCCTGCGGCGAGGGCGTTCTGGCAAGGATAAATTGTTTCCGGCATCAGGCGGACATACAAGCAAAGGAAGACAGGATTAATAATGTAAAGGATAACTTTGCCGTAAAAGACAGCGAATCAATAAGGGGCAGGACGGTAATTTTGGTTGACGATATTTGTACTACCGGCGCGACGCTTAACGAATGCGCGAGGGTCTTGAAGAATCCGCCAGCCGGCGGAGGAGCGAGAAGGGTTATCGGCTTTGTAATCGCGAGAGGACAATTTAAGAGATAGGAATTAGGAAGTTAGGAAATAGATAACAAAAACAGAATCTGGAATTAATATTGAAAACGTGGTAAAATTTGATGAATTTGGTGAGGTGCGGCGAATGGTAAGCCAGCAGTTTGTTCCCGATTTGTTCAAGAGCAAAGCGATTGATCACAAATCGCAATCCCGTTGGAGGGGCGGAGACGTGGCTGAGTGGTCTAAAGCGGCACGGTGCTAACGTGTTGAGGGGGAAACTCCTCCGCAGGTTCGAATCCTGCCGTCTCCGCCCCTTTTGCGGGACTAAACTGTAACCGTCTAAAAAGCGGTTTGTGGGTTCGACCCCTACCCTCACCGCCAGTTGGAATTTTGCAAGAAAGAAGGGTCAAGCTCGCGGCGCGTCTCGCGCCGCTCGCATAGAATTTGAAAGGGATTTTTTGGCGAAAAGGAATGGTTCAATAAATTCACCACAAGAAGGATTTGAAGTGGGGGGACAAAAGCAAAGTCCCGCACCGAGCTTCGCTCTGGTGCGTGGGAAATTTCTCATCTTAATTTTTTCCAAGAAGCGGCAGTTTAGCCGCTTCCTTGACCTCTAGATAATTATGATGTAATATATCGTGTTAGAACCTGAACATTAAGGAGGCTCTTATGTTTGACGTGTTGATGCACGTTTTCATGAACATCTGCGCATTGTTGATTCTTGTCTTCTATGTGCTGGCGGCTATCGCTCCGATTGCAGTATTTGCGTTCATATGGTACTGCTTTTGGATAGCGATGGGGGGACACGAACAGGACAACATCTGGACCGAAGATGTCCGGCGACAGAAGTTGGAACGAATACGACGATGGAATCTTGAGCGGAGGTTGTCATGAATATCATCGGTGACATTATGCTGACAGCAATTGCGGGTGTTTGTTTCCTGCCGTGTGTTATCGTTGCCTATCTCGGCTTCACTAAGCACAAGGATCAAGGCTTTTGGATCCTTTTACCACTCAGTTCGCTGATGGCTGTTGTTTCCGGGCTTTTCTTCGTCGCAGGTCTGGTTGACAGTACGATCGACTTGTTCAACTTCTATCGCGCAATAGACGAAAAAATCCTTAGATTCCACACGGTTACAGCTCTGGCAGTTGGACTCTTGGGATCATGGATCTTTTGGCGACATCGAAATGCGCAACTCCAGCGACGTAAATCCTGGGCATCTTCAGTGGCACGTGGACGTATTTCTAAATGTCCAAGGTGTTCAAGCACCAACTGTGGTGCGCTCCACAGTCTCATGCCGAGTTATGAGCATTACTCCTGCCCTGACTGCGGATACAACGATACCGTCTGGGTTGGGATAAATAGGATGTAAAGCACGACATCACCTTGGTCGCCGTGGGTTCTGGACAACAGGACTCACGGCTTTTATTTTCTTAAATTTCAAAGAGCGAGAATTTGCCGCCAAAGAACCTGAAAACAAATCGGCTCGAATTATATTTTGGAAGGGCAGAAGAAATTTTTTCATACTGATTTTTACCAATAGTCGGCAAACTTGCCGGCTATTGACTTTTGTGGTCTAAAATGCTAGGATAATTGGCAATCTGGACATGGTGTTCAGTAGCAATCAAGCAGTTCCTTGAAAGGGGGTGAACATGAGCGAACGAGTACCATTCAAGCCGAAGCGTACATGTGAATGTCACTTGACTCGTCAAGGCTATGCAGGAGTTATCCGCCATCGCTTCCCGTGTACACAGCAGGGGGTGGAATGGCTGGCGCAATCTGGCGACCCAATCACCCCTGGCAAACGGTATCGGTGGATCAACGGAGATGACCAGTGGAGCCGTGACCGGGGCTATGAGGAAATCAATGCCGTTGCTGAGGTGACGCGCGTGAATGAAGCCGGCATGGTCTTTGCCTACTGGCATCAGGATCGGCCACAATCGGATCAGTACGGCCGCGAGACCTGCATCCCCAATAGCGCGGTGGTAGAGCTCGTCGACCTGCCTGTGCGGGAGACAGAGAGCGCGACTGCGTAAGCAACATCAAATCCAACCCATCGGTTGATCGGTCAGCCCACAAAGCTGGCCGTTTTTCTTTTCCATAATTCAAAGAGCGACCTGCATACGCAGGCAGGGAATCTGCAACCAATCTTTGATAGCTCAACTCAAGAAGCCAGTGAATTTTTCAATAATTAAAAATTGAAAAACTTGCAAAAGTCAGAGTTCTGTGGTATAATTATCATATAGTTCGTTTAGAGCCATTCCGGCTCAGAAAGGACCGACAAGATGGATTTCTGGCAGGTTCACGGATCTCACGGATGGTTGTTCCTCATCCTCATCACCCTGTTCCCGCGGTTGACGATGCTGTTCGCCGTTACGGTGCCGTTCGGGTGGCTGGCGTGGTTGGGCTGGGGATTGTCCCCGTCCCTCCTCGTAGCCATCTTGGCGACTACCTACTACGGGGACACAAACCCAGGGTTGTGCGTCATCGCTTGGTTTTTCGTCTTCGCCAAAGGAATATTGGTGACTGCACTCTGTTCACGGAACTGAACGTCGCCGCCGTCGGCTCGTCGTCACACAAGAGGTCGTCCATTGGACGCACTTCCCAGTGTGACGACTTTTTGTTTTAAAGACCTAAAAAAACTGATAAATTAACAATATGGCGGCACCGATAACTCATATTGTATTGGCAGATAAGGTTTTTGATGAGTATTTCCCAAATCTTTCAAAAGATAAGTTTTTGGTTGGTACGAGCTTTCCAGATATAAGATATTTGAGGGTTATTAAAAGGGAGCAGACCCATCCAAAGAACATTACTTTATCTGACATTAAGTCGGTCGAGAGTTTCAATGGTGGATTATTATTTCACATATTGATAGATAGGGTGCGAGAAAATTATATGCAGGAGAATGATATTTATTCTTTAATGCCAGCGTCAAAACTGATTACCCAAACTCTTAAACTGCTTGAAGATGAACTGTTTTATGACCGATTAGAAAATTGGGGCCTGGTAAGCTCATATTTTGACAATGTTTTAAGCGAAGAACTAGAATATCCAGTCAAAGAGAAGGATGTCCTGAAATGGCACAAATTACTCCAGAGTTATTTATCTGAAAAGCCGACACTCGAAACAAGGAAAGATTTTTTTGAAGCAATTTATTTTACTGAAGAAAACGCAAAAGAAGTTGAGGATAATTTAGCCATTATAAGAAGCAACCCAAAAGTATTAGAAATCGTAGGAAGTTTTTATAAAGATTTTGATAAACTGTTAAACAATGCTTAATAGAAAACTAATTCTAATTTCAAGTTTTCCGGGAACAGGTAAAACTGCTACTGGCAATTTTCTTGCCGATAAATATGGCAATTGAGTATCGAAAGATCCAGGCGTCTTATTTTATCTTGGGTAATTTTCTCAACAATCTCCCGACGCCGAACTTTTGAAACAATTTCTTCCCCATCATTCTTTCTACCCAATATCTAGTTTTCTTTCTGCCAAAAATCATAAACAGACCTACAAAAAAGAGCCACGAGCCCGGCGTAAGAGGTGTTAAGGCCGCAAACACTCCCAATAAAATCAGTAGGATAGCCAGACTATTCCACAAACATCTGCCCAATTTATTATAAAAACGCCGATCCTTATTCATATTTAATTTTAAATTTTGACCAAAACAAACATCAAAACAATTACTATCCCAGTTAACAGGTGCCACAAAGAATGCGAATAGCTAAAAATCCCATAGCGCCTTGTTTTAAAAAGAACATGGTCAGCCAGTCTAAATATTAGTAATACGAAAAGAAAAGAAAAAATGTATTTATCGAACCTGATCCTAAATAGATAATAAAGATATATCGCCAAGACCGTGCCGAACACCCAATCAAGAACTTTTAAACTAAAATTACGAAAATTATTGTGATATAGGATTGAAAAAATGGTTACAATAAAAAGCAGGATCGAAAAGTACGGGTTCTTGTTAAATACTACTAGCCCCGCAAACAAGTAGATCAGTGAAGAGAGGCAAAGGAGGTGTGCGTTGTATCTATTTTTTAGTAATTTCAACATGTTTTAGTTGAGGAGAAGCACGATTTGCAAAACAATCATACCTACCAAAAAACTTGTTGATGATATATCCACACAACGATTTGTAACAACTATGCCGAAAAACCTTTTCAAATTTATTGCCGTAAAATTTGCACCAGACCGATTGAAGTTTTTATTTAATTTCCTTCTAAAATAAAATTCCCAGGGTGTAAGTATGCAGTACCCCAAAATTAGGTGTTGAACAAGAATAAGGCCAAGAAAAATTATGTAGCCCAATCTATAACTTGGAAATAGCCAGCCCAGATGGATTACGAGAAGGGCAAAAAAATGCAGATAGAATATTAATTTGGATAAAAAATAGAACAGCAATCTCCTAATCATGTTTGCTTAATTATACATTAGTTTATACCCGATACCCAGATCCACACATCTTCAATTCATCTCTGGTCAGATTCTCAATAAACCTCCATGGCGCTTGTATGTCAGAGGTACTTAACCTGAGGCCAGTCAGTTGGGAAATGTATGATTTTAAGCAAGGTCAATGTGACCGAAGAAGCCTAAAGATTTTCTCTCCAGGACTTAGGCCCAATATGGGCCTTTTTTCTTGTAAAAATTAAGTCGAAATGCTAAAATTCACAGGTTCTATGACAGACAATAATGAGGGACAATTAAGGGAAGGACCGAGATCGCCAGTAGTGGTGGTTTTAGGTCATGTCGATCACGGAAAGACAAAACTTCTGGACACGATACGAAAGACGAATATCGCAGAGAAAGAGTCGGGCGGCATCACCCAGCACATAGGCGCTTATCAAGTGGAAGTGGGAACAGGAGACCCCGAACAACAGCAAGCTGTATACGGGGCAGGCAAGAGACAAGAGACAAGGAAGATTACGTTCCTTGACACTCCTGGCCACGAGGCGTTTACGGCCATAAGGTCGCGCGGGGCCAAGGTGGCTGATGTTGCCGTTCTTGTAGTGGCCGCCGACGAGAGTGTTAAACCCCAGACAAAAGAAGCGATAAAGATAATCAAGGGCGAAAATATGCCCTTTGTCGTGGCGATAAACAAAATAGACAAAGAAGGAGCTAATGTTCAAAAAGTTAAACAGGACCTTGCCACAGAAGACGTTCTTGTAGAGGACTGGGGCGGAAAAGTTCCAGTAGTTGAAATATCCGCCAAATCGGGGAAAAATATTTCCGAACTGATGGATATGATATTGCTTGTAGCTGAGCTCGAGGAGTTTAAAGAAGATCTCTCAAAGCCGGCCGGAGGGGTGATAATAGAATCACATTTGGATAAAAGACAAGGGCATATCGTGACGGTGCTGGTTCAAAAAGGAATTCTTTCGCTTGGCGACTGGATGGTGACTGGGAAGGTTGTGGGAAAGATAAAATCGATGAAGGATTTCAGGGGCGATGCGGTAAGTGAAGCCAGACCTTCGCAGCCGGTCATGCTTACCGGCTGGAGTGAAGTTCCGGATACGGGGGTGCGTTTCATCGCCGCTTATTCGCGATCAGAAGCTGATGAAATAGCCGACAGCAATAAGGGGATCGACCTTGCTCCCCTATTCTCCTTTCTGTCTGAAACGACTGACCCAGACTCCTCCTTCGCTGAAAGCTTCGGAGAGCAAAAAAAGAAAACCTACAACTTAATACTGAAGGCCGATGTTAAAAGTTCTCTCGAGGCGATTGACTCTTCTTTGAGAGCGATAAAGTCAGAGGACATAAGATGCAACATTGTCGGCTATGATGTCGGCGATATTACGGAAAATGACGTTAAAACAGCCATTGCCACAAAAGCAGATATTATCGGTTTCAGAGTCGGTGTCGGCCAATCTGTTGGACAGCTTGCCGAGAAAGAAGGAATCTGGGTGCAGACATTCGACGTAATATATGAATTGATAGAAACGATAAGAAAGAATATGGCCGGCTTGCTTGAGCCGGAGATTTCCAAAGTGCAGCTTGGGAAACTCAAAGTTCTTGCCCTATTTAAGAAGAATGCAAAATCCCAAATTTTCGGAGGCAGAGTTTTGTCTGGTAAGACGATCCGCGGTGCTATGGGGGAAGTAACCAGAAATGAAGCCAAGGTTTCTGTGGGTAAAATTGGCCAGCTTCAGCACAACAAAGAGGATGTAAGCGAAGTTAAAGAGGGCCTTGAAGCAGGCATTCGCCTCGATATCATTTCTGGCCAGCCTTTTGAGGAAGTGAAAGAAGGCGATATGGTGGAGATATACGAAGAAGAAAAAACACAGAGGTCGTTATAAGCATAATTTTAATATCCTAAATAAATTTGGCGGCATGGCGAAGCAGTAACGCATCGATCTGCAAAATCGACATACGTGGGTGCAATTCCCACTGCCGCCTCTATGAAAACCATCCTCGTAACCGGTGGGTGCGGATTTATCGGCAGCCATTTCATAAGGCAGTTTCTAAAGAAGCATCCGGATTTTAAAGTTGTAAATTTAGACAAACTTACCTATGCCGGAAATCCGGACAATCTCAAGGACGTCTCTAAAAACCGAAGATACAAATTCATAAAAGGAGATATTGTTGACAAGGAAACAGTGGGAACGATATTTAAGAAGTTTAAACCGGACTTTGTCATTAACTTTGCCGCCGAATCGCACGTTGACCGGAGCATTCACGGTTATGCCGATGTTTTCGTTAGCTCAAACATTTACGGCGTTTTCAATCTTTTGGAAGCGGCCCTTCGACAAGCTCAGGGTAAAATAAAAAAATTTGTTCAAGTATCAACCGACGAAGTATATGGCAGTTTGTCGCTGAACTCCAAAGTAAAATTTACAGAAAGGACACAATATAATCCGAGAAGCCCATACGCTGCTTCAAAAGCGGCCGGCGATCTCCTTTGTCATTCGTACTTTGCTACTTACGGTTTACCAGTTGTCGTCACTCATTCGTCCAACAACTACGGGAGTTTTCAGTATCCCGAGAAATTGATTCCATTCTTCGCGTTGCGTGCCTTGAAGAACAAGCCCCTACCGCTTTACGGTGATGGTAAGAATGTCCGCGATTGGATTTATGTTCTTGATAATACGGAAGCGATAGGCAAAGCACTGTTTAAAGGCAAACCCGGAGAGGTCTATAATATCGGCGGAGACAATGAGGTAGCCAATAGCGGCATTGCCAAGCGGATATTACAAATTTTACGAAAGCCCGATTCTCTGATAAAATATATCCCTGATCGGCCGGGCCATGACAGGCGCTACGCACTAGATGGTTCCAAAGTCAGAAAAGAGCTTGGCTGGAAACCAAGATATGGCTTCGACAAGATGCTTGCGGAAACGATAAAATGGTATCGAGATAATCCTGCGTGGATAAGAAGTGCTGTTAAGAGGTTGAAAACAGTGAACTCACACATTGAGATTTAAACGGTAAAGGTATTGATAATTAAGTAGTAAATTCGTTTTCCGTTTGGTATAATTTAATTATGCCTCGGAAACGAACATGGACAGTCGAGCAACTAAAAGAAGCCGTTAGTTCTTCTTTTAGTTATCGAAAAGTTTTGTCGAAACTTAATTTAGTAGAGGCCGGAGGAAATTACGATCAGATAAAGAAATATGTTAAAGAATATAACTTAGATTCAAGTCATTTTACCGGCAAAGCATGGAATAAAGGAAGAGTAGGGATGGGTAAACCTCATATTCCTTTGGGAGATGTTTTGGTTAAAAATAGTACCTATCAGAGCTTTAAATTAAAAAATAGATTGTTTAAGGCTAATCTTAAAAGTCCACAATGTGAGTTGTGTAGATGGTCAAAAGTATCCTTAGATGGCCGTTTACCGCTAGAGCTAGATCATATAAACGGAAACCGTCACGATAATCGCTTGGAAAATTTAAGGATACTTTGTCCAAATTGCCACAGTTTACAAGTAACTCATCGAGGCAGAAATAGGAACAAGAATATAAAAAAGATATTTTTATAATGCTCGGGTGGCGAAATTGGTATCCGCGCGTCACTTAAAATGACGTGTCCGTAAGGACGTGCCGGTTCGACTCCGGCCCCGAGCACCACGTAGGAAATTGCAAAGAAGGGGAGGCCGATGACTAATCCTTATATTCTCCCCTACCCCAACTGTCTCTTTGGCTTGTTTTTTGCTCTTGCACCATGGGAAGCGTGTGGTAAAAAGGAACAAAGGGAATAGACTCTTCTTACAAACAACCATGTATTCAAAAGAAATAATCCAACTTTTGCTGGAGAACAAAGATATAAGTTCATTCGGGCTTACTCTTTATAAATACAAACCAGGGAAAATGGACGAGAAAAGAAAACTCTATTGGGCCTCAAGAGGAGGCATTTTTAAAAAGCTGGATCTAATTGATAAAGCAAAAAAGGAAGATTGGGCTTTCGGCATAAACTCCTTGGTTAAAAATAAAAAAGGACAATTTTTACATATTCCTCAGGTAGATTTACACTGCAAGATATCTAAAAACAATCTCAGATATATTACCAAAGAACTGAAAAGTATCGGCTACGGAAAAGGGTTTGTGGCTGTGACCGGTCGGTCATACCACTTTTATGGAAACAAGCTTCTTGACCAGGGGGAGTGGGTTGCTTTTATGGGTTATCTTTTAAGGTTCAATGACCATAGGCGCAAACCCCTCAAAAAAGTCACCGATCAAAGATGGATCGGCGCAAGTTTGGTCAGGGGTTTTGGAACCTTGCGCATATCCTCAAGTTTCGACAAAAGGACCGTGCCCAGAGTTGTCCTAAGATTGAAATAAAGCAAAAAACAATATACCTTTTGCTCATCGGTCTTCCGATTTTGAGGTGGTACTTTGAAAAGCATTCTTTTGGCTGTAATTCTAATTCTTTATGGTAGCAACCTCGAGGCTCAAGTTAGGAGTTTTTACGTCTTAAATCCTAAGGTTAAACAGGGCGATACTGTAGTAATCGCAGTTAATCCTCAGGGGCAAGGATCATTGGTTTGTATCTCGGCTCTAAAGAAACAATATGTGCCGAATACTAACGGCTATGTTTTTGTGGGGATTCCGGTGGATGCGGAGCCGACAGGAACAAAAAAACAGAGAAGCAATTATACCGCATCTCTCGTTGAGTGCGGCAGAGGGGTTAGTCTGGATAATATTTATCAGGAATTTGAGGTAGAAAAAAAGAATTATAGTAAAACAAGAACGACTGGTCGGGGCAGGTCGACAAGAGCCAGAAAGGGATCAGAAGTTAATGCAATTAATAAAGCATTCAGCGCTAGTAATTTGGAATCGGACATGACTCAAGGACTTGCATTTAGCGAGCCGGCCGATTCTGGGGACGTCATCGATCCATACGGCTTGATTTATAAAAACAACGGCAAGCTTACTCATAATGGCCCTGATTTTCGCTTACCGATCGGCACTTCAATTAAAGCCGTGAATGGCGGCAAAGTTGTTCTTGTTGCTAGGAATTTCAGCAAGGAAGGCAATATGATAATTATAAACCACGGCCGTGGCATATATTCGGTATATATGCATCTTTCCAGAATTGAGATTGCGCAAAACCAACTTGTTCAAAGGGGGCAAATCATTGCGCTGTCTGGCGACACCGGTGCTGGCGTACGAGAACCGCACCTCCATTTCAGTATTAAAATAAACGGCATCTATGTTGATCCCCTGATCTTTTTAGATACCGTTAACCAGTATTTAACTCGATAATTTTATCGAGTTTTTATTTATTATTTTTATTGTGAAACTTTTCGTGAATCTCTCTGAGCTGCTTATCAGTAACATGTGTATAGATCTGGGTGGTTGTCACGGAGGAATGGCCAAGCATTGCCTGGACGGAGCGTATATCGGCGCCATTGCGCAGGAGGTCGGTGGCGTATGAATGACGGAGGGTGTGCGGGCTGACCCTTTTACCCATTACGCCCGCTTTCGTGGCGTATTTTTGGACTATTCTTTGGATACTGCGCGGAGTAAGGCGTAAATTAGATTCCTTTGAAAAACTTTTTGAACGCGGGATTCTGATAAATAAAGCCTCGTCGATATCAGGTCTTTTGGCTAGATATTGTTTTAATCCCTCTTTTGCATCATTTGAAAGGAATACAAGACGTAATTTCCCGCCCTTTCCTCTGATCGTAACCTCTCCCCCGCCCAAGTCTATCTTGTCCCTATCCAAAGAGCACAACTCTGATACGCGCATACCGGTACTGAACAGGGTGGCAAGCAATGCTCTATCTCGAAGAGTGTCCAGGCCGCCGCCTTCTGGAGCTGCCAGCAAACGGGCCAGTTCTTCCGGTTCAAGGAATATGACCTCTCTTTGCTCTTGTTTGCCAAGTTCAACTTTTTCCGCGGGGAGGGATTTGATGTCTCTTTTTGACAGATATTTAAGAAAATTTCTCAAAGCGATTATGTGATAGTTCTGGGTTACCCTCTTTAAGTTATTGCCGTCCGCATCCTTTAGTCGGTTTAAATACAAGCGGTAATGCCTGACAAGGTCATCGTCTATGTGGCTGGGGTTTGAGATGTTGGCGAAAGAAAAAAACCTGTTCAAATACCGTCCGTAATTCTCAAGCGTTTTTGCCGAGCGGTTCTTTTCTATTTCTAGATGCTCGAGGTATTGAATTTTAAGCTTTTTGATTTCCATGTCGCATAATTAGTATAGCATAATTGCAATCACGTAAAAATTTTGATACCCTTTTGGCAGTTGTTTTAGATAATGGAGAAGAAGAATATGTGGACCAAACTTAACGCCATGAATTGCCAAATAGCTAATCTTACTAAGAAACGAAATGATCTGCTTCGTGAATTACGAAAAAAGTGCAAACATTTAAGATTAGTTGAGTTAGATTATTCATGCGCGTATTCTGGAGCACCCCCATTTCGTATTTGTGCTGATTGCGGAGCGGAAGAAAGAGGCTGGTATTGCGGTTATCAAGTTCTTGCCTTAAGAAGTGAAAGAACCGATATTTCGCGTGGAGTTGAACGCGCTATAATCAGAACCACTCGAAGCGCTGATATTTTCTATTCTTATCGCAAGAGTGGACCCCTATATTATGTCGGCCAGAGCCACCCTAATTTTAAGGGAGGAGGGGAGGTTTAAAGACGTACAAACAATTGATGGCAGTTTAAGGTCACCCACCGACGAGGTGACTTTTTATTTGCAATTTTTGTGAATTTAAGTATACTGAAGACGTACTAATTAACTGCGGTTATCCGGTTTACCCTGAGCTCGTCGAAGGGCTGTTCACTGGATAACAGGCACGAATATGTTAAGCCCAAAAGAAAAATCAAAGGTTCTGGAGAAGGTCAGGATACACGAGAAGGACACCGGATCTGCGGAAGCGCAGGTTGCTTTGTTTTCGGAGGAAATAGAGCAGTTGGCAAAGCATCTCAAAAAGCACAAGAAAGACAACAGTTCTCGCCTTGGCCTTTTGAAGATGGTTTCTAAAAGAAAACGTCTTCTTGACCACCTGAAGCGTGAATATCCCAAAAGATACAATACTCTGGTCAAAAAGCTGGATCTTAAATAATCTATGGCAAATAAAATAACTGTTCCACAAAGGAAGAATCATAGAGTCGGTGTTTTTGTCGACGTGAGTAATATGTACCACTCGGCAAAAAATCTATATAAATCAAGAGTAAATTTTCGAGAACTTTTAAAACTGGCAACTGCCAACAGACAGCTGGTCAGAGCAATCGCTTACGTAATTAAATCCGACACCAAAGAAGAGAAAGCATTTTTTGATGCGCTTGAAAAATCCGGATATGAATTAAAAAGCAAAGACCTTCAAATTTTTCCGGGCGGAATGAAAAAGGGCGACTGGGATGTTGCCATTGCCATTGACGCCATCACCCTTTCCAAGCTTGTCGATGTTGTTGTTATCGTTTCTGGCGACGGCGACTATGAACCCCTTGTTGATTTTCTTAAGTTTAGCGGAACGATTGTTGAAGTGGCCGGATTTAACCGTTCAACCTCTGCCCGCCTCATTGAAACCGCTAATAATTTCCTCGACCTGGAAGAAATAAGGGACAAGGTGCTTTTGAAATAAATTCATTCTGATTTGATAGAAAAGATTACGGTTGACAATATATTACAAATAATGTATCGTTTTGTTAAATCTCGGTTTTGGAAGGGAAAATGCCTCAGAATCAACTGGATAACGAACAGAACTTTAATAAATTCAAGAACTTCTATGAGTGGCTGAAACTGGAAAGTGGACAACTTAGGGAGCTTACTCAAACTCCTCAAGGCAAGAAAGCATACCAAGAAATCTATCAAGCTGAATGTGCTACTATGCTTGAGATGATGCTTCCAGCTTACCGTCGCATTATAGTAGTGCTACAAAATAAAACTGGCATAGCTATGTGTTCGTGCATGGATGCTCGTAGATACAGCGATATGGGAGAACCTGTTATTTTTGTATGCAAAGATCATCAAACCAGATTCGGTACTTCTCATCTCTACTGGGAAGATGAGCTTAGTTTTTTCTTGGAACATTATAGCCAAAATGATAGAGACCCTGTTCTTCCCGAGCCAACTCTACCAAAAAGAGAGTGGTCGGATAGAGATTTTTTGAAAGATTTAAATATTAGTTCCGATTAAGTGACAAGGTGATAGCGGCACAATAATCTTGGCCGCTTTTGATTTTAAGAAGAACTGGTATTTTTAATCGATTTATGATATATTCCTTTTAAGTTAATTAATAACCAACTAAAAGCAGTAAAAACAATACTAAGGGGCTTGCAATATTGGCCAAAGGGCCGGAAATATCGAAACATCGAAATGTCGATATATCGAAATATCCGATTTTTTGGCCAGGATTGTTTTTTACCCTCCGAAGCTTTGGCGAAGGACGGGCTCACTCTTTTGTTGGCGTTTGGTTATGGAAGTAAAAACATATAAAGAAGAATTTGCGGGAAAACCGCTTTTTATTGAATTTGGCCGCTTAGGAGGCCAAGCAAATGGCACTTGCCGTGTCCAATACGGCGAAACGACCGTTCTCATCAACGCCACAATGTCGGCCAACACGAAGAACGTGGACTACATGCCGCTGATGGTTGACTACGAGGAGAAATATTATGCGGCCGGTAAAATAAAGGGTTCGAAATGGATCAAGCGCGAAACAAGGCCCTCGGACGAGGCGGTGCTTTCAGGCCGTTTGATAGACAGGACTATTCGCCCCCGTTTCGATAACAACATCAGAAACGAGATGCAAGTGGTGGCAACCGTGCTCTCTTTCGACGGAGTGAACGATCCGGACATACCGGCTCTTTTTGGCGCCTCTTTGGCGCTGATGACTTCAGACATTCCTTTTGATGGACCAGTTGCGGGCGTGAGGGTGGGCAGAATCGACGGCAAACTCATATTTAACCCAACATATAAAGAAAGAATCGAGAGCGAATTTGACGTTGTTGTTGCCGGAACCGCCAGCAGGATAAATATGATAGAGGCCGGCGCGAACATAGTTTCTGAAAAAGAAATGGCCGAAGCGATAGCGGCCGGGTTTAAAGAATTCCAGGCCTTGATTAAATTCCAGAACCAAATAGTTAAAGATCTGGCTCCGAAGAAAAAGGAGTTAATTTTGGCTAACCGCGACAAGGATCTTGCCGCAGTTGTGAGAGATTTCAGCGAGTCAAAGCTTGAGAAGGCTCTCTATGCTCCCGGAAAGAACAAGGCGGAATTCTATGAGGGAATAGGCCAGACAAAAATCGAACTGATGGAGTATTTGAAAGAGAAATACAAAGAAAGCCACGAAATGGATAAGAATCTTAATGAAGCTAGTGTTATTTTTGAAGAGGAAATAGACAGGATAGTTCATAGGAATATTCTCGATTCGGACAAACGGCCGGACGGCAGAAAACTAGACCAGTTGAGAGAGTTAAATTCCGAGGTAGGTGTTATACCCCATACTCACGGTTCAGGCCTCTTCAACAGAGGCAACACTCAGGCATTATCAATGCTTACTCTTGCCGCACCGGGTTTTGAACAATGGGTAGAAACAATGGAGATAGATTTGACGAAGAAACGATTTATGCATCACTATGTTTTCCCGCCTTATAGTGTAGGTGAAGTCGGACGTTTGGGCGGTGGCGGGAGACGAGATATTGGTCACGGCGCTCTGGCGGAGAGGTCTCTTAAACCGATAATTCCGGATAAAGACAACTTTCCTTACACCATACGGCTTGTTTCCGAGATATTATCTTCAAACGGCTCGTCTTCAATGGCTTCAGTTTGCGGTTCATCTCTGGCGTTGATGGATGGCGGAGTGCCAATTAAATCCCCTGCCGCCGGTATTGCGATGGGCTTAATGTTTGATGAAAAGGGTGAGAAGTACAAAATTTTGACGGACATCCAGGGGCCGGAAGATCATCACGGCGATATGGATCTGAAAGTTGCCGGTACCAGGGAAGGCGTCACCGGGATGCAGATGGACGTAAAAATCGAAGGCATAACAGTTGAGATAGTTGAAAAGGCGCTTGAGCAAGCAAAAAAAGCTCGCCTTGAAATTTTAGACGTTTTAGAAAAAACCATTGCTTCTCCGCGTTCAGAGTTATCTCCTCACGCTCCTCGGGTTGAAACAGTAAAGATAAATCCAGCCAAAATAGGGATGCTTATAGGTCCCGGAGGAAAGGTTATAAACGGCATAATTGAAGAAACTGGCGCAGAGATCGACATAGAAGATGATGGCACGGTGTTTGTTACTTCGGCTACTCCGGAAGGGATGAAAAAAGCCCTGGCCCTAATTCAAGAAGTTACATATGAACCGAAAGAGGGCGACGAGTTTGAAGGAACAGTTGTTGCGATAAAAGACTTTGGCGCTTTTGTGGAGATAATGCCGGGCAAAGACGGCATGGTGCATATATCGGAGATGGCTGACAGAAGAATAGATAAGGTCACCGATGTTCTTAAAATGGGTCAAAAAGTCCACGTTTGGGTAAAGGCGGTGGATGATGCATCGGGCAAGATATCGCTGACAATGAAGCGTCGCTCAACCGTCAATTAATTTTTGAGCATTGAAATCCTTTAACAAATCCGTCAGTATTTGCTCATAATGCGGAGACGGACCGCATTATCTCTCAAATATCTTAGTATTTGTGCCAAAGGATTTCAGTTGCTAAAAATTAACTGATGGTCTCGCGTATCCGTTTCATTCTGGGTGCTTTTCTTCTCTCCTTCTTTTCTTAAATCTCCTCTTAATCTTTTGGACAGATTTTCGTAAAAATTGGCGAATATCTAAAGCCGTGCTATCATAGGGCACAGTTTTAGTTTCTTCAAAACAAGGAGCAAAAATGCTAAGACACCGAACTTCAAGAGTAATTATTAATGGAAATCCGGGCAGCTTTCTGGATCTAGAAGAGGGAGACTTTGTCAGAGAGGGAGACCCAGAGTTCAAAGACGGTAGATACATTGGACGACCGCTTATCGTCACCAAGCTAACCAGCAATGAACGCCTAGCTTACGCTCAAAGAACACAACAGAATAAAGCTAATATTTTTCAACGTTTAGCTAGCAGAATATTTGGATAGACTAAGCAGTGCGACTACCTCGCACTTTTTAATTTCTCCTTTTTCCCAAGTGTTTCTGGAAGCTTAACATCTTTTTTCAGGGCAACTTCTAATGATGATTTGCCATTCAGATGTTTGAACAGTCGGATTTAATATGTTGATAGGTTGACTTACTACTTCCAACTAGTATCTTCGTGTTAGTTCCCAGACATAATACGGAGTATAAAATGGGCTGGACGGAGCCGAAACTTAAATTGAGAACAGCGCATGAAAGCGTAGGATGGTTAAATAGTGTCGGGCCTGTGTCAGTTAGTTCTACCTCCGAATGTGACAATCCGGAATGCGGTTGTCACGCAGCAATAAAAGAATACAGAGAACGACTTGCTGGTCATAAACTCGAGTTCAACCCCGACTGATAAGTCGGGGTTTTTCTTTCCTTGTTCACAACTTGTTTTGGATGATTGTGTTAGAATGAAATCAAAATTAGCCAATAGCGAATAGCCAATAGCGAATAGTAAAAAACTAGTCGCTAGTTGCTAATCGCTAGTCGCTTGCAAATGGCTGACGATCAAAACAAAACAAGCACCATCGACGATTTGGTAAAAGAATTATCAAAAAATAATAATTCAAATCAGCCACCTCCGAACTTGCCCGGGGTTGTTGTTGATACTAAAGACACTAAACCACCGGTGCCACCTCCACCATCTGCCCCGATTAGCGGGGGCGGACCTCTTCGGCCTGAACCGCCACGACCACTGCAACCAACCTCACCTTCGTCATCCGCCCCGATTAGCGGAGGCGGACCGTCTCGACCGCAGCCGCCTTCTCCTCCTCTTTCACAGCCAGTTAAACCCCCAGTTTCTCCTATGCCAGTCAGCGGACCGAAACCCTCACCGGTTCAGGAATACAAGTCTTCAATAAGGACGATGGGTGAGGATATAGCAAGTATTAAGTCGGGACAAAAACCATCCGGCGTTGATATTCCAAGAAAAGTGACTCCCGAAGCGCCGAAACCGGTAATGCCCGGAGTTTCCAAATCGGAAGCTCCGCCAAGCGGCCCTATTTCTTTCGTCGGACTTGGAAAAACAGAAAAAACAGGACCATTGCCGTTTCTTACTCCAGAAAAACCTCCGGGACCATTTAAGGCGCCGGAGATTCAGCCACCCATAACAGTACCTGGTGAGAAAAAAAGCATCAACACGACACTTTATCTGTTCATAGCCGGCGTACTAGTTGTTGGAGGATTTCTCTATTGGTTTTTGGTCTTAAGGGTTGTAGAGCCCGAAGTTGGTTTATCTCCTACCCCGACTCCTACTCAGACCGTTACTTCTACGCCTCTAGCCAAGAGTTTAGGTGATATCTTCGAGGGTGCTTCGGTTAATTTTGAAGCTACGTTAAGCGATGACTTGGGTCAGGATTTCAAAACGTTTATAGGCACGTTAAGCGTTGTTAGAAACGAGTTTTTAAAAATCAATTTGGTTGAGGATGTTGATGGCACGCTTGCCCCCTTGAGTTTTCTGGATATGCTCGATATGGACCTGACGATATACCCCACCTCTTTAAATGATAATATCGTCGATTCAATAGTTACCGTTTATGGCCAGTCGGAAATGTTCGACAAAAACGGAAGCGTTAATCTCAACACCCAAAACCTAAAAAAGACCGCATTTGTAGCAAGAATCAAGGACGTTGCCGCAGTTGAGCTAATGATAAAAGACTGGGAGCTTACTATTGCCGAAGACTTAGCCGACTATCTGTTGATTGAAGATATCTCCAAAGAAGAAAGCGTAAATTTTCTCGACAATACATACAGAAGTGCCTTGATAAGATATAAGAACTTTCCATTCCCAGATGTTACAGTTGACTATGCGGTTGTTGAAGTTGCAGAGCAAAACTACCTCATCATAACAGGCTCAAGAGAAGCAATGTACGCTACGATGGATGTTTTACTAGAACAGTAGTTTGTGGATATTCTGGTGACACCTATTTGAAATATAAAATTGGATGTCACCATAGTAATACTAAAATCCGCTTAATACCTACAAAAAGTGGTGACAAATGTCACCTCTGCCAGTTGACGGACTGGTGACATAATTATCAACAGTTTTACCATTGACTGTCACCACTCGTGTCACGTATAATTAGACCATAGTTCTTTCGCTGGTGATTCGACAATATTTTGTGGATTGCCGGCAATCCATTTTTGACCCTTTAGGGTCGTAAGGCGCAGAACTCACACTTCACATTTTTTCACAGGGGTGCTCTGCGCCTTTTAAGTTTTTACCCAAGAGCGAAGCCAAGTCAGACTTGGCGAAGCGATTAGATGTAAAAACTTAACCCCGCACCAATTTTGTCGACTGCTCTAAAATAGAATCTCGAGATAAGATTTATTTGATAAACACTCGCAAAGCGCGGGGGCCAAATAGGCCCATCCCTTATAGGCGCAGCGCTTTGCTATCAGATAGGTTGCAAAATTGGTGCGGGGTTGCTACAAAAATCGATATATGCTATTTCTTTAGGCACTGGTTCTTTGGAGTAAAAGAGATGCAAGCACAGCCGAAGCAAGAAATTCACCATAGTGAACAAGTGTGGGTTAATCCTACCACAGAATCATTACGTCGAACCGAGTGTTTGTGCCTTAATTGCAGCAATCTTAAGCCGAGTCGGTCCGATAATTGTCATATTGCTAAAGCGTTTTATCAAGTTTGTGTCGCAGAAAATGTTGCGCTTGCGGTGACTCGCTGTCCTCTTTGGAAGCCCAAATCGTAGTTCTTTGCCTGCTTTGCGGGCGTTTTTTATTATTTTCTCTGGACTATTTTAATAGATTAGTTAATATTAATTCCTATGACCACAGACGAACTACAAAAACTCGATAACGACCTCGAACAGGAAGAAAAGAATCTAATAGATCAGCTCAATAGGATAGCCAACAAAAATCCGCTGGCTTCAGGCGATTTTACTGTAAGAACGCCCAGCTATGGCAATGAGGATGACGAGAATGCTCAGGAAATCACTGACCTTGATAAGAATTTTGCTTTGACTCAAGAATTAGAGACAAAGCTTAACTCCATTAGGAAAACAAGACAAAAAATAAAAGACGGTACTTATGGTAAATGTGATAATTGCGGTTCGGAGATACCGTCGGAACGGCTTAAGGCTATGCCTGAAGCCATCAGATGCATTACTTGTGCCGTTTAAATACCGGCCCAGAGTACGCTTGAGGGGGCGATAATTATCTTGCCAGTTAAAATATTTTCAGCTTCTGTTGTGGGAATAGACGCTAAACTTGTAGAGGTCGAGGTTGACTCAAGCCCCGGCCTTTTCTCTTTGAATATAGTTGGTCTGCCGGATAAATCAGTGAAAGAGTCGAAAGAAAGGATAGCCGGAGCGATAAAAAATAGCGGACTGACTCCTCCAAGCGGAAAGCATAAGAAAATAACCATCAACTTAGCGCCTGCCGATGTCAAAAAAGAAGGGCCGTCTTACGATTTGCCCATCGCTCTCGGGTGCCTTCTTGAGAGCGGACAAATAAAGTTTAGTCCGGAAAAAAGGCTTATCGTCGGAGAAATATCTTTGGACGGCTCTCTTAGGCATTCGAGCGGGGTGTTGTCGGTGGCTATTCTGGCTAAAAAACTTGGTTTTAAGGAACTCATTGTTCCTGGCGTCAATGCCAAAGAAGCATCGGCGGTAAAAGGAATAAATGTTATAGGCGCCGCTACCTTAAATGATGTGATAAGGCATATTACCAGTCTATCCCCTATCGTCCCTTATGTTTTTAGCGAACAATTATCTGACGATGGCGGTCTCGAAAATTCAAACTCCCTTCTTTATATAAAAGGGCAGGAAAGCGCTAAAAGAGCTCTTTTTGTTGCAGCATCCGGCGGCCACAATATACTGATGTTTGGTCCCCCGGGCTCCGGTAAAACGATATTAGCGAAAGCCTTGTCAGAAATTCTACCGCCAATGGCCCTTGAAGAATCAATAGAAGTTGCTCGAATCTACAGTTCTGCCGGGCTTATCAAGGACTCGTATCTGTCTTATAAACGGCCATTCAGGAATCCGCATCACACCACTTCGGCTGTCGCGGTTATCGGTGGAGGAACACACCCTAAGCCAGGAGAGATAAGTTTGGCTCACCGAGGAGTATTATTTTTGGACGAACTCCCGGAATTTCCCAGGAGCGTATTAGAGGCCCTAAGACAGCCGCTGGAAGACGGAACGGTTACTGTCTCAAGAGCCGCTGGTTCTGCCACACTACCAGCCAAATTTATGCTTGTAGCGGCTATGAATCCTTGCCAATGTGGCAACTATGGCGATGATAAGTTGAACTGCATTTGCTCCCCCATCAGCGTCATTAGGTATAGAAAGAAAATATCAGGGCCGTTGCTAGACAGGATGGACATTCAAATAAATGTTTCGCGCGAAACACCTCAAAACGAAACTGTTCAAGAATATGACCGTAAAAAGCCGATAAATATTGAGGAAATGAGAAAGTCGATAGATTTAGCCAGAAAAGCACAAGCACAGAGGTTTTCCAAAGAAAGTATTTATACAAATGCCGAGATTAATTTTAAAAACATAGATAAATACTGTGTTCTTGAGCCAGAAGCCGAGCTAATGCTCAAAAATGCTGTTGCCAACAAGAATCTTTCAATGAGAACCTACCATAAAGTAAAAAAGCTGGGTCGCACAATGGCAGATCTGGATGGCTCAGAGATAGTCAGAGAGAACCATATTGCCGAAGCGCTCGCCTTTCGGGTTAATGAGAGCATATTTTCGGAGTTGGCATAGCGTCGCTCGCCCCCATCCCCACTTATCGGCCTGTTGGTTACGTCCTTCGGATCTTCGCCAGACAAATACTAAAATTAACTATCAATTTGCTTAATAAATTTCAGCAACCGTTTGCCTCCGACTATAGTCGGAGTTTTCCGGCTAAAATTTATTGCAAAAGCAAATTATTAGTTAATTTTAGTATTGTGTTACCTGGCGAAACCAAACGGCCTCAAGTGGGAATGGGGTCTCGCTCCTGGGCGTACTTTTCTAATGTTCCGCGCGGAACAAAAAAGCGCTAATTAGCGCTTTTCACGTTCTAACAAGTGTTTCTTCAAATCTGCTTCGCTGGCTCTTAAGGCATAACTTTTCTTCCAATCAGGCCACCTAGCAACTCTTTTGCTTGCTTCTTCAAGAGTCTCTTTAAATCGGCTTGGGGCAGATTTTGACTCGGTCATCTTGTCGCTTTTTATAAAAAACCTACTTAAATCTAATAAATTAGAATAGTGGTGTCAATTTGTTCCGCGCGAAGCTTGCTTAAATATCATTATTTTTGTACTGTTTTTAACAGTTCTTACCTGAAAGGTGGAAACTTAGTTGACACCAGAAAAAATCATTTCCGTTGTAAATATGTATGAAAGACGGCTACGGGCTGCTGGTGTTCTCAAAAAAAGAATTGATCCCAAGAGAACTTTCGCGTCTCTTAGCAAAGATGAAATCTTGGCACACGCATATTTCTTAACTGATGACTTGAAAGAATTTGTATCAAACCCAGAAAAGAAACGTAAAACAGGGAGCCATTTAACAGTAATTCAGATGTGTTTGAGTTTTGCCGGTTGGTATACGCTTGAAGATCTAATGAATCACAATCGTCCAGATGCCGTCAGCTAAAGACGGCCTTTTGTTCCGCGCGGAACAGATAATCAAAAACCAAAGCCAGTTTCATTTCTGGCATCTTTCTTAAACACCCTCTTCTCTTAAATCTTCGGGCAAATTCCGTAAATATTGACGAACCACTAGAGCTGTGCTATCATAAGGCACAGTTTTTAGTTCGCTAACAAAGGAATAAGAGACAATGACCGAGAAGGCAGCGGTTCAAC
>MGJU01000015.1 GCA_001794435.1 Candidatus Yanofskybacteria bacterium RIFCSPHIGHO2_02_FULL_43_17
TTATGGGCCTAAGCTAGATTCAGTAAGAGGGGCTAAGTCGTAACAAGGCACGGGTAGCGGAAGCTGCTCGTGGATCATTTTTTTAAAAGTGTTGACTATGGTTGAAGTCTTAAATTTGGATTTTAACCTTAAATGTTTAGTCTGGTTCATTGTCAAAAACCAACTATTCGAAACAGCTTTAAGAAACTAATGAACGAAGTGAATTACCCCGCCCTCTAAGCTATTGAAAACTATTCAAGCATAGAGGGCGAGGTTCTCGCTTTGCTCAAATATTCTTACCAATAAAATTAAACCGTCCAGAAAATTATCCTTTGACCTCGCTCAGGATAATTTTCTGGACGGTTAGTAGGTAACTGATTTGCCAAACTTTCGATGCCGTTTGGTAAGTCAGGCGCTGGGTACTTACTTTCCGTCCAGATTTTTTTGTTCTTTTTATAAAAAGGGCCATAGCTCAATAGGTAGAGCGCCGCTCTTGGCATCATAAGGCGGAGATTGTAGGTTCGAATCCTACTGGCCCGATTTCAAAGCCACTTTCTTTAATGTCAGTGGCTTCTTTTT
Organism: Candidatus Yanofskybacteria bacterium RIFCSPHIGHO2_02_FULL_43_17; assembly: GCA_001794435.1. Classification (GTDB taxonomy): domain Bacteria; phylum Patescibacteriota; class Minisyncoccia; order 2-02-FULL-40-12; family GWA2-44-9; genus 2-01-FULL-43-22. The sequence continues at coordinate 559 of MGJU01000015.1, forward strand.
TTACTCTTGAAATTTCTAAATTTTATAGTAGTATATATTTATTATTCTATTTTCTATATTTCTACTTTCTATTTTCTAAACTATGACCCAATACTTTACGGCCAAAGGCCTAAAAAAACTTAAAGAAGAATTGCATGAATTAAAAACTGTTGAAATGAGAAGAGTAGTAAGGCTTATTGCCGAAGCCGCCGCTTTTGGGGATTTAAAAGAAAATTCCGCTTACCATGAAGCAAGGAATATGAAATCATTTTTATTAGGCAGAGTTGAACAACTTGAAGGCGCTATCAACGAGGCAATTGTGGTTGAAAAGCAAACAGGAGGAGCAATTCAGGTTGGCTCTGAAATTACCATTTTGTTTGATGGTAAAAAAGAAAAATACAAAATTGTTGCTCCAACAGAATCAGATATTTTAAAAAATAAAATATCATACCAATCACCATTTGGACAAAAACTAATGGGCAAAAAAGCGGGGGATGAATTTAACTACGAAATTAAAGACAGGAAGATAAAAGTGAAAATATTAAAGATAACGTAATTGTTTATGAAAAGTGAATCAACATTCGAAAATCAAGACAATGAACCAGAAGAATCTGAGAATAAAAAGTTTATAGTTGAAAGATTTGAGCGTCAAAGTCAAAGATATCCTGATGAGCGTGGGTTTATTTATGAAATATATTTTTCATCCGAAGAAGAAGCTGAAAAGGCCGTAAAAGATTTTTGGAACGAACATAAAAATAGAACGATGGTAGCAAAGGGATTAGAGTCAGGAATACTAAAACCATTTAAACATGAAATTACTGGCGGAGATAGAACTTCTCCTAGAATAAATCGGTCAAAAAAACATCCTGACAAGCTATTTGTAGTGCAATTTAATGGTAACACTGGAGCTTTAAGTCCCAATGGTGAAGACACTTTACGACAAATAGGTTTTATTTAATGAAAATTAAAAAATTTTGAAATTGTTTAGAAATTAGAAATTTGGATTTAGGAATTCCACTTTCGCCAAAGCGAAATGTGGCATGGGCACTTGGTATATCGGTAACACCTGTCTGTGTGCGTTAACGCACAGGTAGGCACCTCAATTTGTTCACCCGCCTAAATTTTCGCGGGCCTGTGGTATAATGGCAGTACGCCGCTTTTGCAAAGCGGAGATGGGAGTTCGATTCTCCCCAGGTCCACCATATTGAATTAGTCGCCTCGCTCGGGGCTTCGCCCCTCGCTTCGGCGGGCATTTTTGCGAGCAAATCAAAGGGCTTTTTGAAATCAATTTCCAGCCGTCCCGCCGCAAGGCGGCGGTTCGAGCCGATTTTTTTAAGATAATTTTTCATTTCCGAAAAATTATCTTGCAAAGCGAGATTTCTAATCTCATTATACATCGGCTCATGTGCCTTTGACACATTCCAAGCTTTGCTTGGAGAACCGCCGCGTAGCAGCGGGCATGCTCTTGACGGAATTCAAAATGCCTTGGCGGGACTTGGCGGAAACATCAGTCCGAGCCCGCGCCAAAGGCGCGGGCGAGGTCAATCTTTCTTCAAATTCGGAATTGTGGACCCAATCGGATTCGAACCGATGACCTCCTCATTGCAAATGAGGCGCTCTACCAGCTGAGCTATGGGCCCTTGAGACTTTTTTAGTGGGCGTGCCAGGGATCGAACCTGGGGCCTCCGTCTTATCAGGACGGCGTTATACCACTTAACTACACGCCCATATTATTTCAAACAGGAACTTGTAAATGCTTTAATCGCAGCCATAATTTCCCTTTTCTTTTGCGAGCTTGAAAAATTTGCACCACATATTCCATGTCTGGATGTATCTCTATATGTAAAGCTGGCTTTGTGCAATTTACGCAAGTAGTACTTATAAAATTGATTGCTTTGAATACCTAACTCATTTTTCCAAAACTCGATTTCCTTAGGTATATCCATCGTCGGATATAACTGTAGTTGAAATCTCATTGAACTTTTTGGAACTTTGAAAAATTCTTGTAGCCAGCGAATAAAAAAGTTTATAACATTTGGATCTGTATTGGTAATAGTGATATGGTAGTCGTCCTTTTTACTTCCTTCAGCTAGGTAAAGCATCAGTCCAGCCGCAAACCTAGTTTCTCTGGATACTTTTGCAAACCGTTTCAAATATCTAGCAAACTCCTCTTCGAACTTATTTTGTCGACGAAGACGCATTGCATTTCTGAATCGCTCTATTTTTACTTCGTTATTTTTAAGGTTCTGTCTCTGAAGATCCCTTATTCGCTCCTCACTTAACGGATAGTGCTTCAACCACGCACTCAATGTACTCTTTGAAACGGGAATAAGTTTGGCTATCGAAGCATAGCCTAAATTCTGTTCCAGTCTTAACCTTATTGCTTGCTCCTTTAGCTCGGCTTTCATAAAGTTTTATCTGTAAATTATATCAAATAAAGTATGTGGAATCAAGTCGAGTTTTTGGCCAAGGGCTTGCAAAAAATTGGCAGATATGGTACCCTAAAGCCAATCATTTAAGCCTGCCTACCGGCTAGGCAGGGACTCATTCATCAGACATGAAGACGGTCCCAACCACAACTCCCGAGGAATTGGCCAGAGTTAATAAGGCCCTCAAGAAAAAATTCCAAGACAAGAAACTGATATTCGGGAGCGGTTCTATGTCCGCAAAAGTGGTCTTCGTCAGTGAGATGCCCGGCCCAGAAGAAGAGCGCCAAGCGAAGCACATCACCGGCCCTTCGGAACGGCTTCTCAATCAAGTACTCAAAACTATCGGCGTCAATAAGAAGCATATCTACCTCACCAGCGTTGTGAAGTACGCGCCTTTGGGTGGTAAAGTGCCATCCCCAAAGGAAGTGAAATCATACGTCCCCTTCCTCAAAGAAGAGATCAAAACGGTTAATCCGCAGGTGGTGGTGACACTCGGTACCCTCGCATTGAACGGTATTGGACTTCGCCAGCCACTAGACAATGTCCACGGCCGGTCGTTCAATTTTGGCAGCTACGAATTGATACCAACTTTCCATCCGAATCACGCCGCCAAGAACCCGCAAATCAAAACGCTCATGGAAACTGACCTGGCCAAGCTCAAGGAACTGCTCAAGACAAAAGTTTAAGGGTTTCAGAAATTTAGATATTATTTTTTCTGGAGATAGCTTTTTTAACAGCCAGCTTGATAGCCTCTCGATTGAGGCCAAAGGCATGCATGAGTTCCTCGGCCTTGCCTGACTCGCCATAACGATCCTGCATCCCGATGAATTCCTGAGGCGCGGGATTGTTTCTGGAAAGTACTTCCGCCACCGCGGAGCCTAAACCGCCGGCGACTTGATGCTCCTCAACCGAAACGACGGTGCCTGTTTTTTGAGCTGCGGCAACGATAGTCTGTTCGTCCAAGGGCTTTATCGTATGTGAATTGATGACCATGCATTGAATTCCCTCGCCGGCCAGTTCCTCGGCGGCCAGCAATGCCTCATGGACCAGAATTCCGCAGGCAATTATCGCGCAGTCAGTTCCGTCTCTGAGAGTTTCCGCCTTGCCGACAGTAAACGGCGTGTCGGCAGTCGTAAAGACTGGGGTCTTTTCTCGGCCAAGACGTATATATGACGGCTTCCCGTTTCCCGCGATTGCGATCGTTGCCTTCTCCGCTTCAATTGCATCGCAAGGCACAACGACGGTCATGTTCGGCTGAACCCGCATCAAGGCGATATCCTCCAAGGCCTGGTGAGTCGCACCATCCGGCCCGACCGAAATGCCGGCATGAGCACCAGCAATTTTGACCGGCACGTTGTTTAAGGAAATATTAGTCCGAATCTGTTCGTTATTTCGGCCAGGGCTGAACGTAGCATAGGAAGAAATAAACGGAATCTTGCCGTAGTTGGCCATGCCCGATGCCACGAGCGCAAGATTCTGCTCGGCCACGCCGACTTGCACGAACCGTTCGGGAAACTTATCTTTGAAAAGATGTGAGAACGTAGACTCGGTAAGATCTGCGCAGAGTACAACCACCCGCTCATCCTTTTCCCCTGCCACGACCAAGCCTTTACCATAGCCCTCGCGAGTTGCCGCCCAGGCTGGCTTGGTGAGATCGGCGATTAATTTTGCTTCCGGATTTATCATAATCAGAAAAACTCAGAAAACTCGGCGAATCAGAAAATCAGACTATCGGACATTCAGACCGCCTGACTCTCCGAGTCACTCTGAGTTTTCCGAACTACATCGGTTTAATACTGCACGTACTACAGTGCTTCTCTCCGCAGCAGCACTTGCAGCCTACGGATGTTTTGGCTAGCAATACCAATACGACGACGGTCCAAGCGAGTTCGCCCGGGCCGAATCCATAGACGGCCTGCTGGGCGAAGATTGACCAGAAAAATAATACGCCCGCCAGCCAGGCCAAACCGACTACCACGCGCATCACCCCGTGATGGCCACAGCGGCAATTCTCGTTTTTCATCATGTTGAAACACCTCCGATCATAAATAAAATAGGATACTATCCTACTTTTTATTATATCTCCTAGTTGACGTCCGCGCCAGTGTGATAATAGTTGAGTTCCAGATTACTGGTGCTCCGATTTGATCTTTCCGCCCAGAGTGCGGAGTTCGTCGAGGAATTTTTTGGCCTCTTCGGGTTTAGGCGGCTTGCCGTGCCAACGGTAATCAAATTCGATCTCCCGGACCCCTTTTCCGGGAATAGTGTGGGCGATTATAACCGTCGGTTTCTCCCGAACGGCCGCCGCTTCTTGAGTCGCGTCAGCGAATTGTTCGATGTTATGGCCATCCACTTCAAGCACGTGCCAATTGAATGCCTCGTACTTAGCCCTCAGATTTTCCAACGGCATTACCTCTTCAGTCATGCCGTCGATTTGGATGTTATTGCGATCGACGACGGCGGTCAGATTGGAAAGTTTATTCTTTCCAGCAAACATGATCGCTTCCCAGGTCGAACCTTCCTGATGTTCGCCGTCGGACATAAAACAAAAAGTTCTGAACTTTTTGTTATCGAGT
>MGJU01000016.1:0-1777 GCA_001794435.1 Candidatus Yanofskybacteria bacterium RIFCSPHIGHO2_02_FULL_43_17
CTCCTGTGGCAAAAAGGAATTTTTCTTTCTTATTGGTTATAAATGTGCTACTTGAGAAACCCACTATGAATAATGACACAATTCTTTACTTAACATAAGGGGTGGCGGTAATGTGTAATTTATCCACAGTCTTCGCCTTCTATTCCAAAAATCCCCAGAATATGCTATAACATTGCCAGAGGAAATCCATTTTTGGTTTCTTACATTGTACATTCACAACCCAAAAAAGGAGGGCGGAACATGCTCGATATCCGATTCATTCTTGAAAACGTCGATCTGGTCAGGCAGAATACGTGCGAGCGCTATGCCAACGCCGACGTCGACAAGACGGTTGCTCTGTATGGGCAACTGAAGCAGAAGAGGCAGAGCCTCGAAGAAGCGCAGCACCGATCCAACCAGATCTCGGGGCAGTTCAAGAGTGCTGATGAGGCAACCCGCGAACAGCTCAAAACCGAGGTTGCGAGTCTCAAGCAGACCATGGCAATACTCAAAGAAGAGATTGCGGTTGTCGAAAAGGACTACACTGAAGAGGTGCTCAAGATTCCCAATCTTGTCGCCTCCGATGTTCCTTCCGGCAAAGATGAGCACGGCAACGTACCTATCAAGCGCATTGGTGAGCCAACCAAGTTCGGCTTCAAGCCACTCGATCACGTCGAGCTTGGTAAGAAACTGGACATTTTGGACTTCGAAGCGGCGGCGAAAGTCACCGGATCAAAGTTCTATTTCCTGAAGAACGAAGGTGTTCTTCTCGAACTTGGTCTCATCCGCTTTGCGCTCGACCTGGCGATCAAGCATGGCTTTACGCCTGTAACAACACCAGAAATCGCACGTGACGAGATCATCACAGCTTCTGGGTTTTCCCCGCGAGGACCCGAAAGTCAGATCTACTCCCTTACCGAAGGAGCACTGAGCCTTATTGGTACTGCCGAGATCACCATTGGTGGCTATCTGGCCAAGACCGTGATTCCGGAGGAGGATCTTCCGATCAAGATCTCCGGCGTCAGCCATTGCTTCAGAACGGAAGCCGGTAGCGGTGGCCGTGAGAGCAAGGGACTATACAGGGTGCATCAGTTCAGTAAGGTCGAACTCTACCAATTCGTTCATCCCGACAAGAGCGCAGCTGCTCACGAAGAGATGCTCGCAATCGAGGAAGAGTTCTATCAAGCCCTGAAGCTCCCTTATCGGGTTTTGCTCATGTGCAAGGGCGATCTGGGAACCCCTGCATACCGGAAGTACGACATCGAGGCGTGGATGCCTTTTATCGGCGAAGGTGGTGGGTATGGTGAAGTGACATCTGCGTCAAACTGCACTGACTTCCAGGCACGACGCTTGAACACCAAGTTCAAGAATAGTGCTTCTGGAAAGACCGACTTCGTCCATACCCTCAACGGCACAGCTGTTGCTGTTACTCGAACGATGCTTGCCATCCTTGAGAACAATCAGCAGGCCGACGGTACGGTACTCATCCCCGAAGTTCTGCATCCCTACACTGGGTTGCAGTCAATCAAACCGAAGGGAAAGAGGTTCTAACGACTCCAAACCAAACTCTCAAACAAAGGAGGTACAACATGAACAAAGCAAACTTGCTCGTCTACTCGTCACGAACGCCCAGCATTGACGACACCGAATTTGAGGTTGTCGAGCGTAAGGGTATTGGTCATCCGGACACCCTCTGCGACATAATCGCTGAAAAGGTGTCACAGGCGTACTCGCAGTACTGCTTGAAACGCTACGGCATCATTTTGCGACACATGGTCGACAAGATTGCTCTGTCCGG
>MGJU01000016.1:1807-7133 GCA_001794435.1 Candidatus Yanofskybacteria bacterium RIFCSPHIGHO2_02_FULL_43_17
GGCTTTATCTCAACTGCCGATTTACCCGAACCTGGCAGCAAGAGAATATTCCCTATCTTGATATCGTCAAAGAAACGGTCTACAAGCACTTGGGGGATGTTCTGCCACTTCTTGATTTGGACCAGTGGCTCATGATCGTGGATAACACCCACTTTGCACCCGGCCCCGGCATCGTGTACGAAGATGATGGATCGACACAAAATGAACGTCAGTTCTTCTTCGAGATCCCACAGAAGGAGTTTGCGGTTTTCCACGATAACAGCTTGCGCTCGAATGACACTTCGACGGCCGTGGCCTACAGTCCACTCAGCATCACTGAGAAGATCGTGATACTCGTCGAGACTACGCTGAACGGGAAAGAGTTTAAAAAGCTCCATCCATATGTCGGCATGGACATTAAGGTCATGGCCAGGCGTATAAAAAAGCGCATGGATATCACCGTCTGCATTCCGTTCATCGCAACCCATACCCCGAGCAAGGAGTTCTACTTCGAAAAGCTCCGATCCTTGGAAGATCTCATCAAGCAATTGGTGGTGTCAAAGTTCGGGCAATTCAATGTCACACTCTCTCTCAATACGAGGGATAATCCGAGCAAATCGGATTACTACCTTACACTGACTGGGAGTGCCATCGAGAGCGGCGACGAAGGCGTCGTCGGGCGAGGCAACAGGTATAACGGTGTTATTCCGTTTACCCGGCATATGAGCATGGAGGCTTGCTGTGGCAAGAATCCTGTCTACCATGTCGGCAAGCTCTACACTGCCATCTGCTCTCTCATTTCTGACGAGATTCATCGTCTTGTAGGACTTGAGACATATGTGTACCTGACGTCACAGATGGGCAGAAGCCTATCGGATCCATGGTCTGCATGTGTGGAGGTATGCGGTGGAGATGCAACACCTATACAACATCAGATGATCGAAGCGATCGTCGAACGCAACCTTGCAAACGCCAACGAAACCACTCAAAAAATTGTGAAAGGAGAATTGAATTTGTTCTGAAGGGACTGATTCTCGTACCCATGTCATTGCGACATGGGTACTTTTTATAGATTAAAAGACTCTTCAGGATTGACCTCCTTTTTTGTGCCGTCAGCAAAATAAATGACACACGGCTTAGTACCAACGCATAATGCGAGACCTTTTTCTATAACCAGACCAGTTTCTTCTGACAGGCAAATAATCGGTAAATTATTATTAATTGCCCATGTTTTAAACCGGTCATTTTGTTCATCTTTGAAATGACATGCTACTGAAAAATTATTAAGAAGATTGAATCCAGATACATCTTGCAGACCTATTTTGTTTTCATCATCATGGGTATTAATTTTCTTGCCCATTATAATTGCGCCGGCACTACCTCCGTATACTTGTTCACCAGTTTCAATGTATTGAAGCAAAATATCAGAAAATCCTGAATCTTTTAATTCTTTAATTAGGCTCCACGTGTTGCCGCCTCCTATATAAATTCCATCAAACTTTTTTAGAGTTTTGAGTTGGTATTTTGATGGATCATCTACTGTTTCAAATTGAACATCTGTTCTTTCATGAAGCTCAGTGATACCCTTCATCCATAAATATGCCGTGGGATAGAGTTTGTGGCCACGAAGCGCTATGGGTATATATAAAAAGCGTCCATTTTTTGGCAATGTACTAAAAAAAAATTTGTCGAGGGGGAATGATTGCTTTTCATTACCACCCCCCGACAAATATATTCGGTTGTTCTCCTTCATGTTTTGCATGTTTGTATCGCTTTGCGTAGCTCGTAGATGTTGATGTTACAAGTATACACCAAGCGATCAAAATAAGCTTCCGTCGTCTCGTTGCGAGGCGGCGGAAGCCTTAACGTCTCGCAGACTTTCAGATTGACGAATCTCTCAATCTCCAAGCGAGCTAGCTGGATTGCGGCCTCTCGGTTGATTGACGGCTTGATGAATTGCGCCCAGTAGTCGAAATAATATGCAAGGATGCTATACACATCCACACCGTAGTACTTCTCACTAAGCACCTTCGCAAACCGCCTGAACTGGAGACCTGGACCCTTATTTGCAGCTTGGATACCGCACAGAACCAGAAGCGCCATTGTCCGACACGAATCGAACATCTCTCGCGTACCTGTCGCTGTCCACGGCATCAGCGTGTCGAAATAGGAATCGGTCTTGTTTACGGCCCACGCTATTCTTTCGAGACCGAAGCCGATATCACTGATTGCAATGGCGGGGCGATTTGGCTGGGGAATAAGAAGATAGGCGGCATCACCAAGCTCAAGTCCCCCATAGGAGAAAAAAAGTTCAAGCGCCGAGAATTTCCCAGTCCCCCAATCTTTGATAGATGTCCTCATGACGACGATGAAGTCATTCATGTGAAGACCGAGCTTGGAGAGAATCGTACACCAGTGATCTACTGACTGCAGATGCTCAAAGAACTCGGCCCCCATCTTTTCAATGCATACGTTCACGAAAGAAGTTGACGTTCCCTCCTGTGACTCGACAAGCGGCTGAAACTGCATGCGAACGCACGGCTGTGCCAAGAACACTTTGTCATTTCGGATCTTCTGGTTGCGATGTATGATGTCGTCAAACATCTGAACACCGGCGATTACCAGGTCAGTCTGACCTTCGAAATTCGCGATGTTCATGGGGATTGCCGTATCGAAGCCTGCCGAGCGAAAGTACTCGCTCATTCGTGAGTTGATTTGCGCTGGTGTTAGCATCCTCTTTCGCTTGCTATATGTGCGAAAAGGATATTCTCCCTTATCGCACTTATGCCAGCCACAGGCCGAGACATCCATCTTGGTAAACGGCTTGGAGAAAAAAGTCCTGCCACAAGCGCTACATGAGTGCATCTCCCATTTCCTTTCGGCCATGAATTTTTTCACGGCCTCTGAGTTGGCATTCGCGCTGGATTCCTGTTCAGATTTCATGACCGTCCTCCTCCTTTTTAGGTTGTGAATGTACAATTTTAGAAACCCACCATAAACAATGACACAATTCTCTACTTAACACAAGGGGTGGCGGCAATGTGTAATTTATCCACAGTCTTCGCCTTCTATTCCAAAAATCCCCACTGTGGATAAGTGTATCATAAGTTGCTTGACAAACTTTTGCTTTGGGTGTAGAGTCGAGGCAAGTAGTTGAAAGTTCGTTTTTAAATATTTTTGAAGAAAGGAGGTAATACGATATGCCACAGATTGGTTCTCTAGCATTGAGGTCATTTATACAGACCAAAGAAGCCCCAGAAGTTAATTCTGATGACAGTAAGTTTGAGGTATGGTCGTGGCCATACTTTGTAGTGTTGCTTCTTGTAATGTGGCCTCTCACACTTTGGGTAGCAATGAAAAAGTTCTTTTGCCACTTGTTTTGCTTAGAGCTTAAGGTAAACACCTACTGGGTGGATGGCGTTAGTCAGGCTTCCCGAGAAATTAAAGAGAATGCTGGTAATTGGCGCTCACTAGATATTATTTATAACTTTTACCATGGAAGGGGAACGTGGGTAGATAACTTCTGGATCGGAATTCGAAACGCCCAAGCAGTTCGGAATAGAAAAAGGGTTGTAAAATCTTTCCTCATTAAGCACTTCTCTGAACTTGCGATGAGATGTGAGAAAAACCTGACTATCCTCTCGGTTGCTAGTGGTTCTGCCCAGGCAGTAATAGAAGCCATTGGAATCCTGCGCAAGCGCGGTGTAGAGGTTACCGCTTATCTCTACGACAGAGATGAGACCGCGCTGGAAAATGCACGGACGCTTGCGAAAAAGCATGGCGTGGAAGACGCTATCCGATGCGTCTGTGAAGATGTGTGCAATATTCGGAAAGTATTGAGGAAACTTCCGAAATGCCATGTAGTTGAGATGGTCGGTCTGCTTGACTATTTCAAGAGTGATTCAGCAACAAAGATGATCAAGATATTCAAGCAACTATTGCGAGAGGAGGGGGTGTTCCTGGTTGCTACCATTAACCATAACTTGGAATGTTTCTTCCTCCGAACAGTAGTAAACTGGAAAATGGTGTATCGTAGCCGCCGTGAGTTTTCCAAGGTCTTAAGAAATTCTGGTTTCAGTAAGTTTGATTTCTTAGAGGAACCTCTCGGAATCCATCATATAGCGGTCGCAAGATAGGCCATACCCATTGCAGTAACCCTAAGGAAAAGATAAAATTTCCTTAGGGCATTTTTTATGGAATTTTTCTATCCTCTCACAGCCTTTCTCAATGCAATTACGAGTTTCATACTTGGTGGCTTAGTCTTAGCTAATGACAAAAAATCCTCTCTCAACCGTATTTTTTTCTTATTAGCACTTAGCGTCACTTTTTGGAGTGGATGCTACTTCCTCTGGCAAATTTCTACAGAATATGAAATTGCTTTCTTTTGGTTGCGGCTCTTAATGGTGGGAGCAATTTTAATTCCTATAACTTATCTCCATTTCGTTATTCTTTTTTTACAAGCTAACAACTTTGCAAAAACTTTTCTCAGACTTGGCTATGCCATTTCTTTTCTCTATATTACTTTTGATCTCTTCACAAATTCTTTTATCGATGATGTGACACCGAAGCTCTCTTTTGCTTTTTGGCCGGAAGCCGGACCCATGCTCTTACCCTATTTAATAACATTTGTAGGCCTCTTCCTTTACAGCTGGTATTTACTTTTCAAAGCCCACAAAGTTGCTAGTGGTCTTAAGAAAAAACAAATTGAATATATTCTGTTTGGGCCCATTATTGGTGTGCTAGGAGGATCAACAAATTTTCCTCTTTGGTATAATATTCCACTTCCGCCAATAGGGAATGCTCTTGTTATTATCTTTGTTGGCACCATTGCTTACGCTATCATCCATCAGAAACTTTTTGAAATGAAAATTATTTTTGTGCAATTCCTAGTAGGAGCAATCGCCATCTTATTTTCAGTCCAACTTTTTACTGCGAAAACCCCAACCGAATATATATCCCAAGGCACCTTACTTATAACCTTTTTAATTGCTGGCTATCTTCTTATACAAGGTGTCCTCAAGGAAGCTAAAGCGAAAGAACAAATAGAACAGCTTGCGGGGAAACTGGAAGTTGCAAACACCGAACTCGCCCGCATTAACCAAGCAAAGTCAGACTTTATTTCCATGGCTTCCCATCAATTAAAAACACCGCTTTCCATAATAAAAGGGTATGTCTCCATGACACTGGAGGGAAGTTTTGGAAACATAACCAAAAAAATAAAAGAACAGCTGGAAAAAGTGTTTATCTCCAATGAACGGCTTATTTCTCTTGTGGAAGACCTGCTCAACCTTTCCCGCGTGGAAGCGGGCCGCATGAAATATGATTGGACCAATGAAAACATTTCAGA
>MGJU01000017.1 GCA_001794435.1 Candidatus Yanofskybacteria bacterium RIFCSPHIGHO2_02_FULL_43_17
ATATCCGTACGAATAAGCCACGAAATGAACAAGAGACCCGCCTAAGGTTATTCAAGCCTGTTCAAGGCAGATTACCCGAAGCAGTAGTTAAGGCACATCAAGCCTACGTTGAGGCACGTCAAGCCTACGATAAGGCACGTCAAGCCCACCTTAGAGCATATCAAGAAGCCTACGATAAGGCATTACAAGCCTACGTTGAGGCATATCAAGCCTACGATAAGGCAAGTCAAGCCTACGATAAGGCAGAGCAAGCCCTCGACGAGGTATTAGAAGATAACACGGCCAAGATAGAAGCTCTGCATGCTAAGGAGTGTCCTAATTGTCCCTGGAATGGACACACAATATTCCCAAATAGATAGATAAGGATTAGTGCGGCAGCCCCGCACTTTTTTATTATCTAGCCAAGGGGTTCTTTGCACCGTGAACTTCAAAGTGAAGGTGGCTACCGGTGGAGCGGCCGCTTGAGCCCATATTGCCTATTTGCTGGCCTTTTTGAACGGTTTGGCCGGCAACAACTAGAGTCTTGCTCAGGTGAGAATATAAGGTGTCTATGCCGTTCGGATGACTTAACTTGATATATAAGCCGAAACCGCCGTTCCAGCCGCTTGTTCTAGCCGCGACAACCGTGCCAGCCGCAGCTGCATAAATTGGCGTACCATAGGTATTGGCAACATCTATACCATTTCTGCCGTGAAGCCATTGGGTTATTCTGCCAAGTCCGCCAGTCGGGTGAGTAAAATAATCACCCAGATCAGGAAGGTAAGAAAATTTCGGAGTTCGAGTTGCCACTGTGCCGGTAGAACTCTTAATCTTTCCATCAGGCACTATTAACTCATCGTTTACTTGTAATTTTCCATCTTGAGGCAGGTCGTTGTAGGTGACTATTATATCTGGCTCTACGCCGTATTTTTTGGCTATTGTGTTTATGGTGTCACCTTTTTTAACTATATGAATTACGCCTGACACCGGCGGTATTTTTAATATGTCGTCTTCTCTTATGCTGTTCGAATCTCTTAGGCCGTTAGCCCACATTATGGACTCAACGCTCACGCCGTAGTCTCTCGCGATGAACGATAAACTGTCGCCCGGCTGGACGGTATATTCAACAACGCCAACTCTTTTACCAGAGACAGACTCAGCATAATCTGTGTCGGCTGGATTATGAGCAAATACCGCATTTTCTTGCACAGTTGTCGGTTCAAACACGGGTTCACTGGGGCCGCCCTTACCTGATTCTAGTACAGCCGAGGCCCCGTTTTCCCACGCAGTCAAGTTGCTTATGTCGGCAAGGTAATAGCCATCGCCGGACTTGTTGGGCGATAAAATAGAAGCAGATGTCTCTACTATTGTTCTTTGTACGAATATATTAAAAAGACTAGTTTGGCTACCCGTACCTTTGATAAGCAGGATCGCAATAGCCAATAGGATCGTTCCATACAAATGAAAATGAGGGCTTTTAGACAAGTCCCTGAATTTTGACAGTTTCTTCAGCCATTCTAATTTTGATGGAGTATCAATAGGAGTTAATAAATAATGCAGCAACCCGCGCACCAATCTTATCCGCTGACCCGTTCGATTATACTCAGGGTCATCCTGAGCGTAGTCGAATGGATGACCGCCATCCGCCAGCTGGCGGAAGAAAGGAGGCGGGATTGGTGCGGGGTTAGTTTTTGCGGCCAATTATCTCTGGTTATTGGGCAAAAACTAAAAATTCTCTGCACGAGAATTACTCGTTGAGAGTATCATTTTGGAGTAAATTTTGCAATCCCAACCGTCCACAGGGTTGTCTATCTGAATTTTTCTAAAAACAAAGAGTCCTCATCGAGGACTCATGACCATCAGGGCCAAAATATACTTTCCTATCATTTGTCTGTGGGAGATAAAAAGATTGCGTGGCAACTTATTGATAGGGAACCACTGAGGACTTGTTTTTCCGCCCGGAATTGATTTTTGAAGTATTTGACCGCTAATGCTCCTCATTCTGAAGAAGAACTTTAAGTGGTTTATTTTATCTTGTTTTTCAAATACGGCTCCCGGTACCACATCGTATCCAGTTTCCTCTTTGAATTCTCTGACGAGGGTTTGTTCTGGTGTTTCAGAACAGCAATCCACTATTTTGCCTTCTTTGATGCTTCTGTCACAGCATTTGCCGCCCGGAAGAGACCAGTGGTAACCCTCTTTGTGTTCGTCAGTTTCAGACGGTTCGCAAACAAGCAGTACAGCGAAACCGTCAGAGCCGAGTCTTCTTAAGGCTATGCCTCCGCTCCAGTGGTTGATTTTCAAACAGCACCTCCTTCTCCGGAAAGGTGTAGATACTATAACAGTTAATTTCATATTTGTCAAAAGAAAGAAGAAGAACGACTAGACGTTTTTATCGGTTAACATCAAATCATTCAAAGAGTGAGGCCGTTAGGTATTAAAGCTCAACTTCGCTAGTCAGCGAGGAGTCCCGGCCTCATTCTCATCACTATGACGAATAGATAGCGGGAAACGACGAGATGAGGGTGTTTTTCTGGGAAACCGAGTCGGGGATGTCAGGAACGGTCCCGCCTTGGCGGGACCGTTCCTGACAGGGGTGACCCCGAGCGGTCAGAAAAATGACGAGCGAGTCGTATTTCCGCTCTATGAGAAGTCTGTGATGAAAATGAGGATGGCTCCGAGAGAGGGAAAATGTGTATAATAAACAGATATGAACGACCATAACTACATTGAATTTGGGAGTTTTGCCGAGGGTTTGGCGGAGAAGTTTTTGAAAGACAGGGGATACAAGATTCTTGGCAGAAACTATCGCAAACCTTGGGGCGAGGTTGATGTTATAGCCGAGAAAGAGGGGATAATTATTTTCGTTGAAGTCAAAGCGAGCGACAGTCCTGCTCCGAAGGGTTTTGAGCCGGAAAAGAGAGTAAGCAGGGATAAGATTAAAAGAATAAAACGAGCGGCCCAGACATATGTCCAGCAGAATAACCTCGATGACAGATCCTGGCAGATAGATATAATTGCCATTGAGCTTAACAAAGACAAGGGTGCGGCAAAAATAAGACATTTTAAAAACATAGATACCGAGTAACCCCCACACTACATTTTTCGACCTACTTTATTTCTTCGGACAAATACCTGAATTTATCTCAATTCGGTTAATAAATTTGAGCCTCGTCGTAAAACCTCCCCTCAAATTTGTTGAATAACCAAATTATCAATAAATTCAGGCATTATGTTGGCCTCGAAAAAAGACGGTCTGCAAAATGAGTGTGAGGGGTTACGATACCGGGGAACGTTGATTGACATAAATTAAGTTTTGATTATAATTCCCTATACTCGTTTAGAAAAGGTAAGTTAATGACGAGGACAGCGGTTCTTTCAATTCTTTTTGTGGTTTTGTCCGTCATTTCGACGAATGCCCAGCAATACTATCGGCCTTACTATACGCAAAAACAATTACCAGAACTTCAGACGGCTCCTGTCTTTTTGGAAAACAGGACGAACGGATATTTGAAGGTAAAGTTGGAGGTCAATGGTCTCACTTATCCGGTTGAAGTTGCGGCTGGAAACGAAGTTCCGGATCTGATGCTTCCAGTTGGAGCAACCGTGAAAGTTAAGGACGCAAGAGCTCTTGTTTTGGAAGACGGCAAAACAAAATGGAAGACGGTTAAGTACTATGTTTACTGGCGACAGGACAGCCGTAGGAGTCCTGCTCGTCAAGGCTGGTTGTTCTATGCCGATGATTACCTAAAGCCATAAGTTGGCTTAGAACCTCGCTTTTTGCGAGGTATTTACTTTTTTATGATAGTATGATATAATTAAGACATCTTTGAAAAGTCGAAAACAGCTCGCCTTCGCCCCAACATGGGCTTCGGCGGGCAATGGAGGAAAGCCATGAGGAGACTGCTGTTGTCGTTTGTCGTAGCCGTGCTCTTGGTCGGCGTCGTGCCGGTCCAGGCGCAGGGCATTCTGCGCGGCGGCTACATGCCGTCGTCGCCGGAGGGGTGGTACTATTATCTCTCTGGAAACCAGGTCATGATGTTACAGGCTGACAACGTCAACATGGTCAGCCAGATCATGGGCATCGGCCGCCGCGCTCAGGTGCGGCGCGTGACCGACGACCTCGTCGGGTACGGACCCTATGTCGGTCTCAACGGACCGCAAGGGTTCTATCCGATGTACCAGTGCGCGTCAAAGGGACGGCGCATTGAGCGTGCGATAGGTACGACTCTCATCACGACTGCCATCGGTTATATCGGTGGCCGTGTCGCTGGTGGCAATGGCAAGGAAGGCGCGATCATTGGCGCCGTTGCGGGGGGCGGGTACGCTCTCTACAAAGACTCGACGTGTGCGCCGGTCCAGAATAGCCAGGTAAAGGTCGTCGGGCTCGGTTCCGGCGATGGCACGATGGTTGTTCAGCCACCGCAGGCGTCGTCCGGCCGTGAGAACGGCTGGAACGAGCGCCTACGCGATCAAGCCAACCGAGGCGGTTCCTTGTTCGGCAGCTATCGCGGCTGTTTGGAACAGGGACTTGTCACCCTGAAGAACGAGGGACGGAATCCCGTACAAGTGTACCAGAACGGTACCTGGTACGTGGACCTTCTGCCTCGTCGGTCGGAATGCGGCGACCCCGACGCCTCTTACGAGGCGGAGGTGATCTCCACAATCGTGGAGGGCTTCACCGGAACATCCGGTCGCGTACGAACGCGGCCCGAAGGCCGGGACGGTCTCGTCCTGGTATGGAGGTAACGATGCCAAGGACACCAACAGTGGTGGCGCCGGCAACACCAGTGCCCGCTCCAACTCCGCCACCGGCACCTGTGGTGTCACCGACGACATTGTCGCCGGTGACACGAAGGCCGAGACCAGCTCGCACCGTTCCGCCGGCTCGTATGGCGTACGTGCGCCACGCAACGGCGGGGGACAGCGATGACCGTATCATCGCCAACGCCTTGAGTGTCTTTTACAAGGTCATGGCGTGGGCGGGCGGTGTCGCAATTCTCATCTTGATTCTCTTCGGAGGATTCAAGTTGGGGAGAGCAACGGCTCCCAGTTCGAACTCTTCCGCGCCGACGAACGTTAATCAACCGGCCCCTACGCCGGCACCAGCACCGGCGCCGGCGCCCGGCTGGCAGTCCCGTGGGTTCCCAACCCGTGATGACTGCGAGTACCACTTCGTTGTGGTACTCCACGAAGCACCGGGCAGTCGGTGCCAGTAAGTTCCTTCCAAATCGCCCAGCCCCTCTTGCACAGCAAGTGGGGCTGGGCAGACCGCATTCACGGTTCGTCTCCTGACGAACATCCAGTGAATGCGGTTTTCAAATGGTTAAATTTTTAAAAATAAGGTATAAAATAGAATAATACCTAAATACTACAATTGTAGTATTTAGGTATTACCTCTCCCTTTTTTCAGTCTTAATTCAATTATCATGAGAAAAAGGCCGAAAGACTCTTTAACTCATAAAATTCTCAAAGCCATTTCTGTGGCTGGAATTGTTTTGATTGCCGCCAGTAATCCTTATTTTGGTCTGGCTTTTTTTAAGGGGATTAGGAGAGATTTGGAGCGTAAAGAGTGGAGAGATTTTTATGTGCAGCTTAAAAAATTGCAAAAAAGTAAAAGATTAAATGTGGAACAAAATCCAGACGGAAGTTTTACGGTTACTATTACTCAACTTGGCAAAGACCATGTTGCCAAATATGATCTGGACAGTTTAGAAATAAAGAAACCGGAAAGCTGGGATGGTTTGTGGAGAATTTGTTCGTTTGATATTCCTAGTGACAAGCAGGTGGCAAGGTGTGCGCTTATTGATAAACTTAAGGAGCTTGGATTTATAATGATACAGAAGAGTGTTTGGGCTCACCCATTTGAGTGCAGAGAAGAGCTAACAGTTTTAGGCAGGGCCTTTAATGTAGAATCGTACATGTATTGTTTTATGGCCTCTGATTTTGATGGTCATCAAAACAACAATTTAAAAATAAAATTTGAAAGAAAAAATAAGGTGATGCTAAAAAACTAAAACCTGTATCCTAAATACTACAATTGTAGTATTTAGGATACAGGTCGATTTGATGATATTTTTGTCTAAAAGTGAAAAAGATACCCGTAAAATAGCTGGAAATTTAGCCACTAAGATTATAAAGAGCCCTACTTCACCCCGTTTAGTGGGGCTACGAAGGGCAAGTGTTGTCACACTTGAAGGAGAATTGGGGGCGGGTAAGACGACTTTTGTTAAGGGCTTTGCCAAGGCATTGGGTATAAAGGCAAAAATAAAAAGTCCAACGTTCAACCTGATGAAGGAATATAAAATTCCTAGAAATTCCATATCCCATATCCCATATCCCATATTCTTAGTCCATCTCGATTGCTACAGGGTCAGAGACCACAGAGACCTTGCAATCCTTGATTTAAAATCAATTTTTAATTCTCCCGACAGTATTGTTTTGATTGAATGGCCAGAAAGGATAAGCAAGATTCTGCCCAAGAAAATAATTAGAGTACACATTGACCATATAGATAAAAACAAAAGAAAGATTCGAATATCAAAACCCAAATGATAAAAAAGCTAATTCTAATTGACGGCCATGCGCTGGTCCACAGGGCATTTCACGCCCTGCCGCCGACACTGAATTCTCCAAAAGGCGTTCCAACTAACGCCGTTTTCGGCTTTACTTCCGTATTACTCAAAATGATAAAAGATCTGAAACCCGACTATATCGCGGCAACTTTTGATCTGGCAGCCCCGACATTTCGCCACGAAGAATTTGCCGAATATAAAGCCCATCGCGAGAAAGCGCCGGACGAGCTTCACGCCCAAGTGCCTTTGGTCAAAGAGGTTTTGGCGGCTTTCGGTATTCCGATATATGAAAAAGCTGGATTTGAGGCGGATGACTTAATAGGATCTTTGGCGGAAAAATCAAAAAAGAGTCCGCCAACTGGCGGACTTCAGACGATAATAATGACAGGTGACTTGGACACTCTTCAGTTGGTTGACGATGATAAGGTCATTGTTTTTACATTGAGAAAGGGTGTTACCGATACAGTTATTTATGATGAGAATGAAGTATTTAAGAGATATGGCCTAAAGCCGGAGCAGCTCAATGATTTTAAAGGACTCAAGGGTGATCCGTCAGATAATATTCCCGGCGTTCCCGGAGTAGGGGAGAAGACGGCGGCGATGCTCATTCAAAAATTTGGAAATTTAGAAAAACTTTACGAAAGCATCGCCGAAGTTAAAAGTAAAAAGTTAAAAGTAAAAAGTGAAGATAAGATTTTATCAGAAAAACTTATCCAAAAACTTCTGGAAAATAAAGACACAGCTTTTTTCTCAAAGAAGCTAGCAACTATCATCAGGGACGTTGATATAGATTTTGATTTGGATAGAGCCGACTGGCTTAAACATCTGGATCGCTCGGAAATAGAAAGATTATTTAAAGAACTTGGATTATACAGCTTGATCAAGCGTCTTGAGGAGATAAGCACTCCGTCTCAGGGAGAGATGCAATTGTTTGAAGCAGCCGCACCTGGGCAGGTTGCAGATCGGGTCCGAGAATCCAAAAGCGATAAGGAGATCACAGAGGTTATAAGCAAAATTAACAAGGACACAGAAATGACTTTCGACATAAGTGACGGCCTTTTAAATATCCATTTGGCAGGTAAATGCCACAGTATTGCCTGGCCGATCATAATCGGTTCAAAAGAACTGCTCCAAGGCTTTAAGAAAATATTTGAAGGCAAAGATATACTGAAAATAGGGCACGATCTCAAAGAAATTGCCAAGTTTTTGCTTGGCTATGGAATAGAGTTGAACGGCTCGGGGCCTGCCCCGCACCAATCCCGCCCCATTTCTGAATGGCGGTCAGCGGGTCAGATTGGTGCGGGGTTTGACACGAAGCTGGCTGCCTACCTTTTGAATTCGGACCGCAAGGACTACGGTCTTGAAAAAATATATTTTGATGAGTTTCAAGAAAGTATGACCGAAGATAAAAGAGAGAATCCACTCTTTATACTCAAACTCAAAGAAATGCAATCAGAACGCCTCAAAAAAGAAAAACTCGAATGGCTTTTCGAAAATATAGAGGTTCCAGTGGCAAGAATTCTTGCGGAAATGGAATTGCGGGGTATTTTAATTGACTCCAAGGCGATAGCAAGGTTGTCTAAATTGGTGGCCATTGAAATAAGTGGTTTAGAAAAAGAGATATACAAATTAGCCGGTACGGAATTTAACGTCAACTCTCCAAAACAATTGAAAGAGGTTCTTTTTGATCAGCCACCGGGCGGACTTGGTCTAAAGGGCAAGGTAAGAAAAACAAGTAAGGGCGCTCTCTCTACAGCTGCCGGCGAGTTGGAAAAGTTGGTTGAGGAACATCCGGTAATAGAGAAGATATTGAGATATAGAGAAATTCAAAAATTAAAGACAACTTATATAGATCCGTTTCCCACCCTTATCAACAAAGCAACCGGCCGTTTGCACACGACATTCAATCAAACCGGCACCACTACGGGACGCCTTGCCAGCCAAGACCCAAATCTCCAGAACATACCTATACGCACGGAACTCGGGCAGGAATTCAGGAAGGCGTTCATTGCGTCACCGGGATATAAACTGGTGTCTTTTGATTATTCTCAACTTGAGTTGAGAATAGCGGCTCATATTTCTCAAGACGAGAAAATGATAGCCACTTTCAAAAGGGGAGAGGATATCCACACCCGTACAGCGGTGGAGATATTCGGCGTTAAGCCGGAAGCGGTTGATAAGAATATGCGTCGGGACGCCAAGGTCCTCAACTTTGGTATTCTCTACGGAATGGGAATACTTGGCTTCCAAAGGGCTTCGGGTGTTTCCCGTGAAAGGGCTAGGGAGTTTATAGACAGGTATATGAAAGAGTTCCCCGGTATCGCCAGATATATGAATGATATGAAAATAAAAGCCCGCAAGGACGGTTATGTTTCAACAGTCTTTGGTAGAAGAAGGTGGTTTCCCGAGATAAGGTCCAGCATGCCGCAGGTTGTAAACCAAGCCGAGCGCATGGCCATAAATATGCCTATTCAGGGTAGTGGTGCCGATTTGATGAAACTAGCTATGATAAAAATTTTTGACCTTATTCATGAAATCAAGAATCAAGACGACGCTTTTTTGTTGTTGCAGGTTCACGATGAACTTCTGTTTGAAGTGAAAGAATCTTCGGTTAAAAACATAGCGGACAAAATAAAGAACTTAATGGAAAATGCCCATAAATTTGACGTACCATTGACCGTAGATGTAAAATGTGGTAATAATTGGGCAGAAATGACAGACCTGTGAGGGCTTAATGGCACTTTTAAAAATTTCCCCAGATCAAGAAAAAGTTGAAAAAACAGCAGCCAGAATGAAAGAAATAATCGAAACAACTTGGTTGCGAGACCCTCATTTAAACGATGATACAGCTCTTGAATTTAGGCAATTGAAAGAAGGACTTGAAAATATGGGGTTGACCGTAACCTGGAATACCAACATCGTATTTGATAAAAATATTCCTTTGGGAATGAGGCTTCAGGCCGAAGTCGAGGTTTGGACTCCCAGAAATACCACCATACACTGACTGGCTTTTGGCCAGATTTTTTGTTTAAATAAAATCGTTATGCCGGAACTACCAGAAGTAGAAACAACAGTACGCGACCTGCGCAAAAAGCTGGTTGGTTTGAAGTTCAAGGATGTCTGGACGGACCCCGCAAAACCGACTCACGTCGGTCGCGGGGCAAGCTGGCCCTTAATTAAAAAAGTAATAAAGAACAAGAAAATACTAGACATAAGGAGGAGGGCTAAGTTTATTATTATAGATATCGAAGGTGCTTACAGCATATTCATCCACCAGAAGATATCGGGACACCTGCTTTATGGAATATGGACTCTGGAGCATGGAATATGGAAGAGCAAAGCAAAAGGCCCCTTGAAAGATGAACGGGAGAATGGATACATCAGAACAATTTGGTTGTTAAACAACGATCATCAGCTGGCATTTTCCGACTTGAGAAGATTCGGGAAGATAGTGCTGGTCAAAGACGATGATCTGTCAGAACTTCCGGAGATCAAAAAATTGGGGCCGGAACCTTTAGAAATAAAGTTTAAAAAATTTAAAGAATTATTTAAATCCGCCGGCTGGCGGAAACACGGGCGGATAAAACAAGTCCTAATGGATCCGTTCTTCATCGCCGGGATAGGGAATATTTATTCCGATGAGATATTGTGGGATTCCGGCTATCATCCATTGTCCAGAGCGGAAAATTTTTCTGACATAGACCTCAAAAAAATATACAATTCGATTCGCAAAATACTCAAAAAAGCGATCAAAGCGGGAGGCACAAGTATAGAAGATTACCGCAAAATATCCGGAGAAATGGGGGAGTATCAGGATTACACCGAGGCCTATCATCAGCACGGAGAGAAGTGTTCGAAAAAAGACGGGGGAATAATCCAGCGCATTAAAACAGGCGGTCGTTCGGCGCATTTTTGTCCTAAGCACCAAAAACTGAAATGAGGATAAGGTCATATTTTAAGGAACTGGATATTAACAAAACGCTTATCATAGCTGGCATTGTCGCTGTCGCTTTTTTAGTCGCATTTCTATTTTGGTGGCTTGGCGGCTCGACCATCATCGGCATAAATAACGAAGACCAATCCGCCAGCCGGCGGACCGCGTCTCTGACCGGCTTGGCTTGCGGTAGTTATTCAAAAAGACCTATTGCTGTGATGATGGCATCCGACCCCATAGCCAGACCATTGTCCGGTATAAGCCAAGCCGACATTGTCATTGAGATGCCGGTTACCCCCAACGGTATAACCAGGATGATGGCCATATTTCAGTGTGAGGAACCGGAAGAGATCGGTTCAGTCAGGTCTGCGAGAGAGGATTTCTTGCCGCTTGTAGCCAGTTTCAGATCTCTCTATGCTCATTGGGGAGGAGAGAGAGAAGCGTTGAATAAATTGAATAACGGGACATTAGACAATCTAGACGCGATGAAGTATGAGGGCACGGTTTTTTACAGGAAAAATTCTGTTCCGAGGCCTCATAACGGATTTACTACGATTGAACTTCTTGAAGATAAGGCAAAAGATTTAGGGTATGATTCGAAAGACACATTTTCCGGTTACGCAAGAAGCGGAGAAAAGTCGGAAAGAAATTTGAGCAACATTGTTGAAACCGTGTCCATTGACTATGAAACTCCTTATGATGTGAAATGGGTTTATGACGGCAATTCGAATATTTACAAAAGAACAAGGGGGGGTGAGGCTGAGATAGACGCGAATACTGGCCGACAGGTGGAGTCAAGCGTTGTGGTGTTGATGCGTACCAGATCCACGGTTTTAAGCATAGATTACATTAGTGTTAGTACCGTGGGGGAGGGTGAGGCCGAATTTTACCAGAACGGCATTAAAACAGGTGGTACTTGGAAAAACAACGGTGATGGCCTTAAATTTTATAGTACAAAATCAGCCCCGACGTCCGGAGGGGTCGGGGCCCCGACTGAAACGTCGGGGGAAATGAAATTTATTCCCGGTAAGATGTGGATAGAAGTCGTAACGAAGTAGCGACTAAGAGACACGAGACAAGTAACAGGTATTTTTATTAAACTTGTTTCTTGCCTCTTGTTTCCTGTCTCTGAAAAATGATTATTTTTCTATACGGTTCCGATGGATATCGGCTGAAAGAGAACGTCGATACAATAATCGGCGCTTATAATAAAAAATACAAAAGCGGTATGAGCCATTATCAGTTCGATTTGGAAGATGGCACCAATTTTGACCGGCTTGAAAATGCCATCAAAAGCGTTTCTTTTTTTGATGAAGCGAAGCTTATTATCGTCAAAAATCCCTTCTCGGCAGGGCAGGCTACTTTGAATAAACTTGCTTCACTGGCAAGTGATCTTAAAGTAACCGCTGACAAAAAAACCGTCTTGGTATTTGTTGAGAACGGGGCGGAAAAGGAGCTGCAAAAAACCAACAAAGACATGTTTACTTTTTTGACCGCCAAACCCAATCTGGTCAGAACTATCAATTATTTTGGAGGGGCTAAATTATCAGACTGGGTCAGGGGCAAGTTCAAAGAGAACGGCCACGATGTTTCGCCTGCGGTAGTTAGTTTGCTTATTAATGTGGTTGGCAACCCCGCCCCAATCTTCTCCGCTGACCGCCATCCGCCAGCTGGCGGAAGAAAGGGGCGGGTTTGGGGCGGGGCGGGCGACAGCTGGGCTTTGGCCAATGAGATAAACAAATTAAGCAATTATAAAAACGGAGGAACCGTAACCGAAAAAGATGTGAATTTGCTGGTCAGTCACAAAGAAGACGACAGTATTTTCGACTTAGTTGATGCAGTCGGCAACCAAAACAAGGCCAAGGCCTTTGAGATGGTTTACCGTCTCATCAATTCAGGCCACGATCCTCATTATCTGCTCGTAATGCTTGTCTATCACTTTGAAAACCTTCTTTCCGTTTCCGACGGCTCAACTCCAAAACATCTTCATCCCTTTGTCGCCAGAAAAGCCGTCAGCCAAGCACGCAAGTTCCAAAGAGATGAATTACTTGCAAAATTTAACTACCTTGCCGGTCTCGATGTCGTTTCAAAAAACGGCCTGATTAATCTGGAAGATGCTCTATACAACTTCGTGGTCAACTAAATAAAAACCCCGATCAAGATCGGGGATAGGTCTACTCTCGGCTCGGCTGTTTCTTTTTCGCATTTTCTCTATTCCTCTTTACTATCTCGTCAGCCTCATCTACTAGGTCGTCTATCTCGTCATCGACTGGTGTTCTTCTTCTTTCCTCTGACTCGTTATGCGGCTGACTGGGGCCAGGTGGTCTATGCTTTCTTTCTTTTTCCTGAGGCATTTTCTTTCCTACTCTGCCAAGGATTTCCAGGCTCGGGAAAATTCTTCCGGAGTTCTGGCTGATCCGAGGGCTTCATCAAGCCTTTG
Source organism: Candidatus Yanofskybacteria bacterium RIFCSPHIGHO2_02_FULL_43_17 (assembly GCA_001794435.1). Lineage (GTDB taxonomy): Bacteria > Patescibacteriota > Minisyncoccia > 2-02-FULL-40-12 > GWA2-44-9 > 2-01-FULL-43-22. The sequence continues at coordinate 12,929 of MGJU01000017.1, forward strand.
TTCATTATAACCGAAAGGGGTATCGAATTCAATACTGAATTCCTGATCCGACTGCACAAGTGTTATTTTGTCCCAATTGACGTATTTGATGTTGTCCGGGAATTTGTGCATTATTTTAACTCTTTGCGGGGCTCTTCCGCGAGAAGGCGGAATATTCGTTGCTCTCGCTATGTCTTCGTCAGAAACCACTCTTTTGACCAAACCTCTCCTTACAAGTTCGGCATAAATGCTTGAATTTTGGTCTGTGTTTGCATATCCCATGTCAACATATGACCTTAGGTCTTCGTCAGACCGGGCTCCTCTTTTAAGGAATCTTTCGGCTAGAATAAGTTTTGTCACCCAGTCACATATTCCAAATAAAGAGCTACGCTGTCTGTTAACTAAGTTGTTTAATGAGAAAAAAGAGATTTCCATTGTTTGATCGTATGCACCGCGGTTTTCTACCGTTTCGAACTGATCCCTTACTTCGTTTAAATATTCGTTCAAGGCAGACAAGTACTGGCCTAAAATCTCGAGGGCGGTCAACTGAAAAATAGAACGCCCGTTGTGATCGACAGCTGTCATGTCATATGCTCCCTCAAGGTTTACGTCTCTCGATATAACTCTGAGCATTTGGGGCACCTTTCTTGCAAATACAGGCAACGATCTCTCTCGGAAATAATCATCCTCCATTGCCATAAGCATTAGTGAGGTTAGCCCGCTCTTCATAAGTATGGCTGGTTCGCAAAGGTTTGCATCCCCGCATATTATGTGTAGTCGTTTTACCAAATTCCCGTTCGCCAATGCCTCATCTCTGGTTTGTATAATGGGTCTATCTTCCAGTGTCTTGTTGTTACGGAAGGCAACAATAAAATCGGCTCTTTGGGACATTTGGAAAGGACAGGGCATGTCGTTGAATTCAGAACCAACCTTTCCGCCCCCAACGAGGACTTGGCGTATCGCCAGGAATGTCGTCCAAAGAGCTACGGCGGGACTATCGGGTCGGCCGCTGGTCAACGTGCTGAAGAGGGTAGGATCTACAGAGTAGTTCTCGTGACAGCCGGATGTATTTCCGAAACCATCGGAACACTTTTTATAAATTGATATTTTGCAGTTGCTAAGAACTGAGACTTTTTTGGCCAGATCCTGAACTATTTGTTCGCCGGCTTTGTCAAAAACAACAAGGTCTCTGGGGTTCGGGCATTCCGGTGTGCAATACTCGGGTGCGCCTACATCCTTGTAAAGCAAACCGCCATTGGAAAGAAAACATCTCGTCGGCGTAGCGGCTCTTTTATCCAAACCGAGGGGCTCTCCTCTTAGAACGTTTATCATCAAGTTTATTGCATCGCTGGCTGACGGATTAATGCCATCTATATATATATTATATTCAGTTTCCGTGCCCATTAGTTTAGGAAGAGACAAGGGTTCCCCTAATTTTTAAGTAGCGTACTATAGAATATAAACCACAATTGCAATATTTTCAAAATTAGCTTATAGTATCCTTCATCTTTTAGTTATTTGAAAAGGAGGAGAAATGAGGGTCTATACCCACTTTGACAATATAGCCCTTGCTCCCATCAGAGAGCTGGTAGCGAGTATGCCACGACCATTGAATGGTGTTGTGAATCTTTCGTCTTGGCATGGAACCACTATCGCAGCTTTTCTCGTTGACAACGGCAGATCGATAGTTGCCGTCTCCGATGGCAAGGTCTCAGAAGGCCAACTTCTTTATGCGGCTTCTCTTGATTTTCCAAAGGTCATCGAGGTGGACAGAAGTACGGTAATGCTTATTGCTGGTGCGGCCGGCTTTGCTGTTCTGTATTCAAAGATATTAAAGAACTGGGTTGAAACAATGGAAAGGGTTAGAGAAGAGCGTTTGAGTGCAAGGGCCAAGGTGAACATGCTCTCAAGAATACTGAGAGAGAGTTTGCCTCTTGCTGCCAGCGGCTTTCCTGTTGTTGCCATTCTAGCCACCTTCGATAAACGAAAAGGAGCAAGAATATTTTTGTTCACTCCTGACGGCTCGAACGTCCGAAGGAAAACCTATGCAATTCTCGGATCAGGCAAGGTAAGCGAGGCCTCTCTGTTGGATAATTGGAGAGCTGATATGTCTAGAGAGGAAGGCATTGGGTACGCCAAGAAGCTCATAAGGACGGCGGCTCAACTTGATACTGCTACGGGTGGCCAAATATTCATAAAAGTTCTTGACGAGAACGGGGTTGAATCAGTAGACGGAGGGAGAGCCAGTGAGTGAGTTTGTCGAGATCTCTACATCCACGAGGCGCAGAGAAGAAGAATCAAGGCGTATCCTGGACAGAGCTTCTCCTGTTATAGTTTGGCCCGCCGAAGAGGGAATACTTGTCATTGCGACCAACAGAGACAAGAGAGAAAACAGAATTCATTCCATTTATGACCGGATTGCCTGCGTTACTCTGGGTACTTTTTCCGGAGGGACTATCTTGTGGCAGCATGCCGCTTTCAGAGCAAGTTCAGATGGATTCAACTTAAGCAAAGGCGATGTCTCTTGCAGGATTATTATCAGAGATACCTCAGCGCTTCTTTCTGAGAGCTTCCATGGTTTGAGGAAGGGGCCTCTGTTTGGGGTCGAGGCGATCTTTGTTGAGGTTGATGAGGAAAGAGAGAGCGACTATCTTGCGTATTTGAATTTTATGGGTTTTGTTAATACTTTTGATCAAGCAAGACTATTCGGTCGTCTTGATCCGGATGTGGATAGGAACGGTGACAGAGATGAACTTAAAGACAGCGCCGAGAGAAAATTGAGTGAGATATGGGACCCGACCCGTTCCTTGTCGGACGTGATTGAAATACTGAATAGAGAGGAACTTTTCAGGGGTATTTTCACCAGTTCAAGGGTTGAGATCGTGACCATGGACAGATCTGCGGTAAAGAAAGGAGAGTTCAACCGAGTATTTAAGAGAACGGCTTGATAATAAGCCGTTTTATGTTATCTTTATTCTCGTCGTTCATTTAAAAGGTCCATAAATGGCTAGTCGGAATCGCAAAAAGCTGGACGAAGATTTGAATGGAATATTTGAAAATCTGGTCAAATTGGGCGAAGAGGTAGAACGTCTTGAGCAGGAGGTCGTGCGACTTGGGGGTGAGAATTCTCAACTTCTAGCCGCCAATCAGAATCTAGTAGCGCGGCTTCGGGAAAGAATAAACGAGCTTACACAGACAACGGCTACTCTTGAGAAGGTTCTTGAGGTTCTCAAAGCTCTCAGACGACTGCCGAACTCCTACGCGCATTTCCTTAACTTTGTTGATCAAGAAAACAAGGTCGCAGACATTCTTTATGGTGGCCAGAGAAAAAGGGTCGGAGTTGACCCAGAAATAAACGCTAGCCAGCTTCTTTTGGGGACTTCTGTCATTATGTCCGGAGAAACAAGCGCCGTTATAGGTATAGACCCTAATCCTGAGGGTATGGGCAATGTGGTTACATTGAAAAGATACATTTCCGATAACATCGCTCTGGTAGAAAGCCAGCATGGAGATAAGGCAACGGCATATATTTCTAATGGCGTAAATAAAAATGAGGCTGTGCCTAATTCCAAGGTTCTTCTTAATGGCAATTTCGTTGTGGGTGTTGTGGAGTCAGCGGAGGACTCTATTCGGAGAGCAACCAACCAGTACTTGCTTGCTGAAGTTCCAGATGTTGATTTTGAGGATATTGGCGGTCTTGATGAAGAACTCCACACAATAAGGACTGAAATAGAAGATAGTTTCGAAGTTCCTCGCCTTTATGACATTTATACCATTCCAAAAGAATCGCATGTGCTTTTGCACGGTTTGCCGGGCAACGGTAAAACAATGATCGCCAAGGCTATCGCCAAGGTGATGCTGGATAAATACAGAGACAGGATAACTCCGCATGCTTCCGGAAACTTCTTTGCTGTTCGTGGTCCCGAACTTGAGAATAAGTGGGTTGGCGAGACAGAGAGAATGCTTAGGGAGGTGGTTGACAGCGCGGCTTCCCTTGCGAAGAGATCGGAGTCGCCGGTGTTCGTTTTTTTTGACGATTGTGAGGCATTCCTTTTGAGACGGGGAGCCGGCATATCCAGCGACGTTAATATGGGCCACGTTACCCAATTCACGACCTTATTGGAAGGCATTAAGGAGATAAGAGGCGTCTACTTTATTTTGGCAACTAACAGAATTGATCTTATCGATCCCGCAGTCATTAGGCGCATGAGCTTAAAGATGAGAATACCCGAGCCTAATAAGGATGCTACAACCAAAATATTCAGGAAACTTTTGCGGAACGCACCTCTTCGTGGGGGCCAGGATCTTGAGCATGTTGTCGGTACGGTAGTTGAAAGGTTGTATCGGGATAGTAATGAAAATAATTTTATAGAGATCGTCTTTCAGGATGATACATCGCAGGTCGTCAAAATTTCTCAATTGGTTTCCGGCAAGATCATAAGTGATATAGTTAATAAAGCCAAGAAGATAGCCAAGAACAGAGATAAGAACTTGGCTGAGTCAGAGTGGCCTACTGGTATATCATCTGAAGATCTGCTGGAAGCGCTTGAAATGGAATTCAAGAGCAACGAAGGTTTGCCGACCACCAAGGAGATGATACTGGAATGGCTTAAACAGAAAGGCATTACCAAAGCCGTTGACTATACCCGTAAACTATTCGGAGAACAGCTTGGAGAGAGGCAGATTCGCCATTTTGTTCAGTAATTGTAACAGTTTTCCCGCTTTTAGGCGGGTTTTTGTTTTGATTCACAAATCGAGAATTATATGGTTTAATGTGCGAGTGGATTATTCTTACCTCCATACAGGCCGAGCCGGTGATGTGTGGGATATCGGCGACAGAAAACTCTATCGTTTCCTGGAAATACTGCCGGGTTTATCCGCTTGGCTCACGCTCGTTTTAATGGTTATATTATCTTTCCTAACGCCATTTTTTATGGCGTTGTTCATCATTGCCTTTGATATTTATTGGTTAGTAAAGACCGTCTATTTATCTCTGCACCTGAGAGTCGCTTATAACAAGTTAAGGGTCAATATGAAGATTAATTGGCTGGAACGTCTCAATACGCTCGATGCTTCAAGTTACACGCTTCACGGTCTAAAGTCCTGGCAGGATATCTATCACATTATTTTTCTGCCTCTTTATAAAGAGGGCTACGAAATTGTTTCCGCATCCTTAGAAGGATTGCTTAAGACTAACTACCCCAAACCCAAAATGATAATTGTTCTTTGTTGGGAAGAAAGGGGAGGAGATGAGGCCAGGCAAGTGGCGGAGGCGATAGAGCTAAAATATAAGAACGATTTTTTGGAATTTATATCAGTGATGCATCCAGCCGGTTTGCCGGATGAGATACCGGGGAAGGGTTCTAATACGGCATACGGGGCTAAAACAATCAGAGACAACTTGGTTGATCGGTTAAATCTTCCTCACGACAAGATCATCGTTTCTAATTTCGATATTGACACAGTGGTCTCTCCGGAATATTTCAGCATACTGACTTACATTTTTTTAACGACACCCGACCCTCTTAAAGCATCCTATCAGCCGATACCTTTGTACGTGAATAATATATGGGAAGCTCCGTCGTTTGCTAGAGTTGTGGCTTTCTCGGCAACATTCTGGCATACCATCAGGCAAGAGCGTCCTGAAAGCGCGACCACGTTCTCGTCACACTCAATGTCTTGGCAAGCCCTTGAAGACGTCGGGTTTTGGCAGAAAAACATGGTCTCGGAGGATTCAAGGATTTTTTGGCAGTGTTTTTTGAGATATAACGGCAATTATAGGGTCGTCTCTCTTTATTATCCCGTATCAATGGATGCCAATGTCGCTTCGGGAACTCTTGAAACATTCAAAAATGTCTATAAACAGCAAAAAAGATGGGCCTATGGTGTTGAGAATGTGCCATATTTTTTATTCGGTTTTATAAAAAACAAACTCATTCCGTTTAAGAAAAAATTGTACTACGGATTTATCGTTGCGGAAGGAAACCATTCTTGGGCCACCAACGCTGTGATACTATTTTTATTGGGCTGGTTGCCAGTGGTTGTCGGAGGGCCGGAGTTCAACCAGACAGTTTTGTCTTTCAACCTTCCTTATTTCACGAGGACCATAATGACGTTAGCCATGCTTGGAATAATTTCTTCGGCCGTGTTATCCATTGTCTTACTGCCTCCGCGTCCACCGCAATTCGGCCGTTTCAAGTATTTTCTGATGGCGATTCAATGGATTTTATTCCCAGTAACAACCATTTTGCTTGGAGCAATTCCGGCTCTGGATGCCCAAACCCGTCTGATGATAGGTAGGTACGTGGGATTTTGGTATACCCCGAAGAAAAGGTAAGTATACTTGTCCCGTTAGGAGTAGGCCGTTTCAGTCGGCCGCGAGTTCTAACGGGATGGGGTTTTGGGTTACGCCGAAAAGTAGGAGAAATTGAGAACTTTACAGAAATTTAGACATTGAGAAATAAAGAGATTAAGTATAGTTGCAAAACGATTTGAAATTTTGTAATCTCTAGTTAGTTTTTTGAGTTGGGGGGTCTGGTGGCGGAAACATGCGGTAACTGTAATTATTGGGACACGACAGGATTTGGCCTGCGTTATGGTCCAAAACCTGGCGTTGTGTATCCAAGTGCTTGGAAAGTTGCTCTTGTCGGCCAATGTCGCCTGGTTGCCAAACATTGGTTCCCAGAATCGCCAGATAAACCCATCTCTTTAATTGGCACTGAACATACAAGGTATCCTGTTTCAGAATTGATCGCAGTTGTTACAAGAAGGGAATTTGGCAGTAACCAGTTTCAACCTGTCCTAAAATAACCGGCATAACGCCGTTTTGCCCTTCCGAAACTCCGCCACGACGGGGTAGAGGAATGGATTTTGTTTTCTAATCTCGGCCAAGGCCTCGTCTTATATCGCAGGGCTACCAACTTAATGTAACCATGTTGTGTTGTCTCATTTTTATCGTACGATAAAAATTGAGACAGAGGTGAACCAAGAGTAAGCTGTTCCGAATATTTAGTGGAGTTTATTCAAAATGAGTCATCTTTTGGAACTCGTCCAGCCTCTCTCTTAATAGGGGATAACGAGAAAGAGAAGAATCTTCTTTAAGAAGCAGGTGCGCCTCTGCACGAGCTTTTTTGATGAGGTCAATATTGGCCAACGATGCCATAGCTAGGTCGGGCATTCCTGATTGTTTTGTACCCATGAATTCTCCGGGTCCGCGAATAGACATATCTTTTTCCGCGAGCTCAAAACCATCGTCGCAGCTGACTAAGGCTTTTAATCGCTGGTTTGTCGACTTGTCTCCGGAAGAAGAGAACAACAAACAATACGATTGATGCTCGCTCCGACCGACTCTGCCTCTGAATTGATGGAGTTGGGCAAGACCGAATCTCTCGGCGCTTTCCACCATCATTATTGTCGCATTGGGTATGTCTACGCCAACTTCTATGACCGACGTGGAAACAAGAATATCTATACCATCTTTTACGTCAGAGGCGGATCCGCCTTTGGCGGAGAAATCGGACATTATTTTGTTCTTTTCTTTAGGTTTAAGCTTGCCGTGGAGCATGGCAACTTTCAGATCTGGGAAAATCTCTTGAGACAACTTCTTGTATTCTTCTTCCACCGCCTTTACTTCCTGCCACAGAAGAGCCAGCTTTTCTTGTCTGGTTCCCATCCCTTTGGGGTGAGGCTCGCCTCCGTTTTCGGAAGCGGCAATTCTCGGACACACCACAAACACCTGTTTTCCTTTGCTTACCTCCTCTCTTACAAATTGATAAGCGCTTCTTCTTTGCGCAGGGCCGATTATCTTTGTTACTATTTTTTGGCGATTCTTTGGTTTTTCTCTGATTATTGATATATCCAGGTCGCCGTATATTGTGAGCGCCAGTGTGCGGGGGATAGGAGTGGCTGTCATTGAAAGCAAATGCGGAACAAATCCGTTATTCTGGCTTTTGACCAAAGAAGCTCTTTGTTGAACTCCGAATCTGTGTTGTTCGTCCAATATGACAAGCGCAAGGCGTGGAAGATCAATTGGTTTTTGCCCGCCGGAGGCGGGTCCGCCTCTGGCGGATATTACAGCATGGGTGCCTATCAATAGCATCGGTTCTCTTTTTGACAATTCATTTTTGATTGCCGCTTTCTTTATTTTTTTGCCCCCCATTATTGCCGTTGATGAGGTCAGTAAGCCGATTTTTAGGTTATGATTAGCGGTCAATTCCGATATTGTTTTATAGTGTTGCTGAGCAAGAACTTCCGTCGGGGCCATAATGACGACTTGATAACCGCACCTGACGACCTCCAGAGCGGCTATGAGCGCCACTACTGTCTTGCCGCTTCCGACATCGCCCTCCATCAGCCGGTTCATCGGATATTTTTTCTCAAGGTCTTTTAATATTTCCCATGCCGCTATTTTTTGGTCCTTTGTGAGCTCAAACGGCAAATCAGCGATAAAACTTTTTACAAGATCTTCGTTGAAGGGGATTGACGCTGATTTGAGCTGGTTCAGTTTCCTTCTTTCCAAAAGCGCTTTTATTTGAAATAGCATCAGATCATCAAAGGCAAGCCGTTCCTTTGCTTTTTGAGCGCTTTCTTCGGAGTTGGGGAAATGGATATTTTTTATTGCCACAGCAAGGGCGGGGAAGCCGTGTTTTTTTAAGATCATTTCGGGCACAGGATCTGGTATTTTTAAGTCAGACAGCAACGGCTTGATCAAGAATCTTAAATATTTTGAGGTTATACCCTCTGTTTCAGGGTAGACAGGCACAAGCCCTTTTGTGTGCTTAAGATTAGATTGCGAATTGCGAATTGCGAATTGCGAATTGTTATTTTCTGTTTCTGAATCCGTAATCCGTAATCCGTAATCCGTAATTCTTTCATATGTCGGACTGGAAAGGTAGGTGCCGTTCTTGCCCGTCTTTACTTTACCGGCCAAGCTGACAAATGCACCTTCGGGTAATTGATTTTCTATGAACGGCTGGTTGAACCAGACGGCTTTTATCGCACCGCTGAGATCTTTGACTATGGCATCGGTGATGAACATTCTTCGAGGGAACAATTTTTTAGTGGTTATTTTAACTATTTCCCCTTGGATATTTACCTTTTGATCCGGTGTAATGTCCGATATTGGCACAGTCTCGCTATAATCTTCATATCTTGTCGGGAAATGCCACAGGATATCTTTTAGGGTTTTAACCCCAAGACGATGAAGGCGGGGAGCATTCCTTGTTCCGACGTTTTTCAATTTTTCTACGGGCAGAGAGAGGTCGGTCATATGCGTTTATGCTGAGTTTATCGAAGTGCCAATATTTTAACACTTTTGTCCTGAAAAACAAACACGCCCCTTAATCGGCGTGTTTGTTTTTCAAGTAATAATTTAGTCTCTCTTTTTACCGATTAAGTTCATGTTTTGGTTTAGACTTTTTTTAATTATTATCTGGTGCTGTATTCTTGAATTAGTCCGAACGCATTTCGCCGCCTGCGGCGGCGAGGAGCCAGCCCAGCAAATCGCGGCTCCGCCGCGCCGATGACAATTTCAAGTTTTTCGCGAGCAGGGCTCGCGGGCAAAATTTTTATCAAATTTTGCTCTTTAGCGGCAAATTCTTTATTTCTTTTTTGTAAAAAGAAATTCTGGATTTAAATTCGGTCGGGTGAGTTTTAGCTAAATAACTTCCAACGGTATCGGCAAATGCTAACAAAATTAATTCCGGGTAAATATTATGAAAAAATCTTTTCTTAAAACTCGCAAATTCTTTTTGAAAATTTTGATTTTCGGTCGGCAAAATTTTATGAATTAAACCATGATTTTTAACTATGTTTAAAATAAATTTAAGTTCTTTATCAGATAATTTAAAACGGTTTAGTATTGTTTTTGCCCTGACTGCCCCCTTATCTTCATGGTCGGGACAGAGAGTTGAGCCGTTATTATTAATAAGCGTTTCACTTTTAGCAATATCATGGAATAAGGTGGCAATTTTTAACAGGTTTTTTCTAGTACTATCGCCAACTTTATTATTTAAAAATTGTTTGGTTTCTTTGTTTAAATTACGCAGTGCTTTTTCCAGACTATCTAATACAGAAAGGGTATGTTTAAAAACATTTTCTTTATGATGCCAATCATTATTTTCAACAGCATTTTTGAGTTTGTAAAACTCTGGAATCAAAGAAACCAATTTTCCAGATTTAATATTGGTTTTATTTAATAATGAAATATCTTTTTTCATATGATTAAAAATTTTTCTTTCCCCAAAATTGAATACAAATTAGTCGCCGAGCGAAGCGAGGCGAACCTAAATCCCTTGCAAATTCCTCAGTGGTGCCCTCGAGAAGAATCGAACTTCTATTTGTAGCTCCGCAAGCTACCGTCCTATCCGTTGAACGACGAGGGCATTTCCAATATTTGGCAACTACAACCCCAGCCTTCTGCCCATCTGGTCAACAAGAGAGTTCTCGTGTTCTTTTTCTGGGAGAAAATTTACAATGAGAGACCTTACTTCGACCGGATCTCGGTCGCTAAGCATAACTTTGACATAGGGCATATACCATTTTGCCGACTCCAGACTTAGCTCTTTCGGTCCCCCGGGGTTATATTCTATCCAAAATGATCTGAGGTCTTTATAGTAATACATAACATCATCCACTAAAACACCAGACTGGCCGACGACTATTTTCGACATAGTCGGTTTTTGTTTGCTATAAAGTAGTAAGACCAAAGATGCCAGTATTAGGAAGATGGAAGTAAGGGCATCATATTTGAATATCAAAAGCGCCGCAGCTCCTACCAAGAGTGCTATGGTGATTAGAGACAAATATCTTTTTTGCGGATTATAAAAGAATGAAGGTGCTTCCCAAAATATTTCCGGTTTTTCTGGGATTTTTTCTATAACAATCAGGGGTTTGTCAGCTATCCTAACTTTCTCTTTCGGTCTTTGAAGAGTTTGGGGGGCTTTGGCGGGTTGTTTCCGCAGATTTAACACTTTTGGCATCTGCGGAGGAGGTGGGATTCGAACCCACGGGCCCCTTTCGGAGCAAACGGTTTTCAAGACCGTCCCGTTATGACCACTTCGGTACTCCTCCATTGAACCTATTTAGGTGTTTCATGTTACTACTGCCGACGATTTCAAAGTATTTTTTAATGCATTCCAAGTTTTCAAGTTGAACAGATGCGTGGCTTCTCCTACTTGTACAGACAAAGTAAAGTATAAAAAAGAGGACGACTTTCTTTAAACCTGACTCCTTCTGTGTGCGTTGATGCTTTTTGACACTTCGCTGAGAAGGAATGCTCCCAGCACCTCGTATGCCAGATGCCTGATGGGCGAGGATACTTCAAGACGGGCGAAGAATCCTATCAAGAACATTGCTAACAGAGATATCCACCAAACATAGACGAACAATTCACCCGGCTTGACGTTTAGTTTGACCCCTGTCCAACGCGAAGTTTCCTTGTGAACTATATATACGCCTAAAAGTATCAGATAACTTGTCACAAGGGCTTCCGATACCTCCAAGCGGGGGATGAGAAAGTCAAGCCAACTTAACGCAAGAAGAATAACCGTCCATATCAGGAGGAAGTAAAATAACAGGTCTTTTACCGAGGATAATTCAATTCTATAGCGCTTTGCCACTATTTCATTATCCATATCCCAAATATATCATTTTTTGAATGATATATCCATATGTGATTTTAAAGCTTACCAACCCCTTGTTGTTGTTTATCAAAACGGGGCAACTGTTGTATAATAAAAACATAGCTAAACCTTATCCTAATCCACATTTTGATATTTTTGAAAAAGAGACAAAAAAACTTGTTATTAATTTGTTTTACAAAAAAAGATTGAAAAAAGTTCGGTGGACAGCTGCACTTATACTAATTCCGACGATAATTATCCTCAATTCATATTTAGTCAAAGCGGGGCTATCATATTTTTATTCGCCTCTTTGTTTAGGAAGCTGGAAAAACGTCAGAAACATTGAAGGAGAACCTGAGCTTCCGTTTGGAGCTGATGCGTCAAGTTTCAATGGTGCCAATTCGGCGGTTTTAAAAAATTCGGCTGGTCAAATATTCTGCGGTAATTTTAATTCGTCAAATCCTCCTGAAAATCCTGTCCAAAAATTAAAACTTAGATTTTCTCTGGCTGTAGTAAACGACATTATACCCGAAATTAACGCCCAGGATTTTCAGGAAGGAGACACGCTAGATTTAGATAGCGAGGGTGACGAAAAAGCAATTTTTATAATCCAAGAGAATAATCCTTCAGTTTCGGAGCCAGAACCAACTCCTTCACCCGATGAGTTAAGCCCCAGCTCTGCTCCCGAACCGGATTCGACCCGTTCGATTCCTCAGGGTAGTGAGCCCGTCGAATCTACAAGTTCACCGCAAGCAACCCAGGAACCGATCTTAACTCCAGAAATTATTCCAACTTCCACTTTAGCTCCAACCTCCAAACCTTCCGTTGAACCGTCAGCAACTCCAACAGCAGAACCGATGCCTGAAAGTTCAGTCGAGTCCACTCCGGAAACGTCACCAGCCACCCCTACTCCAGAACCAGAACCGGATTCGACAAGCTCACCGCAGGCAACTTCTTCGCCCTCATCCCTCATCCCGTTAGAGGTAAGACGTCCGCTGGCGGATAGTCTGCCGACCACGCCTTTCAGGCGGGGCGGACCTCTAACGGGATTGATCAATGTTGCTCAAGCAGAAGAGCCGCAGATTGATGAAGGTGAAACAACCCCTTCCTTAAACTTGGACGATATCCTTGAAGTCAGCTATACCGTTGATGGCGAGAACTGGGTAACCTTAGGCCGTATTAACAGAGAAAATTGGGAAAACATTTCTTTTGATATTTCAAACATTTCTTTAGAAAATATAGCCGACCTCCAGATTGCCGTCTCATCACTACCGACATTAGGTAGTGATATCACGGTGTATGTGGATAGTATGTGGCTTGAAGCGGAATACGATTCTGGTTTGGCATTGTTCGTTAAGGATGTTGGCGAAACGATTATTGACACGCTGACCCTGCAAAATCTCGAACCAAGCGTAGAAGACGAAGCTCTACCCAAAGAGCCGGAGCCGGTCCCAAGAGTCAAAATCAGAAAAACCGTGTATGATTTTCTGGAAAAAGATGTTTCAAATTCCTCTCTGAAATTAAAATGGTATCCGGCCGATAAGGTTGACGAGTTGTCACGAGCCGATATCGGTTCTGCTCAAGTCCAAATCAGTCAAAAATCACTAGAAATTTCCGGTTCCTGCCGCTTATCGTATTTTGTAATGTTGTTGTATCGCGATAAAGATGATTACATTAAGAATCCGGCCTCGGCCATCTATAACGCCGCCTTTCCCTGCGACGGAAAATTCAGTCATGTTGTTTCTGAATTTCCAAGCCATATCGATTCCGGCGATTACTATATTTTAATCGCCGAACAGGGAAATGGTTCTTGGCGGCCGATCAGCGACATATACAAAATCGAAGTAAATAGAGAAATCACTGAAGAAGAAGTTTTTTAGCTTGCAGCTTATTAGCTTCTTAGGAACTAGTGTCCAAAAAGCTAATACCTAAAAAGCTGATGAAATGGTAATTACTTCAAAATCATTACAGCGTTCTAATATCGCTTTTGTTTTTAAGCAAGAGGGGTTTAGCGTACCGGAAAACGGCGATTTTGCCATTCTCTATACCGGTGAATCGGCAAAAGGCGCGAATTTTATTGATGATCCTGTGATGAGATTAAAGGTCTATCATCTGCCTAAATTAAAAATGACTTTTACTCTGGAAGGGATCCGGTTCAGGGTAGATCACGACACGGAAGACGGAAATCTGAATCCAGCCATTGTCTCGGAAGGTTTAAGCGCTTACAGAAACCTATTTTCTAAATGCAATCTTGAATCTTTTGGATTTAATTTTGATATAATTTATCGTTTCGACAATACTTTGCAACTCAATCATCTTTTCAGCCGGATTGCCGATAATAAAATTTTGGAAAAAAATGATCTCACCGCTTTAGGGGTTCAGTTTACTCTGCAAAGACCGGATAGGAGCGAGACATATTTTTTGAAAATTGTTTCTCCACTGGAATTAGCCACTCATATTAATTACCATTTTGATTCCAACAGATTGCCGGAGGAAAACAACCTCAAAGAATTATTTGAAAAAAGTTATAATGATGTCGACGAGGTAATTAAAAACCTAAGGTTCTGAATCAGAAAATAGAAAGTAGCAAATAGTAAATAGAATGGCGAAATTCTAGATTCTACTTACTATTTTCTAGCTCCTAAGAATATGAGTATTAGTTCAAGTGGGGTAAAAATTTCAAAACGTAAAAAAGGAACCATAATTTTGGCGCTTTTTACGATTATTGAACTGGTTTTTTCTGTTCTTTTGGTTGTTTCTCTTGCGTCTAATTTGCTTTTTCCCCAGCGAGCCTCCGCCGTTGCCGGCGTTTCCGCCAAACTTTCTTATCAAGGTCGACTGACTGATTTAAGCGGCAATCCTTTGGGCGGTTCGGGCACTAATTATT
>MGJU01000018.1 GCA_001794435.1 Candidatus Yanofskybacteria bacterium RIFCSPHIGHO2_02_FULL_43_17
GGCATAAATATCACCGAGATTCACATACGCAAGAAAATGATCAGGAGATACTGTCGTTATATAAGTCCACACCTCTGCGGCCGCGAAATAGTCTCCTGCGACCTTCCAATTGTTGGCAAGGCTGACCCAAAGACTAAGGTTATTCGGGTCCTTGAGGATGAGTGCCTTAATATTTTCGATATTTTTTGTGAGCTGTATTTTTGCGGAAGCGGGATACGAGGCTGGGATAGTGACTTTGCGATTGAACGTCGGATAACTTTGTGCTTGAGTAGCAGAGTTTTGCGCGACGGGCACGTTCTTGGAATCTACAATTTCAACAGTCACACCATCAGGGAGGCCGCTAATTGCCACATCGCCGCTCGGCGTTGATACGATAGTCTTGGTTGAAGTGGCGCTTTCGGTAACGAGGAAATCTTCGGTATCTGTGAGATCTTTTTTGTTATCAAAAACAAAATAAGCTCCCGCGATTAGCACGATAACAAAGAAAGCGACCCACCGTGACTTCAATTTTGCGGTGTTGGGATTGTCCATAAGTAATCAGTATTATAAAGGCGCTTTGCGCAAAGGACAAGCTCTTCATTTTGTTAGAAGTAAGAGAAATTCATACAATTCGGACAACAAAAAACCGCCCATTGGGCGGTTTTTTGAAAGTCTCTTTTGGAGAACTTAGGCCTAACTAGCGAGACAATACTTCGGCGGTGAGGTTCGTGGTTGGAAGACCAGGAACTCCGTAGCCGTTAGCAAAGTCTTTCGCAGCTGCCGTGACAGACGTCGTCGAGTTTGGAGACCAGATGAAGTCATCATTCGAGGTGTCAGCATCAATTTCGGTTGCTGACTCCATGAAGCACTTCGTCGAATCGGCCAAACATAGACCTGACGATGTCGTCGAAGCGTATGCCGAGTCTCCTTGAAGCTGTGTAGATACCGATGCGCCTGTTGTTGCGCCTGCTACCGTACCGCGAACTTCAAAGTATCGAGACTGTCCTGCCGGAACCTGAACAACCGTATCTGCCGCCGCTGATGTCTGTGCGGTGACGTTGAGGTCGGTTGATGCAGATACCCAGGTTGTGTTACCGGACGCCAAGAGGTCTGTCGCAAGCATTTGACCCTGTGAACTCAAGCCAGAAACTGGTGTTGAGAAAGCTGAATCAGTGTATGCGTAGACGTTAACTCCTGTAACCGATGCTGTTGTCGTTGCGATTCGAAGTGTGAACTTGTAGATTCCCACGTCGCCCACCGCGTCAGCCGTAACTCGGAACCGGAGCAATGACTGCTCACCGTTCGAGAGTGTGTTTGTCGGTACCGCAATCTTTGCGACTGTAGGTACTGACTTAAATACACGCACTCCTGAAGAAGCGGTATCAGACGTTGAACTATGGTTAATAGTTGTACCCGAAGCAACTCCTACACCTTGTGTACCTGTCGGGTCAGTGCCGTCATAATCAACTGCAATCAAGTGACCTGAAGTACCTGGTTGTGACGTGCCGATTGCGGCAAGTTCAGCCTTCAACGTAAGGATCTTATCTGCATCCTTGTTGACGCGAACCGGAGCAGTCAACGTTGAAGTTGCATGAGTCGAACTTCCTGCAAAAACTACTTCACCAACTTGTGTTGTACCATCCCAAACGGTAACTCGTGTTACATCGCTTGCTGATGAAGATGATGTGTTCGTCAATTGAAGTGCGATTTTTGTAAGATCGATTGCTTCATTCGTTGCTCGGAATTTCAACGATCCTACTGTAACACTCTGCCCTGCAGCCGCCGCAATGTACGAAGGACTGGAAGGGTCGAGAGAAACAGTGAGAGATCCGCCTGCAGTCAATGTCATAAGTTGACCCATTGAGTCATTCTCGGTAACCGCCGCTGTTTGTCCTGATGTAAGTCCGGTTGCTGTTGATCTGTCATCAGCCCCAGAGTTGTCGTCAAAACCCCATGCGTATGAACCAGTTGAGCCGGCTGCAATATCGCACTTAAGAGCGAGAGTCTTCACTGTTCCTTTCTGAATGGTAACTCCACCAGAAATTGTGAACGTTGTTGAAGAAGCTGCCGCAGAAGGGTCTACCTTGTTTGAACTCGTTGAAAGGTCTGTTGCTCCGTCAAAGAGGCGGCAGTTCTTGATATTCGTTGCTGTGTTTCCGCCAATGTTGTATTCAAGCGGAAGCGAGTTGAATCGAATATCTTCTCCAGAAGCTGTTGCGTCAATTTGGTAGTTGGCAAACGTAAATCCTTGTGCCCCTGAAACTACCGTTTGTGCTACAGGGTTTGCAGAGACGCTAATCGTTGCCGATGCTGCCTTTGCAGTCATGGTGTTGCCGGCTACTGCTGTAGTAGGCGAAGGGGTAACGGTGTTTCCTGTTGTTTGACCTGTAACCGATGTCCAGTCTGAAGAAGGCGTTGTTGAAGCCGCGATTGTTACATCGTTCGTAAAATCTGTTCCGAGCTTTCCTTTCAAACTGTATACACCCTTTCCTACTGGGAAAGTAATAGTGTCAGTGAAAGTAAACTTTCCGTCGCCGGCTGTTGAAGCCGCGCTTCCGTCAACCGGACCTGCAACTACTGAACCATTGGCATCCACCAATGAAACACTTGTAATGTCGTCAACATCCGCTGAAGCGCCTTCGCTACCAAGTGTGACGTTGAAAACTATGGAAGCTACAGAGATTGGCTCGCCAAGTACTTCAACTTCAAACCCTCCAAGAGGCTGATTTGCGAGGTTGATTGCCACGTTTTGAGCCGCGACTGATGTTGCCTTTGAAACTACGAGTGATCCGCCTGAAACGGTAACGACCGAAGCGTCATACCAAGGATTCGTTGAAGCAAAACCAGTTCCGCTTGTAGGAGGGGTTATGCCAAAGCCATAGGTTTCTCCGCTTACGTTAAGATCTGTTGTTCGGTACAAGTCGAACGCGATTGTTCGTCCTGATCCTCCGGCAACATCTCCCTTAATGGAGATTTCCTTTGCGGCGCCTTTGTCAATAATAATTCCCCCGAAGTTTGATGTGTAGTACTTACCATCAGCTGAAACTGTAACCGGATACGCAACACCATCTACGTATGTAGTGAGGTTTGCAAAATCTCCTGCACCAGCTGAACCTGACTGATTCCATCGGATTGAATTTAGCTTAACTTTCTCTGCTGAACCCGCTGTTACGCGAATTGAAGAGAATGTATAACCTTTCGTTCCGACTTCTTTTGTTGCTGCGCCGTTAGGATCCTGTGGACCTCGAGCGTTGGTAACTGTTCCAATTGTAGGAGTAGCATTTGCGGTATGCATCGTGCCGGCTATCGGTAGTGATCCTGATACCGCTGCTGTCGTGTTTATTCCTACAACAGATATACCGACAACTTGTCCTGAATAGGTACCTGCGCTGTTATCAGCCATGTTACCTGCTACCCAAAAAGACTGGGTGGTGCCAGCTGGCACTGTAAACCCGCCGTCGCCAATTTGAGCCTGGTGATTTGAATTCAAAGTTTTTGAAATTCCGATCTGATTTCCATTCTCATCAAGAAGAAGTACTCCTGCCAATGATGCATCGGTGCTAAGACCTACTCGCTCTATGGTAACGCTGTCGATTTTCACGTCAGATGCTCCAGCGGTTATGCTGAATTTAGTGAATGGAATCCGAGCGGCCAATGAAGGAGCAAGGCTCGCTGATGGCTGTGTTCCGCCTGAAACCGATACTGACCCCCCTGCTGTTGGAGGAGTAATGACCGGAGGGGTAATCACCGGCGGGGTAATTACTGGAGGGGTTACTGGAGGGGTTGCCGACGTCAGCTGATTAAGCTTTGCGCGAGTTGAAGCTCCCACATAACCAGTGCCGTTTATAAGTCCAACCGGCGCCAAAATTTCAGCCGCGTATTTGTTTTGGAAACGAGTAACGCCGGCCTTTGTAAGTGCACCGAAGTATGTTGTCTCATTGCCCGGAGAACCTGCTCCCGATGAGGCGATGTTTACTCCATCTCCGTTTAGAACTATCTGGAGTTGTCGAACATCTTCTCCTGTGCTACCCACTGTAAGGTTTCTAGTAAATGTATATGAAGTTCCGACGCTACCACTTCCTGATGAAGAAAGTGCCGCACGGGCCGCCGCAGCTTTGTCAGCTGGGATTATGCCGAGGCTAATCAAAAGCTCAACAAGCTGTGAAGCTGTTAACGCTTGAGCGTTAGCCGTCTGAACTCCTACTCCTGCAAAGAGCGAAAGAACCATCGAAAAACCGATGATCCCTGCAACAACTTTCGCAGTTTTAGATTTCTTTAAAATACTCATGATTGTAATAATTTATCACTCGTCACCACTGTTACTATTACTATTAATTTCGCTGTGGATCGGAGTTGCTACGCATTCATACAAGCTTTTGTTTCGACGAAAAACATCTCGTATGAAAAACGCGATCGAACTTGAGAAAAATACTTTCCGTGTGGAGCGCATCGTCTCAAAGTTCGCTTAAAAAAGATTTTCATCTTTTTTTCTTTACTATTTCGGATGACTCATTATGACCACCGTTCTTTCGATAGGCATCGACTTGAATCTCCGATCTAGTTGTGTGTGAGAACTGATTTTCTTTCATTAGCATCCATCGCGAAATAAATCGCCTGTCTTTATGAGACAGCAGAATTAAGAAATGCAGAATATATTGAATAAGCTTTTAAATCTCCGTATATAAAATTTTCAATGTTCTCTCGTTCAGAAACCTCATTATCGCCTCGCCAACTCTATAAAAAATCTTTATAGAAAAAGGCGTAAAAAAACCGATTTTGAGGAAGAGCTAACTGCGTGGAAGTGCAGACAATACCGGAAATCGGCATTCTCCGCACTTTGCAAGCAATTATAATGTCGCCATAGTTCGTCTGCAAAAAAAATGTGGATAACCAGGCCTTTTTTAGCAATTCAGACCCTCTCAAAATCGGCCTGCGCCTTATTGCTTCAACTCACCATTTTGACCAATGCTCGCACAAATAGCTTTATAAGTCAATTTAGGATAACGCCTAAAATGACTACGCGAGATGTGTATTTCATCTGTAAAGCTTCAATGACACTCACAAAAATGAAAATACCCCTAATAGCCTGATTATTTATCGTCCGTCAGCGAATACTTCTACCTCGCAATATAGAGACGCAAGTACAGACAAAGTGTGACAGCGAATCCTATTTTGTATTCAATGCATAGCGACTCCAGCGCCTATCACCCTCACGCACGATAACGCCATCCTCGACCATCTGGACGAGTTCTCGCTGTATTGTCTTCTCACTGCAATCTGAAATTTCCGGCGTAATGTCCTTTATGCCTATTTTCCCGATTTTTTTTATTATAGAGAGAATAACGTTTCTTCTTATTGAAACCTTGTCCTTATCACTCTTATCCGTAGCAGACTTAATAATCATGTGATTTCTGACAGAATCCGACTTATCGGACACTCCAATTGATTTATAGGACATTTTATCATGTCTAAACTCATGTCCTTTATAACTCTGTGTCTCATTCGATTGACCGAGAGGCGCCCCTTCTTTTGTATCATTAAAAAAATCCTCGTTCAACACGCGGGCATCGCGCCCATACGCATTCTTCACAGCATGAGTTTCTTTAGACAAAATCGAAAAATTTGTGTCTGATATTAGTTTCGCCATTCGAGCAACTTCTAAACAGGTCAATATCAGCTCTACTGTATCAAGAGTATTTTGCATGGAAACACTTCTTCGTTCGCACTTAAACACTTCGTCAATAAGCTCAAGACTCCTACGGCGGAGCATCATCCGTAAAGGATCATCAGGAGGAAAATGCTCGGTTACAAGGTGAATTGCGGCAGAAATTTTCTCCGTCTTTTTTATCAAAAATCGAGACGTAACTGCCGTCCTTTGATACGAACCAAATGGAGCATTTTCGATGTTATTTTCCATG
>MGJU01000019.1:0-40201 GCA_001794435.1 Candidatus Yanofskybacteria bacterium RIFCSPHIGHO2_02_FULL_43_17
AGCGCCGGCCAGCGTTAAAGAAGGGGTCAAGAAGGTTGACGCCGATGAAATGAAAACGAAGCTGGAAGGAGCGGGAGCAACTGTCGAATTAAAATAGGTCAGACCTATTTTAATTCGACCCTGAGGAATTCGAAGAGTCGAACTCAAGTAACCTGTATTACGGATTTTATTTTATAGTCCGTTATTAAGGAGCAATTTCCCCATATATTATGGGGTTTTTGCTTTTTAAGGCGGATTAGAATACATTCAAATAAAAAGCTGTTCAAGGTCGCATTTTTTTGATAAAATTTTACGAATGGTCACTATAATTTTCGAGTCTCATGGCACTACAGTAGATAATGAAAAGCACCTAGCCTCTGGTTGGGCAGATTGTCCGTTGTCAGAATTGGGTGTCCAACAATCCAAAGAAATGGGTCAGAGATATGCCAATGACCATTTTGATGCCATCTTTTCTTCTGATTTACAAAGGTCATATAAAAGCGCAGAAATAGCTTTTGGCGATAAGTTCCCGATTATCAGAGATGCCAGACTTAATGAGTGTGACTATGGCGACTTAACCCAACATCCCAGCGAAGAAGTAGGCCCAGAAAAACCCAAGCGAATTAAAGAGCCGTTTCCGAATGGTGAAAGTTACGAGCAAACTACAGAAAGAATGAGGAGTTTTATTCAGGACTTACTTAAAAACTATGACGGCAAACGGGTAATGATTATTGGTCATCGGGCTACTCAATACGGCCTCGAATGTCTGATAAATATGACTCCGCTTGAGCAAGTAATTCCTGCTCCCTGGAAATGGCAACCAGGATGGGAATATAAACTAAAAAGTTTATGAATAAAGTTGCTATTGTAACAGGTTCAAGTAGTGGTATCGGAAAGGCAATCGCCGCCCTTTTATTAAATTTGAATTACAAAGTTTATGGTGTTTCAAAAAGCCCCTCCGTTTTTAATAATGGAAATTTTATATGGGTTCAGGCAGACTTAACGTCTGAAAATGATTTGCAGAGAATAACCAAAGAAATTAAGGACGACTCTATCAACATCTTAATAAATAATGCGGGAATTGCATTTGAAAAAGGGGCACTTGCTTTTACTGAACTAGAATTTAGAAAGATATTCGACCTTAACTTTAAGGCTCCAATTTTATTTACCCAAGCCCTTAAAGAAAAGTTGAATAAGGGGCTGGTAATAAACATATCGTCTGTATCTGACCGCCTTGTCGGAGAATTTTATGCCCTATACTGTAGTTCTAAGGCAGCATTGAATATATATTTTGATGTAGTGGCGCTTGAGGAAAAAAATATGAAAATAATCAGCATATTACCAAGTTATGTAGACACCCCGCTATTAAGAAAACTGCAGGAGAATAGTAAGAACTTTGATTGGAATTTAACTATGAAGCCAGAACAAATTGCTGAATTTGTGGGGAGAGTTATAAATGATAATGAAGATTTATCTTCGGGGGCGAAAGTTATTGTTGTTTCCGATTCCCTGAAAGAAGATTTAGAATATAATGAAAACCTTTGGGGATATAATGTTAACACAAAACAACTATCTAAAATAAAATGAGGGGTGAACCAAAACCAGAGATAAAGAATCCTGAACAAGAAGAGCAAGAAGGTTTGGAGCGTTATTATTCGGAAATTGTTCCTGACAGTATTTGCGAGGCTAACTTTCAAGAATGGGAAGCCCACCTGCAGAAAGAATTAGATGCTAAATTTAAGTCTCCTGAAGAAAAAGCCGATGCTATCAAGAGAGTAGAAGAATTTATAAAAACCCTGCCATTATTTCATGGTACAGATTTAGATAATCTGGTGAGCCTAACCAAGACGGGAGTTCTTAGGTCCAATTTTATATCTCACGAAACAGGTCTAAAACATGGAAGTAGCGGAAATACAGCCCATTTTGATAGAGAGCATGAACTAGACCATTTCGCATATTTCTTTGTTGGCTATCCAAAAAATACTGGTTGGAAAGTTCAGATGTTTTTAAAACCCAAATTGTTAGATAATCCAAGGACTAGAGTATCCTTAGAAGACCATGGCTGGGGTACTATACAAAGATTATTGGAAGCCAGGAGCAGGGGCATGTGGCCTAAAGCCAAAGGTTCTAAGGAAGCATCCTCTGGACCAGAAGATGCTTTTGAAATTCAAAAATCTCAAATATGGAAAGGTCCTGATTTTCAGAAACTGCTTCCCCTAATGCTAGCACTTTCCTATGATAATCCCGAAGAATTTCACAAAGAAACGTCAGTGCCAGGTAACTTAATTCCAGCAGGTCATTTGCCAATTATAGATGACGAATATCGGCCTATTCCTTTTTTCCCAAAATTTGAGGTTAGAGTTCCTGGGTTAGTAGTAGCCTCAGATGTTGTTTTGGTTGTTTATGACAGAGATTTTGAATATTTAGCACCCAATGAAAAGATAAAAAGAATTGAACAAGAAATGGACCATATGGCTTTTGATACATTAAGAATCCCGCCAGGAGTTACTCCAGAGAAAAGAGCAGAAATTGTCAGAGAGGCTGTAACCAAAAGGATATCCGAAAAATAGTAAGTCATGAAGCGGTGCGATTCTACTTCATTCTTCGATAAACTCAGAGCTTCGAAGGACGCAGTAATATCAATCCAAATGCGGGCAGGCAATCCTGCTTTTTTGTTGACTCATAGTTTTCTTTGGAGTATAATTAGGCTATTAACAAGTAAATACGTATCAAACGCGCCATACGAAGGACTAGTAAGCTATTATAACTAAGGCAAAGCGAGCCCAGGATGGTGAAAGCTGGGACCTGAAAAGTAGCTGAACACGTCTTCGGAGCGGTTAGCGAGAATGCCAAGTGGCACAAGCTAAACGGTAGTCACTCTATCGTGAATCAGACAATTAAGTGCTTGGATTTCTTGAATAAAGCGTCCAGGAATAAGGATGGAACCACGGGACTCTCTTACTATCTAAGACTCTCGTTCCTTTTTTGCTATTCGAACGAATAGTTATCAAGGAACGGGAGTTTTTTGGTTTCCCGTAGAAAGGAGTAGCCATGAATCACATTGGCTTCAGCCTTGGAGGTGCGGGTCCGCACCTCCTATGTTTGGTCCTCGTAGCTCAATAGAAGAGCGGTGCCCTGTGAAGGCATTGGTTGCGGGTGCAAGTCCCGTCGAGGACCCATGAGTTATAAAAAGAAAAAACTACCGAAGAGTAAATTTAATCAGTTCAAGTATCGATTTGGACTTATTAAACTTGCTCTTCTCAAGAGGGCAAGAGCTCTTTTCCAAAAGGAGGGTCGAATGAGGCTGCCACAAGTTGCAAGAATCATGGAGTCTCTAAGACTCCGAAACAAGGGACTTCGTCCTAACAATCAAAAGATTGATGAGTGGGTAGATAACTATGTTCAGCAATGCATCTTAAAAGGCCAGAAGGTAGACATCCTGACCCAGTGGTGCCTGTCCAAAGACCTCGAGACTAGATATCAAGCCCAAGGGGATAAGCTTGAACCATTACAGACGGAAATCGACTTGCTCCAAAAAGAGATACCTCAAATTTTGAAAACCTTTACTGATAATGGAGTTGGGATAAATTGGTGGATTACATTCAACGGCGCCTTCCTTGATAGAGGCAGGATTTCTAGGGAACTAGCAGATCAATATGCCGAAATGCTTAAGAGTATTAACACCGCATCGGAGGTTATACTTATGGATTGGGAAGAAGAGGTATTAGGTGGTAGCAGACCATTGCCAAGCCAGAAAGTTCTAGACGACTTCTTCGCAGTAGTTCCAAGAAAAGCATTCGATTTGGATTTTGCTAATCTCCTGGAACGAGTAAAGAAATATCCCGACTTCTCTAAAACAGAAGAGGAATTAAGAAAGGAGTCGCAGTATAAAATTGCTTGCGAAGCAGAAGAGGGAAGATTTCTATTCAGTCCGGATTCACCATTTCCTTGCGGACAGTTCCTTCTTGTCCCGCTGGAATTTCCCGAAAGATACGTCTTCTTCGCAGTAATGGCTCCAGAGTTCAAGAAAAGAATTACAGCGATAGTTAGATCTTATCCTTGGAGAATGGATGCAGACAGCCTGAATTACGAGCTCTAAAGAATCAGTTTCATGCGGTGCGATTCTACTTCATTCTTCGATAAACTCAGAGCTTCGAAGGACGCAGTAATATCAATCCGCTTTTTAATTTTAGCTTTGAATTTTACTTTACGTAATGCTCTAATCTCACAACACCTATCGCAATTTTAACCACAGAAATACAGAAAAAATGGGAAGATAATTTATATGAGAAAGAAGCGAAAAGGGGAACGCCAATTCCTAGGGGTTGAGCCAGCTGAGCTGGCTTGAGCGACTACTTAATCTCCCAGATTCTGCCGTCAGGAGTGACTGCGACAACGGTATTATCGCCGTATAGATAGACGTCTACAAATGGTTCAGAACTGCCGACTTTCAAAGTTTTAACCAAAGAGCCTGATGTTTTGTCCAGCTCGTATATTCTGGCAAGAGTTTTGTTAACCAAATAAAGTTTATCTGAATTTTTTGATGTTAGGAGAACGTCACCACTCTTTGAAACAATGAACGTATTGGTCTCCGACACTTTCTCGCCTTTGTAGTAAACAGCGAGAACTCCCGAATTATTTATTATATAAATATTGCCATCAACCGCTATTGTCGCGGGTTGGGGGGGTAAGGTATTTGACTTAAGCCATGGCGACGGTTGTTTGGAATCTGTTTTGTCGACATCAGAAAGCTTCAGTATGTTATCGCCGGTCAGTATGTATAAGTTGTTCTCATAAACATCCATGGCGATACCAAGATCTTTATGAGCGTTCAGAACGGCGATTCTTTGGTTTAGTTCTTCCGGCATTGATTCCAACAGAGAGGGGGAGACATCAACCGCTTTATCGATGTTATCCAGAATTCCATAAACCTCTTCAGTTGTTTTTTTGGTTCTGTCGTTTGTGAGCCCGACAGCGTAAATACCGGAAAGAGAGTCAACAAGCAGCTGACGCGCCCCGGCGAGGTCGTTTTGGTCTATCTTTGTTTGTGCCAGCTTCAGATTATTTTGGGTCTGGTCAATGACTGCATTCAGCCGGCGCTTTTCAGGGTCTATTACTACCAGCATTTCGTCAAGACGACTCCGATTACCAGAATACCGACTACAAATGACAGGAGCATAAATTTCCCTTTTAGGGCACGGGTTCCTCTCCAAGAATTGAACACGCCCTTTGCCAGCTTTATCGGAGCCAGGATGGATGCCAGAATGGGGTTTACTTTTATGCCTAAAGAAAATTCAGATGATATTATTCTTGGCACCTCTTGCGTCGGTTCCTGTATTTCCAGTTTAACGTCTTTTGCGTCGGTTACCGGGATCTGGCTGTTTTGATCTAGGTCCATATGAGCTTCTTTTGGTAAACGCACGAGTTTTTCTTGGAGATTGGCTAGGGTTACGGGTATGCCGGTCTCTTCGGAATGATTTGTGGGGCTTGTCGATTTTGGTTTCTTGACAGCTAACTCCTTGCAGTTATCTATGAAGAGATACAGAGCTCCGCAACTGAAGTCCGGCTTTGTTGCTTTCACTGAGTTTATGTTCTCTGCGAATTGTCCGGCATCGTATTTTAGGAGATCTGCTTTTATGGTTTTTTCTCTCGCAATGACCATGCGATTGGGATAAAAAGCGAATAGTTTATCGCCGGCCATTATTTTCCCCGAGACGATATTGGAGAATTCCTTCTCTTCAATGGTGTCCTTGCTGAAAAGGTCTACGTTGTTGAGTATGTCTACCGTCCTTGATTCTCTGCCGAGGATTATTTTGAATTTACCGAGTTTGGATATAAGTATCTGTTCTCCGGCAATTGCAAATATGCCGATGTTTACCCCCAAAGACTTATTTTTGAAGAATTCTTCCACCACATCATTTATTTTTTTAAGGGTTGCCGAGAAGGCCTCTTTTGGAGATATGTCGGGTCTTGAGTAGTATTCTCGCTTGGCCAAGGAAGCGACCAAGTTGGTAACGTAGGCAATGTCTGGGCCGTTCTCAGAGTCTGCTGCGGCGTCATCTTGTTTTACGTTGCCGACGATGTAAAGGCCCCCGAGTTTTCTTCTGCTTTCATCATCGTAATAATCGTAGGTAAAAACATCAGTATGGCCTTCTTTGGGACCTCCTTTGATAACTATTTCTTGTGCGGTGGGTTTTAAATAAATTTTTTGCATCGACTTTACTTTTACTGCCTCTTTTTATAGACTTTAACCAGAAATCCAAGATACCCTAATTTTATTCTAAGCAAATGCCTAAGTCAAAAGACACTCTTGATAAGTTATTTGGTTCACGGCTGCGGGTCAAACTGTTGAAGTTTTTGTTCAGGAACTATCCCGGCAATTTTAATGCAAGCGAATTGTCGCACAGAATTCAGGAATCCTTTGAAGAAACCAAAAAAGAGTTGGATTTTTTGAGAAAACTGGGATTATTGAAAAAATTAAAAAATTAAAAAATGAAGAAAAAACATCACTCCCGTAAGCAAGCAAAAAAACACACACGAACCGACAGGATCAACTATTCTCTTGATCCGGAGTTTGAATTTTTTGGTGAACTGAAGGGTTTGATACTGAAATCCTCTCCCGCGGAAAAATACAAAATGGTCAAAAAAATACTGGGACTCGGAAGAGTTAAACTGGCCGTAACCTCCGGAATATTTATGGCCGAGAATAACGGTCTGGATCTTTACGATACGGTTGCGGACTTGTTCATTGTGGGGGACGATATAAGCAAAGATAAGCTTAGGCCCTTTCTCAGGGCATTGGAAGCGGAAGTGGGAAAAGAGATAAAGTTTACCCTGATGGACAAAGACGAATTTCAGTATCGCTACGGGATGTTCGACAGGTTCATTCGTGTTCTCTTGGAGGGACCGCATGAAAAAATTATAAATAAGCTTGGAATATAGCCCACTTAGTACTTGCGCCCTTAGCTCAGTGGTAGAGCGTGCCGTTCACATCGGCAAGGCCGTAGGTCCGATCCCTACAGGGCGCACCACGTTGACTTAAGGTTAATAACTTGATAATCTCTACAACAGAAACTTTTACATGCGCGAGGTTGTTGTGCGACGAGTAGTTTTGGAAAGTCCTTTTGCCGGCGATGTGGAAAGAAACCTTGCTTATGCTCGTAGGTGTTTACACGATTGTCTTTTGCGCGGTGAAGCGCCTATCGCAAGCCATTTGCTGTATACTCAGCCGGGAGTACTAGATGATAATAAGCCGGAAGAGAGGAAGCTTGGCATTGAGGCTGGTTTGGTGTGGGGATCCTTGGCAGAGGCCACGGTGGTCTATACGGACTATGGAATTTCAGGAGGTATGAAGTTCGGCATTGAAAGAGCAGAGAAGGAGGGTCGTCCGGTTGAATTTCGGAAGCTATATCCGCGGTAAACCGCGGTTTTTGTTTACTTTGTTATCCACATTGCGCTTTTGAAAACAGATGGTATATAATAAGAGCATAGTGTTAGATTGTGGATAGAAGTGGGTATAAGTCATAAAATCTGTGGATAACTTGGAAAGGGAAAACGATGTTAATAGGCGAATACAAGCACAATTTAGATGCCAAAAGAAGATTGGCGATACCTTCAAAATTCAGAAAAGAATTGGGAGAAGGGGCAATACTAACCAGGGGATTGGATAATTGCTTATTTATTTTTCCTTCGAAGTATTGGGCGCCTTTTGCCGAGATGCTGGCAGGATTATCGATGGCCAAGCAGGACACAAGGGCATTTGCCAGATTGTTCTTGTCGGGAGCGACGGAGGTGGAGTTTGATTCATTAGGCAGGGTATTGGTTCCTGAACATTTAAAAAAATATGCTGATTTGAAGAAGTCGATAGTTGTGGCCGGATTGTTTAACCGTTTAGAGATCTGGGACGAAGAAAGATGGAACAATTACCGATCCGATCTTGAAAAGAATTCAGACAAGATAGCCGAAAAACTCGGCGAATTAGGAATTATGTAAGTTTTTGTCCAAAAGCAAAGCGATTGGTAACAAAAAGTTACCCAGCACATAAAACTTTATGTGCTGGGTGCAAATGGTTGTAACCACTCACTACGTTCGCGGTAATCATTTATGCACAAGCCGGTACTTTTAAAGGAAGTGGTTGAATATCTTGACCCCAAGCCTGGCGACCAAATAATTGACGCTACTTTGGATGGCGGCGGACATGCCATGGCGCTGGTCGAGAAAATAGCACCGGATGGAAGGGTGTTGGGAATAGAGTGGGACCTCGAACTCCTTAAGGAATTCGAGTCAAAAGTTAAAAGTTCAAAGTTGAAAGACAATTTCATTTTAGTGAACGACAGTTATACGAATATTGAAAGTATTGTCCGTGAATATAATTTCAGACCGAACGGGATATTGTTCGATCTGGGATTATCCTCATGGCATTACGAGAGGAGCGGGAGGGGATTTTCATTCAAAAGAGATGAGCCGTTAGATATGCGTTATAACACGTATCGAGAAGTAAAAGGTAAAAATGAAAAAGTAAAAACAGCGGCGGAGATAGTAAATACTTACAGCAAAAAAGAGCTTGAAAAAATTATACGAGAATATGGCGAAGAGCAGTTTGCGGAAAGCATAGCTAAAAATGTTGTTCGCACCAGAAAAGTGGAGCCAATATTAAAAACATCGGAATTGGTTGAGGTAATAGGCGATTCGGTGCCGTTCTGGTACAAGAGGAGGAAAATCCATTTTGCAACAAAAACATTTCAGGCATTGAGAATAGAAGTAAACGCTGAATTAAAAAATATTGAGAAAGGGGTATCTTCAGCGATAAATATACTGGAGCCTGCTTGTCCTGAGCAGGGTCGAAGGGGAGGTCGTGTGGCGGTGATATCATTCCACGGACTTGAAGATAAGATGGTCAGAGAAATCTTTAAGAAAAAAGCCAAAGAAGGAGTAGTAAAATTCGTTATTAAAAGAACAATAAAGCCATCGTGGGAAGAGCAAAAAGCAAATCCACGATCCAGAAGCGCAAAACTTAAAATAGCGGAGAAATTATGAAACAACCCAGACACAATACAACCGCTTTAAATTATACCGGCACAGGGGTTTTTAATGTATTTCTGTTGGCAGCGGTTATTTTCTTGATGATGTACTTTGTGGTGGTCTCAAATATTATAACTTCTTCCAGTTACAGAATAGGCGTACTGACCGAAGAATTATCCGGTCTTACGGAGATAAACGGCCTTCTGACGGCTCAGAAATTATCAATTGAGGATTCTTCTATGCTCAGTTTTGCCCAGGGCCAAAACATGGTCCAAGCGACGCATGTTTCTCATATTTTTGAAAGCGGCAATGTCGCTCTTCAGCAGTAGAATTTGTGTGTTTTCTGTTAACTTGACCCATGGCTAAACACGACAACCTTCGGATCAACGCTTATTTTATTTTTGTCTTAGCGGCTGCGGCCGTTATTTCTTATAACCTTTTTGTTCTGACTTATATTAGACACCATTCTTACTCGCGGACTGCTAAGGCCCAGAGCGAGAACATAAGCAATGTATTGGCCAGAGGCAACATATATTTGGGAGAACACCTAGCCGCTACCAATAAAAAATTCCCTCTTGCTTATATGGTTCCTTCTGAAATAAAAGTCCATAGTTCTGCAGAGATCCCTGGCCGGATAAGTTCTGTATTAGGAATTGATGCCAATGAGGTCAAAAATATGATTGATTCTGGTTCCGATAAATTTAGAGTTCTTTTGAGGAGAATAGATGATAAACAGGTTGCAGCGATCAAGGCGCTTGGTATAAAAGGGTTTGGTGTTGCTTATGAAACGGACAGATATTATCCGGGCGGTTCTTTGGCTGCAAGTATCCTTGGTTTTCTCGGCTATGGCGGCGATAAAAAATCCGGTCAGTATGGCATAGAAGCATTTTATGACGATGATTTGTTTGGAAAGAAGCGTAGTGTTGGTAATTATATCGCCGGTCCCGGAATTCTCAATTTTGTATCTCGGTTGTTCAATCGCTCTGAAAACGAAGAAACTGATGACAAAAGAATAGACAGACCGGCCGATATTATTCTGACAGTAGATAAAAATATCCAGCAAGTTGCAGAGGATAAATTGAGTAGTCTCATGAATCAACTGGAGGCAGTTGGCGGCACGATAATTGTCCAGGATCCGAATACGGGTGAAATATTAGCCATGGCTGACAAGCCGACTTTCGACCCGAATAACTATAGCGAATACGAACCGAGGAATTTTTTAAACCGAGGTGTTCAAGAAATTTTTGAACCGGGTTCTTCTTTCAAGCCGATAACTATGGCCATGGGACTGGACCTTGGAGTAGTAACGCCCCAAACGACTTTTAAGGACGACGGTTTTAGGGAAGTCGCCGGATATAGAATAAAAAACTTCAGTGAAAGGGTGTTTGGAACGGTAACAATGTCCCAAGTTCTCGAAAGATCCGTAAATACAGGAGCGATGTATGTACAAGATCAGGTTGGCGATGATAATTTTTTGAATTATGCCATCAACTTTGGTTTTGGCCAAAAAACAGGGATTGATCTGCCGGGCGAAGTACCCGGTGATATAACCAACCTCTACAGCGGAAGAAAGATAAACTTTCTGACGGCCTCATTCGGACAAGGGATAGCGGTGACCCCTGTACAGCTTATCAATGCCTATTCGGCTATTGCTAACGGCGGTAAGTTGATGAAGCCTTATATAGTGGAAAAAATAATCAAAGAAGGCGGTGAAGAAGAGGTGATTCAGCCTGAAATAGTCGCCATACCGATATCGGAGAAAACTGCCACGAAGCTTAAGTCAATGCTTGTTGGCGTCGTAGACAACGGTTTTGATAAAGCCCGTATAAGCGGTTATGACATAGCAGGCAAAACAGGAACGGCTCAAATACCGGACGGCAAAGGAGGTTATCTTGAGGATGAGTACATCCACGATTTTCTCGGTTTTGCCCCTGCCTTTGATCCTAAATTTGTGATATTGATAAAGGTAGACAGGCCTAAAGGAATTACTTTTGCGGCTGACAGCTTATCGCCCACGTTCAGAGACATCGCAGTCTTTTTATTGAACTATTACAGTATTCCGCCGACGAGGCGTTAAAAGTTATCCACACGACCGACTTGCGATGTCGGTCATCCAGTGTCGGTCACCCATAAGTTTATGAAAGAAATAGCCAAAAAAATCATTATCTGGAAAATTAATTTTATAGCTCGAATGTACTTGTGGCGTTTTAAGCCGATGATAATTGCCATTACTGGGAATGTTGGCAAAACGTCGACCAAGGAGGCGGTCGTTGCTGTTTTAAGCAGTATTAAAAGAGTTCGTTCCGGAAAGGGCAACTTAAACAATGAGTTTGGCGTGCCGTTGGTGATTGTCGGCAACTGGGCGGATGACTACTATGAAGGCGGCAATACTTTGTGGTTTTGGGTAAGGGTCTTACTTATCTCTTTTTTTGGCTGGTTTTTTGCCAGAAATTATCCTAGAGTCTTGGTTCTTGAATACGGGGCGGACAAGCCGGGG
Source organism: Candidatus Yanofskybacteria bacterium RIFCSPHIGHO2_02_FULL_43_17 (assembly GCA_001794435.1). Taxonomy (GTDB): domain Bacteria; phylum Patescibacteriota; class Minisyncoccia; order 2-02-FULL-40-12; family GWA2-44-9; genus 2-01-FULL-43-22. The sequence goes on from MGJU01000019.1 coordinate 11,498, forward strand.
GACATTAAAAGATTGGTGGAAAAATTCAGACCTCACATCGGAATTGTCACGGCTGTCGGAGAAATACCGGTTCATGTTGAATTTTTCTCCGGTTCTGAAGCGGTAGCGAGAGAGAAGTCGAGGTTGATAGAAGCGCTTGAACCGACCGGCTATGCCATTCTTAATTCTGACGACGACGTCGTGTTGGATATGAAAAAAAGAACAAAAGCAACGGTGGTAACTTACGGATTCGGAGAAGGGGCTGAGGTGAGGGTCTCTAATTTTGATTACAAAACTGATAACAACATACCACTTGGGACAAGTTTCAAGCTTCATTATGGTCCAAATAGTTTTGTACCCGTAAACGTAATGGGTTCGCTTGGTCCGTCGCAAGCATATGCCGCCGCCGCTGCGGCGGCGGTGGGTATCACGATGGATATGAACCTGGTTGAGATAAGCGACGCTTTGTCGTATTACGATGGGCCCAAAGGCCGACTCAAGATACTGGCCGGCATTAAACACTCTTGGATTATTGACGATACTTATAACGCATCTCCGGCTTCAACTCGTTTAGCATTGAGCGTGTTAAGGGAACTTCCTGCCAAAAGGCGTATAGCCGTACTGGGAGATATGCTTGAGTTGGGCAAATATTCTGTTCAGGCGCATCAAGCGACAGGGGATCTGGTGAACGGCTTTGTCGATGTATTGATTTGTGTCGGCGCAAGAGCCAAGTTCATAGCTGATTCGGCGGCAAACCAAATGCCGAAAGAAAATATTTACACCTTTGATACGGCAGATACAGCAGAGCGCAAGGTCCAAGAATTGATAGAAGAAGGCGATCTGATATTAATAAAGGGCTCACAAGGGATGAGGATGGAAAGAATAGTTGAGGAAATAATGGCCGAACCGCAACGAAAGAGAGAATTATTAGTAAGACAAAGTAAGAAGTGGCTTCAGAAATAACGAAGCCCCCGATGTTCTGGGGGCTGACGGTAGAAAGACGGCGAGTTATTGGCCCGCCGATTCTTCTCCGAAACGAACGGCCACATCAATGGCCTTGAAAAATGGACGGACGAACATGTGGATCACGATTGATGCAAGCGCCAATACGCCCACGCCGATCAACACTTCGGTCGTCGCGGAAAACGACACTTCCGCGACGTACCCGATGCTGACGCCAAGAGTGCCGGCGACGACGAAAAAAGAAATCAGGTGCCACATCGGACCCTCCTTTTGTTAGGTCGCATGGTTTAATTATAACACGTCCTTATCATTTTTGTCAAATTTCAAATTTGTGTTAAAATAAAGTAGTTTTATGGCCCTGTCGTCTAGCCCGGTCTAGGACACTTGGTTCTCATCCAAGAAACACGGGTTCAAATCCCGTCGGGGCTGCACTTTTAGGAAGCTAGTATTTATGGTATCTTTTGAGGTGATAGCTAAGGGACGTTAGAACCTGTAATTTAATTTCTATGCCAGATGAATGGTCAAACAAAGATTTTGCCGAGGATTGGGATAACGGCGGTGCGGCAAAACACCCAGTCAGAAAAGAGCATTTAGATATGCTCATTTCTATTATTTCTGATGGCTATTCTTCGGATAAATATATTCTTGATTTAGGTTATGGCTCTGGGCAGGTAGAAGAAATGCTATACGCACAAATACCAGATGCCAATATAGTCGGGACTGATAATTCAGATGTGATGATAGAATTATCAAAGAAAAGATTAGGCGATAAATTCTCAAAGCTAACCGTCATAAATCATAGCCTGGAAGACATAGAAGCTCTTGAGTTGCCAAAAGGAAATTACCAATATGTCATTAGCGTTCAAGCTCTGCATCATCTGACACACGACCAACAGAAAAAGATTTTCCAATTTGTATACAATACTCTAGGGTCAGGAGGTAGTTTCTTATTCATAGACAGAATTGCTCTTGATGTTCAAACCTTTGAGCAGTCCTACAAAGCTATTTATGAAAAAATGTTTAATAAGCCCTTTGAAGGATACAAGAAGGATATTGAACAGAAAGGTGATTATCCAGGAACTCCAGAAGAGCATATATCTTGGCTCCAAGAAGTTGGCTTTAAGGCTACCTGTTTAAATAAGAAATTTGATAGGGCTTTTATCCTGGGAGTTAAGAAATAAATTATTACCAGCTCCTAACAATGGCGAACGGAGAATACCCAGTTAATTGCATTAAATGGGTTCTAACTTCGTCCAGTCCACGCTGCCAAAGAATCTGTTAGAAATATCGGTTCGGATTATAGAAATAAAAGAAAATTTTCATTTTTGTAAGATCCAGGTAGGGTCTTTTTTGTTCTTCTACGAAAATTTGACATTTAAATACATATACTGTACACTTGTTGAGGTATCAACTTGTACCCTGAAAATAGAAAAAGGAGACCGGAAATGAAGAGAATCAGTGTAGGCCTCGCTTTGCTATCTGGGTTTTTCATGGTTGCCTGTGAGCAATTACCACAACCACCGTCGCAAGCGGAGCAAATCTTGCAAGGTGAGCACAAGCTACGCAAAATGGTAGAACGAACAGAGACCAATTCCTATATTTCCGGTGGCTTCTTTCTTTTTGTTGGTGCGCTTAGCGGAGGGACGACAACAAATGTGTTGGTAAAGTTCGCTTGGGAAATGAATGACGGCACTTATGCTCTGTCGTCGCTCCCACTAGAAAAAATTCGAGTCAAGCTTGATGAAAAAGCGACGACGCCAACGATTAAATTCCGGTGGCGACCATGGTCAGGTTTGGGTACAGCACAAGTTCAGAACCTTATGGATTATCATGTGCTTTACGCGCTCGTAACGGTCAGAGAGAGTGACTGGCCGGTTCAGGTCAATCTTCCGCTTAACGAGAAATAGATAGTTTGACTAGGAGTTTCGTTCATCTCGACGCAAGAGCAATCTTGCGTCTTTTTTTAAAGAATTTGCCGCCAAGACTGAAATTCGTTAGAATTTCAATAATTCAATCTGAATTAAAAACTTGAAATTGTCATCCCTGCAACAGACCCGATTCAGAATTTTCGGAGGGGGTGGTGGTTCGGTCATCACCGCCCTTGGCGGCGAAATGAGTTCGAACTATTTCAAGAATACTCTGCGAATTTGACATATATCATAGAAATATAGTATAATTAAATTGTGGTTAATTACCCCAAGGAGGTGACCGATGAGTTTACAACTTCTGGCTGCTGGTGTGAAAAATGCTCTCGAGAGTGGAAGGCCGACCAAGATTGCCGTTCATTCTGAAACCCAGGTTGAACTGGGACAGAGGGCGGCACAGCGTATGGGTGGCGACCGAGCCACCAGCCTGACCTTCGTGGTCATTCCCGAAGAGGAGCAGGAGCAGTTCCCTGTCGGAGCCATTCTGGTTCCCTGACTCTAGCCCGCGATGAACCCCACAAGGTCGTCGTGGGCTTCATCGTTTTTAAGAACCCGCTATACTGAAATTAAAAGTCTGGAATGTATGCTTCCATTTGAGGATTGTCTCTCCAATGGTGTCCCACCCTAGAGACTTGTACCCTGCTCAAGGAGAATGGTCAGAATGAAATGACCAAGGAATTAAGGCTTTACTTCATATATTTTTGTTTTCCTAAAACATCTTTTTCGGAGGGGCCTCGCCTATGCCAAGGCTACGGCGGAGCAATGCAAGGGGAGGGGAAGACTTTTGACCGAAAGAACAGCAGAAATGCTGGTTTTTTGTTGGGCTTGACAAATTAATACCATATACTATACTAGTACCCAGGATTGGGTCATGTTGACTCAGTCGCACATTCCAAACCGAAAGGAAGGAGGACAACCCATGAAGGAGCAAATTCTTGCAGTGACGAGCGTTGTTGTTCTTGCGTTCTTCGCTACTGGGTGCGAGAAGTCGGAAGCAGTTCGCGCACAGGAAGAGAGTCTGCGAGCACAACAACTTCGGGCAATTACCAAGAATGTCATTGACACTATCCTGTATATCAAGGATGATCGCACCGGTCTCTGTTTTGCATATCATGTGCATGGCGTGAATAATATCAGAGAGTCTATCGCAACTGTTCCTTGTGAGGCGATTCCACCCAAACTGCTCACGGTAGCGAAGTGAGTTGTACTCAATGAAAAAGGACTGAGCAGACCAACTGTTTGACCGTTACGTCGAAAGACCTCTAGCGGTTTTTGTTTTTAATAAACTGTTAATTCTAGCGGTTTTTAATAAAATACCCATAAATTTGACCGAACAAAGTTTTCCCCTTCGACAAGTTCAGGGAAATCAATGTGCTACCTACTGTGCTAAAGCTTCGAAGCGCTAAGCTCGCCTTCGTTAAAACTACGGCGGAGCAAGCAAGGGGAGGGGAAGACTTTTGACCGAAAGGAGCGTTGACTCAGCCAATACTATCGATTACAATTAACCCGTAGTCGATTCAAAAAATAGCAGGAGGCATTAAGATGAGTGAAAAAAGAAACATAGATCAGGAAACACGTAGTTTTGAATTACGAATGCAAGCCGATGCAGTAACGAGGGCGACATTTTTACTTGGCAAGGACGGGGAACGGTTTTTAAATGATGTGCTTCAGAAACTTGCAGATGCCGAGAGTAAATCAGGATTTTTATGTGGCTTTGTGGATCTTGCGGCATCTGATGAACTAGAAAAAGATGAGTTGCTACAGTATCTTGTGCAACAGGATTTGATAGTTTTGAACAACAATGGATCTTTTAAATTATCGCCAAATGGTGAGAAAAGAAGTTCTGCTCAGCTTCCTCCTCAAATAGAAACCGAGTTAAGGTAACCTTAACGGGGATGTGTTTATTTATGAATTAATCTGGTAATTTTTACCAGATTTTGTTTTAATACCAAAGATGAATAAAGATTTTAATAAATGGCATGATAAGAAAGCCAACCTTCACGATAGGGGTTCTAGGGTATTTTTTCATGAGCGTGAAGTATGGTGGTGCTCTCTAGGTTTAAATATCGGATTTGAGCAGGATGGCAAAGGATTTAATTTTGCCCGTCCGGTTTTAGTTTTTAAGAAATTTAATAATGAGACATTTTGGGCTATTCCCTTAACCACCAAAGTTAAAACTGGTAAGTATTGGTTTCCTGTTAATCTCGAAGACGGCGTAAAGAGAACTGCTGTCCTCTCCCAATTGCGCTTGGCTGATGCCAAGAGACTTTATCAGAAAATAGGGGTATTAGATGAAGGTCAATATCAAAAGCTAACAGAGGCATTTATCAAGCTTTGCAGGGTTAAATAGTCAGAAACACCCTTGCAGGTGTTTCGAGGCCGAAGCCGTATAGGCTTTAAATGTATCATGTGGCTTATGAAAAGTCAATGATTTATCAACACGCACTTCGACTTTGCTTCGGGGTAAACCATCATTTCCAACATTAGTGACTAAATGCGTAAGAATTCGGAATTAACCCTCCTTCGCATTCCTCCTTCGTTAAAACTTCGAAGGACAAGAAAGCTTCGGAGGGCACAGCAAGGGTTCGCTGATAAAGTTTTATCTCGACTTACGGTACTCTTGACGTTTTGATTGACTTTTGTCTAAAAATATGATATATTTAAGCATACGATAGACTTCGAGTTCTTAAACAAGGAGGGGAGGGCAACACAATGAGAATGAGGATTTTCCTAGTGGTAGTCATCCTGGCTTCTACGGCCACTACCGCACAGGCTCAGCAAGTTTCCGGATTTGTTGAGTCGTGGAATACGGTGAGCGAGGAGAGTGTCAAGCCTCAGCTCAACGTGTATGCTCGCGGGCCGCTGAAAGGCGGGCTTGACTGGTCCGCTTGGACACTCACTTCCAAGGGGTGGAGCGAGGCCTTGGTCGGTCTCACCTATACTCCCGTGAAATGGATCGAGGTTTCAGGCAGTCTTGGCATTGAGACCGCCGATGATCCGCTTCGGCAAGGAGCAAGCGTGTGGTTGGGCAAGGGGCGATGGGCGCTCTTGTCTATTCACGAGAATGGCGGCAGCGGTTATTGGTATAGGTACTTGGGCAAGTTCCAGGCAACCGAAACCATAGCTGTCGGCATTGAGAGTCGCCGGTTCTTCGGAACCGGACCCTACGCCGAAAAGAAGTTTGGCAAGGTCGCCCTTTGGGGAACCTATGCCGTCGCGACAACATGGGTGTCGCAGGGGTCAGGTTCAACTTTTGAGAGCACTGACCAAGCTCTCGGGGACGCTTCGGCGTCCCTTTTTTGTAACAAAAAAGACCATGATGGTCTTTTGATTATGTTCTACTTGCCAAAGCACATATGCAAGATTCAGCAAGTTGACCTGGTTTCAGATTGTGTTGCGGACATCCAACGTAATGCTTTCTTTCGGTATTTGATTTTTTAGTAAACTCTAATTTTGACGGAACAAGCTCTGGTTTTACTAACAAACCTTCGCAAGCTTGTTGCAAATCGACATTCAGGAAGTAAGCATAAGGATTGAGATTCCCTAACTTATCGGATCCGTCTTTGGCGTGCTGGTGTAAAAGAACATACAACAAGGCACAGCTGTCGCAATTTTTCGGTTTTCTGGTACCTCTATAATCAGGATGCTTTTTACAGCAAACATTCAGCGCATAGCTTGAGGCCTTAACTGACATTTTTTCTCTCCCAAAAGAACGATTTTCTCAGGTTCTAATTTACCAGAAAACCATATTAAACACAACGAATCGTTAATCCTAGCGGTTTTTAATAAAATACCCATAAATTTCTTTTTAATTGTTTTATTTGGATATGTAGCGTGGACTAATTTTTAAAAATCAGCTTTAATATTCGTAGTTCTTTTAATGATCAGGGGTTGAATGGCTCAAAAAAGAGCCCTTATTATTCAGGGCGGGACAATGAGGGGGGCATTTTTTGTCGGAGCATTGAAGTCTATATATCATCTTCTCGGACCAGAATATTTCGATACGATTTTTTCCACTTCCGTCGGCATTTTTGAACAGGCATTCTTCGCGTCCGGACAGATTGATGTTATGGAAAATACCTGGAGAGAGTATGTTCATGGCCGGCAACTCATTAATTACGCCAATCCGATAAGAGGCAGACCGATTCTTGACCTCGATTATCTAACCGATCTGTTTCAGTCCGACAAGTCATTACTGGACATTGACTGTCTTAATCGTTCAGGCATTAATTGTTTTGTTTTTGTAGCCGATTATCAGACAAGACAACCGGCTGTGATAAATTTTAAAGATCATGATATTTTTAATCTGATGAAGGCTGCGTGTGCTTTGCCGATGCTCTATCCTAAAACAGTAACTATTCATGGAAAAAGATATGTTGATGGATGCATGGCGTCTGCGGTTGATTTCAGGAATCTATTACACAAAATGCTGGAGCCTTTTGACCAGGTTATTGCTATTGTCAGTAATGCTCATGATAGCCGCGTAGACATCGAAAAGGTTATCAGGCCCAGCCGAACACCACTTTTACACAGACTGGATACTGATAGGGCAAGAATTATCAGAACCATTGAGCAGGGCAGGGTTGATACCGAAAACTTTATTAAGGCCAATCGCATGACAGCCGGCAGCTAACAGGGCCGGTTTTTGGTTGACTATTTTTTTAATTCTGATAGTATATAAAAGTCGTTTAATCTATTATGTTTGCAATCATCAAAACGGGAGGGAAACAATATAAAGTCGCCGAAGGCGATATTTTGACGGTAGAAAAACTGACAAGAGACAAGGGAAAAGAGACAAGAGACAATGTTGAATTTGATAAGGTTCTGCTGGTGGCAAATGGGGAAGTTAAGGTTGGCAAGCCGATCGTTCCCGGGGCGAAGGTAGTGGCCAAGGTTTTAGAAGAAGGTAAGGGCAAAAAGAAGATGGTTTTTAGATATAAATCTAAAACCCGTCAGCATAAAAAGAAAGGTCATAGACAACCATTTACCAAGATTCAAATTTTAAAAATAGAGAGCTAATTAGCTCTCTATTTTCTATACTCAAGTGCGTTCTTTAGTGTGATCTCGTCCGCATATTCCAAATGTGAGCCGGAGGAGAGGCCTCGGCCAAGACGCGTGATCGACACGCTTTTTTTCCGCCAACTGGCGGAGGCAAAGAGCTCTCTTAAATACAATGCGGTTGTTTCACCGGGCGTGTTGGGGTTGGTAGCTATGATGAGCTCAATATCGTTGCTCTCGGCCATTTCGCCCAATCTCTTTTCCAACTCCTTTATTCTGAGATTTGCAGGGTTTATTTTGTCCAAAGGATTTATGGCTCCGCCAAGAACATGATAAAGGCCTTTGTATAATCCCGTTTTTTCTACGGATTCAAGGTCGGTTATTTTTTCAACAATCATTAATTTGGCTCTGTCTCTTTTCATATCATGGCAGATATGACAATGAGAGTTGTCGGAGATATTGAAGCACTCATTACAAAAACTCACATCTCGTTTAAGGTTGTTTATTGATTCCCCCAACTCTCTAAGACTCTCTTCCGGCTGTTCAATCAACGCAATAACAAAACGGGCGGCCTGTCTCGGGCCAACACCGGGGAGACGCTGGAAGAGTTTGACTAGTTGTTGAAATTTAGTGTTCATTGCGTTTTACCACTAGTGGCTAATGGCTAGTTGCTAATTGCTAATTTATATTACTTCTCCCATTAAGTATTCATCCGTGTGGAACCTATCGCTTGTTTTGAATCTTAAACTGGTGGGGTCAACATAGAAGTCAATCTGGCCAGTAGGGCCGTTACGGTGTTTGGCAATTACCACTTGGGCTTGGTTTAGCTTGTTTTCTTTTTTAGCTTTTTCAAAATTGTTTTTGTCGTCCCGATGTATAAACATTACTAAATCCGCGTCTTGCTCAATTGATCCGGATGACCTCAAGTCTGACAGTCGCGGTTTATGACCTTCTCGCTGTTCCACTGAACGAGATAACTGCGATACGGCTATAATAGGTATGTTCAGTTCTTTGGCGAGCCCCTTTAGCCCTCTGGATATTTCTGTAACCTGCTGAACCTCACTTTCATAATTTCTTCTTGAAGACATTAACTGAAGGTAGTCAACTATGAGCAGTTCTAATCCGTGTTCGGCCTGAAGGCGTCTTGCCATCGATCTCATTTGAAGAATATTCGGAGACGGCGTATCGTCTACGTAAATAGGCAAAGAACGCAGTGTCTCACAGGCGCCTGCCACGTCTTGAAGTCCATCGCCCAGTTTTCCGGTTCTGAGATGATGCAAACTAACTCCTGACTCCAACGCCAAAAACCTGTCTATTATCTGATCAAGCGACATTTCCATACTGAATATGCCGACAGGAATATTTTGTTTCGCTACGTTTAGGGCTACATTAAGCGCGAACGCGGTCTTACCGACGGATGGTCTTGCCGCAAGTATTATCAAGTCTGATCTCTGAAGTCCGCCAAGAGTGTCGTCCAATTCAGGAAAATTTGTTCGACAGCCGCGTATTTCATCATGCTGGCTCGTGATTCTGTTCATTGCTTCGTCAAGGACAAACTTGTCCAGCGGCAAGAAGGTTTTAGTCAGAGATCCGCTGGAGATGGCGAATAATCTTTTCTCCGCTTCATCCAGCAAATTCTCTACGTCGTCATCTTCCTGATGACCAAGGCCGATAATGTGATGGGCGGTGTCTATCAGGTCGCGGAGTATTTTTTTCTTTTGAACCATCTTCGCATACGAATTTACGTGAGCCGAGGTCGGAACTGATGCGGCCAAGGACGAAATGTAGCTGATGCCTCCGACATCATCCAATAACTTCACCTCTTCAAGTTTGTTGGAGATGCTCAAAAGGTCTATGGGTTCTCTTCTTTCAAACAAAGCAAAAATGGCCTTGTAGATATTTTGATGGGCCTTGTTATAGAAATCCTCCGGCCTTAAAAAGTCGGCGATCTTATTTATCGCTTCGCGGTCCACCAAAAGAGCGCCGAGCAAAGATTTTTCGGCGTCTATATTCTGCGGGGGAAGTTTGTTTTTATCAATTAGTTCCATTACGGATTACGGATTACGGATTACGGATTTTTAAAATTCGCAATTCATAATTCGCAACTTAACAATAATAAAGTATATCTTTTATTTTCAGACATAATCAAGTTTTTCGGTGGATTAGCTGTGGGGAAAATTATTACCACGCGATACTTGCTAATTCTTTATAATTATTGTATGGTATCTAAACAACCGTTCTCGTCAAAACCGGAGGTTGGTATGGAGTATATGAGTTATGTTCTTCTGGGATTGCTAATCCTTGGCGGAATATTCTTTGTGCTCAGTCTTAATTACCGTCTTAGGCATGACAATGACCCCATGACGTATTTGTTTACTGCCTTTGGTTTTATGACCTATTCCATACTGTGCTTTATTATGGCGACTTTTGTTGAGGAGAGTAATTTGGGCCAATTTTCTTTGAAAGGTATAAGGATAGCGGGATGGGTATTTTTTGCAGTTAGCGGGTTTTCCGCCTGGTTTGCTAGAGGTGATCGGGGCAAAGATTCGGATAAAACCCAAACGCCATGATTGGTTGTATGATTCAATGTCAGGATTTTTAATCCGGACATTTTTAGTATAGATGAGATATTCTTATTGTTTGGTGGCTATCGGTCCGTAGATAGTGTCTTCAATTTCGTAGCCGAGAGAACGGATTTTATCCCGCAGTTTATCGGATTCTTCGTAGTTTTTTTCTGCCCGGAATTTCTCTCTTTCCTTAATCATTTTTTGTATTTCTTCGGGAATTTCTTTTTTATCTGTAGTAACAATTCCAAGAATCGAATTAACCTTTTCCAGGTATAACTTGACTGAATTTATACTCTTAGTATCTAAGGAGTTAGTATTAACCATGGGGTTCGCGGTTCTGATGAATTCAAAAACTGAACCAAGGGCATCGGGAGTGTTAAAATCGTTATCCATCGCTTCAGTAAATTGTTTCTGGGATTGGGTTGAAGCTTCTTCGATATTTTCTTTACCGTTTCCGTCGGAAAGATTTAATTTCTGAACAAATTCAGTTATTCGGCCAACTCCGGCTTCGGCCTGCTTCAGGGCTTTATCCCCGAATTCAAGCGGAGAGCGGTAATAACCGCTTAATAAATAAAACCTCAGAACTTCTTTGGGATATTTCTTCAGAAGTTGGCGAACCGTCGCAAAATTGCCAAGAGATTTAGACATTTTCTGCTCCTTACTCACCACAAAAGCAACATGCATCCAATATTTGACGAACGGTTTCTTGCCGGAGGCCGCTTCCTGTTGAGTTATTTCCGCCTCGTGGTGGGGGAATATCAGGTCTTGTCCTCCGCCGTGGATGTCGTATTGCGGGCCGAAGTATTTATCGGTTATGGCGGTGTCCTCAATATGCCAGCCAGGACGGCCGTCGCCGAATTGTGCCGGCCAAGACGGATCACTTTTTTGAGAGAATTTCCAAAGCGCGAAGTCGCCGCGATTGCGTTTCTTATCGCTGTCATCTATGCGCGAAACAGCGTCATCAGCCATGCCGGATGTTCTGCCCGACAGTTTGCCGTAGTCAGGAAAAGTAGACAGATCAAAATAGATGCCGTCGTTTTCAATCGTGTAAGCGTTGCCTTTGTCTAATAAGGTTTGGACCTGTTTGATTACTTGAGGGATGTGGTCGGTAGCGTTCTTGTATTCCGGAGACGTAACACCCAGCGCCAGCATATCTTCCTTAAAAATATCACTGTATTTTTTGGCATATTCCAAGGAATCCACGCCTTCTTTTTGCGCCTGTTCAATTATTTTATTGTCTATGTCGGTGATGTTCTGGATGTAATCAATTTTGTATCCCTCGTAGCGAAGATATTTGGCGACCACGTCAAAGAAAACGAAAGTTCTGGCATTGCCGATATGGATATAATCGTAAACTGTCGGTCCGCAGACGAACATTCTGACTTTTTTGCTATCCATCGGCGCGAGTTCCTCTTTTTTACCGGAAATTGTGTTTAATATCTTTATCATTGCTAATTAAATAAAGGCGTATGCGCTATAAACAGTACTATAATAGCCAAGGACATTACAATAAGAGTTAAATATCCTATGGCGTTGGACGTTTTTTTATTTACATTCGGACCGACTATTGCGGGATTGTTGGCCATATGAAGGAGTGTTGCTATGAGGAACGGAGCGACTATGCCATGAATTATCGAAGTCCATATAAGGGCCTTCACGGCACTTATGCCGAAATAAGGTATTACCATACCGACTACAGTCGAGATTATTATAACGACGTAAAACCCTTTTGCTTTTGAGAACGGCCTATCCAAACCACTTGACCATCCGAATATTTCCGACATTACATAAGCCGAAGAGCCGGCTAGAATGGGAATTGCGAGAAGCCCGGCGCTTATTATGCCGAGAGTAAATAAAACATAAGCATAATCGCCGGCCAAGGGACGCAATGCTTCTGCCGCGTCTTTGACGGTTTCTATATTATTTATACCGGCGCTGAAAAGTACTGAAGCGGTTAAGGCAATTATGAAGAGACCTATGAAGTTGGAGAAAAACATACCGATTCTCGTGTCGCTGGCGGTTCTTCTTAATTCGTTTCTTGTCACTATTCTATATTCGCAAACGAGCGGTTTTCCGTCGGTATTATTATGAATTTTCTTTTCTTCTGCTTCTTCGCTGGCTTGCCAAAAGGCCAGGTATGGGGAAATAGTTGTGCCGAAAATGGCGACGATCATCAGGATGCCTTCCTTGTGGAAGGGCAGGACCGGGATAAGAAGTTGTTTCAATATTAACGGCCAGTTGTCTATCACCATTAATCCGGCGACGACATAAGCGAACAGCGATATCGCCAGCCACTTGAATATCATCACGATTTTTCTGTAGGGGAGAACGATTATTAAAACAAGTATCAATAGGACAATTAACCAAGACAAAAGCGTGGTTGATTGGGGTGTCAGCAACTTTATTGCCGATGCCATACCGTATACATCGGCTCCTATATTGAACGTGTTCGAGACGATAATCAGTGTAGAAATGAAAAACAAAAGTGTTCGGGAGTAGTATTTTTTGATGTTTCCGGTCAATCCGCAACTTGATGAGATGCCGATGCGGGCGCTCATTTCCTGGATTACTATCATAAGTGGCAGAGTATAGAGCATTGTCCAGACAGCAGAGAAACCCAGACGAGCGCCGGCGGCAGAATACGTGATAATTCCAGAAGGGTCATCGTCGGATGCGCCGGTTATAAGACCGGGACCGAGTGACCTCCATAATTTTTTGAGATTCAAGGGCATTGACCAATATTAACACGTAAACAAGTCTGTGGGCAAAACAGTCGGCTTGCTATTTTGTCGAATAAAAACTAGCACTCTTGACCATAGAGTGCTAGTTTGATAATATTGAAACGTGATTACCGACAGACAAAAAAAATTACTTAATATTGTCATCGGCCAGTATATTAAGAATCCTGAGCCGGTAAGTTCAAAAGCCCTGGTAAAATCTGGTCCTTTTAGCGTGAGTTCGGCTACTTTGCGGCATGAAATGAATGAGCTTGAGAGAGCCGGTTATCTGATGCAGTTGCACACATCGAGCGGACGAATTCCGACCACCAAGGCTTATCGGTTGTATGTGGATAGCTTGATGTCAGGTCCAGGAATCTATGTTCCCGAGGCGACTAAGAATAAGATTCATAAGGCAATCAATGAAGCTAAGGATGATCCCGAAGAGCTTAATAAGATTGTAGCCAATATTGTTTCCGTTTTGTCCGAGAATATGGTTTTTACAAAAATTGATGAGACTGATCGGTTTTATAAAACGGGACTCTCAAGTTTATTCGAGTTTCCTGAATTCAGGGAATCTGACCGTGTGTTTAATATAGCCAGTGCATTTGATCAGTTTGAAAGATTATTTACTCAAATCGAAGATGAACTTTTTGGAATCAATTCTGCGGATATATCAATATTTATCGGCGACGAGAATCCGATAAAAAATATTAAAGAAGAGGCGGTTATCGTGGTCAGATATCCTTTGCCGGGAAATAAAATGGGGTCGATGACGATAGTGGGGCCGATGAGAATGAATTATGAGAAGAACTTGGGATTAGCTCAGTGTCTTGTGGAGGAATTTAAAAATAAATTTAATTTAAAATTATGAGCGATGAACAGAATATAAAAACAGAGGACGGTTTGAATGAAAAACCTGAGAAATGCGTGGCTGAAAAAGAAGAATATCTGAATAATTGGAAAAGAGAACGGGCCGATTTTCTGAATTATAAAAAAGATGAAGCAAAACGATTGGAAGAGTTTGTGAAATTTGCCAACGAAGCGGTTATTCTGGAAGTTATTGATATCATTGATGACCTGGAAAGAGCCCACCAAAATTTTGTAAAACAAAACTTAGGCGGGCAGGCGGCTCAGGAGGGACTAGATCAAGTGTTGAAGAAGTTCCAGGATTTACTGAAGAAGTATGGCATAGAAAGAATTAGGGTAGAAGGCGCTTTTGATCCATTGTTGCATGAAGCGGTCGCCGTGCCTTCCGAAGATTTAGGCGAGGGGCGAGGAGGAACGGAAGGCGACAGGTTAGAGGAATTAAGAGCCGGATATACAATGCACGGCCGAGTCATAAGACCGGCAAGAGTAAAAATCATTAAATAAATATGGCAACCCCAGCACAAATTTTGCAAGTTGGGGATGGCAGCCCGCTGCGCCCATAACGGTATGTCCCTATTCGGGACACGCGGACTGCGATATTCTTTCAAGTTTTTATAAAAATATAATTTATCAGCGTTAGCGAAGGCAAAATTTGAGCGGGGTGCTCCATTTTGTAATCAATCGCTACGCTCTTGAACAAAATGAGCAAGATTTTAGGAATCGATTTAGGAACAACTAATTCGGCGATGGCGATAGTCGAGGTCGGTCAGCCGAGAATACTGGAAAATAAAGAGGGGATGAGGACCACCCCGTCTATTACTGCTATGGGCAAGAACGGAGAGCGTTACGTTGGCGTTACCGCCAAACGCCAAGCGGTTACCAATCCGAAAGATACTATTTTTTCTGCCAAGCGCTTAATGGGCAGGAGATTTTCTGATACTGAAGTCCAGCATGACAAAAAACTTCTTCCCTACGAAATAAAAGAAGGCGCCAACAACGGAGTTGATATAAAAATGGGGGATAAGTGGTATAGGCCGGCGGAAATATCAGCCATGGTGTTGCAGAAACTCAAGAATGACGCCGAAGATCGGCTGGGCGAAAAGATTACCGAAGCGATAATTACCGTTCCGGCATATTTTGACGATGCCCAGAGAAAAGCGACCAAAGATGCCGGGGAGATTGCAGGTCTTAATGTAAAGCGGGTCATTAACGAGCCGACTGCGGCGGCTCTTGCTTACGGCTTGGACAAGAAGAAAGACGAGAAAATAGTCGTCTATGATTTTGGCGGCGGTACTTTTGATATTTCAGTTCTTGAGATAGGCGACGATACGATCGAGGTCAGATCAACCGGCGGCGATACGCATTTGGGCGGCGATGATATCGACCAGAGAATAATCAGTTATTTTGTCGAAGAATTTAAAAAAGAAAGCGGCGTGGATATCTCAAAAGACCAGCTTGCGTTGCAGCGTTTGAAAGATGCGGCCGAAAAAGCCAAGCACGAATTATCCAGTACTTTGCAGACGGAGGTGAATGTTCCGTTTTTGACCGCCGATGCTTCGGGGGCCAAGCATTTCAATATTAGTTTTTCCCGGGCCAAACTCGAGGAATTAGTCGGCGATTTGGTAAAAAAATCCATAGATCTGACTGAACAAACCGTTGAAGAAGCCGGATTCAAGATGTCGGATATCAACGAAGTCATATTGGTTGGTGGCCAGACAAGGATGCCCTTGATAGTCGAAGAGGTTAAGAAACTTTTTGGCAAAGATCCGCACAAAGACATCAATCCCGACGAGGTTGTTGCTTTGGGTGCGGCGATACAGGGAGGAATAATGCAGGGAGAGATAAGAGATGTGCTGTTGCTTGATGTTACGCCGTTATCTTTAGGCATTGAGACGCTCGGCGGCGTGTTCACGAAAATGATAGAAAAGAATACAACCGTTCCAACCTCAAAAACACAAACGTTTTCAACCGCGGCGGATAGTCAACCCTCAGTAGAGATACATGTCTTGCAAGGAGAAAGGGCGATGGCTCATGACAATAAAACTCTGGGCAAATTTATCCTTGACGGCATTCCTCCGGCTCCTCGGGGCATACCTCAAATTGAAGTGTCTTTTGACATTGACGCCAACGGCATATTGAACGTAAAAGCCAAGGACAAAGCTACCAGCAAAGAACAGTCAGTCAGAATAGAGGGTTCATCCGGCCTTACCGATGAAGAGAAAAAAAGAATGACGGCCGATGCCGAGAAATTTGCCGCAGAAGACGCAAAAAGAAAAGAGCTGGCGGAAGTGAAAAATCTTGGCGAGACCCTGATATACACAACCGAGAAGATGGTGAAAGAAAATGATGCTAAAATAAAAGAAGAGGATAAGAAAGAGATAAGTGACAAGATACAAGCGACCAAGGAAGTATTAAAGTCAGACAACTTAGAAGAAATAAAGAAAGCGACGGAAGAGCTGTCCAAAGTTGCGCAGAGGGTTGGCGGAGAATTGTATAAACAACAGCCAAGCGACAAGGGACAAGAGGCAAGTGCCCAGCCGAATCCGGAGAATGAAATTCCGGAGGAAGATCCTAAAGAATAACCGCTCCCAGCTACCATAGATTTTTGTGAAAACTCTGGAATTTAAACAAAAACTGATAATCTGGCACACCTTAATCTTGGTTTTATCGTGGGAATTTTGGAGATATCTGAGTTATTTGTTTGAAAATTCTGCTCCCGAGTTTGAGCCTGTGGGAGTGGTTAACTTTATAATTCTGTCTTCCGTACTGGCTATCGGACTTACGCTATTCAGGAGGAAGTGGCACGCATTATCATTCGGCGCAACTCATGGACTTTTCTATCTTGTATACTTTGGCTTCAACCCTCTTAATTTGTTGGGTGTGGCTGTCTTGATTGGGCTGTTATTTTTCTCCAGATTCCAAATAAATTCCGAGCTCAACGAGAGATTCAGGATTAATCCGAGAGTAATTTTAAGACGGGGACTAACGGGTGTGATTCTTGGAATTTTTGTGCTGATATCTTTTGCCGCTTACCAAAGTCCATTGGCTAAAGAAATTGAAAGGTCAGAAAAACTGCCGTCCGGAACAGAAGTATTTATCCGGGACATTGTTGCAAGCACCATCGGGCCGAGAGTTGAGGGGGGAGAGGTAGAGAAGCAAAACATAATTTCCCAGATAGCCAACGAGACATTTAGGGAAATCAATATTTTTCTTAAGCCATATTTCCAATTTGCCCCGCCGTTGCTGGCTTTTGGTTTGTTTCTGGTATTATGGGGCCTTAGCTGGATTTTCGTGTGGTTGAGTGTGTTAGTCGGAATAGGAATATTTTGGATATTAAAAAAGACTGGAATGGTCAGAATAGAGGAGAAGGATGTGAAAGCGGAAGTGTTGGTAATTGAATGATTTTTAAAAAAGAAAAATTCCGCAGCGGCGGAAGTCGACTATTTTAAGCCAAAAACATGGCAAACAGAGATTACTACAATATTTTAGGTATCCCTCGTACTGCTTCCCAAGACGAAATAAAAAAGGCCTACCGGAAACTTGCCCACCAGCACCATCCCGATAAAAAGGGCGGAGATGAGGCGAAGTTCAAGGAGGTTAACGAGGCCTATCAGGTGCTTTCCGATCCGAAGAAGAAGTCGAGCTACGACAATTTTGGATTTGCTTACAATGAAGGCGGGTATCAGAACGGCCAAGATTTTAATTACTCTGACATATTCAGCGGTATGGGTGGACAAGGGGGAATGGAAGATATTTTTGATATGTTCTCAGGGATGTTCGGCGGAGGGTTTCAGCGGTCCTATGAAAAAGAAGAATCCGCCAGCTGGCGAACAAAGGGCGAGAACCTGTATCTTGAGGTCGGTATTAAAAAAGACGACCTAGGCACACAGAAAACAATAGAATTTGAAGCGATGGATAAATGCAAGGAGTGTGGCGGGAATGGTATTGAGAAAGGGTATGGTATGGCGACTTGCGAAACCTGCAAAGGTGCCGGCCAAGTCAGACAGACGTCACGAAGCGCATTCGGATATTTTACCAGAGTTGGTGTTTGTCCTAAGTGCGGCGGCAAAGGCAGGTTTCCCGAAAAGAAATGCCATAAATGCTCCGGAGAAGGCCGCGTCAAGGCCAGAAGAAAATTAGACATTCTCGTTCCGGAAAATATTGATAACGGCTATAATGTTATTGTTCCAAAAGGCGGTAATATGGCAAAGAACGGCCAAGCCGGAGATCTTGTGATACATTTGAAATTAAAATAACAGCTTAGAAGTGATTATCAATTACGACGATTTTGCAAAAGTAGATATTCGGTTAGGGAAAATTATTGATGTGCAGGATTTTCCCGAAGCAAAAAAGCCGGCGTTTAAGTTGAGGATCGATTTTGGATCGGAAATCGGCATTAAGACATCAAGCGTTCAAGCCGCCGGCGCTCATGTCAAAGAAGAATTGCTGGGCATGCTGGTTTGCTGTGTGGTTAATTTTCCGCCAAAACAAATTGGGCCGTTTATTTCAGAAGTCTTAACTCTGGGTTTTCCAAACGCCGATGGCTCCGGCTGGGTTCTTGTGACCCCTTCAAAACCAACTGTAAAAATAGGGGGCAAATTGGCATGATACAGATTGGTTTGTTGTGATATAATTAACTCATGAACGATATTCTGTCTGTAATTATGGGATTTGATTTTTCCAAGCTGAGCAAGGGGCTTAATTTGAGTCCGATGTCTTTGTTCGTCGGTTTAATTTTAGTTTTCTTGATAATTTACGGTTTGAGTTTGGGCAGGACCAAGGCGCTTATTTCGCTGCTCGGCATTTATGTGGCTCTGGCGTTTGATGCGGCATTTCCGTACTTGGGACAACTTCACGATGCTCTGCCTATTGAAGTGGAAATATACGCAATCAGATTAACCGTATTTATGCTGATGTATTTGCTTACTTTTGCTATTTTGAACAAATCCTTTGCCAGTAAACGTCTCGCGCTCAAGGACTCGTCTATAATATCGGTTTCCGTGATAAGCTTAACGCAAATAGGGCTTCTTATGGCGGTTATCACTAATATCATACCGGATGAGATAATAGAAAAAATGCCGGAGTATTTATCCGCATATTTCTCAACAAAAGAAGCATTATTCTTTTGGATAGTTATTCCCATTCTTTTACTCGTTTTTATGAGGAAGGGGAAAAGAAAAAATTCAGTCGATTAATCCCGTTAGAAGTAACCCTAACGGGTCAAATAATCGAGAACATCAATAATATAATAATCAGTTGTATATGGCATCGCACAGTGGCAGTTGGTGCTTTGCACTACTTCTAACGGGATGAAAAAAACTACATTATGTTTTTTAATGAAAGACGATGAAATTTTGCTTGCCGCCAAAAAGCGGAGTTTGAGCGGCTTTGATGTGGCAATCGGCAAGTGGAATGGTATCGGCGGCAAAGTTGACGAAGGAGAAAGTATCAAGTCGGCGGCGGTTAGAGAATTGAATGAGGAAGTGGGAGTTGCTGCGCTTGAAGACAACTTAGAAGAAGTTGGAAATATCAAGTTTCACTTTAAAGATAAACCGGAGTGGGCTCAGCATATGCACGTTTTTGTGGTGAGAAATTGGGAAGGGAAGCCGGTAGAGACGGAAGAAATGAAACCGCAATGGTACAGGCATAACGATATACCCTTCGATCTAATGTGGGCGGACGATAAGCACTGGTTACCTCTCGTCTTGGCAGGGAGGAAAGTAGAAGGGGAGTTTAATTTTAACGAAGACGGCAGCGCATTCACCGATTTTAACGTAAGAGAGATATAGTCGCTCAACCCCATTTCCATTTGCCGGCCTATAAGCCCTTGTTCTTTTGGCCGGCTTCGACTATCCGTCTTTTCGGAACCAGAATATTTTTGCTCCAGCGGCAAAAATTTCTTCTCCCTCGTCCCGATTGCGTCCGATTGTAGTCGGACGGCCAAGCCAATCAGGACTGCGGGTCGTTCCTTAAAGACAGCATAGCCGAAGCCGGCCATCTTTATTCCACCTGTCAAAACAGAAGTATCCTCAAATAGGGATGGGGTTTCGCTCCTCAATGCTACTATATTCAAAAACGCCTCAAGCGAGCAACGCCTATCGCAATTTTATCACTTGACGAGCCCGCCAAAGTTTTCCAATGGAAAATTTAGGCGGGCGAGCCAAGGAAACTTATGAGAGTGGGGCGGGTTTTATTTGAAATCATAGGTCGAACGTCCAGCCCCTCTTTTCTTTGAAAAGTGGGGCTGGGAGGCAAGAGAGGGTTACCTGTGATTATTGGCTATATCTGTCAGAACTATCCGTGAGGAGAATGACGCAGGCGAGGACTGGGACGGGTTGGGAGATGGTCTGCGGAGCGATCAAGATTATTGAGCAGCTGAACGACCTATTTGCCTTTCTCAACCCGTTCCGTATATTCTCCGGTCTCCGTATTTATCCTTATGATGTCGTCTTGATTAATGAATAACGGCACATTGACCGAGGCGCCGGTTTCTATTTTGACCTGTTTTACTCCGCCCTGAGCGGTGTCGCCTCGTATTGCGGGAGGGGCTTCTATAACCTTAAAGTCCATTTTAACTGGTAATTCTATGTTTATTATTCCGTTGTTATACTCAATCGCATCAAGAACGGTATTTGCTTTTAAAAATTTAGTTGCTTCTCCAATGAGCTCTTCGGTGAGCAAAAATCTTTTCGACGGATCGTTCTCATAAGAGAACCAATATTGTTCTTTGTGATTATATAAAAATTTAACTTTCCGGCGTTCAATATCGGCTTCTTCAAAAACATCCGATTGGGCGAAATTTCTTTCCAAAATCTTGCCGTTTATTAAATTTCGCATTTTGGTCTGGACTGTCGGCCGGCGTTGCTGCATTTTTAAATGATGGGTCTCCAAAACGACGTAGGGCTGGCCCTCGTATATGAAAAATGTTTTCGGTTTTAATTCGTTTACGCCTAGCGACATAGTGTCCCGATATCCTATCAAAAAAACTAATTTTAGGCAATCAAAAACAGGGCTATTGGCCCTGCGCTAGAATTTCGAGACGTTGTTTCCTGATCATGTAACCGGAGTATGCTTTGTCCAACAAACTCGAAACGTGTTTTTGGTCAACATATCTGGCGGCGAAAATGTCAGCAAGCATTTCTGTTGTTGCTCTTTCTCTTCTGTCGAAATTGGATCCCGATCCAAAAAGGATGTGGCCCATTTCGTGAGCGATTGTGGCATTCTTTTCTTCCGGAGACAGTTCTTTTAAAAATTTCTCGTCCAGCACTATGTAATATGTGGGTTGGTAGACGAGGATAATGGCGGCGATTAAGTTTCTTTCTTGAAAATACGGTCCTACCCGGACCACAACTTTTATGTTCGGTAATCCTATATCATTTTTTATCTCCGTGATTAGCTCATCAAATTCATTAGTAGGTATCTCGCGTGAAGCCAGATGCGGTCCTTGTTCGTAGGTCGGTTCTTTAGGGACTGGAGTGGGAAGAAAGTATAATATCGCCCAAACATATGTCGCAAATGCCAGAATACCAAGTAGGGCATACAGCCGCGTGGACACTGGTTTCATAGTTTTTGTCTCTCCAGATCGTCTATCAATGCTTTTATTTCCGGATCGCTATCGCCATATCGGCGGTACAGGTTTATCAGGATATCCGGATTAACATATTTTATGGCGAACCTGTTGGCCTCTACTTCTTTATCGGGATTCGGAGCGGTGATTCGGCCCTCTTTAATGAAAGAGTAAATATGCCACATTTCATGAGTCAGGACGGCTCGCCTTTCTTTCATTGTCAGTTCTATGTAGATCGATTCTCTCATCAATATCCGCCGGGTCGGATCTTCGGGGTCAATCACGATGGGATGTCTGGACAGCAATCTGTCCAGACGGTAATTTTGTGACGGACTGAAGAAACTATGAACATAATAAGGCCCTACGATCATCACCACTTCGCTTTCAAGTCCGAGGTCTTTAGAAACTTGTTTTATGAATTTTTCGTCTTCCTCGTTGGTGACTATGGAAGCAACAACCTCATTGCTTACCAAACTTGTTTTCAGATTGTCCACGCTCCAGAGGAGGGAGAATAAAAGGACAAGATTCAAACAGGCGGAAATTACCATAAAGCAAGCAAGATTAGGACAGCTTTCGGAATTTTTCCACCCCATTTTTACCTCTTGTTAAGTTGCAGAATAGATATTGGTAAGGATACTCCTAACGTCTCTTTAGCACAAGAGTTATCAGGAATATAACTCCTCCCGTAAGAACGATCGAGGGTCCGGCGGGAATAGTAAGTAATCTAGCCGCAAATATGCCTCCTAAAGACGCCAAAGCACCGAAAAGACCAGCAAAGAATGTGTATTTCGAGATACTAACGCTGATATTCTTGGCCGCCGCCGCAGGAATAATTACCAACGAACCCATCAGCAATGTTCCAACCACCTTAAGACCCAATGCGACTACTAACGACACCATTATCAGAAAAATAAAATTAATCTTATTTACTGACACATTCATTGATCTTGCCAAGTCCTTAGACAAGGTGCTTATTATTAAGCCGCGGTTGATGATTGATGTTGTAACGATGATAACTACTACTGACCCTATGGTTATAAGCAGGTCGTTTTTGCTCACCTTGGATATGTCTCCGAAAAGTGCCTCCAACAACTCCGGTTCTGGTGTAAGCAATAATCCAATTGCTAAACTAAGGGTGAAAAATATGCCCACAAGTGCTTCTGACGGTAGTTCGGTCTTCTTTTCAAGTATCCAGATGCCCATGGTTGCGAAGAATAACACCACAAACGCTCCGAAAAACGGGTTGAAGTTCCAAAGTAGCGCCAAAGCTATTCCCGGCAAAGCGACATGAGACAAAGCGTCGCCGACCAGAGACATACGCTTTAGAACCATAAACGAACCAAGATAACCGGCTCCGATGCCTATTAAAATAGCTATTGTTAATTGTAAATATAAATCATGCATATTTATAATTTTCTAATTCCTAAAACCTAATTCCTAATTTTTGTGTTCGTGCTTATAAAATTTCGCTTCTCCCCCGTATAATTTTATCAGTGCCTGCGGGTCTAATACTTCTCTTGGCGGACCGAAACATATTTTTTCTTTATTCAAACAAAGAACGCTATTCGCATATTTATAAACGATATTGAGATCGTGAGATATTAAAAGTATCGTTAGGGCCATTTCGTCATTGAGTTTTTTGAGCAGATTATATATCGTCTCCTCTCCGCCAATGTCAATGCCGGTGGTTGGCTCATCGAACAGTAATACGTCGGGATTATCAAGTATTGCCCAGGCGATAAGAATTCTTTGGAGTTGTCCGCCGGAAAGCCAGCCCAGCCGCTGATCCAAAAGATGGTGTTTGATATGGTGCATATCGCTCTGCTTATTTTTCAGTCCCACGGATTCTAATGCAGAGGTGATCTTGTCCTGATTTTTTGATTTGAGATGGAGAAACTCCCTTGCGGTAAGAGGAAAGTCCTTTTCTGCGCTGAATTTTTGGGGAACGTAACTTATTTTTAGGCCGGGTGACCATTCTATTTTACCAAGATGGGGGACGAGGCCCATTAGAGTTCTGAAGAGAACCGATTTGCCGGCGCCATTGGGTCCAACGATGGCGATGACATCTCCTTTTTTTACAGAAAAATCAAGATCGTCTATGACCTTGTCATTATCAAAAGATACCGTTAAATTTTGAATATTCAGTATGATTTCCTTCACTTTCTCTAAAATATCACACTTTTTGCTATTACAGTAATGGGCGGAACTACCACAGAAATCAAGATTAAGAATGTGTTTATTGCCGCCGTCATAATTATTCTTCTATTTAGGCCGTTCAAAATGATTACTCCGGCTAACAGCGCAATGGTTATAGCCATGTAGATTTGATAAACGGCATTTAACTTGAATGACGGTTGCGGATTGTTTGTTAATTCTGATGGTACGGAAACGGCAGGGATGTTTATATCAGTCGAAACATATTGAAGTTTAACCGGTTCTGTTTTGGAGTTTTGATTATTGATTTGTGTTTCTGATCCGGCTATATTGTTGTTGGCACTTGTCTTAACAGGCGATGGAAGCAATACTGTTTCAACGGGCGATTCTTTGGGGATTGGTCGAGAAGCGGCAATTGGCGCAGCAGCAGTAGCGGGTTTCCCGAACATTTGAACAATCAGAACACCAGTTACTCCGTTTAAGTTTGCTTTTCCGGTGGCGACTCCAATGTTTTTGTAATTTGAATTTATGATGTTAGCTCGGTGAGAAGGGGAGTTCATCCAAGCAGATATGGTTTCGCTTGCTTCTAAGAACCCAAGCGCAAGGTTTTCTCCGGCATATGAATAGTTATAGCCGCTTTTTTCTATCCAAAACCACGGTGTTGCGCCTTGCGGGCTGGTGTGGGCGAAATAGTTTTTGGCCAGCATGTCGTTTAATTTTTGAGTAGCGGCAAGGTCGAGTTTGGTGTCAGGGTCAAGGGGCATCAAATTATTAGCGGCTCTGACTCGATTGGTTTCTGTTATTATTTCTCTTGAATTGAAAGGGACTATTACCTCCAAAATAGTTGCCAATTGAGGACCGGCTAAGGGCAAGGCCGCTTTTATAAAAAACAAAAGAACAGCATTAAAAACAAGAATTTTCCTGATATTCAAGCTATTTGCTAATTTTTGAGTCAATTCAGCCATATATTTAAGCAGGTTGTTATTTCCTCCTAATTATATCACAAATCTAACCCTTGCGCTAATTTAATTTTTATGGTATAATTGTAAATAGTAGATTTTACCATATGGACCTTACGAAAAACACGTATTTTAAGAGATCAATTTTAAGCGTTTTTACGCTTGGTTTTATGTTTTCCGGGGTACCGGTCTTTGCTCAAACATTAGATATTGGAGGCAGTCCTGAAGTATTGGTGTGCGACGTGTTGGGATCTATCGGCTTGGGTTGTGGCGCTTCACGTCCTGTTGATCGTTCTGGCGCTGATGTTGAGCGTCCTAGTTCCGAAATTAACGATGCGTCAGATTCGGTTGGTAATTCGAACAGCTCTTCAGCGGAAAACAATGCCGGAAGCGGGATACTACAAGCATCTATAGCTAATATTGCGGTCAAAAGGACCGCTTCAGAGGACGAAGTGATATTAATAAAGGCTTCATCGAATAGTGATATAAGAGAGACTATCGGCTTAAATACTGGTGAGGCCATATTCGAAATAATCAAGGGTCAAAAGCATTTTATTCCGACCGTTGATATTTTCTTTGATTATGGCTTTGATCTGTCGGCTGTTCAGAATGTGACTCGGAATGAGCTAAACCGGTTTCCCAGAACTAAGCTGGTCAGCGTTAAGGGGGATAAAAATAAAATTTATTATATTACCGAAGGCGGTATGGTTCGTTTAATACCGAATGACGATGTTTTTAAATCGTACGGGAATCGAAAAGAGGATGTCGTCGTAATCAGTAAAAAGGAGTTCAATTTCTATCCCAGAAATCAATATGTTTATTTGGAAAATCCTTTGACCTACGACATCTTTCAAATATCCGACAGCGGCATTAAAAGATATGTTGTTCCGCAAGTGGTCAGACAATTAAGAATTACGGCAGATCAGATTGCGCCTATTAACAAAGCGCAGTTTGATGCATACGAATATGGATCCCCAATTATTTTTTAAGGACAAAGAAAGGCAGGGTTTTTTTAAACACGTTCTAGTGTTATTGGTTTCGTTGTTTTTAGTTTTACTTGTTTTAGCTAACTACGGATCAATTGTTGACTTAACTTCAAATTTAAGTTATACTATCTTCCCAAGTAAAAAAACCGCCGAGTACGAAAAATTAACAGCCGAATTGATAGCTTTATACGGTTCGGGGAAGCCCGAGTATTATCAGGGGAGTTTTAATGATAGCGGTACGTCCAATAATCCTGCTATTAACAATTACTCTGCCCGCGCCTCTTCTGCTGGCGAAAATCCTTCCGGTAATTACATATATATACCCGAAATTAATGTAAATGCCCCGATAATTTTTGGCGGTTCGACAGACGGTAAAACTATTTTAGATCAACTGAAATTGGGAACGTTGGTTTATCCCGGTTCAAGTTTGCCGGGAAATGGAGGCAGTACCGTGATTATCGGCCACTCTTCCTCTAATCTTCCTTGGCAGAAGTATGGACGGATTTTTTCTTCTTTGCCGGAGCTTTCAAGGGGGGATATGATTATAGTCAGTTATAACGGCAGGAAATATTCGTATGCAGTTGACAATAAAATAACAGGCTCGGTAAACGAACTGGCCTCTCTGAATTTAACAAATGATCTGATTCTCGGAACTTGCTGGCCGATTGGAACAGATGAGCAAAGGATATTAATTACAGCATCGTTAGTTTCTAATTAAGACCACCCCAATACATATTATGAAAAATATTTTAAAACCAAAATTTATCACAGTGTCGATTATTTTATTCGCCTCGATTGCTGTTTTCGGATCACCTTTATCGGCGTCAGTAATAGATAGCGGGTGGTTGGACGGCAATAATTTTACCGGCTCTGTTGAAAATAAATGCGGATATTTGGTCGGCAACGTCTGGGGGCAAAGAGGCGACAGTATCGCCGTGAATCCTGGTGTTCCGGCCGGTAGTTATTATATTGACATACAAGCTCATTACGGTTTTTACCAAGCTGATCCTCAAGCGCCTCAACCCAACGAAACGATGAGGATTAGAACTTCTGTTGATGCTCGGAACGTGCCCGACCTGAACGGCAGTGACGGAATGAGAACAGAAAGAGATAACTGTCCTCAGATTATTAGCGGTGTGAGGGTATATAACAACATTACCGGTACTCCCGTCGCATATCAGGGAGGGCAGGTTATTTTTGAGGGTTTAAGCGGTGATTCCCAAAGTATCATCATTGCTTCGGTGCGTTTTTATGGAACGTCGACCCCAACTCCAACTCCAACACCGACGCCAACACCGACGCCAACACCGACGCCTACTCCAACTCCGACACCGACACCTACTCCAACTCCGACACCGACACCAATCCCTAACCCTTCCGT
This sequence comes from Candidatus Yanofskybacteria bacterium RIFCSPHIGHO2_02_FULL_43_17, assembly GCA_001794435.1. Taxonomy (GTDB): domain Bacteria; phylum Patescibacteriota; class Minisyncoccia; order 2-02-FULL-40-12; family GWA2-44-9; genus 2-01-FULL-43-22. Next base: position 38,564 of record MGJU01000019.1, read on the forward strand.
GTCCATAATTGCCAATCCTTCAACAATTTGCCGAGGCAATTCTACGACATTGTTTTGGTCGTCTGCCGGAGCTTCAACTGCTTTTATTCAGGGATGGGGGCCGGTTCCGACTTCTGGTCAGCTTAATCTCAGCCCCTTCGTAACGACTAACTACAAGATTATCGTTACAAACCAAAACAATGTTTCTTCTTTTGACGAAGTGTTGGTAACTGTTCGAAACGATTGTTATACTCCGACGCCAACACCTACTCCAACACCAACACCGACCCAAGTCGATGTTTCGGTAAGTGTTTCTAGCTCAAATATCTGTTTAGGCAGCTCGACAATATTATCTTGGAATTCCCAGAATGCTGTGAGTGTTACCTTAACTGATTTTGGGAGTGTCGGCAGTAATGGCAGCGTTGTAGTAAGTCCCGCTCAAACCAGAACTTATTTTATAACCGCAAACAACGGCAATAGTTCTGATACGGAATCCAGAACAGTAGTAGTTACAAATTGTAACAATACTGTAATAAGCGAGATTTCCGATTTGAGCTTAAGTAAAACAGTCAGAAATATAACTACCGGTTCTTTGGAATCAGAGCTTGTTTCAGCCCAGCCCGGGAATATTGTCGAATTTATATTGCGCATACGATCGACAGGCAATTTTGAAGCAAGAGATGTTCGTGTGATTGATTCGTTACCGCAAGGACTTACTTACATAAGCGGGACGACCTTGGTTGATGGCCGAGTAATTTCTGATAGCGACGGTTTGAATAATGGAGGGATATTTCTCGGAACCTTGCCTTCGGGCAGAAGTGTTGAGATTAAATTCAGGGTTGCCGTAAGAGACTTGGCACCTGGTAGCCAGTTGTCAGTTATTAATGTCGGGTCTGTTTCCGGAAGCAATGTAAGCACAAAACAAGACAGCGCCAGTGTCAGTGTATCTACAGGAATAGTGGCCGGCGCGTTGACTATTAAGACAGGCGCTTCAATAGATTGGCTAAACGCCGCGATGCTTATCGTGGCGGTCGGAATGGGATTTACTCTAATTGTCGCAAAAAAACGACGGATCTGGTAAGACTCAAACGGGGCATCATTTTTAGCACCATTTTTCTAATTTGGCCTATTCGCGGTCAGAGTCGGTAAAGGTTTATTCCAGAATAGAGCCAACAAAATCAGGGTGACCGTTGATAAAGCTTTTTGCGTCTGTTTTTTTCTTGCCCTCAAGCTGGATCAGGTCAAGTGCTAAATAATATTTTCCGGTCGCAACAGCGATATTGCCACCGATTTTTTTAACAGTGCCTGGTGTTTCCGCCGCTACTCGCGGGTAAACGACTTCGTCCATTTTTTTTTCGTCGCAAGGCGGTGAGATTAAAATTGAAGACCCTTGATTTTTTGATAACGAATTGAGGCAAGTCGTTATATTGATAACTTTGCCCTTCCAGGTGGTCCAGGTGCCCGGTTCCGGATTTAATGCCCGAATTTTGTTGTATATCTTTTCTGCCGGTTCGATCCAATTTATCTGGCCGTCGATTCGAGAAAATATTTTTGTGAAAGTTGCCCGGCTGTGATCTTGCGGCTCGGGCTTTATTTTTCCGCTGATGTATTCCGGTAAAGTTTCTACAAGCAATTTCGCTCCCAGTTTAAATAGTTCTT
>MGJU01000019.1:40236-89841 GCA_001794435.1 Candidatus Yanofskybacteria bacterium RIFCSPHIGHO2_02_FULL_43_17
TTGTAGATTTTTTGTGCAAGTATGGGCCCGTGATCAATTTGATCATCCATAAGCATAATAGTAACTCCGGTTTCGGTGCCTGTCTCGTCGCTCAACGAGTGGTTTGTTTTGCCATAGGCATCCGCTTGTTGTAGTGCGGGGTCACCATTTAGAATGGCGGTCTGGACGGGAGACGGGCCCCTATACTTTGGCAGAATTGAAGGATGGACATTAACAAAACCATGTTTTGGCACGTTCAAATAACGAGAAGGTATTATTTTGCCATAAGCGGCTACGATACAAATGTCCGGATCCAAGATCTTAAATTGTTCGAATACGTCCTCCTCTTTTTTTAAAGAGACTGGTTTAAACAACCTGATCCCATACTCATTCGCCTTAAGTTCCATCGGTCCACTACCAGCAAAAATTCCTACGACGTTATAGCCATTATCCACCAACTCATTCAGGACCGGGGCGGCGAAAACAGGAGTGCCGAAAAATACCACTTTTAAATTATTTTTCATTTATTGGAGAGGAGATCCGTGCGCAGCCTGACCTCTGCAGTACGTTCTTTAATGGTAAGGCCGTTCAAGTGGTCTGTTTCGTGCTGGAATACTCTGGCTAAAAATCCTTTAGCTTTTATTTTCTGTTTAGTACCATTTTCGTCAATAAATTTAATTTTTATCTTTTTAGCACGCTTAATCTGCGCCCAGTAGTCAGGGACAGAAAGACAGCCCTCTTCCATTTCATCGCTTTCTTTGGAGTATTCGGTTATCTCCGGATTTATGAAAGCATCTGGCACATTATTCTCTTCAGCCAACTTTTTGTCTACGACAAAAATTCTCAAATCCTTGCCAACCTGATTCGCCGCCAAACCAACTCCGTTATTTTCCACCATTGCCGTCCTCATATCCGAAATCAGGCCTTTATAAAGGCCTGATTTAATGTCATCAACCGCCACTTTTTCCATTTTTTTTGCTAATATTTTATTGGGGATTTTTGTTATTTCCATAGTAATAAGTGTAGGGCGAAAATTGATTTTAGAGAAGTGACCTCGGCTCAACATCCACAATCCACCCCGGGCCGGCATATTTGAGCAACTTGTTGATGTCCTGATAATCCTCTCGTACCTTCAAAAAAATATTATAGACATACAATCCCTTTTCTCTTTCTATGTATGCCGGTGCGGCCTCTATTAATTTTACAGTTTCTTCCAGTTTGGCTCTCGTGACTGCGATTTTAAATTTTTCCGTTGCTATCTTGGCCGCATAAGATGCCTTATTTTTGTCGGTGTGTCTGAGTGTGAGTTTAATTAGTTTAAAAAATGGGGGATAGTTGAGGATCTGTCTAAACTTGAGTTCCTTGTCATAAAAATCGATATAGTCACCCATAACGGCCTTTTTAATCAATTTATTTTCTGGATTATAAGTTTGTATTAACATTTTGCCTGGCTCACCCGCCTGCCATCGGCCTGAGCCGAAGGCTCTGGCGGGCAGGAAATTCACCAATTTTTCTATTTGATAGAACAGGTTTTCTTCCGATTTGAAATCCGGCATGTTTGTAAGCGCATCCGCATTAACGATGGCTATCAAGTCAAAATTTAAACAGAAACGATGAGAAAAAACCATTTGAGTAGCGATGAGCACGGCTGGCCTTGATTTCAATATTTCAGAAATTATTTCCTCTTCCTCGACTTCGTTCTTCGCAATATCGGTATCAAGGGCAAGAATGGGGGACTTAATGCCGACCGCGTTGAGCGTCATTTTTATGATATCGTAAATTTTTTGGGTGCCGGCCGGGCCTACTGTCTTCAAGTTATAATTCCCGCATACGGAACAGTTCTTTGGCATCGGTTTTGACAGAGCACAGCGGTGGCAAACCAGTATCATCTCAACCGAACGATGGGTGCGCATAGCCACTTCACACCGAGGACACTTGGCGGCCGAACCGCAATTTTCACAAATCAGGATCCCCGCATAACCTCGTCGGGGAGAGAAAATGAGAACCCTTTTTTTGGCTTTAAGATAAGCGAGCAATTCTTCGTTTAATTTTTTGCTGATTGGCGACCAGTTGGCGTTCTTTGCTTCTTGAGCCATGTCGATTATTTCCGCATCAAATTTTGGCCTCGATTCAATATTTTTCAGTTTGTATACGCCTCTCTTTGTCTTGTAGAGATTTTCGATACCCGGAACGACCGATGTGAGAATGAGTTGAGAGTTATTCAGTTCAGCGATCTTGTGAGCCAGCGTAACGGCATTGTATCGCGGTACCATGTCGGATTTGTAAAATTCGTGAAGCGGGTCATCCACTATTATCAACCCCAGATCTTTGAATGGCATATTTAGGGCTTGACGGGTCCCTATTATTATATTCGCCTCTCCTGATTGGGCCTTTTGCCATGCATCGTAAAACTCCTTGTTTGATAAGCCGGAAAAAACAACGGATGTTTTTAATTTTTTAGATAGACCGGAAACGAAGTAATTAATGGAGGTTTTTTCAGGAACCATTATCAAGACCTGCTTTGACTTGCTTACAACCTCTTTTATTATCGGTTCAAGACGGTGAGCCAACCCCCTTGTCTTATAAATAAGCAGTTGTTTTTTTGCGGGGCCTGCCCCGTCACTCAACGAGTGGTTTTTGTCGCTGAAAGCATCCGCTCGTTGTAGTGCGGGGTACTTCTTTTTGAAAGCGAACGGGGGGAGTATCGTTTTAAGCGTGTAGCCGAGCGGGGAGTAATAATACTTGGCGATCCAGACGGCAATTTTTAATTGATAGTCGCTTATCTGCGGGTTATCATAAATAACCTTTGTCAGCTTTTTGATCTGGAAATCAACTTTTTTCAAAGACAACTTTTCTTTTTCAAGAGAGTTCGAGGAGATCACCACTGCTTTAATTTTTCTTTTGTTAAGGGGTATTTCTACGATTGCGCCTTTTTGGAGTTTACGATCGAAAAAGTAGCTCAAAATTTGAGGTACATTTGGAGGCAGTAATGTAAGTGGAATGACTTCAATGACATACATATTTATGGTAATATTGTGTCATGAAAGTAAAAGTACGCATAGCCCCGTCGCCAACTGGTAATTTACATGTCGGTACGGCACAAGCGGCGCTTTATAATTGGTTGTTTGCTAAAAAAAATAAGGGCGAATTTTACTTGCGCATAGAAGATACCGATAAGGAGCGCTCCACTAAAGAATCCGAAGAAAATATCATAGAAGCTTTAACTTGGCTTGACCTTAGGTGGGATGGTCCGGTCGTTCATTCAACAGACAATCAAGCAAGATACAGAGAACTCTTAGAAAAATTACTTAATGAGAAAAAAGTATTTTATTGTCATCACGCCCAAGGAGAACTTGAAGCTGAGCGAAAGTCTCAAGAAATGGCGAAACTGCCGCCGCGACACGTCTGTGAGCATAAGTATTCAGAGAGAGGTGGAGAATCCGGTGGGATTGTTCGCTTAGCGGTAAACGAAAAATCAGATCGGGTAATTACTTTTGAAGATCAAGTGAGAGGGAGAGTGGAGTTTAAGCAAAACTTACTCGGCGATTTCAGCGTAGGCCGTTCTATTGATGACGCTTTGTATCATTTTGCCGTAGTCGTGGATGATATTGATATGGAGATTACCCATGTTTTAAGGGGCGAGGACCACATTTCAAATACTCCGAAGCATATTTTGATTTACGAAGCTCTTGGATTGTCGATTCCTGTATTTGCTCATTTGCCTTTAATTCTTGCACCAGATAGATCAAAAATGTCCAAACGTCATGGTGATACGGCCGTAACGGTATTTAAAAAAGATTATCTTCCCGAAGCCCTTTTGAATTTCCTTGGGGCCATGAGCTATACATTCAGCAAGGAATTATTGACCAAAGAGGAAATGATCGAAGAGTTTGAGTTGTCTAAAGTTCATAAATCCGGCGCGGTGTTCAACGTAGACAAACTGAACTGGATTAATTCTCAATATATCCGCCGGCTTACGTCCACCGAGTTTAAAAGCTTGACGGGTTTAAAAATTCCCGATTCGGCCGTGCCGTTAGTAACTGAAAGGTTGGAGAAATTAAGCGATGTAAAGAATTTTGATTATTTATGGCAGGAGCCCGAGTATGAAAAAGAATTGCTAATCTGGAAAGATTCCAGACCGGAAGATGTAAAAAATTCTCTGGAAGAATCGAGAAAGATATTAGAAAAAACAGAAGATAAGGAAAAGGTCAGAAAAGCGCTCGACGAACTGGGTCAGAAAATAGGAAACAGGGGACTGGTGTACTGGCCCTTGAGGGTTGCCGTGACCGGAAAAGAAAAATCACCCGATCCGGTGGAAGTGGTAGCCGCCTTAAACAGAGAGGATGTTTTAAAAAGAATAGATGTCGCAATCAATAAATTGTAATGAGAAGACTACTTTTTTTATTAATTCTACTTTCTACTTTCTACTTTCTATCTTCTATTGCTGTTGCTCAGACTGACGATGAGCGTATTGCTGAATTGCAGAACGAAATTGAGCGACTTGAACAGCAAGCGAAATTATATCGCCAGAACATTGCCAGCGAACACTCCAAAGCCGATTCTTTAAACAAGGAAATATCTATTCTTCAGAACCAGATAAATAATCTCAAAACCCAGATAAACATCACAGCAAGAAAAATAGACGGCACATTGCTGGAAATAAACAATGTGACCAATGAAATCTCGGTAACTCAAGGTAGAATAGAGTATCAGAAAAGCGCGATAGGGGAATTACTGCTGGAAGTTTATAAGCAAGACAGGGAGAGTTTGTTTGTGGCGGTGATGAAAAATGCCAATATCTCGGATTTCTTAAACCGCATACAACAGACGGCGAATGTGGGGGAAAGTTTGCTTACACTGGTAGGCGACCTTCGTGATACTAAAGATGCCTACGAAAATCAAAAAAGTGCTTTGGAAGGCAAGAAAAAAGAATTTGAGAACCTGAATTATAAACGAGTCACACAGAGATCGTCTTTGGAAGGTACTCAAAAAGAAAAAGACAGCTTACTCAAGACAACAAAAGGCAAAGAAGCGGAATATAAGAAACTATTGGAAGAAGTGGAAATAAAGCAGTCCCTGTTTTTCACGGAGATGAAAGAGCTTGAAACCAAAATAATTCAAGGGGGTTTGTATATTCTTCGGGTTGAAGCAAAAAATCTGCCCAAGAAGGGAATAAAACTTTTCCAGTGGCCGGAGGATGATTATCGCATCACGCAAGGATACGGATGTACATCTTATGCCAGATGCGGTTCTCGGCGTGGTCCTTATGGCGGTGCGATTCACAACGGCATTGATATGGCTTCCGGTTACGGCAGCCCGATAAAGGTGATAGGCGACGGAGAAGTTATTGCTAACGGCACCAATGACGGATGGGGGAATTGGGTAGCTGTTAAACATCCCCCATACGATTTGGTCAGTATTTACGGACACATGAGCGCGTTTGAATTTGTCAGGGTCGGTACGCAGGTTAGAACCGGCGATATAATCGGCTATGAGGGTAATACGGGGTTTTCTACCGGCTCTCACGTTCACTTGAGTCTGTACAAAGAATTCTTCACTTATATCAACGAAAAGAACGGTCAGTTATATTTTAACTATAATAATACAGTAAACCCTCGTGACTACCTTTAGACCGCAATATATAATGTCTTTTTTAGTTTAAACAACAAAACAGGGTATAATTATGGTAAAAATTCTCATACTTGGCGGTGGATTTGGCGGTATTAGAGCCGCTTTGGATCTTAATAAGAAACTAAAAAATAAGATCCTTGCCGGACAAGCTGAAATAACTTTGGTAGATAAAAACAGCTACCATTTGTTCGTACCGGCTTTGTATGAAGTGGCTTCTGCCTATGGCGTGAAAAGGGACCCATTTGCCGTTCGGCTTAAGAAAACCATCTGTATTCCTTACTCCGATATTTTTTCCGCCAGAAGCGGACCCGCCTCCGGCGGGGAAAAAATTAATTTTGTCCAAGCGGGTGTTTCTGCGATTGATCTAGAAAACAAACAAGTTGCCACAGAAGGAGGGGAAATGCTGAACTATGATTATCTGGTGATAGCGCTTGGTAGTCAGGCGGCTGATTTTGGTATCTCGGGAGCGAAAGAGTATGCTTTTCAGTTCAAGAATTTGGAAGATGCCTTGCTTTTGAACCAAAAAATAGAAGAACTTATTAAAGAGGCTGCAGCTGGACAAAGATCACAGCCGATAAAAATAGCAGTTATAGGAGCAGGGTTTACTGGAATCGAGATTGCCGCCGAATTTGCCCGTTGCGTTCAAAAGCTCGCCAAGACGTGCTTGCCCTCCGAAGCTTTAGCGAAGGAGAGTGGAATTAAAGGACGATGCGAGAGGATAATTCTTCTTGAGGCCGGACCCAGAATTTTACCCGCCGTGTCTGCTGGCGAAAGGGACATTATTTTGAAACGGCTTACCCGACTGGGTGTTGAGGTTTTGGAAGGAGCAGCGGTTGAAGAAATAGGCGGTAATTACATAAAATTAAAAAACGGAAAACGCTTGGATACTGACTTGATTACATGGACGGCGGGTATTCGTCTTCCCGATTTGTTGGAAAAAACTTTGGCCTTGCCATTAACCGAAAAGCCCGCCAGAGGCGGGTCCGCCTCTGGCGGAAAAAAGATTAAGGTGAACAACGGTTTGGAACTGGACGGCTGGCCTGGTGTTTTTGCGATAGGCGACAATACTGAGTTTATAGATCCTAAAACCAGCAGACCCATCCCCGCCCTAGCTTATGTTGCCGTAGACCAGGGCAAAATCGTTGCTAAAAATTTATTAAGACTGATCGGCAACAAACAACTTATCGAGTACCGTCCTTTCTACAGTGTTTGGATAGCGCCTGTGGGCGGTAAGTATGCCGTTGCTCATTTTAAGGACGGGTTTAATGTTATAGGGTTTTGGGGCTGGATCATGAGGGAGGTGGTAGATTTTAAATATATGCTTTCCATACTCTCCTTTAAAAAAGCGGTATCCATTTTATGGCAAGAGATAACCTTGTTTACAAAAAACGACTGATGGGAGCGAGTGGGGGAGAGAGTTGTCCACTTTTATTCTATTCTCGTCAAGTTTTTTTGGATAAAATTATTAAATTAGGACATCAGTCGTGTGTTTGCAGATAACAACGAATAGGATTGACACCATACCTCCAAATGTGTTCTGGTATAATTAGGGCAGGGTAGGGCAGTGGGCGTCATAAAACCATGAAACATGGTTCAATAATCACACTTCATTATTTGATCATTCCACTCGTATTTATATTCGGAAATTTTAATTTTGCGGCAGGTCTTGGAGAGGAACCCGTGCGCAGCCGAGTCCCAGCGGAAACGTTAAATTTGAATCCACTTGATGCCATAAATAGCGCGGGTATAGGAGTTGACATCAATGCCGGAGACGTACTGAATGCCTTCAAGTTTAATTTTCCATTCAACCTTAATAAGATAAACATAGATACCAGCATACCCACAAGCCCTAAAATTAACGAGTCTCAACGGGGTTTGCCCAATATTAACCTAAGACAATTTTTGACCCCTAAAGATATTTCTTCGGACAATTTGCGGGGGGCAATAAAAGCAATAGTTGTGCTAGTAATAGAGATATTCTTAGTTGTAATATCCATAATGTCGCAGACACTGCGGCTCATATTGGGACTTCTAAGGTAGAGCCTTAATTAAGCCAGTATTGGAACGTCTGAAAAGGTATATTGCGCGACGTTCAAGTAACAACCTTTACGCTCATCCCCCACCATTTTAAGAGATGTTTTTTTATTTTTAATAACTTAAAATTTATGGTAATATCTTAAAATAAACATTAACTTTTAATTTAATAATACCTCATGCCTTTCATTAAGTGGACTTTAGAAAAAATTAAATACGGCCTAGATGAGTTCTATAAAACAAATAGTAGATATCCTTCTGCGTTAGAAGTTGACGAATATCCCCTCCTACCCTCCTCTAGACAAATTCAGAGGATATACGGGGGTTTAAAAGAATTAAGAAAATCTCTTGGTTTGCCGGACGAAGACCTAGATTATACTAAGGGTCAGATTAGGTCTGGTGTTGCTAAAGTTATTGGAGAGCGTGGGAAAAGTTTCGAGAAAGACATCTATGCCCTTTTGGTTAACAAGTTTGGAGAAATTTTTGTTCATCAACAGAAGCCATTTAATAATTACAAAAGCAGAGCAGATTTTTTTATTTACGCTAAGGATTATAAGTTTGGAATAGATGTTTTTTATCCAAAAGATTTGCACAGTTTTGTTTGTTGTGTAAACATCAAAGAAAAAACTTATATTAACCCCGATTTTGATATGATCTTTTTGTCTATTAATCCAAATATAAACCAATTTTCAATAAATAAGTTTATTGCCAGACGAAGAAACATCACTTCGCACAAGGTAATGGATTTTGGTGAATTCAAAAAATACATCAACACCATTACCCCGCTGCGCTTACTTTGATGCCTCGTTTGATTTTCGACATTGAGACCGTCGGCGTTGAATTTGATTCTCTCGATGACAAGTCGCAGGAACTGCTTTTACGTTTCGCCGAAACACCGGAAGAAATTGAAGCCATTAAAGAAGGCTTGGGTTTCTCCCCTCTTACTGGTCAGGTGGTGGCGATAGGCGTATTGAATCCCGAAACAAATAAAGGCGCGGTTTATTTGCTTGATCCCGAAGGCAATCCGCCATTCGCCCGTTCTGGCGGAGGCGGAGAAAAACAAGAAAAAGATAACGTTCAATATATTCCTCACAAAACCGAAAAAGACCTTCTGAAGAGTTTCTGGGATGCTTCGGCCCACTACGATCAGTTCATTACGTTCAATGGACGCAGTTTTGATGCGCCGTATTTAATGATTCGTTCGGCGGTACATAAAATAAAACCGGCTAAGAACCTTATGACATACAGGTATGAATCAGAGCAATACGGAAAAACCATAACGCATCTGGATCTGCTGGACAGGCTTACTTTTTTTGGCGCCGTAAGGCGAAAAGGCAATTTGCATATGTGGTGCCGGGCATTCGGTATTGAGAGTCCTAAATCCAAAGGCATATCAGGAGACGATGTCGCACAATTATTCAAAGACAAAGAGTATATGAAAATCGCCGAATATTGTTTTGACGATGTTTTAGCAACCGAAAAATTGTATGAATATTGGGAGCGGTATATAAATATAAAATAATTAGTTAAAACGTAGCTGGCTTGACTGAATTCAAGGCAAAATCGAGTATTGCGAGGAAACATACTGAAGTATGTTGACGAGCAAACGGAGATTTTAACGAAGAAGTCGGTCAAGAGCGTCCTCGCTATAATTTAGCGAGAGCGGCCAGCAAGTTATAAATGTGGTATTCAAATATAGATAACTTCAAAAACGCCAACGGCTATGAGATAGACGGTATTTGGTATCCGAGGGTGACGGCTATTGTTTCCATTAAGGCCAAGCCGGCTTTATATATGTATTATGCCGCTTTGCCTGATTTCAAGACCGGCGAAGCGATAAAAGCCAAATCCGCCGAAGAAGGGACCCTTCTTCACGATACCGTTGAGGCAATATTGAGAAAAGAACCGGTAGTTATTCCCGATTCCGTGAAACCGGCCGTTTCGGCATTTATGGATTTTTACGGTCAGAATGAACTCGTTGCTCATAAAGTTGAAGAGCGTGTTGTAAGCAAGAAGCATCATTTTGCGGGCACGATGGATGTTCTGGCTGAACTTAACGGGAAACTTGGTGTTCTGGACATCAAAACTTCAATGGCGATCTATCGGGATTATAACGTGCAGACTTCAGCTTACATAGAAGCGCTGAAAGAAGATCCATCTATGCCGCCGTTAACCCGTTGGATATTGCGGCTTGATCAATCAAAAAAATGCTTGAAATGTCCTGCGACTATGCGAGACAAGGGCGGCCGGGAAAAAATCCGAGGCGAGAAAGGACAATGTCAACACGAATGGGGTCCGATGCAAGGCGAGGTCGAATTGAAAGAATTAACTACCTTCGAATCCGATATCAAAGCGTTTTTGGCATGTAAAACTCTCTGGGCGTGGGAAAACGAATACTGGTTGAGCAAAATAAGATAGTCGCTCAACCCCTTCCCATTTATCGGCCTGCTGGTTGCGTCCTACGTAGACCCGGCTTCGCACGGGTCCCTCTCCGCGACCGGATCTCCCGCGGACAAACACTAAAACTAACTCTCCATTTGCTTAATAAATTTCAGCAACCGTTTGCCCCCGCCTAGGCGGGGTTTTCCGGCTAAAATTTATTGTATAAGCAAATTATTGGTTAATTTTAGTATTGTGTTTACCCGCGGGAACCAAACGACCTCAAATGAGAATGGGGTCTTGCTCCACAGTTGATTAGTATATTGAGCGATTTACTCAAAAAAACTTGACAATCAAGGTAGTAATATGGTATTATACATACTAAGGAGGTCAGTCATGCACAGAAACGAACATGGCGTTTTCGCACAAGACCTGAAAAGACAGGGTGCCACAATCGAAAGCTTGGGTGATCCAATTGTGGTGGTCTTTCCTCCCACCATGACCAGCGCTCAAGTTTCCATGGCCGTGCTCGACGTCCTGTGGCTTGCTGAAATGAACATCGACGGCCACGGTGTTGAGTCTCTGCCCGATGGCGGAGTTCGCTTCTCCGTTCATCCCGACTAACCCGGTATCCTTGCCGATGGCCCCGCAACCGCGGGGCCTCATTTTATTAACTTCGACTCTCTCCCTAACTTCGTCGATTAACATTTAAGCATCTAGGGTGCGAAATCCCCTGCTTCTTTTTATCACTTGATGACGAGTAGATAGCAGTTGCAGATGAGCGACGCTATTTTTCTGGGAAACCGAGTCGGGGATGTCAGGAACGGTCGAGCTCAGCTCGATCCGCATGGCCTGACAGGGGTTACCCCGAGCGGTCAGAAAAATTAGGAGTGAATCTCAACTGCTCCATGAGGAGTCCGTGAGAAAAAGAAGCAGGGTTTCGCTCTTCGTATTCTTAATTCCTCAAATGATTTGAAGACGGCAAGGACCTCGCTCTCTCGCTAGACGGTTTTAAGAAATTGCTTATTTCGTTGGTTTTAAAAAACAGAAGGGCTCCACAGATGGTGCTTGTGAAGCCTATCTGTGGAGCCGATTGAAACCTACTGCTCCCTAGTGGTTGCGCTGTTTGCGGCGAGTCGCTTTCTTCTTGCCCTTGTTTTGTTCCAAGAGCTTGGCGATACGCTTGTGGAGCCGCGCGTTTTGCTGTTTGAGAAATTCGATTTCTTCTTCAGCCGCGCTCAGATGATCAGAAAGGAGCTCATCTTCGTCGATTTCGTCTGCATCGCCGTTGATGCTTTCACCACAGAGAGGGCACTTGTCCCACTCGTCTTCTCCAATCGAGCCGCCGCACGAGCCACACCGGATCGTTTCCATTATTTCCTCCCCCTAGTTCTCTGTGTCAGCAACGCTGTCACGAAGAGAATGAAAAGCAACTCCTCCACCTTCAACTCGGAAATCGGAGAGTTCAGCCACTCTCTTATTGACCCGTCGCTTCTCAAAATGGCCAAGAGGCTAATGAGGACGGCAAACGCCACCAGCACCAGAATTCCGCCGGTCAACTCCTTGACCAACGTCGCCGTAAATCGAGCCTTTTCCATCTCTATCCCTCCTCCTCTTCCTTTGGTTGTAGTAGGAATATCCCAACCAATGTTTATATTATAACATGATTTAAGTATTTAAGTCAAGGCAAACTTTGGTCTTGTTTAAGTACCATCTCATCATTTTTCGCGTCATTTTATTAACCATTGTGGAGGGGTAGGTACAAATAAAGCTTTATAAACCGACAGGAAAGCCGAAACTGACTGAAGCCCAGCAGGGTTGAAGGAATTTCGGAAGGCCTTCCGGAGGTTTTAAAGCTATTGTTTGTCTGACCCGGAGCACAGGTTGAGAAAATGATAAGGAAAATGATTGATGGCGGACGAAGATTATTGATTCGCTGACTGCCTAGTAGCTCTTATTCTGTCATTTTCTGTGAGGTATTTTTTTCTCAAGCGAATATTGTTCGGAGTCACTTCGAGGTATTCGTCGTTTTGCATAATTTCCAATCCTGTCTCAAGAGTGATTGGAGACGGAGGGGTAAGAATGATGTTTTCATCTGAACCCGAAGCTCGCATGTTCGTTAATTTTTTGCCCTTAATAGGGTTTACGGACATATCGTTTCCTTTTGACACGTCGCCGATGACCATTCCTTCGTAGACCTCGGTAGTCGGTCCGATGTATAGTTTGCCTCTGTCCTGGAGGTTGTACAGCGAAAAACCAAGCGCTTTGCCGGTTTCCATAGAGATCATGGAACCGACGCTTCTCTTTTTTATTTCCCCAGCGTAAGGACGAAAGCCGATAAAGTGACTTGCAAGTATCCCCTCGCCTCTTGTATCGATTATAAACTCGTTCCTGAAGCCCAAAAGACCGCGTGTGGGTATTTCAAACGTAATACGGACTTCACCGTGGTGTTGTCCCATATTCATCATCTTGCCTCCTCGTTTGCCGAGTTTTTGTATTACCATCCCCGATAGATCTTCAGGAACGTCAATGAGCGCCTCTTCAAATGGTTCCATCTTCTGATTGTCTATTTCCTTGATAATTACCTGTGGTTGTGAGACCTGAAGCTCATAACCCTCTCTTCTCATATTTTCAAGCAGGATGGCGATATGGAGTTCTCCCCGGCCGTAGACTTTATAGTATTCATTTAAAGAAAAATCTATCTTTAGTCCGATGTTTACTTCAAGCTCTCTTTCCAGCCGCTCCTTTAACTGTCTGTTGGTCACGAATTTTCCGTCTCTTCCAGCAAACGGAGAATCGTTGACCAGAAAGTTCAAAGATATTGTCGGTTCGTCAACACTGATAGCCGACAGGGGCTCAACATCAGGAGAGGTGCAAACGGTTTCCCCGATATAAATATCAGGTAAACCGGCAATCATAACAATATCACCGGCCTGGGCCTCGCTAGTTTCTTTTCTTTCCATACCGCGGAAAGTAAATAACTTGGTTATTTTCCCGGATCTTGTTTCCCCGGTTGGCTTTTTTATAAATACATTATCCCCCACTTTCATAGTTCCAAACCAAACTCTACCGATACCGAGTCGGCCTAAAAAATTATCATACCCTAGATTAAAAGGCTGGAAGCGTAACGGAGCTGAAATATCGGAAGGCGCAGCCGGTACCTCGCTTAAAATCAAATCAAGCAGGGGCGTGAGATCTTTTGACTCGTCCTCCATTTTTAACTTTGCTATTCCCGCCTTGCCGTTGGCATAGATGGTTTTAAAGTTCAGCTGTTCATCGTTGGCGCCCAAGTCCATAAAAAGCTCCAGAACTTTTTCGTGGGTTTCGTCGGGCTTGGCGGCCGGCTTATCTATCTTATTTATAACCAGTATCGGTTTTAATCCCAGCTCTAGGGACTTTTTCAAGACAAATTTGGTCTGGGGCATCGGTCCTTCCTGGGCGTCTACGATGAGCAGTACTGAATCAATTGATCTTAATACTCGCTCTACTTCCGAACCAAAGTCAGCATGACCGGGAGTGTCAACAATGTTTATTTTCGTATCTTTGTAAAAAAGAGAGGCATTCTTGGCATAAATAGTAATACCGCGCTCTTTCTCGAGCGCGTTTACGTCCATACTGAATCCTTCCTCCACCATACCCGTTTGTTTCATCAGAGCATCAGTAAGGGTTGTTTTCCCGTGGTCTACATGGGCAATAATTGCGATGTTTCTAATTTGCATTTTATAACTTATTCGCGAGCCTTGGCTAATAAAATTAAGCCATACGGCTCGCCCTTTGGGTTTGGCCAATTTCTGCGTTATATTCCTGCGTTTGACCTCAACATACCTTAGTATGTCTCGGCCAATCCTCGGAATATGCCTTGAACTTGTCCAAACGAATTAAGTTCTAAACCGACTAATTCGCTCGAATTTGGCCAAGTCAGCTGCGTTCTAAAAAGATGCTTACCCCAGTATTATATAAGCCAGAAGTATATATTTTAAGCCAAAAATTAAAATATGTCAAAAAAATGCGCGGGGTTGCCGCGCTAAGTAATCAGATTTCTTTAGTGGATAGTTTCTTGAGTTAATTTGAAATCTGGGGGACCAGAACAATTATCTCCCATAGCCCCCGTGCTTTTTTCAGTGCGTCTCTGGTCAATTATGCTCTGGAAACCAGTGCCTTTTAGACACTCCATTCCTTCGGCCCCCATCCCTAAATAACTACAAGTAAATATACCTCCACCAATCCTACACACCTCCTTGAGGTGTTTTTGGTCTAGTTTAGACATTCTGTCTCCTTTTCCTTTTCAGCGAACTGAAAACTGTGCCAATATGTTAGCATGGTCTTGGTTATGTGTCAAATTTTTATTTCGTGCAGTTTCCGGCAAGAGTGTATCCTTTTGACTCTGCTTCTTGAGCGGAGGTGAACCATATCTGGTTTTCCAGTTTGATTCTTTTGGCTCCTGAACACCAGCTGTAGTGGTATTTGTCGGAATTTTTAGAAACAACAACTCGAGTATCAAGTTTTTGCCGCTCAACGTTGTTGAGCGAGCCTCGCCCTTCAAGGGCGGGCGGTTGAGAGTTAGTCGCATCAAAGATATTGGCTTTAAGGTTTACCGAGTCTTTGACACTGATAGGCGTTTTCTTGAGGGAGTTTATTTGCCCGAGATTGTAGCTGATAACGGAAATAAGGCCGATGCAGGCAGCGAGGAAAATGTGGTATTGGTAGCTCTTGATTAGGTTAAGGATTTTTGATAGGATATTCATGGTTTAAATATGGCGTCCCGTCAGAATTTTGCGGGATAGCCGATGGCGACCCGCTTCGCCCTTGAGGGATGTCCCTATTCGGGACACGCGGGTTGCGATTGTTTTTCAAACAATTATATAATATCTAGCACAGAGTTCTAGCGATAGCAAAATTCCTACGGGACAGCCATTTTGCAATCAATCGCTACGCTCTTGAGCAAAATGGCGCATACAAAAGCAATCGGGTCCACGCAGTTAGGTAGGGACTCGCAACCGAAGTATTTAGGAGTTAAGTTACACGATGGCCAGATGGCAAAACCGGGCAATATTATCATACGCCAAAGAGGGACGAAGTTTCTTCCCGGCAAGGGTGTTCGTCTCGGACATGACTATACCATATATGCCGCCGTAGCCGGTAAAATTAAATTTACCACCAAGAAAAAGAAACTCTTTAACGGCCGGAAACGATTAGTAAAAGTCGTGAATGTGATATAATAAAATCATGAAAACGAAGAATAAGAAATTTAAAGTTCCTGCCTATGTATCCCGCGATATAGGAGTAATGGTAGAAGATTTTAAGGGTACTCTTGATTTAGTTATGGAACAAACTGCCGAAATTCCAAAAATCAAGAAAAGTATGGAAGTAATGCACGAAGACATAGAAGCAGTTAAAATAGATATAGAATTCATTCGAGGAGATGTAGAAGTCATCAAAACCGACATTGAGCAAATTAAACACGATTTAAAGAGCAAGATAGATAGAAGCGAGTTTGCTGTTCTTGAACGCCGCGTGGCTCTTCTTGAAAGCCGAAGATAAACTAAAATCCGCCGATGAGGCGGATTTTAGTTTTATGGGAGACAAACCCCGCACTAATCCCGCTCCCTTCCCGCCTTAACAGGGCGGCTGCCTAGTGGATTAAGATTGGTGCGGGGTTAAGTATTTGTAGCCAATCGCTTTGCTCTCGGACAAATATTTAAAAAGCAACCCCGACTTGTGGTCGGGGCGGTGTGGCCTGCCTGCGGCAGGCCACACCTGGTGTCTTCGTCGAGTTCGTCTAACTCATGAACTCGACGATTTCGGGGTGGGTCTCGTCGACCCTCCCCGCGATCATAGCGGCGCGGTCGAGGTCATGCTTGGCGACGATGAGCATCGCCTTGGCCGTCTTGATGGCCACTTCGCGGAGGTAATTGCGCTCCACCTTCACGTCGAGACCGCGCTTGCCCTTCAGGTCGTCGAGCTTGGCCTGCAGGTCGGCGAGCCGCGACTCGGCCTCTGTGGCCTCCACTTGATAGAAAGCGTGGCTTTCCAGGATCTCGGCGCGCTCGCGGCGCGCGCGGTCCGAGTTCCACCCGGTCCAGCGGCCGTCGTGCCTCTGGAGGTGGCGGGTCGTGTCCCCGTCCAGGAACCGGACGACGGCCTGTCCCTGTCCGAGACGATTCGGATCGAGCTCGATGCGCTCGTTGCCGACCTTCTTGAACATGGGCACGAACTGAACGATTTGGAACGTCTGCATACTGCCTCCTTCGTCCCCCGACGCAAGGTCGGGGTTTACGGGGCTGGGGCTCTGCTAAATCGGCTCGCACCTTGCGATTAGCCGAGTTGGACTCGGCGACCGATCCAGCAAAGCAGTTGTTGTGTTGTAAAAACGCAGGGTGGGCTAGAGGCGAACGTACTGGCCTTAACCACCGCCACTGGGCGTCCACGGTCAGCATCCGTCTAAACTCCCACCCTACTCTCCAATTATATCACAACAACGCCCTCCTTGTCAATAGTTGACTTTTGCTAGATTTTATGATATTTTAATCCTAATCGTTCAAAGGAGGGCGAACAAAGTGTCCAACATCATACGGGTAAATTGGGGTGATATGGATGCGATTACAAGAGCCCTGGTGGAGGGCCTAAGTAGCGGCAAGATCCAGTTAACTGGGTTTGAGGAGGATTGTAATCACGAGAAGCAGATTACCCTTAACTTCCTTGACAATAGTATTTCCGATTCAGACGACGATGTCGCTGATCTCGAGAGGACTTAGGGCTTGCTATGCAAGCCCTTTAAAATGGCTTTTTAATATTTCTAATTTAAATCAAAACGAGCGACGCTTCATCCCTAAGACGAACGTTCGTCTGCCTGCCGGTAGGCAGGGAGGCGGGTAGCCGAGATAGAACAAAAAATTCAGCAGAATTTTTATGTGGTGAGTCGTGGGATGAAGTGGAGCGAGTGGTTATTCCTGAGAAACTTTGACCTTAACTTCTGCTGTAACATCCGGGGCGAGTTCTATTTTGACGATATGTTCGCCGAGCTGTTTAATGTGCCCTCCTTCGTGGCCTTCTAGATTTACCGAGTTCGGTTCTACTTTCCAACCAGAGGCTGGTCCGCCTCCGGTGGAGAATTGTTTAGTTAATGCTTCGGCTATATCCTCTTTGGTAACAGCTGAGTATATTTTTCCGGTTTTGGTCGCTTTTCTTGTAAATTCCAATACGGCATCTTTAAGTTGTTCAGCCAGCTTAACGACATTCTCTGTTTCAAGATTTTGTGATGCCTCTCGTTTCTTTTTGAGAGCATCAACTTCTTTCAGCGCGGCGTCAGTGGCCAGTTTGGCTATTTTCTTGGGGAACAAAAAATTCCTAGCATAACCGTCAGCGACAATCTTCACATCCCCCATTTGCCCAAGACCTTTTATGTTTTGTAATATGATAACTCGCATAGCAATTTAGCAATTTAACAATTTAACAATAACAATTTTATGTAATTTTGTCAAAAACCCCCTGCGGAATATCAACCAGTTTTTCCGTTACCGCTTTGAGTATCGCTTTCTTCAATTCCGGTGATAAAAACTGCTCCGGCCCACCGGAGGGTTCGCCCAATTCAAGCCACTTGTTAAACGCATGAGCAAATTCTTCGGTTTGCATCGTTATCAACAGAATATCTCTAACGGGCAACCTATCTCTAAACTTTTCCTTTACGTTCTTAATTACTTCGGCTTTCTTTTTTGAGTATTTAGGCCGAATCAATCCAAATTGTATACCAATCTCATTTTTTTTCTTGCCATATTTTATGCCTTCTTGCTTAATTTTTACTCCTCTATTTCCCTGATGAACCCTTATTTTAAAATCGTATTTATAGATGCTATCCTCCACAATACTTGTTCTTAAAACAGTGAAATCCAGTTTGTTGTTTAATGCTACTCTGTTAAGGAGCTCTCTAACTGCGATTTCGGCTATAAAACCAAGAAACATAACACCTTTTCCTTGTGGGCTATACCTCCATTTTTTCCACCCGCGCTCAACAGAATGAAGTGATTGTTTTCCGCCAAGCATGATACCGCCTTCGATGTAGGTTTTTACTAACTCTCTATCGTATATACTTTCTATATCTCTTCTTGTTTCATTGGTCAGTATCCTTTTCGCAAGAGTTCTATAAGCCGGTCCGATTATTTCATAGTCTGGAACATATTTAATTCCCCAAGCATAATCAGACACAATATCGCCCATACCAACGTTTTTTCTTTGTCCTCTTTCTTCTAAAAAATATTGCTGATTTTCTTCGTCAAAATAAATTACTTTTCTCGTTCTATCTTCGAATTCTTTAACCAACCCTCCTTCGTCCAGTTTTTTAATTGCCAAACGCAGCGCTTCCAGCCGGTCTCTTTTTTGAGTAGCCAATTTTTCGAGCGTTATTTTTTCTTTCCTTTTCTTTTTAGGTTTTTCCGGATATACCGTTCCGCCTTCACCTTCCCATGTTTCAATCCCGCTCTTGTCGTCAAGGGTGGGGTCAATTTCTGGCCTTTTTTCGGGCTCTTTCTCGAGAGGTTTATGGAGTTTTGGTTCTTTTATCATTACTTAATAATTTTTCTCGATACCCAAGAGCGAAACCATCTTCATTTAAGGCCGTTTGGTTCCTGATGAATGACACAATGGTTAAATTAATCAAGAATTTGCTTAATAAACAAATTTGGGCCGGAAAACCCGCCTAAGTTTTATAAAATAAAATTTAGGCGGGGCAAACGGGTGCTGAAATTTGTTAAGCAAATTGAAGATTAATTGAATCATTTGTCAGCAGGAGGCCGGAGGCCGTAATCAATAGGCCGACAAATGGAGAGGGTTTCGCTATCATTTCAATAACTCCAATGCCTTATCCAACTGCGGGTCTTTGCCGGGGACCCCCAACTCAAATTCAGATTCTTCCTTTTCTTCGCCATCCGCCCTATTTGACGGAGGCGGATCTTCTTTAGGAATTTCAACTTTGACATCCGGTTCTATGCCCGTGTCGGAAATGGATATTCCGTTCGGGGTGAGCCATTTGGCTACGGTTACTTTGAGCGACGAGCCGTCCTTGAATTTTTCCAGTTCCTGCACGGAACCTTTACCGAATGTTTTCTCGCCCACTAATCTTATCCCCCTATTATCATGCAATGCTCCGGCTACTATTTCTGAAGCCGATGCCGAACCCCCGTTTATCAGAATTACGGTCGGATACATCTTAAGAGAGCCGTTGCCATTGCTCTTAAATTCGTTTTTTGAGCTGTCGCTGAATGCCTCCACTGTTACTATTTGGTTTTTATCCAGGAACCAGCCTGCGATATTGACGGCTGAATCGAGAAGCCCGCCGGGATTATTGCGTAAGTCCAGCACCAATCTTTCGGCTCCCGAATTCAATATTTCTTGGGCTGATTTTTGGAATTCAGAGTCAATGTTTTGGTTAAATGTAAACAACCGAAGATACGCAACCTTTTTTCCTCCGCCAGTTGGCGGAGACTCAAGCATTTCCCAGGTGATGGTCGGTATCTTTATCGTGTCTCGGATTATTTCGACTTCTTTTGTATCGGCCCCATTGGAAGAAATCGTCAGAATGACTGGCGTTCCGCGCTTTCCTCTTATCAGGTTGACCGCTTCTTCAATCGACAAATCAGCAGTCGGCTTGTCGTCGATCCGAAGTATCTTGTCTCCCGCTTTAAGACCGGCTTTGTAGGCGGGAGTGTCTTTGATCGGCGCTATTACAGTAAGGACATTCTGCCTCTTGCCTATCTCTATCCCGACTCCTCCAAAAGAACCGGATATTTCTTCCTGGAATTTTTTACTTTCCGGAGGTTCAAAAAATACAGTGTATGGGTCGCCGATGCTATTTACCATCCCTTCTATTGCGCCGTAGATAAGTTTTTGCGTGTCTAGGGCGTTGCGTTCTACATATTTATTGTGCAGAGAATTCCATGTGTCCCAAAACAGCGAAAAATCAGCATAATCCGGCTGGCCGAGATCCTTGTTAATCAGAATCTTGATTGGATTAGACTCAACTCCGTTAGAGCGTTCAAAAAAAACACCGCCGGCAAATCCGGCTCCGAGAGCGACTATCAGCGATAAGACAAGTAATTTTTTATTTAAAACCATACCAGGAAGTAGAACTTCCGAATATTAATTAATAATGCTGCCAGACAATCGGAAGTTTCACTTCCTGGCATATTTATAAAAGTATTTAATTGCGTCGATTGTGTGTTGTCGGCCCTGCTTATTCAAAAACACATCCAGCAAACCGAAATGTCCCTTGGATCCTCTTTTATGATAATGGTACATTTCGGAATAAGGGTAGTAAGCAACCTTAAAACCATTTTCCCAAAAGCGTCTCGCCCAGTCAACATCGCTCATATATAGAAAGAATTTTTCGTCCAGCAAACCGACTTTGTCTACCGCTTTTCGGGAAACCATAATCGCGGAACCCATCAGCCATTCCGCTTCCGTCGGCTCGCTCATATTCTTATCCGTCATCATAAATTTATTCAGGATTTTTTTGCCGAAAGTCGTGCGGCCCAAAGGGCTGCGCCGGCAGAGTACGGTCAGTGGGGTGTAATATCGGAAGCAGGAATTTTGCGTCGAACCATCAAAATTTAAAAGCCGAGGCCCCGCGAGACCCACATTGGTGTTAGTTGCCAGATATGAAGCGAGCTTCTCTATAGACCGAGCCATTGGTATTACATCAGGATTTAATATCAAAATAAAGTCGCCAGATGATGCCTTGATGCCTTCGTTTGTGCCCTTTGTGTAGCCGATATTTTCTTTGAATGCCACCGTTTTTACTTCTGGGAATTCTTTGACCACATTTCTTGTCTCGGGAGCGGAAGCAATATCAACGACTAATATCTCGTGTTTGAAATTAGGCGACAAGACTCTTCTCAGAGAAGAAAGGCATAATCGTAGGAGGGTCGGGTTCTTGTAGTTTATAATTGCTATCGATGTCATGTTATAACTTGCTGGCTGCTCTCCGACTGACAACGTCGGAGTACGCTCTTGACCGACTTCTTCATTAAATCCTCCGCTTGCTCCTTCACTATACTTCAGTATGGCTCGTCGCAATGCTCGGATTTGCCTCGAATTCGGTCAAGCCAGCGGCGTTCTGATTATTCTAATAGTGTATTAAATAGCTGTTTTATCTGGTCGAAATTATCTCCATTCGGAAGCAGTATGTAAATCCCGTTCGGTCCGGTGGTTTGATAAAGTAAGTTGTCCGTTGATAACACTTCCTTTTTGAATGTAGCTGGTGAGGTATCCACTTCTTTTCCAAGGTCAATTATTTTTTTCACGTCCCAGATATTAATGTCGGTTTTGATATTCTGGTTTAGGGTATTGATCACCGATAGAGTTTTGATGGGGTCGGTTAGCACCTTCAATTCGGTTAGTTTGTTTTTTATCGCGAACAGTACCTGTTGTTGCCTGAAAGCTCGGTCAAAATCGCTGGTGGAGTATCTGGATCTGACATAATACAAAGCATTCTGTCCGTTCAGATGGTTTGTGCCAGCCGGCAGTTCAAACGCATATCCCCACTGGCCTTCCTCTTTGAATGACTTGACCAGAGTAATGTCTATGCCGCCAAGCTGGTCTATCAGTTTCTCGAATGAAGAAAAGTCGGCGACTATCACGTTATCTATATACACGCCGGTTATTTGAGATATCAAATTTTTCGCATAATCAGTTCCTTCTCCTCGCAATAATCCGTATTCGTAAGCAGAGTTTATTTTGTCTTTTTTGTTGTATATTTTGACATACAAATCGCGCGGTATTGAGGCTAGAGACGACTTTTTGGTAAGCTGGTCGTGGCTGAAGACCATTATCGTGTCGGTCAGCAAAGCCCCCGCTTCTTCGGCATCTTCAGCGTCTTCACCCCTTATTCCTAAGATAAGGATATCAAGACGATTCGGTTCTTTCTCGGGCATGATGTAATTAGTGTCTATTTCTTCTGCTTGGTTCTGGTTGAAGAATAGTAAATTTGCAAACCTCTTAAACCATGCCGCATCGAGCTCACTGCCCTCTTTAGCTGTTTTATTTTCGACTTCAAACTCTCTGTCCAGTAACGCCGTATTAAAAACAATATAGCCGATAACCACAAACCCCACAATTAAAAAAAAGCGATTTCTTGTTCGCCCTCTCTTCTCTTTAAAATTGTCCGAGTTGAAGTCTAATTGATCCATTTCCTAATATCCTTCGGGTTTGCAACCGCTCGTTTCATTATCTCCTTTCTTTTGCGGAGCATAGCGGGCAGATGCTTGAAAAATTTCGGTATTTCTTTCAGCACTCCAGGCTCGAACAATATCGTATATCCGAGCACCGCCGTCTCTCGTAAGACGATCCAGGGCAAATCCTTCAGGATATTTATTATATGATCATTTTTGATTAATGTCCAACGGGTGTTTCTCCAATCAAGACGGCGTTTTTGAATGGGAATTTGTTTTCGGACCGGAACCCTTGTTATATAATCTGACCAGCTCTTTTTGACAGATTTTGTCGTTTGTCTATCGTGCCAGGCAATTACGTCAGGCGCAAAAACTTGCTTCCATCCGAATAACTGCATCCGCCAAGCGAGGTCTAGGTCATCGCCGTACCAAAAGTAATCATGATCTGTTATTTCCCCTGAAACTTTTAAACTCTTGAATGCCTCCGTTCGGAATATCGGCACTGCTCCCTCAACGGCAAAAATTTCTTCTAGTTTGTCGTATTGACCGTTGTCTTCTTCTCCGTGGCCGATATTAATGATCCGGCGGGACCGGAAAATTTTAAATCCGGTAGTATCAATTATGTTCGTCAGTTCCGGTTCGTTGTTCACCAGATCATATTTATATATCTTTGCCTGGATTGCTCCTATTTTTGTCTCTTTTCCCATTATTTCAATAGAATTTCTAATGAAATCTTTATCCAGTATGATATCTACGGCCGAGGCTATTATGTATTGGCCGTCGGTATATTTAAGCAGCTCTTCTTGGCCGGGCCACATGCCAAGGTTAATTTTGTTTTTAACAAAATTAACCTGCTTGTAGCTTGTAGCTTGTAGCTTGTAGCTCTCGATAATACTTACAGTATTATCGATTGAGCCGTTATCTAATATATTGAACTGTATCTTATCGTGCGGATACGTCTGTTTTTTAAGCGAATCCAAAAAATAGCGAATGTACTTTTCGCCGTTTAGAACTACGAGATTAATTGTAACTGGTGGATTTGACATCATGTCATCTGTATTATACTGTATTAGAACATTTGTTCCTTAGGATTAAAAGTGGCCGGAAAAGTATCGACATCATCGACTCTTGGACCGGAAGAAGTCCTTATCTATAACATATTAAAAAGCGAGCCAATGGCAACGGATGATCTTGTTGGTTGCTTGATGAGTGAGCCGTATGGGGTGTCTTTCGATCGAATTTTGGAAGGACTGAATATATTATTATTCAATGGTTTTATCAGGGCGTTGAACTTTAAGAGTCATCCGACACAAAATTATAAGATCTGCGTCAGGTTAACGGTAAATCCAATGACATAATCACTCGTCTCTCGGCGAGTTTTTTCTTCCAAGAATTAAGGCCATTGTGAACATAAACATCAAAAGGGCCCTCTCGTCAAATATGGCAATGTCGGTCAATGAATATATTAAAATCCACGGTACATATAAAAGAGTTGCGGCAAAATATATTCCAAGCCGCTTGTCACCTTCCCGGACGAAGACCTCGTAATTCTTCTTAAATAAAAGCCACAAAAACCATATGAAAATTAATCCGGCCAGGATGCCCATTTCTGAAGCAATTTGAAGGTATAAATTATGCGCCGATGAACCGGCTTTGGCCAGACGGATATCTTGTTCCAGAACGACCGGATAATTGCCTATGCCGACACCAAGAAATGGTTTTTCTTTTATCGATGACAAGGTTTTTTTCCATATTTCTATTCGTTGCGCATTGGATGTTTCCCCAAAATCAAGTATTGAACGGATACGCGCTTTCAGAATGTCGTCGCTTT
This sequence comes from Candidatus Yanofskybacteria bacterium RIFCSPHIGHO2_02_FULL_43_17, assembly GCA_001794435.1. GTDB lineage: Bacteria > Patescibacteriota > Minisyncoccia > 2-02-FULL-40-12 > GWA2-44-9 > 2-01-FULL-43-22. The sequence continues at coordinate 64,252 of MGJU01000019.1, forward strand.
TCCCGATTAAGAATTGTGGGGATGAGAATATGGGAAAGGCAACCGAGAATGCGAGAAAAAATATTATTAAATAAGCGGTTATGTTTTTAAAAACAATTCCCCCTTCTTTTTCTATTGCTGTTCGTTTTATCCACCACATCAGCGTAAACGCCAATAGTGCCACTCCCACACTTGCCGCCCAAATTCCTCGCGTACCGCTCAATATGGTTATTAAAAATAGAAGTGAAAGCGAAGTTATTCTTATCCACCTTTTTTGTGTTATTGCTAAAACGGCGGGAATCCCAAGCAATACAAATTGTGGAAACGAGTGTGAATCGGGAAACAAGGAAAAAACCCTCAACGATAATTGCTCGCCGTAATATGCGAACCACGTATTGCCCAGCTGGACGGCAATGTTGCACCACTGTTCGCCGAACTGGCGGCACTGTATCCCCTCGCCCCAAATTCTCATAAATTGGTAAATATCAATGAAGTAAGTCGAGATAACTTGAATATATCCGACTGCGGCAACGATAACGACGGGAATAATAGAATTTTTAATTAATCTTAAGGTGAATTCTTTATCAACGGCTTTATAATAAATAACGATTCCAAAAAGGGAAAAATTTAGAAAAAATATTATTCGCTTAATCGCCACAACCTTATCCGGCGCCGGAATTATGGACAAAACCGTGAGGAGCAAAAGAACAATGAGAAAAAAGGATGGGCTTATGCTCGGCTTGAGTAAGTTTTTTAATTTTGAAAATTGGGACTTAATTGAAAATTGTCTGCCAGTTGGCGGATTGAAAATTAAAAATTTCGCCGTAAACCATTTTAAGAAAATAATTATGGCGAGTATTCTCCACACATTAAAATTATCAAAATCGGCCGTAAACGGCATTGCCAGAAATAAAGGAATTGACCTTACGAAAAACACCAGAGAATCCTCAATCGGAACCATCAGGAAATAGATAATGAAAGCCACGCCCAAATAAAGTGCTGTTTCTCGCGGCAAAACCCCGGTAATGATCAAACTGAAAAGAACGACCTCAACTACGAAAAACCAATTTAAGAAATTATTTCTCATTTATAATTTGAAACCAGCGATTAGCGAAACTTTTCCAATTAGTTAGAATAAAGTGGAAATTTGCCACAGGTCGTTTTCTATTGACTTGGTTGCTTGCGAATCCGGTTCTCCTGTTATCTCTTTATATTTATCTGCACGACTGACTATCAGATAGAAGTGGGGATTATCAATACCCTGACTTTGGGCATATTCTTTTGCCTTTTTTATGTCTTGCTGCAACTTCTTTACTTTTACTAAATCGGAAGTTGGCATTTCCTGACCGCTTAAATCTTTCTGGTATCTTATTGATGCTATTGGACTTGCCGAAAGTTCTTTTTCTAAATCCGAGATTTGCTCTTCACCGTATATGCCGTCATCTAAGCGTACAAAGGATGATTTTGACTGAAAAATTACATTGGTACCGTTATTTGTTTTTGCCCAAAAATCAATTGCGTAATGGGCGTCTTCTTTTGGATTGCCGGGGATTACCTTTTTAAAACACTTACTCAGTATTTTAAAAACTCCCAACTCTTGTCTTAATCCTCTTTCCGCTCCTCTCCAGTTACTCTCAAATCCCAACCGGCTCATAATGTTTCTAAAAACATTAAATAAATCTGTTAGGTAATCTGGGTTTGACTCATTTTGAATCACATACCATTGAACAAGCGATCTGCTTTCGGTCATATCCTCGGTTAATCTCTCCTGCTCTGTTATTTCCTCATCCGACAACTGGGGAGCCTCGGTCATTACCCGATATTCCTTATGTTTAACTTTTAGCTGAGACAGATATATTGTCCGCACAGCGTCAATCAAAGCGTTGAGTTCGGGTATATAATCTCCGAACCTTGTACTTTGTTCAAGTTCACGCCGCAAATCACCCAATCCCTTTAGGATGTTTAATTTTGTTGTTTTATAAAAATCAGCCCCTTTTTTTAATTTTTGTCGCCTTTTTTCGTGTGTTTGTGATTGATTTTCTGAATCTATGTCTGGCTCCTGCGTTCTTGCCTCTAAGTCCTTTTCAAATTCATCACGGACCTGATTTGCCATACTTTGCACGCGCTCAACAATGCGTTTCTCTAAAAACTCTAACCTCTCTTTGTCGGTATTAAATTTTTCTTGTGGTGGATCTGATCTAATTGTTTCTGGCATAGTGATTTTTTACTATATTTAAAAACCTATCGGCAAAACTTTTCCAATTATATTTCTTTGCAAATTCCAGACAGGACCCTTTTATTTTTTGAATCTTTTCTGTGTCAGTTAGTGCCTTTTTGATTGCTTCTGCAATATCGTCGATCTCTCCACTTTTTGAATAAAAAGCATGGTCGCCAAAGAGTTCGTGTCCTAGTTCATTATCCATTACAATCGGGGGAATTCCAAGCGACAAGGCTTCCATGGGCGGCAAACCGAATGCTTCTCTGTCGGAGACATATATCAATGCACTTGCTCCGGCATATAGTTCGGCAAGTTCACTGTCTTTGACATAATCTCTATGAATTATAGCATCACGACCGAGCCGCTTATTCGTCTGTGCTACGAGCGGATTAATTGTCGGCTCGGGACCTGCCCTGTCACCGTAAAAGCAGTTTCTGTTGTCGCAGGCATCTGCTTTTTCTGGTGCGGGGTATTTATCCGGCCCGACAGCTACAAATTTTAATTTGGGGAATTCGTTGGCTATTTTTTCAAATGCCAGGAGCGTTTCTTTCAAATGTCTCCTTGGAAATGCTTGGCCGACAAACAACAAATAGTCACCGTCCTTGTCCTTTGCCCCTTGTCCTTTGTCTCCAAAATCAATGCCTAAATAATTGACAACTATTCTCTCGGGTCTTATGCCATACAATTTCGCCAAATTCCTTTTTGACGTTTCCGATATTGCTATGATTTTTGTAGCGAATTTCGCCGTCCACCAGCCGAATATGCCGTAAGCCAATCGATAACGAAATGGCAGTTTACCTTCATGTGTTTCGTAATACACATCTTCCGTCAGAATAACTAATGATTTCCCGAATGCAATTATCGGTAGCATATAGTTTGGCCAGAACATCATGTTCGGCCGGTCAAACCATAATCGCATTGGCAGGAGCGCGAAATAATATATTGGAAAGAGCCGGTTCTTGAAGAATGGCACCGAAACAGTTTTCTTTTCAAAGATCGGGGTTTTAAGAAAATCAAAATCAGGCACTCGGTCTTTGAAATAAAGAATAAACCGAAAATTCTTTTCAAGTTCTGGCCGGCGAGAGATCTCCTCAACAAGTTTCATTATTATTCTCCCGACTCCGAACATTGGGTTCTTCCCCTCAATTGATTCACACTCAATGCCGATTTTAATCATAGTTTTATTTTCCCCACCATGTAGTGAATTTTTGAGTTGCTTTCGGCATTTGTCGGGTAGTAGAAGTTCGAGTGGCCTACGGCTTACAATTTATTTGATAAATTGTATCTCGAACTTTCACTACCCGATTTGTACTTGAGCGCATCTCAAAAATCTACTACCTGGCCCATTTTGTTTTTATAAAAATCGACTACTCCTAGTAAAATTGCTTTTGATTGCTCAATATCATGCTTGATAGCCATTTTGCTTAATTGCTTAATTACTATTACTAAACTCCACGGCCAGACAAGTAATTTAATATACCAAGGCCCGTTCTTTAAATTAAAATACAAAGCATTTCTGAAATGATAACGGAGCAAAAGCGATGAGCCTAGTTTTTTGGTTGTAGACGATACGCGATGATGCACACTTAGGTTTTCAGCTATGGAAATATCAAATCCAGCCTTTCTGGCTTGTACCGAAAAATCCGCGTCTTCAAAATAAAGAAAGTATTTTTCGTCCAGAAGGCTAATCTTCTCAAAGATGTCTTTATGGACAGCCATTGCCCCTCCGATAGCATAAACTTGTGACTTATCCACTGACCGACATCGCAAGTCGGTCATATGGATAAGTGTGGGTTTGAGCCATTGGATTTTGCCACAATAAGCAATTTGGCTTTCTTCTGTCAGGGGTATGCCGACAACCCCATTTTTAGCACTTAAAACGGCCCTTAAACGTTCCACAAAGTCTCTTTCTACCCAAGTATCATTGTTGAGTAAGACAACCCAATCCGAGCCATTTTTAAGCGTTTGACGGATACCAACATTATTCCCCTCAGAAAACCCCAAATTTTCTCTATTTCTCACAACTTTAACCTGTGGATAATCGACTTGCGAAGTCGATATGTTGGTTTGGAGGTTGATGAAATCGCTCTCTTCCGAGGCGTTGTCTACTACGATGGTTTCAAAATCAAAATCAGTTTGGTCTATTAAAGATCGAAGCAATTCAAGAGTCTCTTTTGAATTATTGAAATTAAGAGTAACTATGCCGATCCGCATTATCTGATTCTATTCGATTTTATATTTTTCTTCAACAAAAAAGCCGGCTCTTGGCCAGCACGTTTAGTCTTATCGGGGAACTACTTTACCGGGAGTTGCTCGTAATCGTCGAGATACTTCGATTTCTTCTTTTTGACGAGCAAGCCATTTTTTCCACTGATGCATTTCGTCTTCTGTCTGTACCCACACAATTACAGAATTTGCAGAAAGATAATTCGGCAGGTCTATGTAAAAAAGATAATAAGGAAACGACGGTACGACAGTTAAAGCGGTGCCGGGCAGTGTGGACCTAATTCCAATTTCTAGGTTAGAAAAATTAACCATTACTTTATGCGTCTCCAGGGCTGGTCCAATAACAACATCATGAAATGTAACCCTAATTTCTCCATTATATTCGTAAACTCTTACCGGTCTTTCCCATGAAAACTCCGATAAGCCAAATGCCACATTCTCTATTTTATTGCTATACGCGCAAGCCGCAATTGTTAAAGAAATAAAAGCAATGATAATTGCCCCAACGCTGTTCCTCATCGTCTACTCTTCTTTCTTTTCAGACTCAAGGTGGGTAGATCTTACTACTTCAGACCTATTTAGTCAAGCGCCCGTAATGTTTTCGGTTAACAAAAAGGTGGCTATTCGCCACCATGAGGCTTATCGCCTTCGCCTTTGACTGCCGCAGAGCAGAGATTCGCCTCGCTCCAACGCTTCAAGGGTTTCTTGAATATCGCTCCCATCACTATCACAAGTGCCACTCCTTAATTCAAAGGTAGGATTTGGTCCATACCATCCATCACCGAAAAGTTTAACCCCAGTTGTTAGCCGAGCCAATTCACCGGAAAAGGTGTTCAACAATCTTCGTTGCAGCTCTGCTTCGCTGCGAACGATCCGGATTGCCTGTGCGCGGGTGATGATTGCTTTCATTTCTTCCTGCAGATCCTTTCTTTGTGGCAGAATACGGCTTTCATATTAGCAGATTCTACAAATTTGTCAATACCCCTTCCAGAATCTTCTTTTTGAATATTTCCCTTGAGAAGCTTTTGGCATGAGTCTTGATAATATCCGGGCGATAATTGGGGTAGTTCTCATTAAGCCGTCTCACGCCGTCGGCCAATGCCTCCGGTATCGGGTCGTCAAAAAATTCCCCGGTTACCCTTTCTCGGATCGTTTCAAGTGCGCCGCCTTTGCGTAGAGCAAGCGTAGGCACGCCGAATTGCATTGCCTCTATCGGCGTTAAACCAAAATCTTCTTCCTGCGGCATTACGAATGCTCTAGCGTGGCGATAGTGTGTGGCAATTTCTTCGTCGGTTGCAAAGCCCAGGAAGTGGATATTCTTTCCAGCCATTGATCGAAGCTTTTTCTTCGCCGGACCGTCCCCTATTACGATTAGCTCAAACCCTAGTTTATTGAATGCGTCTATGGTTACATCAATGTTTTTATGAGGAAATAGTCGCGAGACAATAAGATAGTATTCTTTTTCCATCGGCCGTTCGGGATTGCCCTCTGGCAATTCTGGAACCGGCGGATAAATTACTTTGGCATTTTTTTTGTAATATTTCAGTATTCTTTGTTGAACATGTTTCGATATCGCGATAAATTCATCTACCCTGTCTGCCGCTTGTCTGTCCCAAATACGCAGCAAATGCTGCGCTATGGAATTTTGAATTTTGAATTTTGAATTTTGAATATGATGTAAATCCCACAACTGGCGGGTCGGGCTGTAGCAGTAGCAGATGTGTCTTGTTTTAGGCCGCAGCACGAGACCTTTGGAGAAAAACACGGAAGAAGAAACAACAACATCAAAATCCGACAAGTCGAAAGATTCAACGGCGCTGGGCATTAAAATAGCGGCATATTTATAGTGCTTGTTTATCAAAGGAATTTTCTGGAGATAGCTGGGTCTTATTTCTGCATCCGGCAAGTGTTTGGTACTAAATTTTTTATCGTAAAAAAGAGTATATATCGGCGCGTCTGGGAAAATTTTGTGTAATTCAATAAGGACGCGTTCTGCGCCTCCGAGAGTGTTTAACCAATCGTGAACTAATGCAATTTTCATAAATAGTAGCTCACAACGCCTGTCGCAATTTTAATCACAGTCCTCGCCTTCAAAAACTCATTTCAAGATAGGGCAGGTTTTATTATCTAAAATCACAGGTAACCCTCGTCCCGATTGTTCTTATAGATAAGACCAATCGGGATCCCGACGCTAAAGCATCGGGACTTGCCTCCCAGCCCCACTTTTCAAAGAAAAGAGGGGCTGGGCGCTCGACCTATGATTTCAGATAAAACCCGCCCCACTCTCATAAGTTTTCTTGGCTCGTCAAGTGATAAAATTGCGACAGGTGTTGCTCGCTTTAGCGTTCAAACGCAATCAAAAAGAAACAAACAAGGATTTCGCGCGAGGTGACTATGAATTATTTATAGCAATTTTCAAAGAAAATGGTGATATTGACAAAGTATCCTTAATTTGCTATAATATAAAATGTGGGTGAGGGGGCACCCAAACCCCAAACCCATCAATCTGGTTAGTTTGGTTGTCACCCGTTTTAACTAAGGGGGTTAGCATGCTGAGAGTTGAGGTGGAGGCAAACTACAACGATGGTCGTCCCGAACTGTGGTTCTACCTGACCGTCGACGGCAACACCACAGGACATTACTACTCGGTGCGAGGAATGACGAAAGCGTTTCCTCGCTATCGTGAGGCAATCCTGGCGGCGTGCAGGTCGCTCTTCAGCAACTTGTCCGTCGAACACCATCCCCGATTGGAGCGAGCAATCGCTCGAGCGTCGTAGCGGGCGGGCGGGGCAACCCCGCATGGAGAAGTCCCCAATGCTTCATCCGTGTGGGGCTTTTTCATTTTTTAATAAATTTAATGACACCAGAGCGAGAACCGCTAAATTTTTATATTTTCGCCGAGCGAGCCTCCTACCCATTTCGTGCCTTTCGAGCGACATTACTACAAACACAAGATATTGAGGATATTTTGAGTAGTCATGAAAATTTAGTCGGAAAAATTAGATTCTATAAATTTATTATATGATAAATTTATAGAATCTAATGCACACGGTGTATTAAATTTTCATAATCAAAATGACGAAATATCGGAGTGTTTGTTAATGAGCGAGATGGCAAAGAAATGGGAAGGGGTGAGCGAAGAGTAGAAAATATAATTAAAATTTAACGGTTTGAGCAACTACCTCTTTGCCATCACATTCCTCTTATAACTATCGAGGTTTGATAAAACTATTCCAGTGCCGTGAGCGACGCAGAATAACGGATCATCTGCAACTCTTGCCGGTACCCCGGTCACCCTTGTTATTAGTGTGGCTATATTTTTTAACATTGCCCCTCCGCCCGATATCATAATCCCCTTATCCATTATATCTGAACACAGTTCAGGAGGCGTAACTTCAAGAACACTCTTTATTATCTGGACTATCTCTCCCAAATGTTCGTCTAACGCTTCTGTTATTTCGTTTGAAGTTATTTCAATGGTTTTAGGATAACCGGTGGTCAAATCTCTTCCTTTAATATTTATTCTTTCTTCTTGTACTTGTGTGACTGCGCTGCCGATGCTTATCTTTATCAACTCCGCCGTTCTTTCTCCTATAGCAAGACCGTGGCTCTTTTTTATATATTCTACTATTGCCTGGTCCAGTTTGTTCCCCCCTATTCTTACCGATGACCAGCTCACTATTCCACCGAGGGAAATAACAGCCAATTCAGTTGTCCCGCCACCGATGTTCAATATCATATTGCCTGCGGGATTGTTGATTGGGATTTTGGCGCCGATAGCGGCAAGGACCGGTTCCTTGACTAGATATACTGCTTTTGCGCCGGCATTTAAGGCCGCCTCTATTACTGCTCTTTTTTCGGTTGAAGTAATGCCGGCCGGTACGGAAATAAGAACCTCCGGCTTAACAAAACTTAAAAATCCGCCGGCTTTATTGATGAAATACTTAAGCATTGCCTCGGTAATCCTGTAGTCAGCTATTGCCCCGTCAACGAGCGGTTTGGAAACGATGATGCTATCTGGAGTTCGACCTATCATTTCTTTGGCCAGATTGCCCACTGAAATTATCTTGTTATCTAAAACGGAAATAGCCACCACAGACGGCTCATTTATAATTATCCCTTTTTTGGGTATGAAAACTACTGTATTCGTAGTTCCCAGGTCAATTCCGATCTTTGCCATAAAACCAGTGTCTAGCGATTAATTTTTTACTAGTGGCTATATTCTGCGAATGTCTGCTCCTATTTTTTTCATCCGCTCCTCTATTTTTTCGTATCCCCTGTCTATCTGGTAAACGTTATTGATTGTTGATCTTCCTTTTGCGCAAAGCGCCGCGATCAAGTAAGCCATCCCAGCTCTTATGTCGGGACTTTCCACCTCTCGTCCTCTCAATTTTGCCGGCCCTTTTATTTCTATCCGGTGAGGATCATATGTGTGGATGTTGGCTCCCATTCTTTTTAATTCTTCTGTCCAGAGCAAGCGTCCTTCGTAGATGGTTTCATGAACCAAACCTTGCCCCTTTGATTGTGTTAATAACACACAGAATGGCGCCTGTAAATCTGTCGGGAAGCCGGGATACTCATGTGTTTTGATATTAACGGAGGTTAATTTAGAAGATTTTACTTCAACACGGTCTCTTTTTTTAGTAAAATTAACCCCCGCCAGCCTTAATACACTAAGCAAGGCGTCTAAGTGTTCCGGTTCGCAGTTTTTTATAACGACATTGCTGTTCAGGGTGGCGGCAAGAATAATAAAACTTCCCGCTTCGACTCTGTCGGGGATGGTTTTGTGGGTACCGCCTTTTAACTTATCGACTCCTTCGATAACGATATGCGGAGTGCCGGCTCCGGTTATTTTTGCACCGCAACTGTTTAAAAAATCAGCCAGACTTTTAACTTCCGGCTCACAGGCGCAATTTTTTAACACCGTTCTTCCTTTGGCAAGGACGGCGGCCATTATCAAGCTCTCCGTGCCGGTGACGGTGATGTTGTTGAAAATAAATTCCGCGCCTTTCAGGCGGGGAGCAACTATTTCGTGCAGTCTGCCCCTATTATGGGTCTTTGCTCCCATGCTTTTGTAACCTTCTAAAAACTGGTCTATTGGTCTTTCGCCTATGACGCATCCGCCAGGATGAGGGAATTTTACTTTGCCGAAGCGTACCAAAAGCGGAGCCGTTAGTAGTATGGATGCCCGTATTCTTTTCGCTATCTCGGGATCTATCGAGTAGGACGCGAGGCTGTCTGCTTTTATTTTGTATTCGCCGTATTTTATCCGTTTCACCTTGCATCCGAGTTTTTCTAACAATTCCAACAGTCTTTTTGTGTCTTCAATTTCAGGGACATTGCTGACCATTATCGGCTGTGAAGTAAGCAGAGATGCGGCGAAGATGACAAGAGCGTCGTTCTTTGCGCCTTTTACTTCAATGTTTCCTTTTAATTTTTTCCCGCCATTGATAATAAATTTTTGCATCACAGAAGAGGTTTTCATTGGTCGTGAAAATTATATAACTTCAGGTTAGACTGTGCAACCAAAAAGTCAATTTTTGGGGTTGAATTAATAATGCCCCCGGGTTATAATCTAAATGATGACCAAGCAAACAAAGAGAGTCCTTTTTTACTCCGCAGTAGCGGTTTTTTTGATTTTAAGCTACGTCATAATTCTGTATGCGATGGGGTACAAATACAGCTTTTCGGACAACAGATTTTTTAAAACCGGCGCGGTGTATCTCAAGGTTAATACCGACGCCGACGTTTATTTAAATGATAAATTTCTCGGCAACACTTCCTTTTTCGGTAATTCATACAGAATCGAAGGATTATTGCCGGGCAGTTACAGTATAAGGGTTCAAAAGAATGACTATTCAACATGGCAAAAATCGGCAAATATAGATGAAGGATTTGTGAACGAGTTCTCTAAAATACTGCTTCTTTCGGAAGACGAGAAAGGATTGGAAGAATTGGACAAGGAAATCGCTTTGATATTTACCACTCCGATTCCTACACCAAAACCAAGCCCGACGCCGTCCGTTGACCCGTTCGCAATAAAGAAGGGCGTATTGACAACCACAAACGAAAAACCGGAAAAGATTGCGGAGAACGTGAAAGGCTTCGCGCTTTCCAAAGACAAAAACAAGCTTACCTGGTGGACAACAAATGAGCTTTGGGTAATGTGGCTCAGCGATACTAATTATCAGCCGTATCACAAAAAGGGCGACAAGGAGCTCATCACCCGATTATCTACACAAATAAAAAAGGCGGCCTGGTTCAGAGACGATGAGCACTTGATAGTTGATTCAAATCCTTCAACAAACTCGAAGCAAAATGGTTATAAGGTGCTGGAAATAGATACGAGAGGCGGGATAAATATTATAGAGATCTAGCGAGTGAGGGTGTAGATGAAAATTATGCCATTTTTTTCATAATGCTTAAGGGAGAAGGAGAAAGACGAGGTGATTTTTCTTTCGACGGTGATTATTTCGACGACTTGAAGTCGTACTACCCCGACCTGACCCGGGACACGATGGGGGCAGTCATTTTCTTTGAAGTCCTACAAGTCAACGGCGTTCCCGTTGTCCAATTCAACGAACATGCTCAAGGGGAGCAGACCGCCTAAATAATGAAGTCGCAACTTAGCGACTTTTTAAATTATAAGAATAAAACCGGCTAAATGCCGGATTATGCCATAAGTTGGCGATATCTCAAGGAGTTGATATATTTTTCTTCTTTTGCCCCAAGCTTCATCCACGGACCCATAATAACATCCATTCCTGCTGGATAAGTGATTCCCATCCAGCCCTGTCGCCAGACCTCGTGCGGGTGTTTGCAATCAGGGCGGGTGCATGTCTCAACACCGCTTTGGACAACGAATTCGCTGTCCTCATCGTATTGGCCGGTGGATCTTATGAAATCTTCTCGGATTGGACCATACCAATGAAGTCCGATAGAGCAAAGGAACTTACCCAGCGCTCTTGGTAGTTTCATCATTGCCTCCTTTCAGCAACATCTATAAGTTACATTAAAAATTGGATTTTGTCAATAACGCGTAACAAAGCCGACTAGCGGGTTCTGCGGAATGCTTCTTTGGCATAGAATTTTACATTTTTTAAAACATCGTATTGAGGGTCGTCTAGTTCTGACTCCGTGAACCATCTTATACCGTCATGCTCATCTTCTTTGTGTTTTACCTCCGAACTTTTGGCTTTAGCAAAATAGATCATGCCTATGTGATGATGGGTGTCGCTTGTCTTGTGCATGTCCATAAAAGCTGGCGGATAAAGAGGTCTGGTTATGTCGTCTAACTGCTCAGGCTTTTGGCTTAGTAATTCTATTTCTAGTCCGCACTCTTCTTTTACTTCGCGGAATAGAGCTTCTTCGGGATTTTCATCTAATTCAATATGTCCGCCTATCGGCAGCCATTTCTTAAGTTTCTTGTGTAGAACCATTAAGACTTTGTCCTCAAAAACAATATAGACCACAATGACAAAGTCAATTTTCTCGTGAATATGAGCCATTTCAAAATAATCCCATTTCCCCACCCAAAAATCAAACGGCTCACCCGGGTGAGCCGTTCAGAAAATAAAAATATCCGACCAAACTACCGTTTTGCCCAGCGTGGAGCTTTCCTCGCTTTTTTGAGGCCGTATTTGCGTCGTTCTTTGGCGCGGGGGTCGCGAGTAAGGTAGCCGGACTTTTTGAGCTTCTTGCGGAAGTTACTGTCGAAGTCAACAAGGGTGCGGGCGATTCCGTGCTTGATGGCGCCAGCCTGGCCCGACTTGCCTCCGCCACGGACGACTACCGTCACCTTGAATCGGTTCATCGACTTTAATTTTTTAAGAGGCGATTCTACAATTTCCCACAAATTAGCATCGGAGAAGTATTCCCGATAGTCTTTGCCGTTGACTGTAACCAAAGCTTTTTCTTCGCTTGCAGAATCAGTTGCTTTTTTAGTATACAAACGCACTCGAGCAACAGACTCTTTTCTCCCCCCTCTCGCTTCAAAATACTTTTCTCCTGTGGCGAGTTTTGTCGAGCCATTATTATTTTTCGACGCTTCTTCCGGGGGCATCCCGTTAGAGGTCCGACCTGCCTCTGAGGCATGGTCGGCAGACGATCCCTTGAAGAGGGGCGTCTTACCTCTAACGGGATCGACTTTAACTTCAACTTCTTTCTTTGGAGCCGCTTTCTTAATTGTCTTTTTTGTTGTGACCTTTTTGGTTACCATTGGTTTAGTTTATAATCTTAAGATTGCGTATGATCTTGTTCCTTGTTTTATTGTCCGGCAACATTCTATATACGCTATACTTCAGGACTTCGGCTGGATCTTTTTCCCATCTTTGCTCTAAGGTTCTCGATGTGATCCCGCTGTGATAACCGGAGTACTTGTAATATATCTTACCCTTGAGCTTGTTGCCGGTAAATTTAACCTTGCTGATATTCTTAACATTTACTTCAATTTGGGGCAAAACGTTCGGCTGATAGGCGGGCAGATGCTTCCCACGTAAAAGTACGGCGATTTTACTCGCTAATCTACCTAATGACTGATTTGTAGCATCAACAGTTATCTTCTCCATATTATTATGCTGTGAATTCGATTAGTGACATCTGTGCGGCGTCACTTTTTCTCTGGCCCAGCCGGATGATTCGTGTATAGCCGCCCTTTCTTTCGCTGAATCGCGGCGCTATCTCATCTATTAATTTTTTCACGATCTTCGGATGAAAAGTCTTCGACAATTCTCTTCGGGCAGCTAGGTCTTGTTTTTTAGCCGTGGTGACGAGCTTATCAGCGAACGAAGACAATGACTTCGCTTTAGCCAGCGTGGTCTTGATTTTTCCATGGTCAATAAGAGCTGTCGCCAGCGATTTGTATAATGCTTCTCTTAAGCGCTTTTTTGTACCAAATTTTCTCTTAGTTCCACGCCTCATCCCATTAGAAGTAATGCAAAGCATCCACTACCACTGTGCGATGCCACACATTACCGATTGTTATTTTATAAGTGTTCATTTTATTTGACCCGTTTGGGATACTTCTAACGGGATTATTTCGCTTTCTTGGTCTTGGCTGCTTTCTTCTTTGGTTTTTCTTCTTTCTTTTCGGGGATTTCAACTGAACCGGTGGTCTCGAAATGTTTCACCAATATTTCCGATGCTCGTTTTAACGCTTCTTCCGGTTCGATAGAACCGTCGGTTTCAATATCCATAGTTATCTTGTTGAAATCAATTCGCTGGCCAACACGGACATTCTCTACGGTAAAATTGACCATCCTAACGGGTGAGAAGATGGCGTCTATTGCTATCATGCCTATAGCAAGTTTGTCTTTCTGTCTTTGCTCGACAGGGACATAACCGATACCCCTTTCTATGTCCAGTTCCACTTCAAAGTCGGCCTTCTTATCAGTCAAAGTGGCAATGTGCTGGTCTGGGTTTATAACCTCCACGTCTGAAGTGGTCTTAATATCGGCGGCAGTTACTTCTTTGTCGCCCTTAACGTGCAAAGATATCTTTACCGGTCCGTCGGAGAAAAGCTTGAATCGAATCCTTTTTACATTAAGGATTATCTGGATAACATCCTCCAGAACACCAGGAACGGTGGTGAATTCATGGTCAACACCCTTTATTTTTATGGATGTGACAGCCACGCCCTCCAGAGAAGACAGAAGTACTCGTCTCAAAGGGTTGGCGATAGTTGCGCCGTAACCGGGCATAAGGGGCGATATCTCAAAAGTGGCCCGGCCGCCCTCTTTCTTTAATATTTTTATTTGTTCTGGTAACTGTACCATATAATATATTACGAATTACGCATTGCGTATTACGAATTTAAATTAATCCGTAATCCGTAATCCGTAATTTAATAATTTTATCTACTATAAAACTCAATGATGGCCTGCAGATCGTTTGGGTTAAGTCCGCTTTCTTCCAGCGTCGGATGGCCTTTGACTTTGCCTGTCATCTGGATTTTGTCTATCTCCACCCATGCAGGCGCTTCGTATTTGGTAAGCCATTGTGGGGCCAAGGTATTGAAGAAAGTTGACTTCTTGCTTCCTTCTTTTATTTTTATCTCATCACCCATCTTCACTTCATATGACGGAATACTCACCTTTTTGTCGTTCACCAGTATGTGGCCATGATTTACTAATTGTCTTGCCTGATCGCGTGACTGGGCGATACCCAGTCGATAAACAACGTTATCCAGCCGATGCTCAAGTTTGTTCATTATCGCTTCGGAGAGGTCTTTCTTGGAAGTAAGAGCGGCTTTGACGTAGTTCTTAAACTGTTTCTCCAACATTCGGTAAGTGTTCCTTACTTTCTGCTTCGAGTTAAGTTGCTGGCCGTATTCAGACATTTTCTTTGGTCTCCTGCTTTTCTTATTGCCATGAATGCCTGGCGGATAAGGCTTCTTAATTATTGCCGATTTGGGTGACAACGAACGCTCTCCCTTGAGGTAGAGTCTTTCGCCTAAGCGCCGTTCTATTTTTTCTTTTGGTCCAATATATCTTGCCATATATTATAACTTGCTGGCCGCTCTCCGCGATTGCCTGTGGCAATTTTGCGGAGTACGCTCTTGACCGACTTCTTCGTTAAATCCTCCGTTTGTTCCTTCACCATACTTCAGTATGGCTCGTCGCAATGCTCGGATTTGCCTTGAATTCGGTCAAGCCAGCGGCGTTCTAAATAATTTGATATTTATCTTTCATTTCTTGTTCTTATATGCGTCTCGGTTTGGGGCTTTTAACGCCATTGTGGGCTATGGGGGTCTTGTCCATTAGCGCGGTGATGTTCAATCCGCTTGCCGCCAATCCTCTGATGGCCGACTCACGACCGGGGCCGATACCTCTCACCAATATTTTTAAATTTAGCAGATTGTATTTTTTTGCTTTCTCAACCACGTTCTTGGCAACCAAATTCGCGGCATAAGGGGTCGATTTCTTGCTTCCTTTGAAACCCAATGCTCCAGACGATGACCAGGCAAGTACTTCGCCTTTTGTATCGGCTATCGATATCATTGTATTGTTATAAGAAACGACAATATGGGCCACGCCGTTAATAACCTGTTTTTTGGAACCTTTTTTTGAAACCTCAACCGGAGCCTGTGTGGCTCCTTCTTTAATTTCTCCTTCTTTTGTTATGACCTTCTTCTTGCCCATTATTTAAAGTTTATGTCTTTTCTGATGCTGATTTTCTGCCAGAACCCATTGTCTTTCGCACGTTGCCTCTCGTGGTTCTGGAGTTGGTTTTTGTTCTACCGCGAATCGGAAGGCGTCTTGTGTGCCTTGAGCCTCGCCAAGTACCAACCTCTTTCATGTGTTTTATATTCTGGCCGATCTCTTTCTTGAGGTCTCCTTCAATTTTGTAAGTTTTCTCTATTATTTTCTGAATCCTGTTCAATTCCTCAACAGACAGGTCTTTTGCGATCCTTCTTCCATCTATGCCGGCAGTTTTTAGTATCACTTTACTCAAAGACAAACCTATGCCGTATATGTACGGCAGCGAATACAGTATCTGTTTATTATCGGGAATCACAAAACCGCTTATTCGTGGCATATTGATTAACCTTGTCGCTGTTTATGTTTGGGGTTTTTGCACAAACAATAGAGGCGACCTTTTCGCCTTACTAACTTACAGTTTGTACACATTTTTTTTACGGAAGCTCGCACTTTCATCCCGCACATAACAGCCATCGGTTGCTTTAACGTTGTACAATAATGATTTGTCTACGCATCAAGCTTTCAAAGTGGTCTGTTTTGTTAATTTATCTTAGCCCCGCAACACATACTGCATATGGCTGTTATGTGCGGGATTCATATTAAAATCGCCTAACTATTCTGCCTTTGTTGCCGTCGGGGCTTAATTCAACAGCTACCCTATCGCCGATCATAACTTTAATGTAATGCAGACGCATCTTTCCAGAAAGATATGCCAACACTTCTTTGCCGTCATTCAATACAACCCTGAAAGTGGTATTGGGCAATGCTTCCGTCACCTGACCCTCGACTTTTTGTTTATCTATGTTGCTCAAAATAATCGCCTCTCTCATGTAACTGGTTTTTCGGTGAACTTCAAACAAGCTTTCGTTCAGCCTCGCTACCAATTATAGCTATGTTATGTTAGCAAATACTTAGCTTAAAGTCAATGCCAAATTAATGACTTCTTAGAATGTCAGGGAAATATCAATGTCTGACTTATTTTTGGGAACCTTTTTTACCCAAAACGGCGAGAGAATAACCTTGGCCGAGTCGACGTCTTTTATAGAGCCGAGATAATCCTTAATCTGGGCTTCGTTTTTGCCCATCAAGTTAGTCGTAATGCTCTCCCGGTCTATTTTGGCATAACCTTGACCGCCTATGATAACCACCACCTCAAGCGTATTGCTAGCCGTATTTATAGCCTCATTTTTATAGGAAAGCTCCAGCTTTTCTGGCACAAGCATCAAACCGCTGGTTTTGTCGATATGATTTGATATCAGCGATAACAGATCTTCTTTATTAAAACCGATGGTTGTTATTGAACCGTTTACTGTCATTGTAAATTTGTCTGCGGCATCATCTATTTCGGCTGTGGATTCTATAGAATCAATTTTAGGCTGGATGCCGGTAATCAGTTCCAAGCCCGCCGACTGCGCATTCAGAGCTTCGCTTACGTCGTTATTAATTTTTTTGGTGAGCTGATCTTTGGCGTTGTTGTAATCAAATTCAGAAACAACTTTTGCTTTGCCGAGTATTCCCCCGTGCATGGAATCAGAAGATCTGCCGTATATCTTCTCATACCTTGCGGTATCGCCTTTTTCCCGCCAGGACATAATGCCGAAATTACTGGCAGAAATGTTGTAATTCTGTCCAGCTTTATCCGCGATGACTTCTACGTTGATCTTGCCGGGCGAGACTGCGCCATTCTCAACTTTCATACCCGGAACAATGACTGACTGCAATGTTCTGAAGATTAATCCCGACTCTTTTCCATTTTGAATATATTCAAAACGAGTAGTGGCTACAAGCGGCTGGGGAGAAGTACCGTATTCATTATATATAGTTATGACCCCCCGGGATTTTTGTACGGCATCTTTTTCTGCTGTGGTACTAAAATTATCAGATGCAGATTTGCTGATTGTAAAAAGCTGTCCAGGAATGCGGTTGAACGAATTATCTACCGAAGAAAAATTCGGCGACATGATTACTTTCAATTGGGTACTGAGCTCTTGCGCCCTTGGCTTTATCTCTATCCTGGCGCTGCCAGTAGTCAGATAAACAACAATAGCAAGAATAACAATGGAGGCCAGGGTTAATATGCCAACACCTTTTTTTAAAAAACTTCTGTAACCAAAGGCGAATCCAAGACCTTTTTTCGGTACTCGCGGCTTTGCTATGTCGGCCCAAATATTATCCGCTGATTCCTGTCCCCACACGCTTTGAATATCATCATCTTCGGTGCGGGTTTCTACTTTTACGGTTCTTTTGTCTTTTTGAACCACCCTTAAATTCTTACCGGCGGCAGGCCTGACCACGTCGCTCATACCGCGGGTTTTGGCGGAAGCTACAACTGCTTCTCCTATTTCTTCTTCCTCCTCCTCGTAAATCGGATCGCCTGATTCATCTACCTCCGTCCCATAGGGCGGAAATTCATTTTTTGCTTCTTCACTTTCCTCATCTTCTTCGCCATCCTTCTCTGTCGGTATTTCTTCTATTACTTCTGCCTCCTCCGAACTCTCGAGCTCTTTTTCTTCGTGCAGATCGTCGTCAATATCGTCGGCTTCTGCGATAATGGGAATGGCAACTGCCTCGGATTTTAAGGGAATTTGGGAATTAATCAATCTTGGCTTCACTGATTCTGTTTTGGTGGACAGAACGTCAAAACCGTATTTCTTTGCCAGTTCGTTCGTTTCGGGATCTGAACACAAAAAGGCAACGGATTTGTCGCCTTTCTTAATCTCTGTTTCCAGAGCTAAAAACTGATCTTCTAATCGGAATGCTTTGGCTTTTTTGGGCAGTACAAATACCACCTCGGAGGCATCGGTATCTTTGACTATATCTAAAAGTTCCTCAAACTTATCGTCCTTTAAAACATTGATAATTTTCGTCGCTCCCATTTACTTTTATTGTATCACAGCTGATTTTGTAAAATATCAACAATCCCCTCCTTATTTTTAGCGGCCATTAATCGGACTCGCAATTCTTTGGCTCCTTCAAAATCAGATATGTAGATCTTAAAAAACTTTTTCATTGTTTCGAAATTCTTTCCGCCTCCGTCAGAATGGGCGGATGGCGGACTTCCCCAAAGTTCGGTAAATAATTCCATATGTTTTTTTAGTAATGCGATCTTCTCTGCCGGTGTTTTGGCGTTAGCGTCTGTTGAGGGGTCGAAGAACCACGGATTTGAAAATATCCCCCGGCCGACCATAATGCCGTCTAATTTCCATTCAGCGGCTTTATTCAACCCTTCTTGGTAAGTCATAACATCGCCGTTGCCGATTATGGGAATCCCCGCTTTACGGCACAGTACCGCCGCTTTGCCTATTTCGTCCCAATGGGCCGGGACTTTGGACATTTCCTTTTGTGTCCGGCCATGAATAATTATCGCGGCCGGTTCAGCCTCTATCAGATGTGAGATCCACTCCTCGGTTATTATCTTGTTGTAGCCGATCCTTGTTTTAACCGAAACGGGTATCCGCCGGCCGGCGGACGCCGCTCCCTCTTTTGTCGCCTGGATTATTTCTTTGGCCAGTTCGGGGTTTTTTATAAGTCCCGCCCCGCTGTCGTGTTTGACTATTTTTCCGGCTGGGCAACCCATATTTATATCAATGCCGTCAAAGCCAAGTCCTACTGCCAATTGCGCGCATTTGTAAAAATTTCTAGGATTTGCGCCAAAGAATTGGGCTACGATGGGCCGTTCGTTCTCGCCGAATTTTAAGTATGGCAATAATTTAGGCCTACCTTTTTCTGAACACAGACCGTCTGCTGATACAAATTCAGTGAACAAGACATCCGGTTTTCCGCACGACACGACGATTTGCCGGAATGCCATATCTGTCACATCCGCCATCGGCGCCAAAACAAAAAACGGTTTCTTCTTGCCCTGAGCTTGTGGATTCGACTGACTCACCACCCTGAGGCTTTGTCGAATGGGTCGAAGGGTTAATTTTTTCCAGAAGTTTTTTGACATTTTAATGTTTAAACAAAAGTCGCCTATGTGGCGACATCTTACGGGTCATCCGTATCGTTAATTGTAGGTTGTTTTTTAAGATTCGAATTCGATTTTTTACCTTCAAGCGCATCGGCAATTCGTCTAAGCTCGGGCAATAATTCATTTTCAAGAACATAAACAAATGCATAAATAAAAATGATCAAAGTAACGGCTAAAACGACACTCCCAAAAAATGCTCCCATACTTACATCTCCAGTCTCAAAAAACAACTTACGATATAATAATTTATTATATTAATCAGGGTTCGTCAAGTACCATTCTGATTCTCCTTACTCCAGCGGAAACGGCCTCTCCTTTAGTTATTTTGACGTGGCCTACTTCAGCGGAATGAGAGACATGAGGACCTCCGCAAAGCTCTCGGCTGAAAGCCGACCCTGAGCCTGTCGAAGGGCCTATTGTGTAAACAGTAACACGGTTGGGATATTTTAATTTGAAAAACGCCATTGCGCCTGATTTGATAGCATCCTCATAAGACATTTCCTCTATGATCACTTTATAATCTTTCTGAACCGCTTCGTTTACCATATCTTCAACCTGTTTTATTTCTTCAGGGGTCATCTTGCGCGGAAAAGTGAAATCAAATCTTAGACGCTCCGGAGTTATATCGGAGCCCTGCTGTTTGACCTCTTCACCAAATATTTTTCTCAACGACGCATGAAGCAAGTGAGTGGCGGTGTGAAGGCGTGTTACTTTTTTTAGTTCTTCTTTATTGCCTGCCTTCAATTCCCCGGTATCAAGTAACAATCCGTGTCCGCCGAATTTCTTCTCCGCCCCGGCTCTAGATTTATCCTGATGTTTTTTGAATTCAGTATCGAATGCTTCACGAGTTAGATTTTTTGCTTTGTCTTTAGCTACATCTTTAATAACTTCAAACGGCAAACCATAGCTCTCATATAATTTAAATGCTTCAGGGGCCCTAATTTCATTTAAGCGTCTTAGTTCATTGATTCCGTTGCGGAGTGTTTTATTGAATTTTTCCTGTTCTTGAGAGTAAGCATCCAAAATATCATTTCGCTTGACTCTTAGTTCCGGATATTGAGCTTCGTATGTATTGATTATGATATCAATAACATCCTTCGATATATTAAATGCCAAAATTCTGCGTATTAAACGCCTTAATACGTATCCCTGTTCTTTATTTGACGGCAAAACACTCTCTGACAACAGAAAGACGGCGGATCTTAAGTGGTCGGCGATAATTCTTTTTGCGCCCAAATCAAGATGATCGGGCAAGGAACTTATTATCGGCTCAAACAAATCGGTTTCATAAACGTTGTTTTTATTTTGAACAACCATCGCCAGACGCTCTAGGCCCATCCCGGTATCGATCCCTGCGGTTTTTAGATTTTCCAACTTTTTACTGCTTGCACCGCTTAGTAATTCTTCTCTGGATCCCGGATAATAAAATTCGTTAAAAACGATATTCCAAACCTCCACACCTTTTACATAAATTTCAGTTGTTGGTCCGCAAGGGCCTTCATTACCTGTCGGTCCCCAAAAGTTATCCTGAATACTCGCTCTCTTAATTGTCAACTTAGGATCAACGGCCTTCCAAAGAATTTCCGATTCTTCATCGGCTGGCACGCCGGCTGATGGCAGGCCTTCAAAAACAGTAACGTAATCAATCTTTAAGCCCAGTTTCTTTGTTATAAAATCATGGGCCCAGGCGATAGCCGCTTCTTTCCAATATCCGCCAAAAGAAAAATTACCAAGCATTTCAAAGAAGGTAAGATGTGATTCGTCTCCGACCTCATCTATATCAGACATGCGCATGGATTTCTGAATTGACACGGTATTGAGTGAGCCGAAGTCCTTCATCGCGTCGGCCTGACCGGTGTAATACGGCTTGAATTGCTGCATTCCGGCGGTTGTGAAAAGCACCGACGGGTCGGTCGGCAATAAAGACGAAGACGGCACTATCTTGTGTCCCCTCTCTTTGAAAAACCCCAGGAACTTTTGACGCGTCTCTTTATGAGTCATCAATTTAAAAATAACAAATTAAAAGCTTATTTACAACGAAAAATATTTAGGTATATTCTAATAAGTAATTTAAAAACAAGGCGTAACTGTGGCAGTAATACGTGTGGGCGGACATCTAGGAGCTGGAAAGTCAACTTTAAGTAAAAGACTGGCAAAACATTACGATTATGCATATTTCTATGCTGGCGGAATTTTCAGAGAAATGGCTCAAGGATCGGGCCTTACCATAGAGGAGTTTTATGAACAACTTTCAGCCAACCCTGAACTTGAAAAAAGCATTGATGCACGACAAGAACAGTTGATGGTGGATAGAGATAATCTGATAGTTGAAGGTCGCATCGCCGCATTTTTAAGGTGTTCTTTCGCAAAAGTAAATATTTTTATCAAAGCAAGTGAAGATGAATCAATCCGGCGCTTAATGAAACGTCCGGAAACTCAAGGTAGGTCTTTTAGAGAGGTAGAAAAACTTTTAAGAAAAAGGGTTCAATTAGAGAGGGAGCGTTATCTGGCTCTTTACGGAATTACTGATCACTTGGACGAGAGAAAATATGATATAGTCATAGACGCTACACAATTAAACCCCGACGAACTCTTCCGCGAAGCAATAAGACAAATCGATGGATATCTTAAAAAACCTGAATAAGGTTTTTTATGTTTTCTAACTACTTGCCCACTCCTTAAGTTCTTCGTATGTCGCTTCGCCGCAAATGGTTTTCTGGGTTTCGGTGTTCACGAAGAACGGCACACCCATACAAATACCTCGAGCTTCATCGGCCCACTTTTTCTCGTTTGCCTCATCGTGCCACACTTCCATTCGCTGGACCTTAATACCAAACTCGTTTTCGAGTTTATCTATCAGCGGTTCCATTTTTTTGCAATGGCCGCATTCTTTACCGTAGAATTCTATAAGCATATGTTATAAAATTTGATTATTGGTTTTTAATTTCTTGGGAGCCTAGAGAGAATTGAACTCTCGTCCGCAGTTCCACAAACTGCTGTGTTAACCACTACACCATAGGCTCCATGATAGGACTCTCTATTTTACACCAAAACTCACTCTTCGTATACCCTCTCGTTCTCGGATATCATCGCATCAAGGTTATTCAACAACTCTTCGAACTCCCCATCCTCTGCGAAATTAGGATTTGATCTTATCTTATTCCTAACTAGTTCTATCGCCTCTTTGTGCTCTTTCTTGCCCCTTCTTCTGAATGCGTCGTACTTATCCAACAGGATTATTAACTTCTCGGCTCGGTCAAAAAATACATTGTCTCCAAAATACTTAGTAAATCTGCCGTCCTTGCCCACTATTTCTTCGGGATTAACACCCTCCAGCATATGATGGGTTGCCGCCGCGGCAACCGCTTCCGGCGGCAACCCATCCCCGCTGATAATTTCAAGCGTCCAACGCGGATGGAAATTATAGAATTCTCTCATGGTCATATTCCTGCTGATTTTTATTTCCTCAAGGATGCTTAACCTGTCAGTTGCGTCTTCGGAAAAGTTGTCGTTGATAAGCTCTTCAAGAGTGATCTTATTCGGCTCTACGAGGTTTTCCACGCCATAAATATCCAAGACCAGCTTTTCCTGTTCCGGTGTGGCGTTTCGAGGACCGGTTTTTCCGATATCTGTAAACATGGTGCCGATCAAAACGGTTCTCTGTTCTGCGTCGGTAAATCTTCTTTCCGATAAGTTCTGTTCATAATACCGGAATAGCGCGCGAGCTACATGAACAGATCTTTCTTCGTCTTTGAATGTTTCCGTTCTTTCGTTTAGAAGAAAGAGCTTTCTCAAAATATTCGGATTCATTTTCTCCACATCAAGACCGAGCTCTTCAAAAAGCTCTCTCATATGATCGCGTGTTGTTTCTGTTTCTTTTAGCATCTTTGTTATTGTAATTCTTTCTCGTGAACCCATTTTGAAAAAAATTCCTGATTGCCCTGTTCTCGTCTTCCAAATTAACGCGAAAACTTTCACAGATAAATATAGCAAGGAATTATGCAAAGAAAAAGGCCCGAAAAAGATTTCGGGCTGGTACTAACGAATAACTATTGCAGTTCGGATAAGTCCCAAACCGGACTTACTGCCGTCGGGATGTCGGAAAGACTTTCAATGATTGGCGGTAGTTCCGAAGGAACAAATCCCCAATGTTTCATGAAAGCCTCCGCGCGTTCGTAGTCGCCTGCAATCTGAAGATTTAGGAACTCTGTACTTAATTTCGACATTGCATCAATGCAACGCATTGGATCAATCTCGTATTGCTTTGTTGCGCTGTTATAACGCAATGCATCTGCCGCCCTCAACCAGTTGTATTCGATGAGACTGCCTCGAGCGTGCGCTTCGGTAAATCCATGTCGCCATCCTTGGAAATACGCGACGACTTCTGTCGCTATAATCCCCCTGAGAGTTTCGTCGTCGAGGAGATTACGACTGCGGAAGTAATTAAGAAGTCGAGCTCCAAGCATATCTGCCTTTGCTTCTTCGATAGATGAGTAAAGATCTTTCAGGGCAACCTCGAAAGGCATCTCTTTTCCATTGACCTGAATCTTGCTTGGACCAAGACCATGAGCAAGTTCGTGTCCAAGAACAAACAGCAGTTTATTCCCAAACGTACACAGATCCAAAAGATCGCCAGCAAGAAGCCGTTCAGCGATTGGAAGAGCAAGTGTGGAGAACTTCGCTTCCATCATTGTCCGAGAGAACACTTTTTTTGATCCCTTGAGATCATGTACTCTCCGATCATTCGGAAGATTATACGCAACAAACATGTATCCAAATCCGCATTCACCTCCGCGTGCCACATCGGCGACCACTTCCAAGGGAATTGCGGCTCCCTTCGGACGAAAGTCAAATTCTTGACTCAACATAACGTCGAAGTCGGGAACAACTGGAGTGAATCGAGCAAGAGCGGCAGTAGCGTCTTTGTCGGGTAGTGCTACGAATGCTTCAAAGGAGGCTTTCAATCCGAGTAGTTCATCGAAGTAAGTTTCGTAGGGTCCGATGGTAACCTCAAAAGGACTTCCGTCGGTATCTACCCAAGCCATATCGCTTTCAAAGTAGTCATTCGACAAAAAGGCGTTTGCGCGAAGTTGCAAGAATGACCGCAATGGACTATCAGGAAGCAAGGTAGCTGCTTGTCGCAAGAGGTTAGCTGCTTCGCTTAATTGATCGGCGTATTCCTCTGAATATGGTCTTGCGACTAATCCGTCGCTTTGACGACGAACCACTGTGAAGTTACTTTCGAATCGTGCACAATCTTCAGGGTGCGCATTCAACCACGCATCCCACTCACTCCTTGTCAGATCAGCAGGATAGAAAGAACCGAACTTTGGCTTTTTTCCAACTCCTAAAATGAAGGGGTGATTGTGATCATAAGCATCCCACGGAGATCCGTGAATAAGAAAGTAGCGCAACAGGTCTTTTCCTTCAGCATCGCTTCGCTCCCGAAGCTCGCGGTAGATTCTCTTGTTGTCGGCGCATCTTTGTTCCAAATAGATATCTGTCATTATGCGCGAGGCATTGACGCAGTGAGCCAGTGCTTGTCTCTGATCCATACCAAGGGAGGACAGGTCGGGCTTTACGCCAAAAAAACGCACCCTTGCAAGGCGATCCTGAATAGTCATTACTCGTTCCTCCTGTCAAAGATCGGTAATCAAGCCTTACTTATTATAATGTATTTTTCAGAAAAAGCAATGATTTTTAACTCAAAACAAAAACGGAGCCCCTCGTCTCTTCCTTTTTGTCGGGCTGCTGGCGCTTGGAATGAACTGCTTCATTCCAAGCACGAGAAAGAGTGAGCGTCTATGGCGAAGCCTAGCGAACGTACTTCGAGGCAGAATGCCGAGAATGTCTTTCGAGGGAGAACTTCGCGAAGCGTTGTTCGACTCCCAGCCAGCATTACTAAAATAAACAGCTGAAAATGCTGTTTATTTTAGTAGTTGTCGAATATATTAAACTTTGCTCGAACTTATTTCTCTAAGGATACCGAAAATCTAAAG
>MGJU01000020.1 GCA_001794435.1 Candidatus Yanofskybacteria bacterium RIFCSPHIGHO2_02_FULL_43_17
ACCCTCGCATCGGAAAAATTCGCGCCGATAATTGAAAAAGAAAATGTTGAAATTGTCCTTCTAGCGAAGGCTTTTTTGTTTTCGTGGCGACATTGACTATACAGTCATTTTATGCTATCATTTTACCGGCTTGAGATGGTCTCAAGTGCTCGTTGAAAATCCAACCCCTAAAACCCCTAAACGGGGAAAGGAGCAGTAAGATGAAAACAACAGAAAGACCATTCGCTCACGCGATGGCGTTCTACCATCAAGACGGCCTTCCGGCCGCCTGGAAGCAAGCCATGAAGTTCGCCGGCAAAGTCGGACGACTGGCGACCATGCCGGATATCGTCGCGGCTCGACTCGAAACCAAACCTGGTGCCTTGCCCTGGGAGACGTACTTCACGACTCTCACGGCCGAGTACTACGGCTTCTCCAAAACCGGCAAACGGATTCTGATCATCGCTCACGGCGTCGGTCCCATGTCCACTCTCGAAGGCGTCCAAAAGGCGTACAGCTGGGAGTACAACGACAAGGATCGCAACCATCGCGGCGGTCGGATCACGGCCCAGGAATTCCTGGACCTCGAAGCCGGCAAGTTCGGAGAGGTTAGCATCGTCGACCTCGAATCGTACTGCACGCGGTACGAGTACCCATTCCTTCAGACGCTCCGGTCCTCAGAAGCTCTGGCTGATCCGGTGCTCAAAGCGCGATTCGGTCTACTGACCGAGGAGTACGTGAAGGCTCACACCGAGGCCGCAAGGAAGTGGCATCGAGAGCAGGCTGGTCTCGATCCGGAGAACAAGTATCAACTTCCGAATCACGATCAGTTCCTCAATCGCCGTCGCTCTCAGCACGAGCGCGATGGAGCCGAGAACTCCGATCCATACATCCTCAAGGTGGACGGCGCGGGAAACTGCTGCTACTTCTTCGGAAGTCGGCACGGCTTCCGCGAGATTGAGGAAGGGATGGCAATCTCACATCTGGTTTCGACTGGCCGCCTCTGCCATCTTCATCACGAAGGCAATGAAAGTCTCACGCTCGACGTGGGCTGCCATGAGTGGTGGAACGGCGTTCGTCTCGTCGGCATCCAAGCCGGCGGAAACATTCGCTCGGGCCTGCATCAAGGTCCGGATGCTCACAAACTTTTGCGCAAGCATTGGCGTGAGCTGCTCATTCCGGCAAAGAAGCGTCAAGATGTCGGCTTCTGCGCACTCGTTCAGGTCGGCAAGCAGTGGTTCACCCAATATCCGAAGATCGGAGAACGGATGGACACCTGGGAGCCGGAACTCGTCGTGACCTCGGCAAAGAAAGTCGGAAAGCCGGTGCTGTTCCAGACGACTTCAAGCGGATCGGGTGTGTTCTTCAAGTTCGGCGTTAAGGAGGTGCAAGCCCTCGCTCCGTCGAATGCGAATGCCTACTTCTTCTGTGGCGAACCGAGGCCCGAAGGTGGCAATCATGTCTGCGAGGTCCAGTTCTACCGGATCGAAGCGGATACGTCGAAGCGCATGGTCCGAGCCGACAAACTCGCACACGACTACGACACGATGATGAAGCTCGTGGCGAAGGAAGCAGTTTAAGGTCAACAGCTAGCACACCGGGCTCCGCGTGAAGCAATTCACTCGGAGCCCATTTTCTTTTTCAAAATTTCAAAGAACAATCTTTGCGAAAACAAATTTTTTTGGCTATTCTTTACTTGTATTTGTTTTCGTAATTATCGGCGCGAATTTTTCCGAAGCGAGGGTGCGGCGGAATTCCTCCCCCCAACCCCCTCCTTCCGCCGCACCCGAGCGGAGCGGTCAGAAATTTTTCTCAAAATGGGTTCGCGCTATTTTCAGAATATCCCACTCGACTCACTTTGCTTACAGCAAAGTTCGCTCGTGGTAAACCACTTACCACAGCAAAAATTAAATCCGCTTTTTAGGCGGATTTAATTTGAGTCGAGTGTCCACAAACAGGAATTTTGGAAGCACGGCTCAAAATCGTGCGAGATGTTGATGGGAAATGAATATTGTGCTAAACATTACTCACAAATAGAATCTTTACAAGGAGCTATCTAATGGCGCCATGGTTCACGAGAGCGATGATCAGGGGACTAATAGGACCCGTTGCGTATGGGATAGTCAGTATTTTGGTGTGTTTATTTTATCTTTGGGTATTTGGGAGCGTTTTTGGCGGCAATAATTTGTCAAACAGCGGTAAGGTTTACAAGAATTATACAGAAAAGATTTTTGTTGATGAGATAACGGCTGACCAGGAAACTCTCGGTGAATACAAAAAAGCATCCGAACAATTAGTCAGCCTGGAAGCAAAGGAAGGAACATTTGTCGTTATACCTATTACGGGTTCGATCTTGGGTGATAACGCACAACGCATATGGGATCAGCTTTACATTGCGACTCGGATCACCCAGAACACAAAAGCAATCATTTTTTTCGTGGATAGTCCCGGCGGCGGCGTGACTGAAAGCGACCATCTTTTCGAGGAAATACGAAAAATTCGAACAACGGGCATCAAGACGGTCACGTTTGTCAACGGCTTATCTGCTTCCGGCGCTTATTATATAACAGCCCAATCGGACAAGATCATATCTTCACCAACGGCGATTGTGGGGAGTATCGGCGTCATTTGGGAGTCGATAAATGTTGAAGAGTTGAGCCGCAAAATCGGGATTTCAGTTGACGTCATCAAATCCAGCGACATGAAAGACATCGGCTCGCCTTTTAAGAAAATGTCAGACGGCGAAAAAGTTGTGCTGCGCAGGGTTGTGAACCATAGTTACGACAGATTCAAGTCAATTGTTAGAAAAGGAAGAGGATTGAGCGCTTCACAGGTTAATTTGGTCGCTACCGGCGAGGTTTGGCATTCAGAAGATTCAAGAAAACTTGGTCTCATAGACGAGGTGGGCTATATTAATAAAGCCATTGATGTAGCCATGGAATTAACCGGTGTTAGAATGCCCACGATTGTGCAATATGAAGAAAGCTTAACTTTGTGGGATGCTTTGGGAACCCGCTCTCCGTTTATCGGTTTGGTCAAAAATTTGGATAACGCCGTTAATAATCCCGGTATCCTTGCTCCTAAGCTTTTCTATATGTGGATACCGTAAACCCCTAAAATATCGGGGTTTTTGTTATCTAAAATTTGTTGCCAATGATGTTTTAAACAGGTATATTAGACACACACGCCATGATAAACCCTATTACAGTTCTGATTATCGCCGTTGCGATTTCGATTCTCATAATGATGGGGATAAATTTATATATTTCTATTAGCTCGAGAAAAAAGAGGGGATCGGATGATAATTACGTCGTGCTTCATCAAAGAATGGATGCGTTGGCGCAGGCGGTCAGCGAGCAAATGGAAAAATCCAGGCAGGCTTCTGAGCGGGCAACGCTTACGGTCCATCAACAAGTTCAGAATTTTACTCAAGGAATGACTCAGCTTCATGATGGGTTAAAGGGGATGCATGATTCAGTGAAGAGCGTGGTTTCTTTCCAAGACTTGTTCAGGAATCCCAAATTGCGCGGCCAGTGGGGCGAAATGTCCCTAGAAGCGTCTCTTGCCCAATACTTTCCTAAAGGCAGATATTTAATTCAACATTATTTCAGTTCCGGCGAGGCGGTGGATGCGGCTTTGCGTCTGCCGAACGATATTTTGCTTCCGATCGACTCGAAATTTAATTGGGATAATTTTCAAAAACTGGTTAATGCGGATAACGAGATACACAAAGACGGTTATCGCAAGCTTTTTTATTCCGACGTAAAGAAAAAAATCGATGAGATAAGTTCCAAATACATTCTTCCGGCCGAAGGCACAACTGACTTTGCGCTGATGTTCGTGCCGGCAGAGACGGTTTATTATGAAATAATTAATAATATGAAAGATGTGGATGTCGCTGATTATGCCAGAAAGAAAAAAGTGATACTTGTGTCGCCGAATACGTTTGCTCTGTCTGTCTCGGCGATTCAGCACTGGTATAAGGATGTCCATATAAATCAGAAGACCCAGTCAATAATCAAAAAACTGGAAACGATCGTCGCCGACAGCGCCAAACTGGCCGACAACTTCCGCAAACTCGGTAGCCATCTATCAAACGCCCAGTCGGCATACGAGGACTCGGAGAAACGCTTGGGTCTGATGACAGAGCGGGTAAGTAAAGTAATAAAGATCGGGGAGAGTGAAGAGAAAACAGAAGAGATAGCCGTCGCAGACGAGCCTCGCCAAGGGCGGGAAGCGCCGAGAACCTGATTGCATTTTATGTCCACTTTTTATATCCTATCTAAATGAACATACTTCTATTTTCGTTATTGGCGTCGATTGCGTCGCTAGGGTACGGCGCGTTTTTGATTTGGGGGGTTTTGAAGAAATCTCCCGGAGACGAAAAAATGCGGGAAATACAAAAAGCAATACAGGAGGGAGCGTCTGCTTATATGGCTCGGCAAAATAAGACCGTATTTTTGGTAGGATTGGCTGCGGTGCTGATACTTTGGTACTGGTTAGGTTCTATGTTAGCAACAGGATTCGTTGTTGGGGCAGTAGCTTCGGCCTTTGCCGGTTACGTCGGTATGATGGTGGCGGTGAGAGCCAATGTGCGCGTAGCCGAAGAAGCAAAGCATGGATTGGCTCGCGCTTTCGGGCTGGCTTATAAAGGAGGAGCCGTAACCGGTTTTTTTGTGGTGGGTTTGGCCTTGCTTTCTCTGACTTTATTCTATTGGTGGAGCGGGGATGTAAGGGCATTGATAGGACTCGGGTTTGGAGCATCCTTAATATCCGTTTTTGCCCGTCTTGGCGGAGGTATTTTTACAAAAGGCGCCGATGTCGGTGCCGACTTGGTCGGCAAGATAGAAGCGGGAATTCCCGAAGACGATCCCCGTAACCCGGCAGTAATAGCTGATAATGTGGGGGACAACGTCGGCGATTGCGCCGGTATGGCCGCTGACCTTTTTGAAACATATGTGGTCTCTGCTTTGTCGGTGATGCTTTTAGGCAATCTGATGTTCAGCGGATTAAAGAATGTGGTTGAATTTCCTCTGCTCGTCGGTTCTTTTGCGGTCATTGCTTCGATAATCGGGTCCTTGTTTGTTCGGTTAACCCATTCAAATTCTTCAGGGCAGGCGGGGGATGGCATAATGACCGCTTTATACAAAGGACTTGTTGCAACTACAGTAATTCTTCTTGCTATGTTTTATTGGGTTACCGAAAGAACTCAAATCATTGATCTTGGAAATTTAAATGTGTTCGGCGCTTTGGTTGTCGGCATCGTGGTGACAGCGCTGATGGTTTTGGTGACTGATTATTATACTTCAAAGAAATTCAAACCGGTTCAATCCATAGCTAAGGCATCAACAACCGGTCACGGGACGAATATAATCACCGGTCTTGCCGTCTCTATGCAATCAACCGCCTGGCCGGTATTGATAATCGGAGGCGGGATACTATTTTCATACATCTTCGGCGGTATTTATGGTGTGGCGCTTGCGACTATGAGCATGCTTTCTTTAACGGGAATAATTGTTGCGATTGACGCATTCGGCCCTATCACTGATAACGCGGGCGGTATAGCCGAGATGGCGGAGCTTCCGGATTCGGTCAGAGATGTAACCGATCCGCTTGATGCGGTTGGCAATACAACAAAAGCCGTGACAAAGGGTTATGCTATTGCTTCAGCCGGTCTTGCGGCACTCGTTCTTTTCGCCGCTTATAATCAAGAACTTTACGATCTTGGATACAATGTGTTATTTGAACTGGCCGATGTCAGAGTTCTGCTCGGATTGCTTATTGGCGGAATGATGCCTTATCTTTTTGGTTCACTGGCGATGCAAGCCGTAGGAAAAGCTGGCGGAGCGATAGTCGACGAGGTTAGGAGGCAGTTCAAAGAAATGCCGGGGATAATGCAAGGTACTCAAAAACCAGATTATGCCAAAGCGGTTGATATTGTTACTCGAGCGGCTTTGAAAGAAATGATAGTGCCGGCAATAATTCCCATAGCTTTTCCTGTTGCCGTCGGATTTATTCTTGGACCGGAAGCGTTAGGTGGGTTACTGGTTGGCGTGATCGTGACCGGGTTATTTGTCGCCATATCAATGACTTCCGGTGGTGCGGCCTGGGATAACGCTAAAAAATACATTGAAGAAGGGAACTACGGCGGCAAAGGTTCCGATGCCCATAAAGCGGCGATTACTGGCGATACAGTAGGGGATCCGTACAAAGATACCGCGGGTCCCGCAATCAATCCCATGATCAAGGTTGCCAACATCGTTGCTCTATTGATAGCTCAGTTTTTGGTGTAGTGTCTGTGGACAACTAAAAAGCGAGTATTACTCGCTTTTTAGTTGTCCACATTGTCCCTAGGGTGAACTTGCTCAAAATGTTAGAATTTACGAGTAGATTTTGGTAAAAATGGGATTGTCTGTTTGAAGTTAGATATAATCAAGGCAACCCGCCAGAGGCGGGTGCTGATAATTGTATCTATTTGCTTCGCTTATAGACAATTATCGCAGAATGGAGGTGTTTAAATGTTTCAAGTAGTAGCAGCATCGGATATTGTAAGAGAATCGTTATTGACTTTATGGACCGGCGTGGCGGGATTTGTTCCTCGTTTAGTCGCGGCTGTAATCGTCTTTCTTGTTGGTTGGTTGATAGCTGTGCTTTTGGGGAGGGTTGCGTGGCATATTGTGAAAGTACTTCACGTTGACAGCGCCCTTACAAAAGTCGGTTTCAGGCAAGCTTGGGAGAGAGGCGGTTTCAGGCTTGATACGCCTAAGTTCTTCTATGAATTGGTCAAGTGGTTCTTTATCGTCGTCTTTTTGATGGCGGCTACCAATATCCTACGCCTCGATCAGGTGACTGAATTTCTGGGAACCGTCGTGTTCTATCTTCCGAACGTAATTGTCGCGGCTGTAATACTGTTGATCGGTATCTTGGTTGCGAAATTTCTGGAAGGATTGGTGCGGGCATCGGTTAAAGCGGCAGGGTTGGTTTCCGCCAACTTCTTGGGTGCTTTGACGAAGTGGGCGGTATTTGTGTTCACTTTGCTCGTCGCCTTATCGCAACTGAAAGTTGCCGATGACATCATCAGAATAGTAATTGTCGGTTTTGTGGCTGCTTCCGCGTTGGCTTTGGGTCTTTCCTTCGGTCTTGGCGGAGTTAAGCACGCTGACGAGATAATAGGCAAGTTGCGAAAAAGAATAGAGGACTAAAGTTTTGAAATAAGTTTGGATAGTTATTCAAACCAAAAATCCCCTTCGATAAACTCAGGGGGATTTTTGGTTTATAGAAGTTGTGTTAGTTTTTGATAGACTTCCTTGAATACTTCTTTCAATTTTTCCGACTCGCTTTTTGAGAATCCAGACAAAACATAATCCACCACAAATTCATCCCTTTTTTTCTCTGACTGTTGTCTTGCTTTTTGAAGCGATTTGGCGGCTATGCCTATGCGTAATCGGTGGAATTTTTTAGTTTTCAGGGATCGCATTATTGACTCAACGCCTTTGTGTCCGCCCGAGTTCTTGTCAAAAGACATTTTGGTATTGCCGAATGGAATATCGAGATCATCCTGGACGACAATCAAGCTTGTAGCTTGTAGCTTGTAGCTTGTAGCGAGCTTTTTTACGGCTTCGCCGGATTTGTTTACATACGTCTGGGGTTTTGCGAGAATTACTCCGACGCTTCGGTCGGAGCCCCGACCTTTTTGCGTCGGGGCCGTCTCTATCCTTACTTTTGTTATCAGGGAATTAGATTTTTTATCAAACTCCCAAATTATCTTGTCCCTTGTCTCTTGCCTGCCCCGTATACAGCTTGCTGTTGTTCGGGGTCCCTTGCCTGCCCCGTATACAGCTTGCTGTTGTTCGGGGTCTCTTGTCTTGGCCAAATAGTCCAAAAACATAAATCCGACATTGTGGCGGGTGTTTTGGTATTCCTGGTCGGGATTACCGATGCCGATAATTAATTTAATTTTAGCCATAACCTAGATAATACCACAGAAATTGGCAGTTGCAATGAGATAAAAATTGGTATAAAATCAAGCAGTGACTGAAGAAAATAATCAAAACTTAGCTCATTCGACTGATTCGACAGGCTCACAGCAAGCAGGCTTGGGGCAGGCACCGAGATCGGAGGTCTTGGCATTTGTTTGGGAGACGATAAAGGTGGTGGTTATTTCCCTTGCCATCATACTCCCGATAAGATACTATCTTGTTCAACCGTTCTTTGTTAAAGGAGCGTCAATGGAGCCTAGTTTTGAAGACGGTGATTATCTCCTTATTGACGAAATATCTTACAGATTTTCAAAACCAACTCGAGGAGATGTTATAGTGTTTCGATATCCGAAAGACAGAAGCCAGTTTTTTATAAAAAGAATAATCGGACTGCCCGGTGAAACCATAGAGGTTAAAAACAATAAAGTAATGATATACGGCGCAGAAAATACCGACGGTTTCGCTTTGACGGAGAACTACTTGGATCCAAGCCAGGAGACACTCGGAAATCTGTTGGTGCGGCTGGACGATAACGAATACTTTGTTCTGGGTGATAACCGCCTGGCAAGTTCCGATTCAAGGCGCTGGGGACCGGTAGACAAGACTCTGATAACGGGTAAGGCGTTATTAAGAGCCTGGCCATTCACTAAATTCGATAAAATTTTAAAGCCGATGTATTAAAATATTACGCATTACGTATTACGCATTAAAATAAAAAACAATTCGTAGTACGAAATTCGTAATCCGCAAATATAGCCAAACAACGACAAATACAAGCGCCAAAAGGAATGCGTGACATTCTCCCGGAGGACCAGAAATACTTCAGACACATACTGAAAAAATCCGATCAGCTTTTGGATTACTATGGATTTGAGAGGATAGATACTCCGATGGTGGAATCGGTTGATCTGTTTTTGCGTTCAGCGGGGGAGACCTCGGATATAATGGAAAAGGAGATATATACCATCAAGACTAAAGGCGGCGATGCGCTTGCTTTAAGACCTGAAGGTACGGCCGGAGTGGTCAGGGCCTACATAGAAAATGGTATGAATGTGCGACCTCATCCGGTTAAGTTGTCTTACTGGGGTCCGATGTTTAGGCATGACCAGCCACAACACGGGCGGTATAGGCAATTCTATCAGCTGGGAGCTGAAACGATAGGCGACAGTTCGGAAGCGGTTGATGCGGAATTGATATTTCTAGGCCATAAATTGCTGGACATGCTCGGATTGGATAACTATAACGTTCATATAAACAGTCTGGGTGATTCTAGTTGCCGGCCGGGATACATAAAAGCTCTCAAAGATTATTATAAGTTGAGGTCTAGGAAACTTTGTTTCAATTGCAAGAACCGGCTGAAAACTAATATCCTTCGTTTGCTTGACTGCAAGGAGGCAGATTGCGCGGAAGTGGCCAAAGAGGCGCCTCAGACGGTTGATTTTCTGGATGACGAATGTAAAAGCCACTTCAAGCACATTCTTGAATTCTTAGATGAGGCAAAAGTTCCTTATATACTGAACCCCCGCCTTGTCAGGGGCCTTGATTATTATACTCGAACTGTCTTTGAATTTTTGCCTGATGACCCTTCGACCCATTCGACAAAGCCTCAGGGTGGTGAGCCAGTCGAATCCACAAGCTCAGGGCAAGGGGGTTCGCAATCGGCGGTTATTGCCGGAGGCCGATACGACAAGCTTATAGAGATGCTTGGCGGGTCCAAGACGCCTGCCGCCGGATGGGCCATGGGCATAGACCGAATCGTCCTGGCTTTAAAGGAAAAAAACGCGAATATTCCGGATGGTTTGTCCAAGCCAAAAGTGTTTCTTGTCCAGCTTGGAGAAGGGGCAAAAAGGAAGAGTATCAATCTTTATGAAAGTTTCCGAAAAGCTGGAATAGAAGCTAAGTCGTCCATAGGCAGAGACAGTATTAAGTCGCAGTTGCGCATTGCTAATCGGCTCGGAGTGAGATTTGCTCTTATATTTGGCCAAAAAGAAGCATTAGACGGGACGATAATACTTAGAGAGATGGATACGGGTGTTCAGGAGACCATTCCGTTGGAGAAAATAGTAGATGAAATTAA
The DNA here is from genome assembly GCA_001794435.1 of Candidatus Yanofskybacteria bacterium RIFCSPHIGHO2_02_FULL_43_17. GTDB lineage: Bacteria > Patescibacteriota > Minisyncoccia > 2-02-FULL-40-12 > GWA2-44-9 > 2-01-FULL-43-22. Next base: position 10,036 of record MGJU01000020.1, read on the forward strand.
GAAACGCCTTAAGAAGGAGTAATTAAGAAACAAGAAACAAGAGACAGGTAAAATTAAAATTCTTGTCACTTGTCACTTGTCACTTGTTGCTGTGATCACCGATGTATTTTGTAAAATTTTAAAAGGAGAATTAAAAGCCGATGTCGTTTATAAGGATAACGATTTTTGGGTGGTGAAAGACATAAATCCTCAAGCGCCGATTCATCTTTTGATAATTCCAGTAAAACATTTCACTTCGCTTGAAGATTTTATGGAAGGTGATAACAATGGTTTGCTTGGCAAGGGACTGGTAGTGGCCCATAAAGTTGCTCATCAGGCGGGTATTGCCGAAAAAGGATACCGCCTGATAATAAATGAAGGAGAGCATGGCGGCAAAATGGTTCCGCATCTGCATATACATTTGCTGGGAGGAAAGAGATTGGGACCCAAATTAGTAAAATAGAGATAGGAGACATGGAACAAGAGACAGGTAAAAAGTTGGGGTATAGGAGTTTAATCGTTTGGGAAAAGGCTCACGAGTTAGCCATAAAAACTTATCAAGCAACTAAAACATTTCCCAAGGATGAACTTTTTGGTCTAGTAAGCCAAATGCGCAGATGTGCAGTTTCTGTTCCAGCAAATGTGGTAGAGGGATATAGCAGGAGATCGGTAAAAGAAAAATTAAATTTTTACAATATTGCGAACGGTTCTTTATCGGAATTGGAATATTATATAGACTTAGCCTTTGAGTTGAAGTATGTTGACGAAGAAATTCACAATAATTTAATCGTAGCAAGAGCAGACGTTGGCCGGTTATTAAACGGTTTTATTAAATCTTTTAAATAGCCCCTGTTTCATGTCTCTTGTTACTTGTTTCTAGATCGGAGGTATTTATATGGTAGAAGTAAAACGAAAACCAAACGAGTCAACAGGAAGTTTATTGAGAAGGTTTAACCGCTTTGTTCAACAAAGTGGAGTTTTGCTTAAAGCAAAGAGTGATCAATTTCATCAAAAAAAGCCGACAGAGAGAAAAGAAAAAATGTCCGCTATTATGGGAACGCATTTGGCTGAATTGCGAAAACGTCTGACTAAATTGGGCAAATATGACGAGGAGACGTTTGAAGAGGAAAAACGCAAAATGAAACAAAAGCTAGGCCTCTAATGCTAAAAGAAAAAATCCAACAGAATATGAAGGAAGCGATGAAAGCGGGGGACGCGGTAAGGCGACTTGTTTTAAGTTTGCTCCAAAGCGCGATAAAGAATAAAGAGCTTGAAAAAAGGTCCAAACTTTCAAAGACTGGCGCTGATGCCGACAAACTTGAAGAATTGTCTTTGCTTTCTGATGAGGAAATCATAGACGTGATATCTTCCGAAGTTAAAAAAAGAAAAGAGTCGATTGAGAGCTACGAAAACGCTGGGCGAGAGGAGCTTGCGCGGAAAGAAAGAGACGAGCTTGCCATACTGATGGAATATATGCCCGAGCAAATGTCGGAAGACGAGATAAGAGAGGAAGCAAAAAAAGCGATAGCTGAAATCGGCGCCAAAGATATCAAAGAAATGGGCAAAGTATTGGGAGCGCTGATGCCGAAACTCAAAGGCCGAGCCGACGGACAAACGGTAAGTAAGATAGTTAAAGAAGAATTATCAACTTGATGTTTTGGTCAACTCTGCTATTTTATAAAAATGACAAACGGGAAAAGTAAAAACGGAAAAATGACTCTGGAGAAGCTTGCCGGAATGGTGGCAAGAGGTGTTGATAAAATGGCAACGAAAGAAGGACTGAAAGAGTTAGAAAATGGAATGAACACTCGCTTTGGTGAACTCGAAGGAAAACTTGAGGCCTACACCTCTTTTTGGCATCGTAAATTCAGTGAGCATGAATCCTGGCTTCAGAATCTTGATAAGTCGGTAGCCTATCTGGAACGGCATATTGGTAAGAAACGCTAATTTTTAAGTTACCAGATCAGACTCGCAATGAATCAGTAAAAACCGCTCCGACTTAAGTCGGAGCGGTTTTTGTGTGTCCTGTCCCGTACCAAACCCGCCCCCTTTCTTCCGCCATCCGCCAACTGGCGGAGGCGGATGGCGGTCATCCATTCGACTACGTTCAGGATGACCCTGAGTATAATAAAGAGTGAAAGAAGGATTAAAATTCAAGACCCTGAAATACCAATAAGTTGAAAAATATGGTAAAATTCAGTCAATGATTGATCTTGTTTTTAAAAATCGCACATCGCAAAAAGCTCCTAGTCGGATTTTTTTTCAAAAAATTTTAGAAATAGCGGCGAAAGAATTGGGACTTAAAAGTAAAGTCAGTTTGAGCGTCAATTTAGTGAGGGAGAAAAAGATTCAGGAATTAAATAAAAAGTATCGCCACAAAGATAAACCAACCGATGTATTATCATTCCCGCTAAGAGACAAGGTAATAATAAAATCTGGCTTGTCGCTTGGTTGCCTGTCCCTTGTCGCTGACTTGGGGGACATCTTCATCTGCTTACCCATTGCAAAAAATGAGGCAAAGAGAGAAAATATAACTATAAAAGAAAAACTGGCACGACTGGTTGTGCATGGATTTTTGCATTTACAAGGTTATGACCACGAAAAGTCAGAGAAAGATGCAAAAAAAATGTTTCATTTGGAGGAAAAAATTTTAAGCAAGATCCAAAATGGCGAAGCCATATACAATTAGCGGTATAGATATAGGCAATTCCCACGTAAAAGTGGTTATTGCTCGGCTTGGCAAGGATAATTTAAGGCCGGAAATATTGGGTACGGGCAGTGCCGTATCGGAAGGATTGCGCAGGGGAATGGTGGTAGATATGGAAGAGACAATAAATAATATCGGGGCCGCCGTACAACAAGCCGAAGCAATGGCAGGGACTCAAACGAAGAGAGCATTTGTTGCCGTTAACGGTCTTCATATCAAAACACAAGTATCTCGGGGGGTGATTGCCGTATCCCGAGCCGATAACGAAATATCCCAGAATGACATCGACAGGGTCATTCAAGCCGCTTCGGTAGTAAGCATGCCGGCCAACAGGGAGATGATACATGTTATTCCTCGCAACTTTATCGTTGACGGCACTGAATATGTAAAGAACCCGTTGGGGATGAAAGGTGTCCGTCTTGAAGCCGATGTGATGATAATAGACGGCCTGTCGCCGTATTTGAGAAATATCGCCAAATGCGTGAATGAGAACGATATTGAGGTTGCGGGACTGGTTTATGCTCCGCTTGCCGCGTCCTTGTCTTCTCTGGATAAGAACCAGAAGGAACACGGAGTGATAAACTTGGATTTCGGGGGCGGCACCTCAACGCTTGCCGTGTTTGAGGAAGCCGACTTGATTCACAGCGCGGTAATACCATTTGGTTCAAAGCATATTACCAACGACTTAGCCGTTGCCTTAAGGACGTCACTGGACATCGCAGAAAGAATAAAGCTTGAACACTGCTCCACGTCAGACCTTGAAGATTTGAGAAGAAAAGAAAATATCGATCTCTCAAATCTTGTCGGAGAAGAAAATTTCATTGTGCCTAAAAAGCAGCTTGTGAAAGTCGTTGACGCAAGAGTGGGCGAGCTTCTTGATATCGTTGAGTCGGAACTTAAGAAAATATCAAAAAACGGGATACTGCCGGCTGGCATAGTCTTAAGCGGCGGAGGTTCTAATCTGCCCGGCTTTGCATTTATGGTCAAAGACAAACTTCGTCTGCCGGTGAAGGTGGCGGAGCCGCTTGGTTTTGACGGCGCGAATAACATAGTCGGAGATCCATCATTTGCCGTTGCTGTCGGTCTGGTTTTGTGGGGAACGGAAAAAGAGCTTGGCGGACAAAGGCAAAAAATATCGCTGGACGGAAGCGGCCTTACCTCAAAAATTGTAGACTGGCTGAAGAACTTTTTGCCTTAATTTCCTACGAGCGTAGCGAGTAGCTGAAATTATGAGCACCCAGCACTTATTTTACTATCGTATTACCTTGCGAAGCGCGATGGGCGAATAGCCCCACTCCGTTCAAGGGCGCAGCGCTTCGTCCATAACAGGATGCACTTATTCAGTGTATGCACTATGTTTGGTGATCGACGGTAAAATAAGTGCTGGGTAAGTACTTGTAGCCAATCGGATTTCGCATAAACGCTTGTCCTCTCGGACAACTACTTAGTTATCCACAGCAAGTCCACCGCAAATTTGCGCAGGATTTTCTTTTATGTTAATACAAATTGAAAGAATTAAAATATTACGCATTAAACATTACGGATTGTTTTAATTCGTAATGCGTAATTCGCAATACGTAATAAGTCGTGGCACAGATCAAACCACCATTTGAAACATTTGCCAGGATCAAAGTTATCGGTTGCGGCGGTTCAGGCGGCAACGCTTTGGCAAGAATGATAGAAGCCCGAATTCATGGGGTGGAATTTATCGCAATAAATACCGACGCTCAAGCGCTTCACGCGACCAATGCGCCGACTAAAATTCATATTGGTAAAAGTTTGACCAGGGGATTAGGCGCAGGAATGAATCCAGAAATAGGCAGGCAAGCGGCAGAAGATACAAAGGAAGAAATTCAAAATGCGCTTAAGGGAGCAGATATGGTTTTTTTGGCGACCGGTTTGGGAGGCGGTACGGGTACCGGCGCCACTCCGGTTGTTGCCGAGATCGCGCGGGAACTTGGAGCTTTGACAGTGGCTGTTGTTACCAAGCCTTTTAATTTTGAAGGCGCTCAAAGAGCAAGAATAGCTGAAGAAGGCTGGCAAAACTTGCGCGACAGAGTCGACGCTCTCATTACGATTCCCAATGACAGACTACTCTCTGTAATAGACAGAAAGACGCCGTTGCTAGAGTCATTCGCCATTGTTGACGATGTTCTGCGTCAAGGCGTTCAAGGTATTTCCGACTTGATAACAATACCGGGCATAATTAATGTTGACTTTGCTGACGTCAAAGCTGTTATGGCGAACTCCGGCTCTGCTCTGATGGGAATAGGGAGAGCAAGTGGCGAGGATAGGGCGATAGAAGCGGCCAAGATGGCTATCAACTCTCCGCTTCTGGAGGTCTCAATAGACGGGGCAAGAGGAGTGCTTTTCAATGTTTCCGGCGGTATGGATATGGCAATGGCCGAGATCAATGAAGCGGCAAGAATTATCACCGAACACATTGATTCCGATGCCAAGGTCATCTTCGGAGCGGTTCTTGACGATAAACTGAAGAAAGGCGAGCTCAAAGTTACGGTTGTGGCAACGGGATTCAATAACGGCCACCCGACCTCGGTCAGGCCAATGGTCAACGGAAGCCCAAGCTTATTTGATAATGCGCCAAAAAAGAGTTTGAATGGTTCCGGCAACGGAATACCCATTCAGCCAGTAAAAGAATTGATTGATTCGTCGGTCAATGACGACGAGTTTGATATACCCGCCTTCATCAGAAGAAAGATGAAGTAAGGGCTTTGTCTAAATTTTTAAATCTTAGATTTAAAAATTTAGTAACAAAACCTTATCCCGCTCTTTAGAACGCCAACTTTTGTTGCTATTTTTATTTAGATAAATTTGTATATATAGTCCCAGCTAAAATAAGTTTTTGCGTGAACTTTGCGCTGGACATTTGGCGTTTAAAGGGCGCGGGTAGTCGCTCGGCCTTACCGTCTTCTCATCACGCTTCCTCATCTTGTCATCGGACTTGGTATGATATGTATGGATTAGTCAATAATCACAGGTAACCCTCACTTGCCTCCCAGCCCCTCTTTTCTTTGAAAAGTGGGGCTGGGCGTTCGACCTATGATTATTGGAGCCCATTCATACCAACCTCATCCTCTTCCTCGACTCGTCAAAGTGATTCGAAGATAATAAGGCCTCGCTCCTGAGCGTTCTGTCCTACTTTCATAAGTTTTCTTGGCTTATTCGCAGTGGCGGTATTTAAACCCTCCGCAGGGCAGGGGATGAGTGAAAAACAAAAGGAGCTTACTCGGTAGTGATTTCCAGAATTAAAAAAGGCGGCTATGCCGCCACTGGAAATTCTACTACCGGGCTTATTGCCTCCTCTCTCTATCGATATTTCTACTTATCCTTTCCCACAACAACCCCTCGGCCACCTCATCGGTTCTTCTCTCCATTCATCGCCATGTTTGCAATCGTAGCTAATGATTTCTGCAAGATTTTTCGCGCCTTCCCGCAGACAGAAGTATAGTTTACTGTCTCCATCCCAAACCCAGAAAACATCAACCGTAAGAGTATCAATATGATAGCGGTAAGCCCTACTCTGGTCAAAAAGAAAACTCATATCATCAGGCTGAATTAATTGGTTGTACGCAATAAACGTATGACGAAAGTCATCAGACCAAGGGGTTGCGTCCAGCCTTACATCAGAGTTTTGGTAACAACCATAACCATTGCCTACGAAAGTGAGCGCCCGCAACGCTTCGCCAGGGCCGTTATTTGTGGTCTCAGCCAGTTTTTTCAAAAGAACTGCCAGTCCGGACATCTGCGTACTCCCTTCTGTACCGTTGCTTTATAATACTATAGTATTTGGTATATGTCAAGGAAAATTTCGGATTATCCACACACCTCGTCTTGATTTCTAAAAAATATTTTTTTAGAATGAAACTAGTAATGATAATGAGCTTTAAAACTCAAATGCTTACATAACTGATTCCCGCTTTTAAGCGGGTTAAAACTTCTCTTAGGGGACAAAATACTGCCTGAGGGCAGTATTTTGTCCCCTAACATTCGGATTATAATCATATGAAAGAAACTCTCATACAATCCAACTTAGGAATAAACGGTGCCGCCTCGTCTTCGGCGAGCGAGCCTCGCTCTGGTGAGCGGGAAGTCATCGAATCCGGTATTGGAATTAAATGGCCTCGTCTTTTTGGTTCAGGAAATCCGTATGATTCCATCAAGTGGGAAAAAAGAGTGGCCAAAATAACCAAAGGAGACGGCACTACCGTTTTTGAACAGAAAGACGTTGAGGTTCCCTCGTTCTGGACTCAAACCGCTACCGACATAGTTGCTTCAAAATATTTTAGAGGCAAGCCGGATTCCCCGGAGAGAGAATCAAGCGTTAAGCAGATGGTAGACAGGGTTGCCAAGACGATAGGTGAGTGGGGAATGAAGGACGGATACTTTGACACTATCGGCGATTGCGATAATTTCACAAAAGACCTGACATGGCTTCTAGTTAATCAACAGGCCGCGTTCAACAGTCCAGTTTGGTTCAATGTCGGGGTTTATGAACGTCCGCAATGCAGCGCCTGCTTTATTCTTTCCGTTGAAGACAATATGCAGTCAATTCTCGACTGGTTCAGGGATGAGGGCTGGATATTTAAATTCGGTTCGGGTTCAGGAATTAATTTATCCAAATTGAGGTCGTCAAAAGAACCGTTATCGAAAGGTGGCTATTCTTCCGGTCCGGTATCTTTTATGAAGGGCGCTGACGGAGTTGCTAATTCTATTCGTTCAGGCGGAACCACAAGACGCGCTGCCAAAATGGTGGTTCTGAATGTGGATCATCCTGACGTTCGGCACTTCATTTATTCAAAAAAGATAATTGAGGATATGACTAAAGCGCTTGCCCGGGAGGGATTTAAGGATTCGATCGCAGCCGATTTGTTTGACCCATACACCCTGCTTCCGTATCAGAATGCCAACAACTCCGTCAGAGTGTCGGATGCTTTTATGAGAGCAGTTGAGGCGGATGGCTATTGGGATCTAAAGTTCGTCACAACCGGCGAAACTATGGAAACGGTAAAAGCAAAAGATCTGCTTCGTTGGATGGCCGATGCGGCTTGGCATTCAGCGGATCCCGGTATTCAGTACGATACCACCATAAATGAATGGCACACTTGTCCTAATGCGGGAAGAATAAACGCATCTAATCCGTGTAGTGAATATATGCACTTGGACAACAGTGCTTGCAACCTTGCTTCCTTAAACCTGATGAAATTTTTACGAGAAGGAGGAAAATTTGATGCTGATCTATTCAAGAAAGCGGTTGATACAATTATTCTTGCCCAGGATATACTGGTTGATCGGTCTTCTTATCCGACGGACAAAATAGAGACCAATGCTCGGGCTTACAGGGAGCTTGGACTCGGGTATGCCAATTTGGGCGCTTTACTGATGGTTTTGGGTCTGCCTTACGATTCCGATGAGGGGAGGATACTTGCCGGACAGATAACCTCTTTGATGTGCGGGGAAGCTTACAGGATGTCAGCCGTCATCGCAAGCCACAAGGGGCCGTTTGCCGGTTATTACAATGACAGAGAGGGGATGTTAAGCGTTTTATCAAAACACCTTGATTCGGCCGAAGTGTTATTCGGAAATTCGCAACAGCAAAATATGAATGATAAATCTCTTGAAACAGCTGCTCGTCTGGTGTGGCATGAGGCTAAAGAACTGGCTGACGAGTATGGAGTTAAAAACTCGCAGGTCACGGTTTTAGCACCGACCGGAACTATAAGTTTTTTGATGGACTGTGACACGACAGGGATTGAACCAGAACTTGCGCTGGTCAAATACAAGAAACTGGTTGGCGGCGGAACGCTTAAACTGGTCAACAATCAGGTGCCCATCTCGTTAAGACGGCTAGGTTATCTCAACGAAGAAGCGGATGCGATATCCGAATATATATTGGAACGAGAAACGATAGAAGGGGCTCCGAATTTGAAAGAAGAACATCTGCCGATTTTTGACTGTTCATTCAAAGCTCCCAACGGTTCAAGAAGCATAAGTTATATGGGCCACGTCAAAATGATGGCTGCCGCCCAGCCGTTCATATCGGGAGCGATATCAAAGACGATAAATTTGCCCAGCGATGCGACGGTAGAGGATATTGAAGATGTATTTTTCCAGGGCTGGCGTTTGGGACTTAAGGCGCTGGCCGTATATCGTGACGGCTGCAAGTCGATCCAACCGCTTAATACGAGTGATGGAGACAAGAGACAAGAGACAATAGACAAGGAGTTAGTGGAAAAAATAAATGGCTATACCAGAATTAAGCTGCCGGATGAGAGACCATCCATCACTCACAAATTTTCCGTTGGTGGATTCGAGAGCTATCTTACGGTTGGATTTTACCCTGATACGATGCAGCCAGGTGAGACATTCATTACCACAGCGAAAGAAGGCAGTACCATATCTGGTTTATTCGATACGATTGCGACCTTGGTTTCAATGTGTCTTCAGTCAGGCATACCACTCAAGACCCTTGTAAGAAAATTCAAGGATATGAGGTTTGAACCTGCCGGGTTCACCAATAACCCCAATATTCCGACAGCGAAATCGATCATCGACTATGTTTTCAGGTATGTTGGCATGAAATATCTCAACCAGGAAGACAAGGAAGAGATTTTCGGGCCGGATCATGCTCAAGATGGGTCTGTTCGGGAATTGCAAAAAGAGCCAGTGTCTCAAAGCGATAAAATACTAGCCGAACTTGTATCGTCCTCAACGATCAGAACGGAAAAAATACCCGCTTATTCTATCCAAACAGGTGGGGCAAGTAGTCCCAGTGGCCCCGAAGTAGAGATTTCGGATGCCTCCGGCACAAACAAACCGAAATCACACTACGGGGCAAGCAACGGAAAAGCCAAGTCGCTTAATGCCGATGCCCCGCTTTGCCATAACTGCGGAACGATAATGATAAGGGCCGGCTCATGCTACTCTTGTCCTAACTGTTTTACCACAACGGGCGTGTGTAATTAAGTATTTGTCCAAGAGGTATAGCCGATTGGCAACAAATAGTTAACCCCGCCCTATCTGGGGTCAAAGTGCGATACGGCACTTACTAAAGCCGTTAGGCGGCTTCGCCTTTGAAATTTAGTTAATAGAAAGTTATGATTCCAGATAAGGCGGGGTGACGAGTTTTGTAATGGCTCGTCTGCTGCGCAACTTCTCGCCGACAAAATCGTCATGCACAAATCCCAAGTGTTTTTCTGGCTACTAATTAGTTTTTTGTCGGGGATTTTTGTCGCTTCTATTTTTAGCGTCGGCCAGACCTTTATTTATGCGGGCCTTATGGCGGCTGTTGGTTTGGTTGGCATATTTGGATATAACAAGAGTTTTAACGGCAGATTATTGTTGGCCGGATTTTTAAGCATCGCTTTTCTGTTCGGAGTGATAAGATTTAATTCCGTGAATTTCGGTCAAGATAGTCTGGACGTGTTTACCGACTTGAAAGCGGGTAATAAGAGAATTGAAGTTGTTGTTAATGGTTATGTTGATGACGAACCAGCTGATAGCGGCGAAAGACAAGTACTTGTTTTAAAGGCCAAAGAATTAATAGCGGAAGACAAGATCGTGCCACTAAACGACAGAATACTGGTTACCATAAACAACTTTCCAAAGTTCCGTTACGGCAATACGGTTTCGGTAACTGGTTCTCTTGAAAAGCCCGCCAACCTTACTGTCCCGTTAGAAGTAAGACGCCCCTCTGTGGGGTCGTCTGCCGACCACGCCTCTAAGGCAGGTCGGACTTCTAATGGGATTGATTATGCTACATATCTCAAAAAAGAAGGCATAAGAACTACCATGTTCTATCCGAAGATATCAGGTTCGGATAAACACTATGATACTTTGATATATCATAGTGTGGGGTTTTTTGAGGGGGCTAAGATTGGTTTGTATAAAAAAATATTTTGGCTGAAAAATAATTTTGAAAATACCATTAATAAATCAGTATCCGAACCGAACGCGTCTTTTATAAACGGTATTCTGTTGGGTTCAAGGCAAAATATCCCAGACGATCTTAAAGAAGCATTCAACAAGACGGGTACGACTCACATACTCGCCATATCGGGGTACAATATAATGATAATTTCATGGGCCGTTCTGGCGGGGCTGGTGCATTTTTTCAGAAGGCGAACCGCATTCTGGCTGTCAGTTGTGATTATCGTTTTATTCGTGATCTTGACCGGCGCTTCCGCATCGGTGGTGCGGGCGGCCGTAATGGGACTTTTGCTTTTATTTGCCAATGGTTATGGACGGCTTTATAACCCGAAAAATTCTATTATTCTTGCCGGAGCGGCAATGGTCTGGCTGAATCCTTTTTCTCTGGTTTTTGATATCGGATTCCAGCTTTCATTTGCGGCGGTATTGGGGCTTATGTATTTGTATCCTTATCTCGATTCAAAATTGAGTAAAGTTCCGAAGTTCGGCACTTTGAAAGAGATAACCCTGATGACCCTTACGGCACAAATAACTGTGGCGCCGTTGTTAATTTACTATTTCAAAAATATTTCTTTTGTATCTTTGCCGGCCAACATACTCATTCTTCCTTTCATTCCGGCCGCGATGTTTGCGGGATTTATTTCCGGTCTTGCGGGGATGGTATTTTTGCCCTTAGGCCAATTATTCGGATATACCGCTTGGGCCATCACAACCTATCAGATTTGGGTTGTGAACCTTTTCTCTTGAAATTCGGAGACCTTTTTTATATTGTATTCCTGTCGGCTACATAAAAATAACCAACAAATCTATGACAAAAAATCCGTTTGAAATCAGCGAAGATAAGCCGGGCAAGGGTCATGATCATTTTTATGATAAAAGGAAAAAAGAAGACAGGATCTCCGGCTTAAGATACGCGATTGAGCAAGTCGAAGATAGGATAAAGAACGATCCGAACAGGCCCCCGGGAGTTTTTGAAGAACAACTCGAAAGTTTAAGAGCACAGCTTGAGGAAGCCATTAAGAACAGATAAGAACCGGAATACATACTACAAAAAGGTTTTTTGAAGATCTATTTCTTCAGAGCTAAACATAGAGTCGGATTGAACAAAAAAGTGCGCCATTGCGCACTAGCACTAATTTATAAAAAATCTTAAGGAAGAATTCTCACCTTCAAACCATCGACTGTATTAAGCTCCAATCTTATTCCTACAACATTACCACTGGCATTCTCAACAAGGCTTGATCGAACATCGTTTTCAGGCACATCCTTACCATTGTCTTCAAACGGTCCAACGCTTACAAACCACTGTCCGTCCACCTTGAGAGCGGTTCGGGCTACCCCGCCTCCGGTATACATCAAAAGAACATCCTCGTTATCTATGTTTCTGCTGGGAAATGATACGGAAGCAACAACTGCAACCAATCTCTGACGGGAATTAAAATAACTTCTAAACAATATTACCCCACCATACGAAGAACTGTCGCGTCTATCCAAGGAGCGATCATGCTCCCATCCCAAGGATTGATTCCAAATGTCAGGAATTGTCTCTGAATTTCTGACATAATCAGCCGGCGATTGAGCCAATAAAACGGCAGGAAACAGCAAAATGACCACAAGAAGGGCAAGTGACAATCTCTTCATTTAGATCCCCGCGTATTTTAAAAAACAGACTAGGTAAATCGTATCAATACGAATTAAAAGCGTCAACTTGCCTTTTGAATTCGATATTCCGTACAATTCGACAGGGGGGAGGGATTATTCGGATATTTTTGCGATCTGATTGACTATTTCCTATGCTTATAATAACATCCAGCCAGATTATCAGATTAGGTGGAGATCTAAGATGAGAGTCAGAAACCTTGTCGGGCTAGTTGCTATTGTTGCCTTAACAATCGGTTGTGCGCAAGCGCCGCCAACTGAAGTTAACCATAATTTTCGTTTTAAAGTCATAAGCGATTCTTCTCAAGTTCATTTTTCATATACTGATTGTGAACAGAGACCTGAGTTTACCTGTATCGGACTAAATCCAGCGATTACAAGCGATAAAGAAACTATAGAATCGACGGTTGTAGAACTTCGAAAGTGGTTTGCAAAAAGAAACCGCGGTATCGCAGATTGGTATGTATTTAGAACCATTGATAATCCCGAAGGGATTCGTGGGATTGTCGTTGAAACATTTCAATTGACCAGTAATAAGTAAATTATCCGACCGAGCTTAGCTCGGTTTTCTTTTTGTCCAAATCTATGCTAATATCATGCCAGTTCATCGCAAGGAGCGACTTATGAAAGCATATATCGTAGAGCCAGTTAAGCCAGGAATATCGTGGGAATTATTTTCAGAATCTAATTCTCAAAAGGTGTTTGAAATTGCTCGTTTAATTACCGAGAAATATCCAGAAGTAACCATCGCCGGATACCATAAATATCCTGGCACAGAAATTATTAATACCCTCGTAATTCATGTACCCGATACTTTGACAAGAGAAGCTATTGAAGAAGAGTTTTCTTGCGGATTGTTGCCTGTGGCTTATGAGCCAAAGTCGAGCTAGTCTCGGCTTTTTTGTTTCTCCAATTCGTGTTATTAAATCTCCATACGGAAACCACCTCTAGTCCGCCCATAATCCAACGGGGTGGGGGAGGAGGAATCAGTAAATTTGACATGTGGATATTGCCTATGCTATACTGGTAGCAAGGTGACGAGCCTGCTACGAACGAGATTGTTCGTGACTCCGAAGAGCTCCCAATTTGGGGGCTTTTCTCTTTTTAATAATACTGATAATATCTATTTCGTGGATCAAGGGCCGAGTCCGAGCGATTCTCGGGAGCAGGCTCGTCATCTTGCTCTAGGGGTTTGACTCCCCCTCGGTCCACGCTCAAGAATCTGCCGAAGGGCAGATTTTTGATTTATAACCCAACGGGGTGGGGGAGGCAGAGAGATTATTCTTATATTTTTGGCGAGGCTTGACTAAATTTTGAATTTTATGTATATTTATCATATCAAATTCTTTCCAGGGAGAACTTATGGGTACGTGGATGTGGTGGGACGTAGATGACCTTAAAAAATGTGTAAGTACTCTGCCATTAGATGAAACCGTAAAAAAGCACCTTAAAAATATAGCTTATAAGTTATCAGATCAGGAATGTGTGTGGTTGCGCAAAAAATTACAATTAGAATTGCAATATCGTTCACCAAGTGATTTTAGAAGATATGTTAATAACCATATTCTTCCTCGCTATGGAATTATCGTAAGAGTTCCATCCGATTCCTTAGAGGTACGCTTGGGGAGGGCGATTGGCGTTTTTCTTCGCGAATTTTTTAGAAAGTAGTATTTATGCTACTTTTTTTGTATCTAAAATTGTGCTAAATAATCTAAACGAAAAAGCTTGGCATCATACATCTTGTTGCCTTACTCTGTTTAATTGTATTTGCTTATTCAACACATACTACTGCGCAAGAGAAAGATGGTCTTTTGAGGGTCCATTTCTTCGACATTGGCCAAGGGGATGCGATATTTATAGACTAACCACAAATGATAGACCGTTTTATTTTATATTCAAGATTAGTTACCTCCGCATCTTGACAAGATAGATAATTAAGATTAACATATAAGCACAATAAAAAGGGAGGTAGGGACATGGTGGTTCTTTCCGAAAAAGAAGTTTGGGTAGGATGCGTTATTCGATGCTATGGTTGCAAGACTCTATTTGTTCTTGAGTCTGGCGATGATGTCAAGTTTGTTTCTCCTAATGTGACGAATAGACTTGCGACAGAGTATTTTGTTGTAAATTGTCCCAAGTGCGGTCGCAAGAGGGCCTTTTTCCCAAAACCAGAGAAAGAAACAGCGGCAGCCTAGCTACCCGAAGGAGTATATAACCTACTCCTTTTATTTTTCTTAAAATTTGTGCTAAAAGAACTTAATGCGAAAATTATCTCTGTTATATGTGGTTGTTCTGTTATGTTTGTCAGTTTTCGCTTTTTCGACAAATTCTATCGCTAGCCAAAAAGACGGCCTTTTAAAGATATATTTCTTCGACATCGGCCAAGGGGACGCTATTTTTATCGAAACACCGAATGGGAATCAGGTTTTGATTGACGGCGGGCCGGATAATGCGGTGTTGCAAAAACTTGGAAAAACAATGCCGTTTTACGACAAAGACATTGATCTTGTTGTTTTAACACATTCTGATGCCGATCACATCACCGGGTTGATAGAAGTTCTGGACAGATATGAAATTGAGAACATTGTTTATTCAGATATAATTCGCAACTCTGCTTTATACAATGCTTGGCGGGAAGCGGTTGTTGAAGAAGGGGCTGATATTATTGATCCTGTGTTCGGCGGGGTTATTGATTTGGGAAACGGCGTGACATTGACCATATTTCATCCCGCCGAGTCGTTGGTTGGCAAGGCCTTGGAAAAAACAAATAACGACTCTGTGGTCATGATGCTAAAATACGGCGAAACGGAAATTTTACTGACTGGTGATATTGAAGCTAAAGCAGAAAGAGCAATCATATTAAGCGACGCAAATCTGGATGCTGACATTGTGAAAATAGCGCACCACGGCTCAAAGACATCCACCATGGACGAGTTTTTGTATGAGGTGTCGCCGCAGGTTGCGATAATACAGGTCGGAGCCAAGAACAGGTATGGCCATCCGACTAAGGAAGTTTTAAGCCGTCTTGAAAATGTTGGAATAAAATATTATCGTAATGATTTAGACAGCGATGTTAAGGTTGTCAGCGATGGTCAAAATTATCAAATAATTACCGCTAACTAAAATGGCAAATTCATTTCAAAAAACATTAGTAATTTTAAAACCCGACTCTATTCATCGAGGGATAGTGGGGGAAATATTGGACAGGTTTGAGCAGAAAGGCATCAAAATAGTCGGCGCTAAAATGATCAAGATGACTGACCTGCTTTTGGATAAGCACTATGCCCAGCATAAAGGCAAGCATTTTTTGCCGCGCCTCAAGAAGTTTATGAAGTCGCTACCAGTTGTGCTTGTTGTGCTTGAGGGTTTAGACGTGGTGCGTGTGGTGAGAAATATGTGCGGGCCGACTGATGGCAAGAATGCGCCACCCGGTACAATAAGGGGGGATTATGGGATGTCAATTTCAGCCAATATCATCCATTCATCCGAGGATCTCAAGGCGGCAAAAAGAGAAATAGGGATATTTTTCAATAAAAACGAGATTTTCAGCTATTTACGTCCCGATATCCACTTTTATTACGATGACGGCGAGATATAATAGAGGTAGGCCTTTCTCTTATTTCCAAGCTTTAGGACAAATTATTTTGTTCGGGATTCCTATATGATAACAACCCCGTGGGGTTGTTCTGCGGAAACCCACTTTGCAAAATGCTGAAGACTTTGAGATAAAGGGAGGGCTTCAAATAAAATACAGGCACAATGTGCCTGTATTTTATTGTTTCTCTCAAGAATACTCCAGAATACTCCGCCCGTTAGGGCGGAGATGAATTGAGCTAGAAACAATAACCCCGCACCAAACCCGCCCCCTTTCTTAATGGCGGTCAGCGGATAAGTTTGGTGCGGGGTATAGTTTAACAGATACCCCGACCGTAAGGTCGGGGTAGTTCATTTTAGTCGTAATTACTAAACGCCGTATTTTGGAAAAATTCGCGCCGACAATTGCGATAACAAATACAAGTAAATAATGGTTGAAAGAATTTGTTTTCGCAAAGATTTATTTTTTAAGATTTTATGAAAATAAAAGCGCTTTGCGGGTTGATTCGTTCATCACGAATTTCGCAAGGCGCTGGTAGAGATTATCTCTGCCCTAGACTGGTCTCTTTGCCACCTCATATCGCTCGAGGTAATCGTTGTAGGTGGAAAGCGGCATACCCGCTTCTACGCTTGATAGATCCGGTACAAGCGGGAGGTTTTTGGCCGCTTCGAGTCCGTGATGTAGAAAGAACCTTTGGAGTACCCGGTCGTGGGCGAATGAGGTTCTCGTGTTCGTTTGGACGATCTCGGTAAGCGAAGTAACGAGAGTGATAGATTCATTCGAAAGATTCTTAAACTTACGCTGAAGTCGGAGTAGGCTCTCCCATACATCTTCCTGAAGCGGAGCTACCCAGTAGGATATAAGGCTAGTAAATCCATCGCGCTTGTTCGTCGGATCAGCCGCGTCAAGCGCAGTTTTTGGCACGGTATTCAAGAAGTCCCCAAACGGAGTGGCGGACATGACGATAGCCCTTTTTAGGTTGTCAAGATCTTCCTCATCTACAGACAGTACTTTCGCGACCGGCTGAGGAACGGGCGCGAACTGTTCTGTGTCCGCGTGTCCAAGAAGATTCAACTCGACGGAATCACGACATGGTCTGTCGAAAGAAAGCTCCTCGTCAAGTTCCCGCTTGAAGGTGTCGAATGTATTTTTATCATTTCTGGCACCTTCGCCGATCCAGTTTCCGCCGATGAAGCACAGCTGACGGCGAACGAGCTTAATCGGATGGCCATCATCTTTAACCTCAATGAATATCTCGTTCGGATTGACTGCGCGGAAAATAATACCCACAGATGCGATTCCCGTAACCGATGTCTTAGCCAACCTACGCCTCCTTAAGTGCTTTTCCCGATTACGCCTATCAGTATTAGCATAGTTAGTAATAGAAGTCAAGGGCTCGTAATGTATCAGCTCAAAATAAGTTCGAGGAAAGTTTAGAATTCCCGACTAAATAAAATACAGGCACAATGTGCCTGTATTTTATTTAGTCGGGCTGCCGGGAGTTGGACCCGGGTTACATGACCCCCAGCCATGTGTAATACCGTTATACCACAGCCCGCCTTCGGTCGTCATAGCGACCCTCGGTATTTTATTTGGTTTTGTGGAGCGTTTTGATACAGTCGGTGCAGATCTTTACCCTCCGCCAGCCGGCGGATGTCTTATTGTCCGGGATCTTAGCCCATTGGAGGTTTGGGTGTCTCTTTGAGCGAGATGTGGGATTATAATGACCTCGCAAGAGCTTGCGAGTAGTTACCATAATCGGTTTTTTGCCGCATTGCGGACACTTGGTTGCCATAAATGATTGCAGTTTACACCATAAACTAAAATTGATATTCTTTCAAGTATTATATGGATCCCGAACGAAGTAGCCCTAACGGGTGAAACGAACGGGGGTATCAAATTATATAACAACAGTAGTACTGCGCGCATAAGTGGTAGTTATTAATTGCGAAGCAGCTACTTCGTACGGGATGGAGTCAATACTGATTACTGTTTTTTGGATAGTGGCGCTTTTGTATTCTGTAGTAATACACGAAGTAAGCCACGGGGCGGTGGCTTATTCTTTGGGCGATCCTACGGCCAAGAATCTCGGCCGGCTTACCTTGAATCCTCTCAAACATCTGGATATGTTCGGTTCCGTTATGCTCCCCCTCATTTCTTTTTTTCTCGGCGGGTTCATATTTGGATATGCCAAACCGGTTCCGTATAACCCATTGAATCTGAGTGACCGAAAATACGGTCCGGCAAAAGTTGCCATAGCCGGACCGGCGTCAAATATTTTTTTGGCGGTTCTGTTTGGTATTACTTTGAGATTTCTTCCGGATATATTTTCCTCGTCTCTTGTCCCGGAATTGCTGGGCATTGTCGTTATGTTGAACCTGTTTCTGGCGGTGTTCAACCTTTTCCCCATACCGCCGCTGGACGGCCACTGGCTTTTGCTCACTTTTCTGCCGGCCCGATTTACAGAAGTAAGGACGTTCTTATATAAATACGGCTTATTGCTTCTTTTTGTATTTTTATTCTTTATTTTTCCGTTGTTGATGCCTCTTCTAAGGGGATTGTTCCGACTGCTTACCGGTATCGGGTTCTAGAGTAGTTGTAGAATTTTTAGGAATTGGTATAATACCATTATGCCGACACTAACCATTCAAAAATCAAATTCCAGAACGATGAAAGTAGAAATTAATCTTGACCAGTGGGAACGACTGGCTGATATTTTCGGTTTTTATAAACCAGGGTTTACTAAAACGCTCAAAAAATCCTTAAAAGAATCAAAGAGCGGAAAAGTTCGCAAAATCGGATCTCTTCGTGAGTTAGAAACAGGGCGATAATACTGGCTCGTTTTCATGCTCGAGATTTTTGTAACTAAAACTTTTCAAGAGCTTTACCGGGAACTGCCAAAAACAATTCGTCGGAAAGCT
This sequence comes from Candidatus Yanofskybacteria bacterium RIFCSPHIGHO2_02_FULL_43_17, assembly GCA_001794435.1. Taxonomy (GTDB): domain Bacteria; phylum Patescibacteriota; class Minisyncoccia; order 2-02-FULL-40-12; family GWA2-44-9; genus 2-01-FULL-43-22. The sequence continues at coordinate 28,844 of MGJU01000020.1, forward strand.
GACTCCAAGACCCAAATCTTTCGTCAAAATCCTTTCCACCCCTCTCTTCAGACGAAGAAGTTAGAGCCACATCATAAAGAGATATGGAGTTTTTGGGTTGATAAAGATCATAGGATCAAATTTCGTTTTATCTCATCAAATGAAGTTCACCTTCTTTATATCGGCAACCGAAAGGATATTTATCGAAGGTAACTAAAAATTTGAAATGCCGTGGGGCGTGAAGGCTATGGAAAATCATAAATTATTTAGAATAAATCAAAATGCGATTATCCAAAACAATTTTGGAGAAATTCTAATTTTGCAAAAAGATGGTAAGTGGATGTTGCCAGGAGGCCGATTGGAGGAGGAGGGTTGGTTGCAAGGATTGAAGCGTGAAGTTAAAGAAGAAACAGGGATAGAGAATTTTGGAGTAAAAGAAATTCTCTATGTGGATACAAGCGATAGCGGGGAGACATATATTGTTACTTTTCTATGCCGAGCCGAATATAGGACGAATATTACTTTAAGTCACGAACATCAAGAATATGCTTGGCTGAAATTGGAAGAAATTGATAAATACGAATTTTGGCATGAAAAGATTAAGAATAGATTGGAAATTCTTCTACGGGATAGGAAATAAAAACCAAAAACGCAAAGTGGGTGGCCTCATGTAAAACTTTTGACAAGGTAACTTTTTATTGTTTCAATGTATTCAAGAGTTCATTAAGTTTTGGAGAAAAATGATGGTCTGGAGAATGACGGTCGGGGGTTTGGGTACGATAACCCTGGTTTTTATCGGTCTTGCGGTTTTTTCGGTACCACACTAACTCTGTCAGGCCTACTTTTAGCTTCTCTTATTTACATAGTGGCAAGATCGTTTGTGGGTTATGCGGATTGGGATAGCTTTGAAGGGTTTCTAAAATCTGGTATGGCAACACTACTTCTTTTGACCATCGTCTATATATGGGGAGTAGCTATTTATCGGGACCGAAGCGCGATAGACCCTATCATTAATAACATTCTTGGCATATTCATTAAATAAGCGCCAAATTGACAGACGAGTAAAAAATTTGCTACACTATACAAGACCTTAGGGGTCTTATTTTTATGTCGTTTATCCAAAAAGATCTCACTTACGAATCTGATTGGCTATAAACTCTTCACCGACAAAATCGTTATGCCGACATTTAGACAATTAATGAAAAACCCGCGCAAGAAATCCAGAGCGAAAACCAAATCGCCAGCTTTAGCTCGCGGATTTAATGTTTTAAAGAACAAGCCGGCATCTTATCCGGCTCCTTTCAAAAGAGGCGTTGCGATAAGAGTTGGAACAATGACACCCAAAAAACCAAACTCGGCCCTAAGAAAGTTTGCCCGCGTCCGACTTACCAACGGCATGGAAGTAACTGCTTATATACCTGGTATCGGACACAATCTTCAAGAACACTCCGTAGTTGTTATCAGAGGGGGGAGAGTTAAAGATTTGCCGGGAGTCAGATATCACGTAGTCAGAGGAGTGCTTGATTCCGGGGGAGTCGAAGGAAGAAAGCAACAGAGAAGCAAATATGGCGCAAAGCGTCCTAAGTAAAATCTAAAATTGAAAAATGAAAAACGACAAGGAAAAACTAAAAACCGCAGCAATTCTATCAGTTTTAACTTTTTAGTTGTTGTTTTTAGATTTTCATTTTTACTTTTTAATTTTTACCAATGAGACGACTAATAAAAAAACGAGCAGTTATTGATCCGGATGTCAGATATTCGAATGTTTTGGTTGCCAAATTTATAAACAAGATAATGGAAGCGGGAAAGAAATCAGTTGCCAGAAAGATAGTTTACTCGGCTCTTGAGCTTGCAGAAAAACAAACCAAAAAACCGGCGATTGAGGTGTTTGAGAAAGCAATGGAAAACGTTTCTCCAACCGTTGAGCTTAGATCAAGGAGAATGGGCGGAGCTAATTATCAAGTTCCAGTCGAAGTCAGGCCGGAAAGGCGGACGGCGCTTGCCATCCGGTGGATAGTCGAATCAGCGAGAGCTCAAAAAGGCAAACCGATGGCCGCCAGGCTTGCTGAGGAGTTTGTAAACGCCTTCAATAATGCCGGAGGTGCGATAAAGAAGAAGCAAGATGTTCACAGAATGGCTGAGGCTAATAAAGCCTTCGCTCACTTCTCGTGGTGATAAAAATCTCTGCGCGAGCCGAGCCCAATGTTATTTAAGGGCTTGCGGCTTGCCTAGTGGTTGACCAATTTATTCGTTAAAAGGTTCCGTTTCAGTCTCACTATACTACAACAGTATGGCTCGTCCGATACTCACCTTTTGCCTTGAACTTGGTCAACGCAGAGATTTTTATGCGGTCTTCTTTGAGACCACGTGAGGCGAGCTCACTTATATAACAATGGCAGATTATCCGATTCAAAAAATAAGAAATTTTGGAGTCATAGCTCACATCGATGCCGGAAAAACGACAACCTCCGAGAGGATTCTTTTTTATACCGGAATTTCTCACAAGATAGGCGAGGTTCATGAAGGGGATACTATTATGGATTGGATGGAACAGGAAAGAGAGCGCGGTATTACTATTACCGCCGCCGCAACAACTGCTTACTGGAGCCCTACCGACGCTAAAGATAATCCGCCAGCTGGCGGAGCCGAAAAAGTAAAACTTAATATAATTGATACTCCGGGTCACATTGACTTTACTATTGAAGTAAAACGCTCTTTGCGCGTGCTTGATGGGGCAGTTGTCGTTTTTGATGGCGTTGCCGGCGTTGAGCCTCAGTCGGAGACAAACTGGCGATATGCCGATGATTATAAAGTGCCCAGAATTTGTTTCATAAATAAGCTTGACCGCTTGGGTGCCTCTTTTGATCGTTCTTTTCAGTCAATTCTCGGACGACTTTCGCCTTATGCAGTTAAATTACAGATACCGGACGGTCATGAAGACCAATTCAAGGGTGTTGTTGATCTTTTGACCATGGAATATGTGACTTTTGAGGGTGCCAAGGGGGAGAAAGTTGTTAAGGGGCCGATACCGGAGAATCTAAAAGCTGAGGCCGAAAAAGAAAGAGCAAGTACTATTGAAAAAATAGTTGAACAAGACGATCAGGCGATGGCGGATTATCTTGAAGGCAAAGAGATCGGCGTTGACAAGCTCAGGGACATTTTAAGAAAAGCAACCATAGAAAATAAAATCTTCCCTGTTTTTTGCGGCTCCGCTTTAAAAAACAAGGGCGTTCAACTTATTTTGGATGCCGTAGCATATTATCTTCCGTCGCCTTTAGATATTCCGCCCGCCATCGGAGTTTATAAAAAGACAGGCGAGAGTAAGCCGGTTCCGGCGGACGAAAACGCTCCTTTTGCCGCTTTGGCGTTCAAAACCGCGACTGATCCGTTTGTCGGCTCGCTCACTTTTTTCAGGGTTTATTCGGGCAAGATCGCTTCCGGTTCTTATGTTTTGAATACTAGGAGCGGCCAGCAGGAACGGATAAGCCGCATTGTTCGGCTTCACGCTAACCAAAGAGAAGAAGTCAAAGAAATATATGCGGGCAATATCGCCGCGACTGTCGGCTTGAAGGATACAAAAACCGGGGACACCTTATGCGATCCGGCTAATCCAGTTATTTTAGAAGGCATAGAAGTTCCGGAGCCCGTTATTTCCTTGAGAGTTGAGCCTAAAACCAAGGCTGATCAGGAGAAAATGGGTATCGCTTTAAGGAAACTATCCGATGAAGATCCGACTTTTAGAATTAAGACTAATGAAGAAACAGCAGAGATGATTATATCTGGAATGGGAGAGCTTCACTTGGAAATTATTGTTGACAGAATGAGAAGAGAATTTGGGGTTGGCGTAAACGTCGGCCGTCCTCAAGTTGCTTACAAAGAAACCATCACTGGTACGGCTGAAGCGGAAGGAAAGTATATACGCCAGTCAGGAGGCCGCGGCCAGTATGGCCATGTCTGGATTAGAGTCGAACCGCTTGAACGCAGCGCCGGCTTTGAATTTGTTAATGCCATCAGGGGGGGCGTGATTCCCGAAGAATTTATTAACCCTTCCGAGAAGGGTGTACGGGAGGCTTTGGACAAAGGAGTTGTTGCCGGTTTTCCGATAGTTGACGTCAAAGCCACCCTTTATGACGGTTCTTACCATGAAGTCGATTCTTCGGAAATCGCCTTCAAAATAGCCGCGTCAACTGCGATGCAAGAAGCCGCAAGAAGAGCAAAACCGATACTGCTCGAACCGATAATGAAGGTGGAAATAATAATGCCCGATAATTTTATGGGAGAAGTTACCGGCGATTTAGCTTCAAGGCGCGGTCAGATATTGAGTATAAACGACAGGAGCCCTTTGAATCTCAAGGTTGTCGATTCACGCGTACCGCTGTCGGAAATGTTTGGTTATGCCACGTCCTTGAGATCCTTGACCGAGGGCAGAGGAACTTTTAGTATGGAGTTTGACCGCTATGAGTCTGTACCGAATAATATTGCGGAGTTGATTAAAGAGGGGAAGAAATAGGAGCTTAATCTTTTTCCTTATCATTTTTGCAACCGGTGCTCCGAGATAGACAAACAATAGCTTTAAAACCTCCGGAAGGCCTTCCGGAATTCCTTTATCCCTGTAAACTAAATAATAAAACCTCATTAAAAAAATGAGGTTTTATTATTTAGTTTACAGGATTCAGTCAGTTCCGGTTTTCCTGTCGGTTTAAGGTAAAGCTTTGTTTGTCCCTGTCCCTCCGCACCGGTTTCAAAAATGACAAGGAAAATGCTTGTGGGGGATTAATTTTGGTGAGCTGATACATAACGCACAGTCGTATTTGACAAAATTGGATAGTTTGATAGAATAGGCAAAGTTCATTTAAGGTACTGGGGGTCTGTCGTGTTTAAGAAGTTTGCAATATGCTTATGCCTCCTCTGTCTAGTTGGCCTGTTCGCAACAAAATTTAAAGATAGATATGGAAATACATTGTGGACGTTAGTTAGCGGAACTAATGTAGAACCGCCTGATCTTGTTTACTATGGGCGCGTTGATAGAGTTAGGGAACTAGACTTTAAAAATCTTTTGGGATCAAGCATGAAGGTAATTGTGGGAATTCGTTATGATAATGGTGGTTATCAAGTCATTTCTTGTTATGATGGAATGCATGGCAATTTAGAGGTATGTTTTGGGTTAAAGGAAGGTGATCGTATTCTGGTTAGATATAAATATGATGGAGAGATAAGTATACAACGTATAAATTAATTACCCGTATATAAATCGAATCCGACCAGAAATGGCCGGATTTTAATTTACGAGTTGCATTTTTTTGAATATTTTAATAATATTTAATGCAGTTTATAACGCCGCTGGCTTGACCCAAACTTAATTTAACATTTACCAATTTCCATTCATTTAACCATTGTTTCAATGAATCATTGAATAAATAAGTGGCAAATGAAAATGATAACTGGAAAATAATGCTTAAGCGGCCAGCAAGTTAGAAATGGATACACAAGAACTGAAAAAACTACTGAAGGGTTCAACCGCAGTTTTAATATTGGAAAACGGAGAGCCGTCATTCGTAATACTTGGCTACGACGCATACAGGGGTCTTCTGTCCGACCAGGAAAAAGAAGTGAAGATTAATCACTCTGCTGAAGTTGAATCCGGACGTGTTGAGCAGCCAAAACAAGTCGCTGATGGGAGAGTCTCAGTGGCAAACCGATTTCAGCACAGGATCGGCGAGAAAGAGGCCGAGATGTTAGAAAAGATAAATAAACAGATACTCGCTCTAAAAGATGAGGTAGAGAAGGAGGAGAAATCCACAGTTGTTGACGAATGACAGTTATTCGTATAAAATAGATTCTACATAATTATTAAGTACTTTTCTGTGAATTCGGTGAAAGGGACAGATGACGGACCCGCCTACGCCCTTAAGGGCTTCGGCGAGGTGCTGATAATTGTACCTATTCGCTGCGTTCATAGACAATTATCGCATGGCGGGAAAATTCGAAAGGTTAAAGCCGCATATGAATGTCGGCACAATAGGTCACGTCGATCATGGTAAAACCACTTTAACAGCGGCTATTTTGCATACAGCCAATTTGCTCTCTGATGAGGGATACAGCGCTAGGGTTGAAGCAGTCGATCAAATCGACAACGCTCCAGAAGAAAGAGCAAGAGGTATTACTATCGCTCTGCACCACTCCGAGTACGAGACGCCAAAAAGGCACTATGCTCACGTTGATGCCCCTGGTCACCAGGACTACATCAAGAATATGATCACCGGTGCCGCGCAGATGGATGGAGCCGTGTTGGTTGTCGCCGCTACCGACGGTCCGATGCCTCAGACAAGAGAGCACATTCTTTTGGCAAGACAAGTAGGCCTGCCCTCCTTAATAGTGTTTTTGAATAAAGTTGACCAGGTAGATGATCCGGAAATGCTGGACTTGGTAGAAGCTGAGATAAGGGAACTTTTGAGTAAATATCAGTACGACGGAGAAAAAACACCCGTTATACGGGGTTCAGGACTAAAAGCTCTTGAGGCGAAAACAAAAGATGACCCGGCGGTAAAATCGGTGAAGGAATTGCTCGATGCCCTCGATACTTATTTTGCCGACCCGGTTCGCGAGACCGACAAGCCATTCCTTATGCCCATTGAGGACATCTTTTCCATTGAAGGCAGGGGGACAGTTGTTACCGGAAGAATTGAAAGAGGCAAAGTCAAGATTAACGAAGAAGTCGAAATAGTGGGCATTAAACCAACATCAAAGACAGTTGTTACTGGCATAGAGATGTTTAACAAACAGCTTGATGAGGGTATGGCCGGGGATAATGCCGGAATTCTATTGCGAGGCACCAAGAAGGAAGATATCGAGCGGGGGCAGGTTCTTGCCAAACCCGGCTCTATCACCCCTCACACCGAATTTGAAGCCGAAATTTACGTCTTAACCAAAGAAGAAGGCGGTAGACACACTCCGTTTTTCAAAGGCTATAAACCTCAGTTCTATTTCCGAACCACAGACGTTACTGGAGAGGTAATGCTACCGGAGGGCACGGAAATGGTAATGCCCGGCGACACTATTAATTTGAAAGTTAAACTTATTGCCCCAATTGCTATGGAAGAAAAACAGAGATTCGCTATCCGAGAAGGCGGAAAGACTGTTGGTGCAGGAGTGGTAACCAAGGTTATTGTATAAGATCAAAGCCCCGTACCCCATGGTACAGGGCTTTGTGTGTTCTTTAATCAAATGGCAAAAAAAACATCAGAAAATAGCCAAAAAATAAGGATAAAACTGAAAGCTTACGACAATAAGATAATTGACAAGTCTGCTCAGCAGATCGTTGATACTATTGAGAGATATGGAGGCAAGCCGGTTGGTCCGGTACCGTTGCCAACGGAAATTCACAAGTACACGGTAAATAGATCTACTTTTATAGATAAGGCCTCTCGTGAGCAATTCGAAATGCGAACCCACAAAAGGATAATTGACATAACATCGCCGACGCCGAAGATAATTGATGCTCTGATGAATCTGAATCTGCCGTCAGGCGTAGATATAGAGGTCAAAATGTGATTTTTCAAGTTTGCTTGAAAAATCACCCTGAGCGAAGCCAAGTTCGACTTGGCGAAGTCGAAGGGTAAAATAAAATAAAAATTATGTCGGAACAATTACCAAAAACTGAACACGGACAATTACCAAAAATTGAACACGGACAATTACCAAAAATTGAACACGGACAAGAACCCAAAATAGAAAAAAGTAGAAGTGAAATAGCACAAGAAGCGATGCAAAAGTTAGCCGATCTGGTTTCGTGGATAGATGTTCTGAAAAATAATCCGGAGGATTCTAAAAATCAAGAAACGGTAGATAATTTAATCAGACAAATTGAACGAAATCTGCAGGAATTAAAAAAATAAATTATTCCCTTCCCCCCAGCCCCGCTTTTTAAGCAAAAGAGGGGCTGGGAGATAAGGTAGTAATATGATGATAGCGTTTATCCGGTTTAATCGTCGAGTCAAACTCGATGAGCCGGTTTTCTAAAAACGCACCATCCGCATTATTGCCTTAATCCAACAAGGGTGGTTTTAACTCCAAATAAAACCGAGAGATAGTTATAAAACAAAAAAGTTTTAGCGCAGGTTAGATCCAGCTAGAACTGGATTTTTTGTTTGAAAAAGATTCTTGATGTTTAAGTCCGAAGCGCAAGCTTAAGGCGAACGTTCGCCTGCCTGCCGGTAGGCAGGGAGGCGGGTAGCCGAGATAGAACAAAAAATTCAGCAGAATTTTTATGTGGTGAGCCGTAGCTTATGCTTCGGGCTTAACAAAAACATGAAGTTTATTTTAGGTAAAAAACTAGGAATGTCGCAGATATTCAAAGAGGACGGGACCGTAATACCAGTTACGGTTATTGAAGCGGAGCCGAATATGATCACACAGATTAAGACAAAAGAAAAGGACGGGTATGAAGCGGTTCAGGTTGGTGTGGGTTTAAAGAAGAAAACCAATAAACCCAAATTTTCAAAAGAATTTAATTTAGAAAACAAGGGGACAAAAGCAAGGGGAAAAGCGTCAACGACTCTCGGGGACCTACAATTAGCTGTTGGCCAAAAAATTGATTTATCAATATTTTCCGAAGGTGATGTTGTAAAAATCAGCGGATTATCGAAAGGAAAGGGTTTTCAGGGCGTAGTTAAAAGACACGGTTTTTCCGGAATGCCTTTTAGTCACGGCCATCATCATGTATTGAGGCATGGCGGTTCCATCGGCCAAAGATTTCCTCAGCACACACTAAAAGGCATGAGAATGGCAGGGCGCATGGGCGGCGTCAGAGCAACTACGCGAGGATTGAAGGTTGTCAAAGTTGATGCGGAGAATAATTTAATTGCGGTTAAGGGTGCAGTGCCGGGGCATAAGGGAGGATTAGTTATTGTACAGACACAGTCCCGTTAGAAGTCGCCCTAACGGGTTAAACGAATGAAATATAAAATAAACAACAATAGTCGTTCTGCGCGCATAACTGGTCGTTAATAACTGCGTAGCAGCGACTTCTAACGGGATGGAATATCCATTGTATAATCAAAAGGCGGATATTATTGGAAATGTAGAGTTGCCAGACTCCGTTTTCGGCGTTGAAAGCAATAATGACCTGCTCCATCAGGTTGTCTCGTCATTGATGGCCAACAAGAGGCAGGTTATAGCTCATGCCAAAACAAGATCGGAGGTTCGCGGCGGCGGCAAGAAGCCTTGGCGGCAAAAGGGCACGGGTAAAGCGAGACACGGATCCATCCGGTCACCCATATGGAAAGGTGGAGGAGTGACATTTGGTCCGACGAAAGAAGTGAATTTTAAGAAAAAGATCGGCAAAAAGATGGCGCGCAAAGCATTGGCCGTGGCGTTAAGCGAGAAGGCAAGGAACGGCAGTATCATCGTGATTGACGGCATTAATTTGAGCCTTCCCAAGACAAAAGAAGCGGCAGGCATTTTAAAATTATTCAGAGAGAAGCTTGATAAGACGGGGAGCATTCTTATCGTGACTTCCTTGGCGGATAAGAATTTGCATAGAGCGGCAAAGAACATACAGAAAGTGGGAGTAACTGAAGCAAGGAATCTTAATCCACTTGAAACGCTTTCGTATAAGAATTTAATCCTGCTGAAAGATGCGGTAGGTATGGTGGGTAATTTGAATAAATCCCGTTAGAAATAACCCTAGCGGGAATAAATTATGAATATTAATGAAATAAAAATTATTAGTGTATGGCACCGTCCAGTGGTGGTTGGCGCTTTGCATTATTTCTAACGGGATGAAACTTTTTAGCAAAGACAAAAAGGGAAAAAAGCCGCCAAAAGCGAGCTTCGCCAAAGGCGGGAAAACAGAAACACCGGAAGAGTTTCGGAATGTTGAAGCCGCAGAACAGACAGAAGCTGCTGTTCCTAAAGTACTGCCCAAGGAATACGGTGTTTTGAAAGGTTTTTACATAAGCGAAAAGGCTTCAGGACTTGCTTCATTCAACCAGTATGTTTTCAAGGTTTTTGACGGCGTCACCAAGAACGAGATTAAAAAGCAAGTGGAAAACAGTTTTAGCGTAAAGGTTAAAGGGGTTAAGATAATAAACTTGCCGAGAAAGAGGAGAAGCGTGGGTCGTCATGTCGGTTTCAAGTCCGGATTCAAGAAAGCAATCGTAGTATTAGAAAAAGGTCATTCGATTGAAGGGTTTCAGCCCTAACGCGATATATAGATATATAGAAATTTCGAAATGAAAAGTTATTCACCAACAACTCCATCGAGGAGACATATGAAAGGATACGATTTTAGCCGGTTATCAAAAACCGAGCCATTAAAGTCGGCCACGACAGGACTTATAAGATCCTGGGGGAGGAATAATAAGGGCAGGATAACCAGTAAGTACCGAGGTGGAGGCGCCAAGAGGCTATATAGAGAGATTGACTTTAAGCAGAACAAAATCGATGTTCCCGGGAAAGTTTTCTCAATAGAGTATGATCCGAACAGAACCACAAGAATCGCCAGGATCAATTATGCCGACGGCGACAAACGATACGTTTTGGCTCCTCAAGACCTGAAAGCGGGAGACGAAATAATAACAGCCGAAAAGGCGCCGTTGCGGCCCGGAAACAGGATGAAGTTGAAGAACATACCCCAGGGTTCAATGGTTCACAATGTTGAACTTAGGCCTGGTCAGGGTGGTAAACTTGTGCGGTCTGCCGGTAGCGGGGCGATGGTGCTTGCCAGCGAAGGCGGTTATGTCCAGTTAGTTATGCCCTCATCGGAGATAAGGATAATATCCGGAGAGAGTTCTGCTTCAATAGGCCAACTGTCCAATACAGAGCACAACTCAATAGTTTTAGGTAAGGCCGGGAGGACGAGATGGTTAGGCAGGAGGCCCAAAGTAAGAGGTACGGCGATGAATCCCGTAGATCATCCGTACGGTGGAGGCGAAGGCAAACAAGGCCGGGGAACAAGAAGGCCAAAGACGGCTCAGGGCAAAATCACCGGCGGCAGAAAGACCAGAAATAAGAAAAAGAAATCGGGTAAATTCATAATTAGAAGACGGCATAAATAAAATATGGAACATGGAATATGGAATAAATTAATCCATAATCCATAATCCATAATCCATAATGAGTCGATCACTAAAAAAAGGTCCATACGTCGACCAAAGGTTATTGAAGAAAATAACTAATTTAAAAGCGGGCGATAAAGTAATAATCAAGACCTGGTCGCGAGCTTGTACGATAGTTCCGGAGATGATAGGTTTTACCTTCGGCGTACACAATGGCAGGGTGCATATTCCCGTTTTTATTACCGAGGATATGGTCGGACATAAGCTGGGAGAGTTCGCTTCTACTAGGAAATTCGTAAGGCATGGAGGCAAAATGCAGAAAGAATTAGAAGCAGCCCAGAGGCAAAGAGAAATAGAAGCAGCACAGGCAGCGAAAGCGGCCCCGGAAGCCGAAAGTAAAAAGTAAAAATGAAAAAAGAAAAACGACAACTAAAAACTGAAAATTTTTAAAATCGGATTTTACTTTTTCAATTTTAATTTTTAATTTGAAACATGGCTGAAGTAAAAGCACAATTGAATAATTTACGATTGGCACCGAGAAAAGTAAGGGCGGTTTCGAATTTGATAAAAGGCAAAAATGTTCTTGATGCCCTTGCTCAACTGGAAGCTCTGACTAAGCGTTCCGGTTCGCCCGTTGCCAAGCTGATCAGATCGGCTATGGCCAATGCTGAAAATAACAATAATATGGTAAAGGAGAACTTGTATATCAAAAGCATTAATGTTGACGAAGGCGTTAAATTAAAAAGATTCAAACCAAAAGGCTTCGGGAGAGTTTCGCCCATAGAAAAGAAAACAAGCCGCATAAGGCTGGTCTTGGCGGAGAAAGTTCCCGGCATGAAGAGAATCGCAACGCAAGAGAAGCTTTCGTCTCGAGCTCAGGCCGAGGGGAAAGTGAAAGAGGAAAAAACAGAACAGGTTTCCTTAGCCGATAAGCATGAGACGAAAAAACCAGAAATTAAAACAGAATTAGGTCGAAAAGAGAATGTTTTAAAGAGTTTAGGCAAGCGGGTGTTTAGAAGAAAGGCAATTTAATTATATTCAGATATTGATTTTATGGGTCAGAAAATATCACCAACTTCGTTTCGTATAGGTATAAATAAGGATTGGGCATCCCGCTGGTTTGGGCACAGGAAATACAAGAGTTATTTGAAAGACGATGTTGCTGTGAGAGATTTTCTTAATGGAAAATTAAAGAATACGGCCGTTGATAGAATAGAGATTGAAAGAGGGACCGATATGTTGAACGTATTGATATTTACTGCAAGGCCAGGTTTGATAATCGGGAGAGGCGGTACGGGAGTGGAGGATTTAAAATCCTCGATTCGCAGTCTTCTTAAAAAGAAAGTTGGTGTCAGGATAGAGATACAGGAAATAAAGAGTCCGGAGGCGTCAGCGTCCATAATGGCTGAGTCAATAGTCGATCAAATAGAAAAAAGGATACCTTACAGGAGAATAATGAAACAAACTCTTTCAAAAATAATGGCAAACAAAGACGTTAGAGGAGTTAAGATTCGGATAAGTGGACGATTAGACGGTGCGGAGATAGCGAGGTCGGAACATCTTGAGGAAGGGAGTTTGCCACTCCAGACGCTAAGAGCTGACATTGATTTTGCAAGAGCGACCGCGATAACGACATATGGCACAATTGGCGTAAAAGTTTGGATATATAAAGGCGAACGATTTGATTAAAATATTACGAATTACGCATTACGAATTAATATAAACTAATCCGTAATATGTAATGCGCAATGGAAGAATGTTACAACCAAGCAGAGTAAAACACACAAAAGTTCACAAGGGCAGACTGAAGGAGCGCACTTCTCGAGGCGCTGAGTTGAGTTTTGGGACTTTTGGGTTAAAATCCGAGGAGTCATCATGGTTGAAATCAAATCAGATCGAGTCGGCTCGACGGGTCATGGCCAGATTCGTTCAACGAGGCGGCAAGATTTGGGTAAGGGTCTTTCCCGATAAGCCCAGAACGGCAAAAAGCTCCGAGGTGGGAATGGGTGGCGGCAGAGGCGCCTTATCGCATTTTGTGGTTCCAGTCGAAGCCGGGAGAGTGGTATTCGAGATAGACGGTTTGTCGGAAGATCAGGCTAGGGAAGCATTGCGTTTGGCCGCTCACAAATTGCCTATCAAGACGAGGATAGTTAAAAGATATTAATTATCCCGTTAGAAATAACCAAAATGGGTATGAATAATATGTTTATCAATAAAACAATAAATGATAGTATGTGGCACCGTACAGTGGCAGGCGGTGCTTCGCACTATTTCTAACGGGATGAAAAGCAAAGATATAAAAAACAGGGACGCTAAAGAATTATCACTGGTGTTATTCGATATTAAGGCCAAAATGGCCAAGCTGAGCTTTGAACTGGAAGCCAATACCTTGAAAGATACGAGTCAGATAAAAAAAGCAAAGAAAGACGTTGCCCGGATATTGACAGAGATCGGTTCAAGAAAATAATCCCGTACGAAGTAGCCCTAGCGGGTGAAACGAGCGGGAGTATTAAATATATTAACAACAGTAGTTCTGCGCGCATAACTGGTCGTCAGTAACTGCGAAGCAGCTACTTCGTACGGGATGGATACAAAAAATAAAACACAAAAGAAAGCCAGGATCCTTAAAGGGGAGGTCGTTTCTGATAAAATGAATAAAACCGTTGTTGTTAAGGTTTCACGAATGAAAAAGGACCCGAAGTATAAAAAATATTACAGCGTGACCCAGAGGTTCAAAGCGCATGACGAAGAAGGTGTTTATAAAACAGGCGACGAGGTTTTCATAAAAGAAACAAGGCCAACGTCGAAAGAAAAAAGATGGACCGTAGTAAGTAAAATTGACTGATTGCTTCATTACGAATTACGAATTGCGAATTAATTTTTTTAAAGTTAATACGTAATACGTAATACGTAATACGTAAATGTTACAGCCAAGATCAATAGTTAACGTGGCAGACAACAGCGGAGCCAAAAAGGTCGGCGTGTTTAAGGTACTCGGAGGATCAAAGAAAAGATACGCCCGCATAGGGGATATTGTGGTAGTATCGGTCAAAGTCGCCGAACCAAGAAAAGCCGTCAAGAAAAAAGACGTCCTTAGGGCGGTCGTGGTTAGACAAAGACAGCCGTTCAGGAGAAAAGACGGAACCTACATAAGATTCGACGAAAACGCGGTTGTCATATTGGATGGCACCGAACCGAAGGGAGGAAGAATATTCGGTCCTATACCGAGAGAGATAAAAGAGAAAGGATTTAATACCATAGCGTCATTAGCCGAAGAAGTGGTTTAGTGGTGACAAGAGACATGAGACAAGCGACAAGTCAGAATAACTAGATTTTAATTCTTACTTGTTCCTTGTTTCTTGTAGCTTGTCTCTGTTTTGATGAAATTAAAACGAAACGACAATGTAATAATGTTAAGCGGTAAAGATCGGGGGAAGACCGGGAAGGTTTCGGTTGTTTTACCTGATGCCGGAAAAGTCGTGGTAGAAGGACTCAATCTTATAAAAAGACACGTTCGCGCCCGAAAACAGGGACAGAAAGGCCAGATTATAAGCAAAGAAAGAGCGGTATCGGCATCAAGCGTTGCTTTGGTATGCAAGTCATGCGGCAAACCGACGAGGGTGGGATATAAGGTTGATGGCGAGAACAAGGTTAGAGTTTGTAAGAAATGTGAAGCAGAAATATAAAACGCCCAGTTACGAGCGAGGTTTGCGGATAATCCAGTATGCGGCCAGTAAAAGGACAATAAGCCAAGAAAACAGCAAAAGATAAGCGGGGTAGCCAATTACTGGTTCCGGCATAATATTAGCCGAAACCAAAACATATGCAGTTAAGGATATTGGCCAGAAAAAATAAAAAACGATGATCTTGTCCAATGAATTCAGAGTAAGTAAGTCAGTGGTAAACATGAAAAAAACAGGAATCCAAGAATAAACAACAAAAAATAGTACCAACTTTTTAAGGCGGCCCATGCTTATTTCCTTTGTCAAAAATCAAAACTTGTGTTAAAATAACAAACCGTTAAAATATGTCAATATTGCTGAAAAAGTACAGAAAAGAAGTCATTCCTGCTTTGCAGAAGGAGTTTGGCATTAAAAATGTGATGGCCGTACCGAGAGTAGATAAAGTGGTTGTAAATGTGGGAATAGGCAAATTGTCAAAAGACGAAAAAGCGGTAGGAAAGATTGTTCAGGATGTGACAAAGCTCACGGGCCAAAAACCAGTGTTCAGGAAAGCAAAAAGATCAATAGCCAGCTTCAAAATAAGAGAGGGAGTGAATATCGGGCTATCGGTCACCTTAAGAGGAGAGAGAATGTATGATTTTATTGACAGGTTGATATCCGTTGCCTTGCCCAGATCCAAGGATTTCAGGGGAATAGATACTAAGAATTTTGACAAGGGGGGCAATCTGAACTTGGGCATAAAAGAGTCAAGTATTTTTCCGGAAGTTACTTACGAAACCCTGAAGGACATCTTCAGTTTAGAAGTGACCGTAACAACAACAGCCAAGGACAAACAAAAAGGGACAGCATTATTAAGAAATCTGGGATTTCCAATTAGGAAGAATTAAAATATTACGGATTACGGATTACGGATTATAAGTATAATTCGCAATTCGCAATTCGCAATTCGCAATTTTGGCCAAGCAGAGTACAATTGCCCGATCAAAAAAGAAACCAAAATTTTCTACACGCACGGTGTTAAGGTGTTTTATGTGCGGAAGAAAAGGTAGTTATATGAGAAAATTTGGGTTGTGCAGAATTCATTTTAGAGAATTAGCGAGCCAGGGCCTGTTGCCGGGAGTCAAAAAAAGCAGCTGGTAAGCAGAAATAAAATATGGAACATGAAATATGGAATAAATTAATCCATAATCCATGATCCATAATCCATAAGATGTATCCTATTAGTGACATGTTAGTACAAATAATGAACGCCCAGGCGGTGAACAAAGAGTCCGTTACTTTACCGTTCTCAAAAATGAAACTTGATATTGCCAATGTTTTAAAAACCAGTAATTATTTGACCGAAGTGGAAAGAAAAAAAAGAAAAACTAAAAAATCAGAGCAGGAGCTTATATTTGTCGCCTTAAAATACGACGAACACGGACCAGCCATAAGTGGTATTAAGCTGATAAGCCGTCCGTCGAGAAGAATGTATATCAAAGCTAGCCAGATCAAGCCAGTGAGATCAGGATACGGAATGTCTGTAATCTCAACACCGAAAGGGGTAATGAGCTCCAAAGAAGCCAGAAAGCATAAGCTGGGCGGGGAGGTATTGTTTGAGATCTGGTAACGAATGGATTAGTGAATTACGTATTTCGCATTACGCATTGTTTAAATACGTAATACGTAATACGTAATACGTAATACGTAATAAATTGAGTAAGATAGGCAAAAAACCAATTGAAATTCCCGAGGGCGTTAACGTAAAGATCGAGGACGGCACCATATCCGTTAAGGGCCCGAAAGGAGAGCTGACAAAACCATTGACGAAGGGGGTGAATGTCGTTATTGACGGTAATCTTGTCAAACTAACCCCAGAGGAGGGCAACAAAGAGAATATTGCCAAGTGGGGTTTGCAGAGAGCGTTGATGGCAAATATGATTATTGGAGTTACCAAGGGCTTTGAAAAGGTATTGGAGTTTCAGGGCATCGGTTATAAGGCAAACGTTAAAGGTAATGACCTTGAATTGATTTTGGGGTATTCACATCCCATAACCATTCCCGGTATTGAGGGTATAACCATCAGCGTCGAGAAGAGCTCCATAAAAATATCCGGACCGAATAAGGAACTGGTTGGCAAAGTGGCGGCAGAAATAAGGGAAAAGCGCCCCCCCGAACCCTATAAGGGCAGCGGCATTAAATATAAAGACGAGGTTATAAAAAGAAAGGCTGGCAAAAAAGCAGTAGCAACAGCTGGATAATGTAGTATTGAGTATAAATAAATACCCAATACTTTATACAAATTCGTGAATACCAAAATCAAACAACTGAACAAAATAAGGCGTCACAAGCGGGTCAGGGCGACGGTGAAAGGCACAGCTGAAAGGCCGCGAGTGTCTGTTTTTAAGAGCAGCAGACATTTATTTGTTCAATTTGTTGATGATCAAGCCAGTAAAACAGTTTTGAGCTCCGACGCTTCGGTCGGAGTCCCGACTAAAACGTCGGGACAGCTAAAGAATAAAGCCAAAGACAAGCTTACAAAAACAGAAAAGGCGGCGAAGATCGGCGAAATGC
Organism: Candidatus Yanofskybacteria bacterium RIFCSPHIGHO2_02_FULL_43_17; assembly: GCA_001794435.1. Classification (GTDB taxonomy): domain Bacteria; phylum Patescibacteriota; class Minisyncoccia; order 2-02-FULL-40-12; family GWA2-44-9; genus 2-01-FULL-43-22. The sequence continues at coordinate 46,116 of MGJU01000020.1, forward strand.
TGGCTGAAAAAGCAAAAGAGTCTGGAATCAAAGAGGTTGTTTTTGACCGAGGCGGATTCAAGTATCACGGCCGGATCAAAGCCGTTGCCGACGGTTTAAGGAAAGGCGGATTAAAAGTATAAAATATGGAACATGGAATATGGAATAAATTAATCCATAATCCATAGTCCAAAATCCATAATGGAACCAAATCAAAACCAAAGAGATAATCGTGGTGGTAACGAAAATTTTGGAAACCGCCGCGGTTTTAGAAGGGGCGGTGATTTTGGCGCAGACAGAAAATCAGAGTATGAACAGAAGGTTTTGGATATAGCAAGAGTAACCAGAGTAACTAAGGGCGGAAAGAGGTTCAGTTTTAGAACGACCATTGCCATAGGCGACGGCAAAGGAAAAATCGGCCTTGGTATGGCAAAAGGAAAGGACGTCGCCCAGTCCATCCAAAAGGCGTTCAACAAGGCCAAGAAAAATATGATAACGGTGCCCTTGGTAGGCGGTACCATCCCTTATCATGTTGAGGCAAAGTATAACAGCGCAAAAGTCGTGTTGAAGCCGTCGAAGAGCGGCGTTAAAGCCGGTGGCCCAGTAAGGGTAGTGGCAAAACTTGCCGGCATGACCAGCTTGACTGGCAAGCTTTTGGGTAGGACGAATAATAAAATAAATATCGCCCAAGCCACAATCAAAGCGTTAAAAAGCATAAGGCCAGTTAAATCCCGCTAGAAACATAGCAAACAATAATAATCAAGATGAATTTAAGTAATCTACAACCAAATACCCTTCGAAAAAACAAGAAGCGTGTTGGCCGTGGAGGCAAACGAGGTACTTTTTCCGGGAAAGGAAGCAAGGGTCAGAAATCCAGAGCCGGCGCCAGCGTAAGAGCCGGTTTTCGGGGCGGAGATAACAGGATTTGGCAGTTGTTTCCGAAACAAAGAGGCGCTTCCAAAAAACCGGGTCGCGCAGGAAATGACAGTCCCCATAGAAAACACAGGTTCTATCGATTAAGGAAAGACAGCCCCTCGGTTGTTAATGTTGAAGAGTTCAACGGGTTTAACGACGGAGAAACAGTAAATCCTAAAGCCCTTTTTGAAAAAGGCATACTGAGACGGATGGATAAGGGGGTAAAAGTTCTGGGAGACGGTGAGTTGGACAGGAAACTTGTATTCGAAGGATTCAGTTTGTCAAAGTCAGCTAGGGACAAAATAATAAAAGCCGGCGGAACCGTAAAATAATTCATACAGGATGAATAAATTAATTCAAATATTCAAAAGACCGGATCTAAGGAACAGAGTGTTGTTCATTTTGTTTATTCTTGTTGTGTTTCGGCTGATTTCCAATATTCCTATCCCGGCCGTAGATTCTTCTCAATTGAGAGAGTTCTTCGCCCAAAATCAATTCTTCGGGCTCATCAGCACTTTTACCGGCGGTTCTCTGGCGGCTCTTTCTATCGGCATGCTTGGCCTTGGTCCCTATATCACCGCCTCTATTATAATGCAGCTTCTTACGATGATATTTCCGTCACTTGAACAGATGTACAAATACGAAGGTGAAATGGGGAGAATGAGGTTCAACCAATATTCTCGTTTGCTGACCGTTCCGTTGGCCGCTTTGCAGGGATACGGGTTTTTGGTCTTGCTGTCCCGACAAGGCGTAATAGGTGGCTTGACGTTAATGGAGTGGGGAAGCGCGATATCGGTCATTGTCGCCGGGAGTGTTTTTCTGATGTGGCTCGGAGAATTGATAACCGAAAAGAATCTGGGAAATGGGGTTTCCGTTTTGATATTGGCAGGCATAGTTGCCGGTTTTCCTAATGCTTTGAAACAATCACTTTTCACATACGACCCCTCACAGCTATTCACCTATGCCGGTTTTGTCATTGTGGCTCTTGCGGTAATAGTTGGCGTTATATACATTACCGAAGCTCAGAGAAATATTCCCATAAATTATGCCAGGCGGATTCGCGGCATGAAAGTGTATGGGGGTGTTTCGACTTATCTTCCGATGAGAGTTAACAACGCCGGAGTCATTCCTATAATTTTTGCGTTATCGATTTTGCTGTTCCCCGGAATGATCGCCAATTTTTTGGCCGGTTCGGGCAATATTTTTATTGCGAAAGCGGCGGTGTTTGTGAACAGTTTTCTGCAATCGCAGGGCTGGTACTCGTTCTTCTATTTTATGCTTGTGATCCTATTCACTTATTTCTATACCGCCGTTACATTTGATCCCAAATCCATTTCAGAGAATATTCAGAAACAGGGCGGATATATCCCGGGCATAAGGCCGGGGCCGATGACGGCGCAGTTTCTTAACTATCTTTTGAACAGAGTCACATTGGTTGGAGCCGTATTTTTAGGCATTATTGCCGTAATGCCGAATATTGTCCAAGGCTTTACCGGCATTACGGCCTTTACTGTCGGCGGCACCTCGATTCTTATTGTGGTTTCGGTGGCTCTTGAGGTGATGAAGCAAATTGACGCGCAACTTAGTATGTATGAATACTAAATTGTCCTGAGCTTGTCGAAGGACAGCTCTCGATGTACGAATACTAGGAACTCAATCACCAAGTGTTATTTGACCCTCCCCGTAAAAAATTGACTTTTTAAGCAAAAAGGCGTATAACTAATTGCCAGGTAGAACGGTGGTTTTCTGGCCAAAGGAGGAGATCGTCATGAAGGTTACTGTGGGAGCGGATCTTCTGAGTCCTGTTAGCGAGGCTTCGGTCGGTCCCGTTGATAAGTTTGTGGTTGCTGATGTGCTTGGCTCTACGGGTATCAACAAGGATGGTGTCAAGATCGCCTTTCTCGGCGACAACTTTAAGCGGGTTTTCGTACCACTTGTTGAGAAGGACATTCAGGGTACCAGGTTGACCAGTTATTAGTTTAATTGGCGCCCGACTGTGCTGGACATCGTGTTAGCAATGCCGGTTGGGAAGCGGATTCCGACTATTTGCCAGACCTACTGGCTTGTCAGGGATCAGGCCAACGGCCAAACGGGGCCGTTGAGTGTTGATGATGGCTGGCTCAACAGATTTATGTGTTGCGGGAGCGATTGGCATCTTTGGCTCGTGAGTATGGGTCTGGTCGGTAGCGGCTGGTTCTTCGATGCTGACCCGCTCGATAATTCGCTTGCTTTGAACAAAAAGTGCCGAGTGTTATTCTCCGATAACAACAAATAACTGATTCTCGGATTTGTGCGGTAAGCCGCACTTTTTTGTTTAATTTTTTAAAGTGGTATAGTTGTGGTAAATAGCGAGGAGGATTGAAAGCTTGCTTTCAATCCATCCGAGCGAAGTTATTGTAAGAAACATTTTATGATAAAAAAGCGGGTTATCATTCTTATCGGGCCGCCGGGATCAGGGAAGGGGACTCAAGCTGAATTTGGAAAATCTAAAATTTATTTTTATGAATAATAACAAACCAATTAATTTAATATTTTTCGGCAGGTCGGGGTCTGGCAAAGGAACACAGGCGGAACTTTTAGATAAGCATCTTGGTAACACACTCCATGTCTCTACGGGGGATTTAATGCGTGATTTAGCGAAACACGACACAGATGCCGGAGTAAAACTAAAGGGAGTGCTAGACAAGGGCGGATTGCCTTTTGATCAAATGGCGACAACGCTTTGGATGCATGAGATATCCTATAAGTTAAAAAAGGACCAGGGTTTGTTGTGTGATGGTTTCCCAAGACGGCTAAATGAGGCCGAGAATTTATATGACTTTTTGTCTTGGCTTGAGAGAATAGATAACACCAAGGCCTTGGTTATAGAAATAAGTCGAGAAGAAGCAATGAGGCGTTTATTATTAAGAGCCAGATACGATGACGATAAAGATGCCATAAGCAAGCGACTTGACTGGTATGAAGACAGGGTTGTGCCGGCAATAAATTTTTTCAAAGACAAGAGATTGGTTGTGGAAATAAACGGAGAACAAACCATCGAAGAGGTCTTTAACGAAATACTAGAAAAAATTCGTGATTAAAGTTAAGACAAAAGAAGAAATAGAAATAATGGAAGAAGGTGGTAAAATTCTGTCGGAAATTTTGAAAAAATTAACTGAAACTGTTAAGCCCGGAATTACCACCCAAGATCTGGAAGAGCTTGCGAGAGAGCTTGTTTTGTCTCACGGCGTTAGGCCGTCGTTTTTAGGTTACGACGGTTATCCGGCAGTTTTGTGCGCTTCGATTAATGACGAGATAGTTCATGGCGTGCCGTCGGATAGGATTTTAAAAAACGGCGATGTTTTGAAATTAGATATGGGGGTTTTACACAAAGGTTTTCACACCGATTCCGCGATAACGGTGCTCGTCGGTGGCCAAGAGGATAAAGTTATCCACATAACGACATCGCAAGTCGTTTATCCACAGATAAAGCAGAAGTTGATAAATGCCACGAAAGAAGCATTGAGGATCGGCATATCAAAAGCGAAAGTCGGCAATACTATTGGCGACATTGGTTCGGCGATACAGAAATATGTTGAAGACAATGGATTTAATGTGGTCAGAGATTTGGTTGGACATGGCATAGGCAGAGAGCTGCACGAACCGCCGCAGGTTTTAAATTATGGTGAGCCAGGCGAAGGAGAAAAATTGAAAGCCGGCATGGTAATTGCTATTGAACCCATGGTGGTCACCGGTGACTGGGAGATAAAGAACAGCAAGGACGGTTTTGGTCTCGTTACAAAAGACGGTGGATTAGCGGCGCATTTTGAACACACGATTGCCGTCACAGAAAAGGGGCCGTTAATTTTAACTCAATAATTTGATAGAATAAGATTATGATAAAACAAGACACTAAAGCCACTAAAAAACAAGACGAAATTTTCAGAAAAATGTCGGCTGATAAAAAGTTAGAGCTTGGCTCCAAGCTGTGGTTATTGGCCAAAGAGCTTACCAAAGATAAACCGAACCATGGAATTAATAGACCCGAGACAATTGCTGGTAAAAGTCGCTAAGGTTTTAGATAATCTTAGTATTCCATATGTTGTAACCGGAGGAATGGCCGTTACGATTTGGGGACGTGTCAGATTTACGGCCGACATCGATATAGTAATAGAACTTAAAACTAATTGTTAAACTAAATAATATGGAAGAACAAATACAACCCCAACAACCCACAACTCCTGAACCGGAATTCCAGCCCTCTCCGCCTCAAGGAGAAACGTTGCGGTCGCAACCTGACAAAAAGTTATCGATTTATGTTTTAGTGGGCCTTATTGTCGCCGGAGTCGCGTTTGAGTTTTATATTTGGGAGAAAGGAGGACTACTTCCTGCTTTGCCATCGTCGACAGTTAGCCCAACGCCTACCGCAACTCCTGATCCAACCGCTGACTGGAAAACATATACCAATACTCAGTATGGGTTTGAGTTTAAGTATCCTTTAAGTGGATATTACAAAGAGTATTTTTTTGATTCCACGGGAGTAGAAGTAAGAGTTGACGATACGCCACTTTTTTTTGTAACTTATTATAGTAATTTTGAATCGGCTACTTATGATGCTCGTCTTGGGGGAGGTTCGCCTAAAAATCTTTTTGAATGGGCATCTTATTACTTAGAAAATGCTCGGAGAACTGTTTTTATGGGAATGGAGGCCGTAGAGGGTACTAATAGTGGTGACGGTCTTGATCCAAATGACTATTATATAACGATATTTTTTGAAAAGAATAACAGGTATTACGATATAAGTTATAGAATTGATATAAAAAAAGAGGTTTCAGATCAAATTCTCTCTACGTTTAAGTTTATTGAACCCACCGCTTGCATACAGGTAATCACTCCGGCTCGCAATATTCAAACCGGGGAAGTCAGGGACTTCCCAACTCCTTGCGACGTGCCGGAGGGGTGGGAGCTGGTTAAGTAGTTGATTCAGGGGTTGGTTTTTTGGTATGATCAAGCCAGCTACTTTTCAATGGAGATTGGTTGTGGAAAGAGAAGTTCTGACCTTCAGAGATAAGCTTGGCATATCAATGACGACACTTGGTCTATCTTCTATTTTTTTTGGCATCATTATTTTGGCGTCGTGGTTCTTGACGGCACCGGAGTTACGCTCCCAGATAAATATTTTGAGGCCGTTAGTGGTTCTGTTTTTTGGGGGTATTGGATTGATTCGACTCTCATTGTTTACGGTAAAAAAGTCGCCCCCCACTCCTCTTAATTGAAGGAGTTTTTTGTTGAACCGTTGATATTGTTGATTCTGTAAAATTGCCAACTATTACGGGACCTAAAGACATAACCGCTGAAAGCGATTTTACATCCTTGACTTGTGGACAGAGCTTCTGATATACTAAGGCAAATAGAAATGAATACAGCTTTCAATAAAACAATCGGCGGTTGATATATCGGCTATTTTTAGCGTATATCAATGCCGCCGTTGGGCGGTTTTTCATTTCTAAGTATCTTGACAATTTACGGGTAAAAAAATTGCATCCCGATTAGAACTTACGGTTATCTAAAGATAACCTACTTCTAACGGGACTAGTTAATAAAATTAGGCAAGAAGCTTAATTTTATATCGAAATCATCTTGAACTGGCCTCACAGATATTTCCTTAGTCGCGTTCTTTGCTATTTTCTGTACAGCACGAGGCGCGACGAGGAAGTCGTAGTTTTACACTACGTCGACGAGGGAGCAACGAAGTGATGTAAGAAAATAGCGAGAACCCTTCGGGATACGT
>MGJU01000021.1 GCA_001794435.1 Candidatus Yanofskybacteria bacterium RIFCSPHIGHO2_02_FULL_43_17
CCAAAAGTTCGTAATAACCTTTAACTTCCTGCTTGTCTCTATCGGTGAATTTTTGTACCGATAGGCCTCTCATTAATTTTTCTACATCCTCATCTGATAGACGCCCACCTTCAATACGAGTCGAAGCACCGGTCGAAGTGATAAGAGTAGATTTTTTCAAGCGTCCTAAAACTTGCAGGTTTAATTTCGCTCCGCCAACCCATCTTCCCTTTAATTCATCTATTTTGGCGATAGTTTCCCAAATAGATTGAGGAAGATTTTCTAGCCGCGTATTTACTCTTTTCATAAGCATATTCTTATATTATGTATATATGAGATTATATTAGATTTTATGATCAAAAGCAAGATGAGCATAAAAAGCCTTTAAAAAGTTGAGTATTTACGATATATTTTAGATAAGCAGTTAGAGTCGCAAGTCGCCAGCCAAGTCGAGATAGGTTATTTCGCCCGAGACGCGTCATAGCCTTACCTTGATTGCTATTCTGTAAATGCATACCTGCTGAGCGCAGTATTCAAGACATAAGGCCGCCGAAAGGCGGTTTTATGTTTGCACCAATTCATGGTCCTAGTTCGTTGATAAATAACCCAGTATCTGCTGGGTTATTTTGTTGGATGGGGACAGGAGGTAGAACTGCCGGACTGCTAGACCAAACAGAAATTTTATGATAATATAATATCGCTTCGATCTTTGACAAGGAGAAGGAGGAATGAGGAAATCTGTTATTCTCTTACTGCTGATTACATTACTTCTGGGAGGGTGTGCTCTACATTACCCAGTGGTGAATCATGAACGACTAATACTGCAATTTCCAATAACAACTACGGAACTTTATTGCGGGGAAAGTATAGAAATAAAATGGGCCAATTCTTCAGGAGTGGATAGGATCGACCTAACACTTTACGATGTGGAAAATGATATAAACTATTGGCCTGCCGGAAATTTAATAGATGCCACCAAGAGAATATTTCAATTTACAATCAATGTTCCAGGCGGTCGATATCGAATTGTGATTCAAGATTCGCAACATAGACTACGCGACCGGAGTCAAATTGTAGAAATCAAAGGTTGTTTTTAGTATAAACCCGAGGTCTAAAAACCTCTTTTTTATTTTTTTCAAGTGATACCTAAACACCTTTTCAACTAATCTTTGGTATGCGGTTCGACTGGGCTTACTGACAATAATGCTTGACAGAATACTCAAAAAGGTGTTTCATTTTTTTATTCTTTGAAAACTGATCAGGACCATGAGCAAGAGGGAGGATTAACATGTCCAAGCCTGTTTATGAAGTGATAGCCGGCGGACTGGGTTCCGGTAAATCTTCCCATGCTCTGAATACTTTTTACGGCGATCAGCCGGTAATTTTGGGTGCCGGAAACAGATGGTTTGAGCTTATTAATTTAAGGTTCGGTTCAATAAAAAAACACAGGGACGAAGTTGAACAGCTTGGTTTAATTTGTAAACAAACCTGGCTTTGGACCATTGTGAGCGATATTGAAAACATCACCGCCCCCGTACTGATTATTGATGAATGGACTTCATTTCGCATCTATACTTTATTGTGGTCGAATAAAAAAATCCGAGAACGAATACAAGAAATCTTCAGAGCCATTGATGAAAATCCAAATTTAATCAAAGTGGTTTTTGTGTGTTCAACATGCGTCCCGTATCTTCCGTTTAGTTTATATAAAAAAATTGCGCTTTGGAACAAAACACTCTTTCAAAAAGCCGACAAAGTAACCAGATTGGATTTCGGTATACCGAGCGTAATTAAACAGACTCCAGAATGTGTTGGAGGCGGGGACTAGAAACCCCGCCTTGTTTTTGTAACAAAGTAAACACATGATCCCGCCCTTGATGTTTAGAAATATTATAAATTTTGTTGTTTAAATGAGGGATGTGATGTATGATAAACAAAAAACCTCGTCATTAACGTCGGTGTAGCTCAGTGGTAGAGCACTGCCCTCATAAAGCAGTTGTCGCAGGTTCGATCCCTGCCACCGACACACATATATGGAAAACACTTTTAACCACAAATTATATAATCTTGACTCGGGGCTGCGTTTAGTCGTTATTCCGATGGAAAGCACCAAAACAGCGACTGTTTTGGTAATGGTCGGCACCGGTTCGAAATACGAGACGAAAGAAATAAACGGCATTTCCCATTTCCTTGAACATATGATGTTTAAGGGTACCGAGAAAAGGCCCGGCAAATTGGATATTGCGACAGAGTTAGACGGTATCGGCGCGGAGTACAACGCTTTTACCGGAAAGGAATATACCGGTTATTACGCAAAGGCAAGTGTGAAGAAGATAGATACTGTGATGGATGTTGTGTTTGACATATTTCTCAATTCCAAACTTGACGAGAAGGAAATAAATATCGAACGGGGAGTGATAATCGAGGAATTAAATATGTATCGGGATATGCCGCAGAGGTATGTGGGTGATCTGTTTGAGCAGCTGCTTTATGGCGATCAGCCGGCCGGATGGGATATCGGCGGAGAAAAAGAAACCATCTTGAAACTGAAGAGAGACGAATTTGTAAATTATTTTGATACTCACTACATAGCCCCCAAAACCGTTGTGGCGATAGCCGGCAATGTTGACCCGGAAGCGATAAAGAGCAAAGTCGAAACATATTTCAAAAACATCCGGCAAGGTGAAGAATTCGGCAAACCGGCGGTAGTTGAAAAACAAGACGAACCTAAAATCCTTCTCCACGACAAAAAAACAGACCAGACACATTTTATTCTCGGGGTTAGGGCTTACGATAAATTCAACGAGAAAAAATATCCCCTCGGCATTATGTCATTGGTTCTCGGCGGAGGAATGAGCTCCCGGCTTTTCAGCGAAGTAAGGGACAAAAGGGGGCTGGCTTACTATATCGGCGCCGGCGGCGAGTCTTATACCGACAGCGGATTTTTTATGGTAAAAGCGGGAGTTAATAATCAAAAAACCGTCGAAGCACTTGAAGTCATTATGGCGGAATTAAGAAAAGTTAAAAAGGAAGGCATTACTTCCCAGGAACTTCAACGGGCAAAAGATCAAATGGAAGGCTCTATGGCGCTTGGCCTTGAACACTCCGATGCCATTGCCGAAACATATGCCGAGTCGCTCTTGTTTCATAATAAAATTTTGACCCCGGAAGAAGAGCTTGATAAAATGAAGAAAGTGACCCTTGACGAAATACTGGCGATTGCCTCAGAGATATTTGACGACAATAAGCTTAATCTTTCTCTGATAGGGCCCTTCGACAAAGAAGACGAGTTCAAAAAAATGTTATCATTTAATTAGTCACATGTCAGAAAATTGTCAGACAATTAATATATCTACCGCAAGCATAGTCAAAGCCATTGTTTTGGTCCTGTTTTTTGTTCTTCTTTATTTACTGCAGGATGTCCTCATTATCTTTTTATTCGCAATCGTGATAGCTTCCGCGATCTCTCCTTTTGCCAACTGGCTTGACCAAAGAGGGTTTCCCCGCTTGTGGGGGGTGCTTTTACTCTTCCTGGTGATACTGGGTTTATTCGCGTTGATCGCTTCTCTGGTTATTCCATCTCTTTCTACCGATATCGATCAGCTTATCACTACTCTGCCGACCGTATTCGAAAAAGTGTCTGTGTCTTTGGAGAATGCCCAGCAGGGCGCGCCGACGTATCTTGATTTCGTAAGCGAAATACAGAACATACTAAGCGGACTTTCATCTTATCTTCAGCAGTCGTCCCAATCGATTGTCGGTTTGGTGGTAAGTATTTTTGGAGGCGTGATCTCTTTCATAGCTATTCTGGTCATATCTTTCTATCTCTCTGTAACTAAGAAGGGGGTAGAGAGCTTCCTTGACTCCATAGTTCCGGAGAAGTACGAGTCGTATGTCATTAATCTTTGGAAGAGATCGGAAAGAAAAATCGGCTTGTGGTTGCAGGGCCAATTGCTGCTCGCCCTTATCGTCGGGCTGGTTGTCTATGTTGGCTTGTCGTTAATGGGCATAAAATTTGCTTTGATGTTGGGGTTGCTTGCTCTTGTTCTTGAAATCGTTCCGATCGTCGGTCCGGTCCTTGCCGCCATACCGGCTATTATCTTGGCATTTCTCCAGGAACCAACCTTCGGTTTGTGGGTGGTTCTTTTCTATGTGGTTGTTCAGCAGTTGGAAAATCACATACTGGTGCCCGTGGTGATGGGCAAGACTGTTGGTTTGAATCCGGTGGTAGTTATAATCGCCTTGCTTGTCGGAGGTAATCTCGCCGGTATCGCCGGTATGATCTTATCTATTCCGGTGGCGACGGTTATAGTTGAAATAATTGACGATATGGCGAATAAAAAAGAGTCCAGACGCACTCTGGCTTAAATTTAAATTGCCGTGTTATATGTTGTCGCTACTCCAATTGGCAACCTTAACGACATATCGCCTCGAGCGATTTCTGCTTTAAATTCCTCCGACATGATACTCGCCGAAGATACTCGGGTGACACGCGTACTTCTTTCAAGGTATGGAATAGACAAGCCGATGCTTAGCTATCATCAGCACAGCAAAATTAAAAAGATCAACGATATCATCGGCTTTTTAAAAGCTGGTAAAACACTGTCTCTGGTGTCTGACGCCGGAACTCCCGGAATTAACGATCCTGGTAATTTTTTAATCCAAGAAATTTTAAAGGAACTGCCCGGTTTGAAGATCGTACCTGTTCCCGGCCCGAATGCCGCTATCGCGGCATTAAGCGTAAGCGGATTTCCGAGCGATAAATTTATTTTTCTCGGTTTTCCGCCTCACAAGAAGGGTCGGCAGACATTTTTCAAAAGAATTGGCGATATCGAAGAAACTGTTGTATTTTATGAATCAAAACATAGAATACTGAAGGCGCTGCAAGAATTAAGAGAAATGAGCAATATAGCCGAAAGACCGATAATGGTTGCCAGAGAACTCACTAAACAATTTGAAACGATATACAGAGGAACAGCCGGTGATACCCTAGAACAATTGAATAAAACAAAAGTATTGGGAGAATTTGTGGTGGTGGTTAAGGCAAAATAATTAAAAATAAGTAGTAGATAACAAACAACTATATTATGAAAAATAATTTTGAAAAAACATTACCCGGTGGGCCAGGGTTTAAAAAAAATAAAGAAACTAAAAAACTAGAAAATCCTGAAATTGACCGACTAGAGAAACCGACGGAAGTTATATTGGAAAAAATCTTAGGTAATATTGAAAGAGGGGAATACGATCTTATTATTGGAGCCGATGCTTCAGGCAGGATTCCGACCCTTGTTTTTAAGAAATTCATTGACTATGTGTATCAGAAGCTAGGCTACCCATTGCCAAAAACTAGATTTTTAGCCGGGGCGGGTATGGGTCTTAGAGATAAAGAGATAGCGAAGAAAGCAGAAGAAAGTTTCCTCCCGTATAAACGGGGGGGGGCAAAAGAGTACATCGAAAAATTTAGCCCGAAGAGGGTTTTGATAGTAGAGGACACTATTGTTAGAGGTTCCTCAATTCACTTTTTGTGTGAAATTTTGAATAAAATGAGAACTCCGTTTGACATCGTTTCAATTTCCAGCTACCAAAACAACGAAGATCTAGAGACTACAAGAGCGTATCTTGGCGCGCAAAATATTTACGTGGGTACGGCTGAGAGTATTGGTATATATGGCAGCAGGCATCTTAGCGGGGTAAGAAAAGAAAGAGAACAAGTTTTTTCCAGACCCTATAAGCAGGAGATAAGCAGAGAGGATGAAAAATTAAGTATCCAAAAAAAGATAAATCAAGCCCGTAAAGATATCGACATTGTCACCGGCCGCATTATAGATTGGTACGAGTCCCAAAAATAAGAAAATGAAAAATAAATTCTATATAACAACCAGTATAGCTTATGTAAATTCTGTTCCTCATTGCGGATTCGCAATGGAGCTAATTCAGGCAGATGTTTTGGTGCGTTACCATAGATTATTGGGAAACAATACTTGGTTTTTGACCGGTACCGACGAGCACGGCTTAAGTGTTTCTCGTTCAGCCGAGAAAGCCAAACTATCACCGGAAGAATTTACGGATAAGATATCGGGCGAATTTAAAAAACTGACAAAGGCGCTAAACATCTCCAACGACGATTTCATAAGAACGACTGATAAAGAACGCCACTGGCCGGCGGTGGTAAAATTTTGGAACGAACTGGTTGAAGCAGGCGATCTTTACAAAAAAAAATATGAAGGACTATATTGCGTTGGCCATGAATCGTTTATTAAAAAAAGCGAGCTTGCTGATGGACAGTGTCCTCTGCACAAAACTACGCCGGAAGAGATAGAAGAAGAGAATTGGTTTTTCAAACTGACAAAGTATAAGAAAGAAGTTAAGAACAAAATTGAAAGCGGCGAGTTAAAAATTGTTCCTGAATCACGGACCAAAGAAGTTCTTAATTTGATTGACGATGCTGAGGATATCAGCTTCTCTCGTCCGGTCAGCAGTTTGAAGTGGGGGATACCGGTACCTAATGATTCGGAGCAGACGATATATGTCTGGGCCGACGCTCTTACAAACTATATTTCCGCCATTGGATATAAAGAAAATGCCCCACAATTCAATAAATTTTGGCCTGCGGACGTACATTTAATAGGTAAGGACATTCTGCGTTTCCACGCCATATATTGGCCGGCGATGCTTTTATCAGCTGGACTGCCGTTGCCCAAAGCTGTATATGTTCATGGATTTATTACCGTAGACGGAGAAAAAATGTCTAAGACGATAGGTAACGTGATTGACCCATTTGCTTTGGTAGAAAAGTACAGTGTTGAACCGGTCAGATATTTTTTGCTTCGCGAGATACCGTCTAATGAAGACGGGGATTTTTCGTCCAAAAAACTCGAGGAGAGATACAATAGCGATTTGGCAAACGGCCTGGGCAACTTAGTTAGCAGAACGGCGACATTAATCGCTAATAATATGAATGGCGAACTGGTGTATAAACCGGAAATGATTAGTCAGGAAGTAAAAGATAAGGCCGGACAGCTGTTTAGGGGTTATACCGATAACGTGGACAATTTTCTTTTACACGAAGCTTTGGGCAGGATTTGGGATTTAATTGGTGTTGCGAATAAATATGTCGACGAGCATAAGCCATGGGTTTCGGTTAAAGAAAATCCTGAAAAGTTTTTGGCGACGATGAATAATATTGTTTATGTTCTGTATAATGTTGCCTGGATGTTGACGCCGTTTATGCCCGAGACATCAGATAAGATATTCCAAACCTTGGGGGCTAGCCGGGATGCGGAAACACTTGAAAATTATAGGTTCTTGGTTAAAAAAGACGAAAGCTTATTCCCGAGATTAAAATGATTTTTGATTCTCACTGTCATCCTCAGATGGAACAATACGATCAAGACAGAGAGGAAGTACTTGGCCGTGCCCGCGAAGCGGGCATTAGGCTGATTTGTGTCGGGACAGATTACGAAACTTCTAAAAAAGGAATTGCATTGATTCAACAGCATGAAAATATGTGGGCTTCGGTAGGATTACATCCTAATGATGTGGATTCTGAATTACGAATTACGGATTACGAGGTCTTAGTAAAAGAAGATAAGGTTGTTGCGGTTGGGGAAATTGGTCTGGATTATTATCGGACTCCAGAGCCAGACAAACAGGAAAAACAGAAAGAAATTTTTGAACAATTTTTGGATTTAGCGATGAAGTACGATAAGCCTGTTATTATTCATTCTCGCGATTCCGACAAAGGTTCAACGGGTCGAGTTCATGCCGATATGATACCGATTATTGAAAATTGGAAATTTAAAATTGAAAATTCAGCGCGCCTTTGGCGCGCCGGCGTGGCCCATTCATTTACTGGCGGTATTGATGATGCAAGAAAATATTTAGAACTTGGTTTTTGCCTCGGTTTTAACGGGATTCTCACATTTACTCATCAATATGACGAGTTGGTTAAATATGCACCCTTGGACAGGATTTTGCTTGAAACCGATGCGCCGTTTTTGACGCCCTTGTCGCACCGAAGCTCTGACGAAGGCGGACGAACCAGGAATGAGCCCGCCTATATCATTGAGGTAGCTAAAAAAATCGCAGAATTGAAAAATGAAACGGTAGAAAAAGTTATTGAACAGACAACTAAAAACTGTAAAGAGCTATTCCAAATATGATAACCCCGATGATTCTGTCGGGGAGCCGACCTGCTTCGCCGGAGCTTTAGCGAGGCGAGCCGAAGCGTCGGCTTTGCATAAAGTTATTTAATTTGGTAATATAAACTCATAAATTAAAATATAATATTATGACTAATGCGGCTGAGACAATGGGAAGAACTGGTAATGAAGGAGGAGTCGAAGAAGAAATTAAGAGGGCGAGAGAGATTCTTCGTGCTAAAAGAGAGATTCTTCAGAGACCAGAAATTAAGGAGTTGCGCGAGTTGATAAAAGAATATCGGTTTTTTTTGGGTGGAGATAATTTGAGTTTGGGTCGTAGTCTTCAGGACGAGAGCGCCACGTTGGTTAAACTTGAAGATCTGCTTCACACTAAAATTCAAGAGGCGGAACAAGGTTTATGATTAGTGACTACTAGAAATCAAAAAGAGTCCCGTCAAATGGGACTCTTTTTGATTTCTAGTATTTTTAGGCTATATTATTGTTTAGTTCTTTTAAGACTTGGAGATTTGCATGAAAGTGTTGGTTCAAAGCTTCAGCTATGTAAGAACCGGTTATCCTGCGGATAAAACCGGCAAGGGCGGGGGATTCGTATTTGATTGTAGGACGATCGATGTTTTTGATGCTTCTGGGGGCTATACTTATGATAGTCCGCCTGCTGTTTTATATTTTGTTACGGGGCAGAGTCCGGTCATCAAGGAGGCTCTGGATAAAAATGTCGAGGCTCAGGAATTTTTTGACGCCGTATGGGATCTGGTTGAGATGGACATAGCTAAATGCTTGAGACGCGGATTTAATATTATGACTGTGAATTTTGGGTGCAGTGCCGGCCATCATCGGAGTGTGTATATGGCTGAGAAGCTTGTCCGGGAAATTAATAAGAAATTTCCCGATGTTGAGTGTGAATTGATTCATCTGGAAAGGGCTCACTGGCCCCAAATTGCATAATCCCGTCGAGGCGGGATTTTTGTCAGGTAGTAGATT
Source organism: Candidatus Yanofskybacteria bacterium RIFCSPHIGHO2_02_FULL_43_17 (assembly GCA_001794435.1). GTDB lineage: Bacteria > Patescibacteriota > Minisyncoccia > 2-02-FULL-40-12 > GWA2-44-9 > 2-01-FULL-43-22. Next base: position 9,123 of record MGJU01000021.1, read on the forward strand.
TTGAGATGTGATTTTAAAAAAAATCACAATCGTAAACTAGCTCAAAACTCACTGCCTGATTTTGATTTTTAATGAAAATTTGGATAAGATTCAGTAGTCTATATGGAAGGCGTATCAAATAAAAACGAAAAGACTCTTGAGCAGATTGAGAAGATTGTTTTGGATATGGCTATCGGCGCCGGCATTATTCAAATCAAGGAGGAATACAAGTACAGATACGGCAAGATAAAAAGTTATAGCGGTGAAGGTATTGTTGAATATGAAGGTTCACGATACCGGGTTGAGGGCCATCCGTCGACGGTACGCCGTGGCGATACGCCTAGTGATGGCTGGGTGCGGGTGTATAAATTAAGAGAATGGCAGGAGTAGTACATAAGATGTTTTGAAAAAAAATGAAATATAATCCATCAAAAATCGTCAGCCAGAGGCTGATCCGCCTATGGCGGAAAAAGAATTATGAAATACAATCCAAGTAAAATTGAACGTAAATGGCAAAAACACTGGGAGGCTAAAAAACTTTACGAAGCAAATGATTTTGGCAAACGAAACTTTATGCTTTTGGCCGAGTTTCCTTATACTTCCGGCAACTTGCATATGGGCCACTGGTTCACGTATTCGATAGCGGATATTTATGCCCGATATCTGCGGATGAACGGTTACAATGTTATGTATCCGATTGGATTCGACGCTTTTGGTTTGCCGGCAGAGAACGCGGCCATCAAAAATAACAGTACTCCGGATGGATGGACCAGGCGAAATATCAAGAATATGACCAAACAGCTAAAAAGCATCGGGGCGGTATTTGACTGGTCGCGAGTTGTGGACACGAGTAGCCCGGACTATTACAAGTGGACACAGTGGATATTTCTCCAACTTTATAAAAAAGGTCTCGTCTATCGTGGCGAGACAATGGTGAATTGGTGTCCGAAAGACAAAACGGTTTTGGCCAACGAACAAGTTGTAACCCGTTCGACAAGCTCAGGGCAAGTCAGCTGCTGTGAGCGGTGTGATACACCTGTTGAGCAGAGGAAGCTGGCGCAATGGATGTTTAAGATCACAAGTTTTGCCGATGCGCTCGCGGATGACCTGAATCCGCCGGCTGGTGGATTAGATTGGCCGGAAGACACAAAAACGGCTCAGATTAACTGGATCGGCCGTTCGGAAGGAGCAATGATTAAGTTTAAAGTTCAAGGTCATGAAGTTCATAAAGTTAGTGATAAAAAACTTGATAAACTTGAAGAACTTGACGAACTTTCAACCATCTCGGTTTTCACGACTCGGCCAGATACATTATTCGGTGTAACCGCCGTTATTATGTCGCCGGAGCTTGCTCAAAAATGGATTGATGCTGGCTGGCAAGCGGGTGATGAGGTTAAAAATTATGTCAAGAAAAGCTTGGCCAAAAGAGAACTTGAAAGACAAGAAGCGAAAACAAAAACGGGAATTGATACCGGAATTTTTGCTATTAATCCAGCCAATAATGAAAAAGTTCCGGTTTGGGTGGCGGATTATGTTTTGGGGCACTATGGAACAGGAGCAATAATGGCTGTTCCCGCTCATGACGAACGCGACAGAGAGTTTGCTGAGAAGTTTGATCTACTAATAAGCGATGCTCCGCTGGGTGATTCGCGGCAAATAATTAAACTGCTTGAAGAAAAAGGCCTTGGAAAAGCAGGAACAAATTATCGTCTTCACGATTGGATCCTTTCACGCCAGAGATACTGGGGTGCGCCGATACCGATGGTTAATTGTTCGAAGTGTGCCCTTCAAGATCCTTCAGGACAAGGGTATCAGCCAGTGCCGGAAACGGAGCTACCCGTTAAACTTCCTAAGCTCGCCGACTTTTTGCCAGTTGAAGGGGGCAAGTCACCATTGGCTCGAGCCGAGAAATGGATCAAGGTGAAATGTCCTAAGTGTAGTAATGAGGCTGAGCGGGAGACCGACACGATGGATACGTTCGTTGATTCGTCTTGGTATTTTATACGCTATACCGACCCCAAGAATAAGAAGGAGTTTGCTTCCAAAGCAAAGATGACTGATTGGCTGCCGGTGCCTATGTATATTGGGGGAAGGGAGCACAACACAATGCATTTATTGTATGCCCGGTTTATTATCAAGGCGTTAAACAAGCTCGGAATAGTTAACTTTTCAGAGCCGTTTCTTTCTCGGCGTAATCACGGTGTCATAATGGGTTCTGACGGTAAGCGTATGTCTAAATCGCGCGGGAATGTGGTAGATCCGGATGTTGAAGTGGCTAAATATGGCGCCGATACGGTACGGATGAATTTCGCGTTCCTGGGTCCATTTGAACAGGACTATGCTTGGAATTTTAATAATATCAGCGGTATCAGCCGGTTTTTAGACAGAGTTTGGAATTTGTATCAGAGACAAGAGATAAGCCGCCAAAAGCGAGCCTCGCCAAAGGCGGGAAACAAGAAACAAGTTGAGTCCAAAGAATTTAAAATTAAACTTCATCAGACAATCAAAAAAGTGGGAGGGGATATTTCAGAACTTAAATTCAACACCTGTGTCTCCGAATTAATGAAACTTCTTAATGAAGCAGAAAAAGAACCTGGCTTGTCTCCTGTCTCTTGTCGCTTACTCTTGCTTTTGTTGGCTCCGTTTGCTCCGCATATAGCCGAAGAATTATGGCACCAATTAGCGACAAGCGACAAGCGACAAGCGACAAGTATTCATCTGGAAGCGTGGCCGGACTATGATGAAACGCTTCTGGCGGAAGAAATGGCAACCGTTGCTATACAGGTTAATGGAAAACTTAGAGACACTGTCCAGGTGAAGAAGGGGCTGGCGGAGAATGATATAAAGACGCTAGTCTTAAATAGAGAAAAAATTAAAAATTATCTTGAAGGCAAGGATGTAAAAAAAATCATACATATTCAAGACCGACTCGTGAATGTGGTGACAGATTGACCGGGTAGTGAATTTTTGAGTTGCCTCCGGCATTTGTCGGGTAGTAGAAGTTCGAGTGGCCTACGGCTTACAATTTATTTGATAAATTGTATCTCGAACTTTCACTACCCGATTTGTGCTTGAGCGTATCTCAAAAATCTACATCTGGTTGACAAACATCGTTGTTTAGATTACAATATACTGTATAAAGTAAGTCCCTCACCTTTTGGGCATTGGCACTATGCGCTATTGCCAAGACAGATGCCCGAAAGGTGAGGGATAAGGGTCCTCGCGGAAAGGAAGCTTGCCTACCGGCAGGCAGGCAGGACTGGTCGGAAGAAAATATAAATTGTTAAATGAGTGGTGAATAATGTAGGCTATCCGCCTACGCTCAGGCTTCGGCGGGTGCTCATTTTTTCAGTTATTCACTATGTTCATAAGCAAAAATGGCAGAAGATAGAGATAGAGAATTCGTAGAGATGATCATCAAGGAAATTGTTAACAACCCGGACAAGGTTGAAGTGACGAGGACTGTTGATGAACTCGGTGTCCTGCTTTCCGTAAAAGTTGCCCAGGAAGATATGGGGTTGCTTATCGGAAGAAGCGGTTCTACCGCTAAGGCCATCAGAACTTTGGCTCGTATCGTAGGAATGCGAAACAACGCCAGAGTTAACCTGAGGATAGAAGAGCCGGAAGGTTCTACTCATGTCAGGGGCGAAAACAAGACCAAAAACGTCGAAGACGTTATGGGAGAATTAGGCGGAATGTAAGTTTTCGTCTAAAAAGGCGGCCCCCGAAAGGGGGTCGCTCTTTTTAGTTACGAAAACTTACCCCGCCCCGTCCTTAACGGGTTATGGAATTATATAAACCGAAAATCGGCGAAAACCGATTTTTGAGTTGTCTTGCGCTGTTTTCGTATTTGTGATATTGTTTAAACTTCGGTAAGGAGGAATCCTTATCGAGCCCCCAGCTCTGAAAGGTTTGAGCCAAGGGGGCATTTTCTTAATTATGAAAATAGATATCATCACAATTTTCCCGAATTTATTTGACGGCTTTTTGAAAGAGTCGTTATTGGCGCGGGCGCAGAAGAAAAAGATTTTAAAAATAAATACTCATAATTTAAGGAAATGGACTAAAGACAGACACAAGACAGTTGACGACAGGCCGTATGGCGGAGGAGCGGGAATGGTTTTAAAGATTCAACCGATCTACGATGCAGTTGAATCTTTAGTAGGTAGAAAGTGGAAAGTAGAAAGTAGAAAAACAAAAAATCAATCCACCCCCCACTATCCACCCTCCACTCGCATTATTTTATTATCAGCTAAGGGCAAAACGTTTACTCAAAAAGACGCGCGGAGGTTGGCTAAATATGGCCAGCTTATTATGATTTGCGGGCGATACGAAGGAGTGGATGAAAGGGTGGCGAAATATGTTGCTGATGAGGAAATTTCTATTGGTAATTATGTTTTATTCGGCGGTGAGGTTGCTTCCATGGTAATTATTGAAGCGGTTTCAAGATTGATTCCCGATGTCGTTCAAAAAGAGGAATCGGTAAAGAACGAGAGCTTTTCGGACAAAGAAGCAAAAGAAAAAGAATACCCGCAATATACGCGGCCTGAAGAATTCAGGCCGAAAATTCGAAATTCGAAATTCGAAATTCGAAATTCCCGCAAGGGCTGGAAGGTGCCGAAGGTTTTGCTTTCGGGAGATCATAAGAAGATAGAGGAATGGCGAGATTCTCAAAGCAAAGACAAAAATCTATCAGAAGTATTGCGCTAGAAAGTTGAAACAAAATTAGGCTTGCCAAAAATTTGATTTTAATGTATATTAGGCCCAAGTTTATTAAGTGAGTCGTAGGGTAATCTATGTCCAGCGATCAGTGGGGTTGGTTACGTGATTTTCTGAGAAAGATTGGAGACAAGGTATTTGTTGGGGCCATTGTAAAAGACATGATTGAAAAGTTAACGGTTGCCACTAATGAGGGTAGACATCTTTGGCATCAGGTGGCCCCGGGGATGTACAGGACATATTATCCCGACGAGAAGTATTATCTTGAGGTTTTTCCGAATGAAGAGGCCAAACTGTTTGTCACTGATGGTATTCTCGAATCACTGATTACTAGAGGCAATTCGGTGCTAGAAGACCTCGTGGGGGCTGTGTTGAAATCAGCAAAAGATAGAGATATCGACAGAGAATTTAGGGAAGTCGTTCTTTCCAGACTCGCTAATAAATAATAAAAAGGGGGATTAGTCCTCCTTTTGTTATATCTAAGCGGTGAGTGAAGTTGATCCCGTTAGAAGTAGCCTAGCCAAGGTCCTTTGCCAGTCGGCGGAGGACTCGTGCCATGGTGGCACGAGCTAGACTTCTAACGGGATTGACTTTATATTTCGTTAGGAATACAATATATTTGTGATGAAAAAAGGAGGAATTTGGGACTAGGCGACTAGTCATTACAATCAGGTCGTTAGTATAACCACGATTGCCCATTCGACATTGCTCAGGGTAATCGTGGTTATATTATTGCCATAAAGTAATAGTTATGACCAAAAGAACATTCCCAATTTAATATAGTCAACCAGCGAATTCTATATTCAATAGAGTTTCAATTTAGTAATTGAGCTATTCGAACTTTTAAGAGAGTTTGATCCTGGCTCAGGATGAACGCTGGCGGCGTGGATAAGGCATGCAAGTCAAACGCCCAGCCCCTCTTTTGATTTTATTTTAAGTGTGATAATTATGTTCTATGTATTTTGTCTACATTATTCAATATAGTGAAACTAAACAGATATACATAGGTTCTACGAATAATTTAAGACATAGATTGATAGAACATAATTCTCACAACACAAAATCTACTCACAGAACTTCAGGTGAGTGGAGTTTAAGGTATGCTGAAATTTATATTGATAAACAAAATGCTTTAGATCGTGAATATAAGTTGAAGTATCATGGAAGTGCTAAGCAAAAATTGCTAAAAAGAATTGAGAAAAGTTTATTATGAAATCAAAAGTGGGGCTGGGAGTGGCGAACGAGTTAGTAACACCTTGGTACGTACCCGGAAGTCGGGGATAACTAGTCGAAAGATTAGCTAATATCCGATGGCGAAGCGATTCTAAAGACGCAAGTCGCTTCCGGAGCGGCCTA
>MGJU01000022.1 GCA_001794435.1 Candidatus Yanofskybacteria bacterium RIFCSPHIGHO2_02_FULL_43_17
CGATTTTTCAATTCGCATTACTGCGAAAAGCTGCCTTACTCGACAGGGAGCCGCTCTACCATTGAGCTACCGCGGAATATGTTTTTTAACAAACTCTCTTCCTCTAAAACTTTTCAATTGCTTTTCACGAAGAAGAGCGGCTCTTCTATCTGAAGTTTCCTCCTGATAGATTAACCGCCATTCGCCATCAAAGTTCGCAGTGTAGCCTTTAAATTTTTTGGTATTGTGCAAACTCAGCCGTTCCTTAATATCAGCTGTTTGACCAATGTATATTTTATTATGTATCTTATTGTAAATAGCGTAAACAGTATACATCATGACAGGGAGCCTCCGCCAGTTGGCGGAGAGCTACCGCGGAATGAATTTTTAACTTAACTATTTTAACACCGGATCAGTAAAAATTCAATTAAGTAGGGGGCCACAAGATGTAGGGTTAAGGAGCATACACTTGTTTGCGTTTTTTAAATAGTTTATTATCATAACCAATATGGATCCCGCACATAACAGCCATATGCAGTACCTGTTGCGGGGCTAAAATAAATTAACAAGACAGACCATTTCGGAAGATTAACGCATAAACAAAGCATTGTTGCACTGCGTTAAAGAAACTAATGGCTGTTATGTGCGGGATGGAAAGAAAAAATCGGATCTACATAATAATAACCGGGGTTGTGGCGATAACTTTGATCTGGCTAAGCCAAAGCAACAGGAACAGAATACTGGAGCTTCAACCGCCTCTCGGCGAAAAGTTTAATAATAATAGCATCGGCGAGAATATTGGCGCCCTTGAAGGAGTTTTGTGGTCTTCCGACGACAAGGCGAAAGGAGATTTGATGCTGGTCAGTAGTACCGCAACAGTCTACATAAAAACCTCTCGTGACTTCAGTGACTTGGTGGGCAAACATGTGCTTGTTTCTATAGACGGGACTTTAGATAGTTTTACATTGCTTTACATAGAAGAAAACCTCGCCAAAGACGGATTTATTCAGACAAACTAACTTAATAATTTAAATCAAAAACCCTCCAAGTCGGAAGGTTTTTGATTTATTCATAACCTTTTAGTTTGCTGAGTTTGTGATGCTGTCGGATTTTCTCAAGAGCTTTCGCTTCAATCTGTCTGATACGCTCACGAGTGACGACAAAAACCTTTCCCACTTCTTCAAGGGTGTGAGTCACACCGTCGGTAAGACCGAATCTCATGTCGAGTATCTTTTGTTCTCTCGGGGTCAAGTCGCTGATTATTTCATTTAGATATGATTTTAAAATTTTCCTGGCAGCGGAGGTTGAAGGAGATATCGTATCCTCATCGGGAATAAAACTCTCAAGAGCGCTGTCGCTATCGTCATCATCGCCAACGGGTGCTTCAAGTGAAACCGTCTCTTGCGATATCTTCTGAATATGCCGTATTTTCTCCACCTCAACGCCCATTTCAGAAGCTACTTCCTCCGGAAGCGGATCCCTACCCAAGTCTTGGACAAGACGACGTACCACTTGTTGGTATTTGTTTATCGTTTCCACCATATGCACCGGGATGCGAATAGTTCTGCCTTGGTCAGCAAGAGCTCGAGTAATGGCTTGACGGATCCACCAGGTCGCATAAGTTGAGAACTTGAAACCTTTTTTGTAATCAAACTTTTCAACTGCCTTAAACAAGCCTATGTTTCCTTCTTGTATTAAATCCAGCAAGGTAAGGTTCGGCGAGCGGCCAACATATTTTTTTGCTATAGATACGACGAGACGCAAATTAGACAGCGCGAGTTTCTGTCTGGCCGCTTCTTCTCCTTTTTCTATCCTTTTAGCCAACTCCATTTCTTCCTCCCCGGTCAGCAACGGATACTGACCTATCTCTTTAAGATACATCTGAACCGAATCGGAAGTCGCCTCGCCAAATTCGTCTTGAATTTTTTTCTTCTCTTCGTATTCCTTGTTTTTCCCCTCTTCAAAAACCCGGCCCGACTCGATTATGTTTATGTTGGCCGATTCAAGACGGTCATAGAGCATCTCAAGACCCTTTACGTCTTTTTCAACTTCCGGGAAAGCGTTCAGCACCTCCGACTGAGTGACAAACCCTCTGTGTCTACCTTTTTCTATCAAAGCCAAAATGGCGCTCTCACCCAAGCGAACACTCCCTTTTCTTGATACCGGCTTTTTCCTTCCCCTCCGTAGCTTTAGCAAGGGACGGGTTCCTCTGGCCTTAATTTTCTTGACGACCTTTTTCTTTGTTTTGACCTTCTTGACAGATTTTTTCGGCCTAGAAGTTTTTTTCTTTGCTCGCCTCGCCGAAGCCTCCGGCGTAGCGCGGGCCGGTTTCTTTTTTGATGGTTTTTTATTTTTGGATTTTGTCATTGGGGTTTGTCTAAAAATTAGGATTTAGAAATTTGGAAGTTGTGTATTTCCGCTAACTCCTGCGTCAATTTGTTAAACATTCCTGCAAGCTCACCTATCTTGGCCTTATCCCCCGCCGATTCCGCCGCTCTCATTTCATATCCAAGATCGGCAAGATGCGAATTAATTGTTTTTTGTTTCAACTTATTAAAAATATTAACAAACTCCGTTTTCAGTTCTTCGTCACCAAAACCATCCCACAACGCCTGAGATCTCAGATAAACGAATTCTAAATCCAGCGCCCTGTCCGAATCGAATTTTTTTGTGAAACTACCGAAATTGAATTGTTCCAAGTTTTCCTTTGCTAATTCGTCAAGCACTTGTGACGCCAGTGGGTTTAAGAAATTCCTGTCAATCGCGACTATTTCCTGCTTGAACAGAGCAGGTTTCCTAACTACGAGCGACAACAAGGCCTCGTTCAAAATATCCGGTGCTTCAATCTTAATCGCTATTGATGATTTCGATGTCGATCTGTCAGGCGCGGTTTGAGCTAAAGCATAAGCCTCCAGATCATCCGGAGCAGACATTATATCGGCTTCGACGGCATCCTCTTTGACGCGGAGCAAATATGCCAACTGATTCGTCCAATGCGATTTTTCTACGCGACTTGAAAGACGTTTTACGAAAGGGGCAACGGCCAAAATGACACTCTTTTTACTTTCCACTGATTCGGGCCGGTAACTTTCCCTGGCTTTGTCAAAATAGAATTGCATAACCGGCTTTGCGGATGATGAAGCGACTTTCTCCCATTCTTTGCCATACTTTTTTACATAGTCAGCGGGGTCTTTGCATTCTTTATCGCCTAAAGAGACAACCTTAACATTGAAGCCCTGGCCCAACGCCATGCCTATGCCTCTTTTGGTTGCCATAGCTCCGGCAGAATCCGTATCAAAGCAAAAATCAATATTATTGGTAAATCTTTTCAGAATGGCAAGATGCGTCTGGGTAAGGGCTGTACCGGATGAAGCAACGACATTAGTAATGCCGGCCTGATAAGACATGATGGCGTCCATATTTCCTTCTACAAGAAGACAATTGTCTTTTATCCTGATATCGTTTCGAGAGTTATTCAAACCGTATAATATCCGGCTTTTGTCGTAGATAAGCGTCTGCGGAGTATTAATGTATTTTGCGACAGGATTTGCCTGTCGTCCTGAGCTTGTCGAAGGACTATACTGCCCTTCGATTTCCTCAGGGCGGGTCTCAAAGATTCTTCCCGTAAAACCCACGACTCTGCCGTTGACGTCCGAGACTGGAAACATTATGCGTGAACGAAACCTGTCGTAAACTCCTTGTCTCCTGTCTCCTGTCTCCTGTCTCCTGATCACCATACCAGCGTCAACGATATCCTTCTCGGTAAAGCCGGAGTTGCGCAGATATCCGCTAAGAGAGTCCCAGGAGCCAGGCGCGAATCCAAGCCGGAACTTTGCCATAGTTGCCTCTTCAAGCCCCCGGCTTTTCAGATAGTCAACGGCTCGCTGGCCTGTGCCGGAATGGCTTAGTTGCTTCTCAAAAAATCGAGCGGATGATTCGCATATTTCATACAATCGGTCTTTTGAATCCGCCAGCTGGCGGATTGTGGAATCGAATTCTTCCAGCTCAATACCCGCTTTGGCGGCAAGAATCCTCAAAGCCTCGGGAAATTCAATTCCCTCCATCTCTTTGACAAAAGTAAAAATATCCCCGCCTTTCTGACAACCGAAGCAGTGCCAGATCTGGCGTTCAGGAGATATGAAGAACGAAGGCGTTTTTTCGTTGTGAAAAGGACATCGGGCTTTAAAATTTGCCCCGGCTTTTTGAATTTTTAGATATCCGGAAACAACATCTACGACGCTTAACCGGTCTTTGATTTTTGAGATGTTATCCATGCCAGACATTATTATTGAAAGTTAATTATACACTATTTTTATTAAAAAACAATACTACATACCCAACCTTGCGCAGATAACGAAAATTCCAAAAACTTGCTTAAGTCCGGGCTGTGGATATATAACTGGCCGTAAAAAATTCCCAGGATGGGAATTTTTAAACCTATGCTTAAAACGTTTAAGCCTTTGATCCTACTTAATGACTACCTCCTCGCGCCAAGTGTTGTATTTCTTGGCGAGGGTGTGTTGTAAATACACATTGACCACATATCCACCCGGCTCAAGCTGTTTCAATGTTTCTCTAAGCATCGGACCCATCTTCTCGCCATCAAAATAAGGCAAAGAAGCGGGAAGGATAATCAAGCTGCCGATCAATTCTCCCTCGTCATTTCTCTTATCAAATTCTTCTTGGCTTAATTCAAACCTCAAATATGTCATAAACTCTGTCAATTGTAGAGTTTTCTTATTCTGAAAGCTTATGCGAAGATTCAGGTTCGCCGCATAGGGCTTCTCGTTATTGTCTTGTTTCATCCAATCAACATTCTTGCGCAGAATGATAATCATAAGAAAGGTCGGATGATCCGAGCCGACATTATTTCTGATGTAGGCTGGAAGGAATGAGCGGTAACCGCTCTCGAACAATTCCGTTCCTTCGGGAATATTCGGCTGTCCCAGAATGGTGGATTTGAATCTTTCTGCCGTCAGCACTATCGGTTCGGGCGGATCAAGTGCGCCGAACTTGTCTTTATTGTTTCCTCCTTCAATTACGATATCGGGGTAATAAGAAAATCGATTGTAGGCGAGAGCGAACCAAAAAATTCTTTCTTGGTCATTCAAAAAAAGTTCACGCTCTATCAACGCATAATCATCCTCTGACGTGGGATAAATCTTGGCTATTTCCCGCAATCTGTCCATATATGCTTCGGGGGTGTCTATGCCGCTGTAATTCCTGAACAGTTGATAGTTATAACCTTTATCATAAAAGAGAAAAACAAATAGCGGCTTTCCTTCATAAAAGTAGATCCAAGCCATAAGATCGCTAACTCGACTCATGTTTTGCGCTCGCACGGCGTAGTGAGGCCGGCCACGAAGAAGATATGCGCGAGCCATATCACCTTTCAATCCCCCGTTTGGCCCAAAAAATGTTCCGGGAATGTCGGAGTCCGTTCTAAAAATTTCATTTCTAATATCCTGAATCCGGCCATCAATCAATTCCTTGAATTCGTTTTGTGGTGTTCGGGGATCAAAATCTCTTATCTCCCAAAAGTGCTTTTCAAATTTACTGAACTCCTCGAGTGTATCGATCTCGTTAAAGGACTTGATGGATTCTTTCAGAGTCGGATATTTCTCTGGGGTATAACCTTCTTTCATTTCATCCGGAGTAATGAAGAAACCGTAGTTCAGTTCAAAATCACTCTTCGGTTTATAAACCGGATTGCTAGGATCAATATTTATCCGCTTGCCGGCACATCCGCTCAGAAAAATGCCTACTGAAACAACGACGGCGAGAAATCTGTAGCCCATCACTACTTTCTCCTTTCATTCATCAACTGAACCAGGTCGCGGCGATCAACCTTAAGAATGTGGTATGCGTCGCCAACTTGATACTTTATGCCAACAAAGACATTGTGTGGCTTTCCGTTTCCGACATTTTCGGTCATAAACTGTACCCCCACTCGTTTATTTTGAGTGGTTAGACACTCTCCGCTTGACTGCAGAAACCAAATATCCACGTTGCCGTCTTTCATATCTTTCCCGGTACGAGAATTCTTCTTGGTTCGCCATCTTACAACAAGGATGGAGTCTGTCTTCTTGCCAATTTCATTAAGACGATCCTGCTCTTTTTTCTGGACATAAAGGGCTGTGGCAACTTCCCTAAACAGTTGTCCGTTGTTTATGACGGGTCTCGCGGGTATCATGGGAATATGACGACTGACGACTCTCACGAACTCCCCCGGATCATCGGGGTTGCGATATTCAGCATACTCAATATCAAGCCCGAGATACGCAACAGCCTCATCGGAGATACGAAATTCAATGCGTGATGTTTGAACTATTTCCCAGCCGCTGATATCAGGAGCCGGGATTACGCAGTTCGCCGGAAAAATGTCGGTATCAGCTCTCGCGGATTCGACCCGTTCAATCAGTTCAGAGCGAGCGGGCTCACCGCGAGCAAAATAAGGACAGAAGCAAAAAACAATAGACGCCAAAACAAGACTTTTTCTCATTGTTCGTCCTTGTAAATGAGCTTTTCACAACTCTACATTAATTAAAAAACCTCTGCAAGGCAGAGGTCGTCAATTCCTAATTTCTAATTACCAATGCAGGGTAACATAGAATGACGGATTCCATTTTCCATTATCTCTCGTCCAGACTGATTGGGCCGGCAAACCAATTATCGGAATAATGTATTGGGCTCCAAATCCGTATTTCTTCAACTTTTGAGCAGGAAATATTTCGTCGTTAAATCGAGCCAATGCCGCATCGGCGAAAAGAAATCCTCTTACTGGTATGCCCAAGACATATGTTCCCGGAATTGGAAACCTCAACTCCCCGCTGGCATAGCCGACTTGATTACCAGCGATACTTCCGTATTCGCAACCGCGCAATCGGTCCGGCCCGCAAAGAAGCATAAAGTCGCCATTGGCCCTTGAAGTTGTCATGAACTCGGCTCTTCCGGCAAACAGAGAGCTTGAGCCAAGATGACGATATGTCCTAGCGGCCACGCTTGCGGATACAAAGCCCTGAAATTCTTTGCCCATAGGCGGCGCAAATTCAACTTGAGTCCGCAAAGCATTGCCATGAAACGGCCCCCAAGTATTGTTGGAATAAATAACAGTATCGCGAACGTAAGCCGCACCGAAGACAAAATTCGAACCCGCTGAATTCCTCAAAAATCTGTACATCTGAACATCTTGATCGGTAAAGCCGGAATCAACAGTGAACATATCCTCGTTCAAATCCTTAACATCATACCCAAACAAGCTGAATGAACGGTTCCGCAAGCGGGAAAAAAGTTCGAGACGATTGAATTTGTTTTGAGGATATTCGGTGTAAAGATCGAGGGCCGATTCCGTAATCCAGGTGTTATTGAGAATAAGCTGGGCCGGATAACGATTAACGACATCGTAGAATTGGTAATAGTAAGGCATCTGATACCGATGGGCACCCCAACGCCAACTAGTCTGTTTCTCCTGATTCTGATAGGAATAATCGAAAATCTTGAAACTGCCATACGACGCGAACTGAGCAACATGCTGTTTGGTTTCAAGCAGATTCGAACAACCAAAATAACTCTGACCAAACATTCCCCAATAAGTGCTGACCCCAAGCGAAATGTTGCCGCCGCCGCACTTCCACCGTTCCGGCGGTTCTTTCGGATTCAGAAGCTGGTTTTCATCAAGCTCGAATTTGAACAGATCCCGTAGCGGATTGAAAACATATCCCTCCACTGGCCCGGTATCCCGAACCGCATACTCCCGTATCGGCTTTTTCAGTTTTGCTTCAAAGACCTTGTCATACACGCCGCCGCTTTGAGTATCATCTCCGGGCGACACGTAATAAACGGTATCTGTTGTCCCTTTGGCAAAAACAGGGGTCTTCAGACCTAGAGGAAATTCAGTCCATTGTCGAACCGTCCGCATGGTCAAATCAAGGGTGTACAAATTCCAGATGCCGCCAGCTTCATCCGAAGCATAAACAATAGTTGAACCGTCATCCGACCAGCTCGGCCAGCCGTCGTTAAACTCACCAAAAGTAAGCTGCTCTTGCCGTCCCTCTCCAAGATAATGGAGAAAGAGATGCTGAAAATCTCCATCTTGGTCAATATAAACAACTTTTGTCCCGTCTGGTGAAACCACTGGCGCTGTGGCAAAATTTTTGTTGTTGGTAATTCTTTGGATCTGAACCGTGTTTGGATCTCCGACATAAATCGCCCAAATGTCGCGAGCGACATTCTCCGCGGCAGAGAAATATACCCAATTCCCATCAGAACTGAATGATGGTGAGAATGCCTGATCAAGCGGCAGTTCTATCTTTCTCAGAACTTTTCCTGTTTCGGTGTCAATGAGAACCAAGGCGTGATCTCTGCTTATCCGGGCAAAAAAAGCAATCTTTTTTCCATCGGGAGACCAGCTTGCGTCAAAACCGTTGAATGGCCACGTCTCAAACCCTTGAGAAATAAGGTATTCCCACGGCATAGGGGGAAGCTGTGATGTAAGATTCACCAATTTCCCCGAACCGTTTGAGCTAAAGGCCTTACTCCCATTGCCTAATTTTTCTCGCTCTTCTTTTGGAATATAGACTTTTTCTTTGGGTATTTCATACCTCACCAACGACACGCCGTATTTAAGAACGGTAAATGCCGCCAATTGTGTACCGTCCGGAGAAAGCACCGGAGAACTCATGGGAGCCGAATGATCCCATGGCATAACAAGGCGTCCATCAAAATTATCATTTCCTTCATTTGGCTTTGGCCCATTATTAACCTCATCCCCGTACTTGTCCATCCAAAACTTGGTAATCGCCTGATCGAATTTTTCGGAATTGACGTCCGGATTTCCGAGTTCGCCTTTGGTAAGGTCATAGAGCAGCTCGCCAAGCCCCACTCTGATCTGTTTGAATCCCTGAACCTGAAACGCTACGCCCGCGTCAAACCCTTCTTCTTCATTGCTAAACTCTGTCTTGAGAAAATCAAATACCATCGTCATCAAGTAGGACGGAACTCGTTCGTTCATTAACGCTTCCCATGTGGGAATAAAGTGTCTATCGGAAGAAATAATTCTTTGATCAACCCCTCGAATGTCATCCCGTGTGTGGGGTTCGTATAAACCGGCGATGAATTCGGCTCCGCCCTCAAAAAACCACAAAGGACGTGGACGTTCGCCAGTTATCTTCATTCTTTGTATTTCAGTAAGACTTGGATTCCATATATTATGCTGAAACTCATGCGCCAACTCATGTACTCCGATGGCTCGACTTAGTGGTTTAGAAAAATCCGCCTTAAGCGCCATCCGCTTTCTTTCAACTTCGACAAACGCACCGACTCCTTCGGGCAAAAAACCGCCGACCAGATTAAGCGACTCCATGCAAGAATGGGTATCGCAAAGCAAAATTGGAATTCTTTTTTCTATCGTATGACCATAAATCTTCTGGCCACCCATCCAATCGCGCGCATTCTCCAGATTGGCAATAACCATCTCCAAATATTCCTTCTGAACAGGATCGCTGGTATCAAGGTTATGCCAAATGTCAAACCGATACGATTCATAGAACTGGTCCAACTGGCCATAACGGACATTATTCTTGCCGAACTGAGCCTCGGCGTTACTGGAGACAAGAGGCAAGAGACAAGAGACAAGTAAAACCACAAACACACCCTTGATTTTCACGGCTTTTCCTTTGTTGTCAACGAGCTGATTATGCTCAAAGTACGACTAACTACCGCACTTGTCAATCACCATCAACCCCTTGTTGATAATCGACTTGCGAAGTCGATTATCAACAAGTAAACAAAAACGGCGACATCGTCGCCGTCACTTAATATTTAACTCCCAGATCAGCCGGACCGAACTTCAACGGAAATGCATTATCAATTGTTACCATAGCCACTTCTCCCGTAGACAACAAGCTGTACATCTCAACATCGCCGTCTTCAAGACAGTTTTCCCAGATACACTGCAGACAGTGCCCGCACGGAGAAGGAATCTCTGAAAAACTCACCTCCCAAATCCCTCGTTTTCTTATGATAATCGGCGGCAAAACAATATCCATATTTTCCGGCCCAGCCAAAAGCGTCAGCCGGGCTAACTTAGCTCCTTTGCCTTCAAAGGCAATCATGCTGTCTAGCATATTCTGCTCGCCATGAGTCGTCTGCGTCCAGCTTCCTCGTTCTACGTTGCAACCACGATAAATATTGCCCGTCTTTGCGCTTTGACCAGCAACACCAACAAAGTAATGCGAATAAGGCGCTTGAGCATTTTTCCGAACTTCTCTGGCTACATAGAACATTTCTTTAACAACCCCGTCCAAATCTTCGAATCTGCCTACCCACCCCTCTATAATACGAGTGACGGCTTTCATTGCACGCCTCCCGCAATTTCGTCGTATCTTTCGCCGAGTTCTCGAAGCGAGCGCAGCTCAACGCACCGCGACCAGTCAACATTGGCTCTGATCTCGCCAAGTCGCCCGATAACTTCCCACGTCTCAACGGGTATCCAGATGCCGCGATGATATCCCGCTTCAAAGGCCGGGACAATATCTTTTTCATAATCATTGCCCACGCTGAACAGCCGGCAGTCCTCAAAACCCTTCACCACCCCCCTAAACACTCCCGGCGTCTTATTGTCTACAATCTCAACCCGAGCAAATCTTTTGCCCGCATCCAAGACTGAAAGCTTCTTGCCTTGAACCCTTTTGTCGCCTTTCGTCAGAAGCAGAATTAAGTCGCCTTTCTTCTGAAGGAAATTCAGTGTGGCTATCGTATCAGGATACAAATTTTTAACGTACCTGCTCGGATTAAACGCTTCAAGACCGATGCGCATAAGCTCTTTTTCAACCCTATTTTCCGGCTGCTTGCCGGCACGCTGGCATATCCTCCTATAAACCTCGACAAGCGACGTTGGGAATCTCTCCATTGAATAGCCGTAAGGTTTGCCCGTAACCGGGTTGGCTTCCATTAATCGTTGTTGATCTATCTCTTGTTCAAGCGCTATAATAGCAGAAACATGAGGAGCAGCATCGCCCAAGGTATCTATGATCAGACCACAGGCATCAAGAATCGGATGAGCATAGTCGTGGACATTGCTCATCAGCGTATCGTCCAAGTCAAACGCCCAGATATTCGGTTTTTTCATTTCTGATCCTTTTATCAACGAGCTTGGGCGTTAATTTATCAGAAACCGCCTGACCACACAAGCCGATCGGGAAAATCAGAAAAAATCCCGTCGACTCCAATCTTGATCAGCCGACGGATGTCGTCCGGAAAATTGACAGTCCAAACAAAAACCCTCAATCCCTTCTTGTGGGCTTCTTCAATAAGATCGGGGGTTACTAATTTAGTATTCGGGTGAATCGAATATGCGCCAAGTTTATCAACTAGCCCAAAGAGATCTCCCGACTTTTTGTCAAAAATAATTCCGATCCTGCTCTTTCCGTCTTTTTCTCTGAAATCTTTCAGTTCACTCACGTTAAAGGAAGAGACCAAAAACAAATTTCTGTCCCAGCCGCCTGATACGTATTTGTCAATCAGCCCGGCAACCGGCATAGCCGTACCGATCCCCTTCAGTTCAATATTCACGGAAACTCTTCTATTTACCTCGTCCAGCACTTCTTCAAGGGTCGGAATTAATTGCCCCCGGCCCGCATCAAGTTTTTTCAATTCGGCAAGCGTCATATCGGCAATAAATCCCTTACCATTGGTTGTTCTGTCCACCTTCTCGTTGTGAATTACGACCAATTCCCCGCTTTTACACAAATGGACGTCTAACTCTATCATGTCCACCCCCAACTTTATTGCTGTTTGAAAAGAGCCGAGAGTATTCTCTGGCTCATATCCCATCGCTCCGCGATGGCCTATTTTTAGAAATTTGTTTCCCAATTGGCGGTGTGTCTCGGTCTGGAACTGACCGTATGCAAGCATTATAAGGGTTTTTGAGGGATCATTCCAAGGAGCGGTTCGAGGTGTCTAGGTCGGGATCAAATAAAAAAGCCCTCACCGAATGGTAAGGGTTTCGAATTTTTCTTGAGAATAAGTATCATTTGTTGCTTCATCGGCGGGCAAAGGAAATAGGGTATTACAAATTATTCCAAGTCCGCTTCCACCCTCTTCTACGTGGTAGGTATGTAGTATGGTCGGTGGCATATATAGACCGTTTTCTGGAGTCAAAATAAACTCCCTGATTTCGCCGAATAGATCTCGACATTCCCATCGAACTCGACCGCCCAATCCAAAAACAATTTCTTGTCTAATTCGGTGAAATTCAGTTCCTCCAATTTGTCCTGCTGGTAGACCCTCCACTCGATAACTCCGAAGTCCTCTGATATCTTCTGGGATTTTAGCCAATTCATCATGATCGTAATCAAAAAAGTTTTTTACTAGATCAAATGGCAAAGCAAACAAGACGGCTAGCGTTCCTCCAGATTTAGTTTTGAAAAGATCTCTGGTGTGGGTCTGTCTAAACTCAACTACCTCGCTTACCCTATGAGGCAAAACCTCTAATTTCCTCATCTCATACCTCCGACCCCAAGATTAAATAGATAATAGCATAATTATAAAATATGTAAAGATCGAGGCCTCTCGGTCCCTCGATAAGAAATGTTGACTGCGGAGGGTACAGGACTTGAACCTGTAAGGGATTGCTCCCGCCGCCTTTCTCCCGCGCATGGCGGAGGGTATAGGATTTGAACCTATGAGGGATTTCTCCCACACGCTTTCCAAGCGTGCGCCTTAAACCACTCGGCCAACCCTCCGCCATAAGCGGGATTGCGATTTGTAATTGTGCTCGCCATACTGCGCTCAAACAAATCGGGAACAAGTATGTACCATACCATTTGGCAAACCCTCCCTTTTTAAAACTTGGTTATTATACTTCAAGGGCGCATTCCCCGCAAAATGCGGATTCGTTCTTCAATCGGAGGATGAGTCATAAATAAACGGGCAAACCAGTTCTGTTCCGACTTGCCCCTGAAAGGATTTGAAATAAAAAGGTGGGCCGTGCCGCTGTGAGCGTACCGCATCGGCACCTGATCTTGAGAAATTTTTTCAAGCGCGCTGGCCAAACCTTCGGGATATCGGGTCAGTAATGTCCCTGAGGCATCAGCAAGAAATTCTCTTTTTCGTGACACGGCAAGCCGAATGACTGTAGCAATAAGCGGCGCGAGAATCGCAACGACAAGCCCAAGAACAAGAATTATTGCCCCGCCTTGTTTGTTATCATTGTCTCGGTTGAATCCGCCGAACACACTAATTCTCAAGAACCAGTCGGCTAGAATTGCTATCAGTCCGGCCAGAACAACAACTACGGAAGATATCAGTATGTCTCTGTTTCCGATATGGGAGAGCTCGTGAGCCAAAACCCCCTCAAGCTCATTCTTGTTCAGTCTGGCCAAAGCACCCTCCGTTACTGCAACAGCGGCATGCTTTGGATCTCTGCCAGTCGCAAATGCGTTTATCTGGCCGTCGTGAATCACATATACTCTCGGTATCGGCAAACCGGCAGTAATTGAAAGATTTTCCATAATTCTGAAGAGTTCCAAATGCGTTTCGCGAGATGCGGGTCTTGCGCCCGACATGGCCAGAGCAACCTTATCGGAGTACCAATAAGCAAAAAAATTCATAAGGATACTTAATCCCACTGCAAAATATAAAATCTCCGGGGAATTATACACATACCCAAACAGCCAACCGATAAGAATTATCAAAACGAAAAACACGGTCATCAATAGCCATGTTTTCTGGATATTTGAGTCTTTGTGAGAGTAGAGGTCCATAAAGTGAAAAGTTTATAAAGTTCATAAAGCACATCAAACTGAAACTTTATAACCTTACAAGCCTGATGAACTTTAAACTAGAATGAGACCCTGACGGGTTCTTTCTCAGTTTCGTTATTGAGTTCAAAGAATTCTTCTTTTTTGAATCCGAACATGTTGGCGACAATGTTTGTGGGAAACTGTTCTGTTTGAGTGTTCAGGTTCATCACGTTGGTATTGTAAAATCTGCGGGCGGCTTGTATCTTGTTTTCGGTATCGGCCAATTCTTCCTGCAGTTTGGTAAAACTCTCAACGGCCCTCAATTGCGGATAGTTCTCAGACAAAGCAAATAAACTCTTCAGGGCATCGGATAACATATTTTCCGCCTGACCGTGTTCTTTAACAGAATGAGCGCCCATCGCCGCCGAGCGGGCTTTGACGACATTCTCCAAAACCTCTCTCTCGTGCGCAGCATATCCCTTCACCGCTTCCACAAGGTTAGGGATAAGGTCATATCGCCTCTTCAGTTGAACATCAATATCCGACCAGGATTCTTTGACTCTGTTACGAGAGCGTACAAGAGAATTGAAAGCACCGACCAGCCAAAGCCCTAAAACGACTAAAATTATTATTAAAATTGCTGTAGTAGTCATAAAAACATACTAACAAAAGAAAAAAGAGGCCGCAATGCCTCCATTTTTGCTATCCGTCTTCGACAGTTGATTCTTTGTGGTGTTGTTTATTGGGCCTCTCTAAGTTGACCGTATATATTGATCCGCTAAGAAGAGTTGCTGCTAGTATGCCTAGGAAAAAAGACATTATAGGGCTCAGATATGGCAACTCAAATGGGGTTGATGGGTTTGACAAGGATCCAAAAAGCCCAACAAAAAACGTGATCACTCCCATAAGCATAAGGAATGAAGACATGTTATCCGCCTTTTTACAAATAGCAAAAACTGCAATAATAGTTACACGATCTCGCTTAAATGTCAAAAACAGAACAGCCCCAACCACATGGTCGGAGCTGTTCATTTCTGAATTTCTCAATTTCTAAATTATTCTTAGTAATCCATTCCGCCCATTCCTCCTGACATCGGCGGTCTACCGGCTGACGGATTCTTTTCTTCCGGTTCGTCAGTTATTACCGCTTCGGTCGTAAGAATAAGCGAAGCGACTGATACGGCATTTACAAGGGTTGCCTTGACGACCTTTAACGGATCGATGATGCCTTTTTCAAACATATTTACATACTCTCCGGTCATAGCGTTAAAGCCCATGCCTGATTCCATCGAGAAGACTTTCGATATAACTTCATTTGGGTCTTTGCCGGAATTCTCGGCAATCGCTCGCAGAGGTTTTTCCAAAATCGTTTTTATCACCATGACGCCTTTGGCTTCATCGCCGACTTCGAGAACTCCTTTCAATGCTTTGATGTTCAATTCTTTTGACGCTTCAAACAACGCCACGCCTCCGCCGGCAACAATACCCTCTTCAAGGGCGGCGCGAGTAGCATTGACCGCATCCTCTATCCTGAACTTCTTTTCTTTCATTTCAGTCTCGGTCGTAGCACCAACCTTAAGAACGGCAACCCCGCCCGAGAGCTTTCCCAACCGCTCCTGAAGTTTTTCCTTGTCAAAATCAGAAGTTGACTTGGCAATTTGAGATCTTAACTGAACAATCCTTTTATCGATATCTTGTTTTTTACCTTTCCCGCCGATAAAAGTAGTAGTTTCTTTAGCGGCAATAACACGGTGGGCTTTTCCGAGCATAGACAACTCAACGCCTTCAAGCTTCATGCCCTTCTCTTCTGAAATAAGCTGCCCACCGGTAACTATCGCCAAATCATCAAGCATTTCTTTTTTCCTGTCGCCAAAACCGGGAGCTTTAACGGCCAGAGCCATAAAATTGCCCCGAAGTTTGTTTACAACAAGGGTCGCCAGCGCATCGCCATCTACGTCTTCCGCCACTATTACCAACTCCCTCTTGCCCGCTTTTGACAACTTCTCAAGCAAGGGCACAATGTCCTGAATTGAAGAAATTTTCTTGTCGGTTACCAGAATGAGAGCATCCTCAAATACCGCTTCCATTCTTTCCGTGTTGGTAACCATGTACGCGGAAACATAGCCCTTGTCTATCTGCATTCCTTCAACCAATTCTTTTGACATTTCTGTTGATTGGGACTCTTCTACGGTAACCACTCCGTCTTTGCCGACTTCTTTGAAAACGTCTGCGATGATCTTACCTATTTCCGCATCGTTGGCAGAAATGGAAGCAACTTCTTTTATTTTCTCGTGGCTTGAAACGGCTTTTTTCTTTTTATTCAAATAGTCCAAAACCCAATCAACGGCTTTATCCATTCCCTTTTTCAACACAAGCGGGCTGGCGCCTGAATTCACCGCACTGAAACCTTCGGCAACGATTGCCTGAGCAAGAACTGTTGCGGTAGTAGTGCCGTCTCCGGCAACGTCGTTGGTCTTGGAAGCAACTTCTTTGATAAGCTCCGCTCCGATATTTTCAAATTTATTTTTTAATTCAATCTCTTTGGCAACCGTTACGCCGTCTTTGGTGATAGTCGGAGAACCGAATCCTCTGTCGAGAACTACGTTCCTTCCCTTTGGTCCAAGAGTAACTTTTACGGCATTTGATATCTTATCGACGCCTCTTTTAAGAGATTCGCGGGCTTCTTCTTTATATTGTATTTGTTTTGACATGGTTTAAAAGCGAAAAGTGACATGAGACAAGCGACAAGTTTTATAAGTATTGCCTTGTCTCTTGTTCCTTGTCTCTTATCTCTAACTGATAACTGCCAATATATCGTCTTCCTTGGCTATTAAATATTCTTTGTCGCCGACCTTGATCTCATTCGGACCATATTTGGTGAAAATAACCGTATCGCCTTTTTTAACCTCCATGGGCACTCTTTTGCCTTCGCCGGTTGGCGAACTTACCCAGCGTCCTTCACCCACCGCTACGACCTTGCCCTTTTCGGATCGTTCTTTTTCGACCGTTTCCGGCAGAATAATACCCCCCTTCCTTTTTTCCTCTCTAATAGGCTCTATGAGTACGTGGCCCGATAATGGTTTAATTTTGTTCATATTATTATGATATTAATTATTGTTATTGGAAATTGGCACTTGGCTATGGCAAGTGCCAAACAAATCCTATTTTAGACAAAAAGAATAGCTTGTCAACCCCATAGCAGATTTTCCAAAAATCTGCCAGGAGGCGGGTAAGGGCCAGAGGCAATTGGAAAATTCACTGCAACTAAACCCCCTCATTCGTAAACTGTATCCTAAATACTACAATTGTAGTATTTAGGATACAGTTTACGAATTTAAAGCCCCCCTGAGGGGACTTAGAAAATCCAGAACCACTTGCGTCTAGACTTCTTTTCTGGCTGAACAGGTCCAGGTTCTTCGACAATTTCAACCTTAATTACGAACGATTCCTCGAACTCAATGTAGTGTTCGAGAGCGGGGGCCTTCTCAACCAATATTTCAAACTGCGATCCGGATGGCAGATTACTCAGCTCACCAGCTTCCATGCTCTGCCACTTTCCAGCGCTTACGCCTGCGGATTGGGTGGCTAATCTGTCCTGTTCTTTTTTGTCTTTCAGTTTGGGAAGAGTTTGCTGAACATATAAGACATTTGCCGGAGGGCTCGTACTCTTGTTGATCCTTTCGATCAACACATCAAGCGTTAGAAGAGATTTCTGCGCTTTATCGTTCGGGTCGACAAAATGAGCCCCGCCCTGAACAAGAACAGAGATTTGCGGAAGTCCGGCAGAATCATCGAGATCTACTCTGTCGGCAAAATCATTAGGAATCTGGATTGGGATACTGATGTGTTTCAGTTCTCCCCGCACCAAGTCTTCCAGAACAATCTGAACATGAACAGTTTCTCCGGGCAAAGCCTTGGCTTTTGAAATAAAAGCGGACTTTTTCTTCCAAACCCTGATATCGTTGCTAAATCCAAGATCGATGTGCATGGATTCAACCTGATGGGAAAAACCACTCTTGCGGATCGTCTGGAGAGCGTTATCCACTCTATTAAACAACTCCGCGAACGGCACAGAAAACACCTCTGCCGGCAGAACATTCTGCCAAAAAAGCTCCGGCTGATTTTCAATGGTGATTCTCGCTTGATATCTAACAGAAAGGCCTCCGAGATCTCCCACAACCTGACCGGCCCACGCCGCCGGAAGCATTCTCAGTATCGCCGTGGTCATCGGGCTGTTATAGACAAGCCCTTCTTTCAAACTGACTTGCTGATTACCGACGAACATATGAACATCAAGTGGAGTCAGCTTGACTTCTTGACCGACGATTCCGGCTATCTCGAAAGCTCCGTCAACGAGTATCGCTCCGTGCGCGTCCAATTCACAACCCGGAATCTTGGTCCCGGAAACCGGCGACTGGATGGTGTCAGCTACGCTTATCTGCCAAAACGGATACTCGACTAAACCCGTGCCAAAAGCAGGGTGGCCTAAAGCGTAGATCTTCTCCCCGTCCCGCCAGGTGACCGTTCCGGAAAATCCGACGTTCATCGTACCCCTGGCAAGAAAAACGCTGATCATTGATCCCGGCTTGATATCGCTATTCGCGAACTCCGAGCATCGCGGAAGCTGTCGGCCAGCCGGCTGGCCGTTCATTCCGGAAAAGAGAACCAAGCTCTTGATGTTGAGATTGTCTATTTTCTTAAAAACGCCGCCGCGCCGCAAAAACTCTCCCATAGCCGAATATCCGCCCAACCGCCCGCCAAGCATGTATTCGATAGGAGTCATAAGGGTATTCATGCCTCCTTCAATAAATAATCCCGGGCTTGCGCTCAAGGCCCCGGCAAGAGTCCCGCTCTTGACGCATTCTTTATATTCCTGACAGTCGACAAAAATCGGACTGCCGCTCATACCGGACATAGCCCCGATCTTTTCCAGAGGCGTTTCCATCGGCCCTCCGGAAACCTTAATCAAAACGTAATAAAAGCCGCCCGCATCGATCGGCTCGCCTAAAACAACGTCGAAGCGTTGAGGCTCGACCCCGCTGAAAACCGTGAAGCCGACAGCCTTGGTACCGGCTTGAATTTCTGAAAGCGTCAGGATTTTCGGCACATCAGCAAAAACCGGCGAACCCGCAAAGAAGATAAATAATGCGGCTAGCACAGAGATGTGGCGCATCACGAACCCCGCAGTTAAGGAACTAATTGATCCAATATAACACTTACGGAAAATATGTCTATGAGTTTCTAAATCAGACCGGAGTCACGCTCTTCTTCGGGAGGAATTATACCAAGACTTCTTAGGGAATTGTTGTATTTTTCTATCACTTTGCCCTCAAAAGAGTGGGGATGGAATTCGAGTTCATTGTCGTTGAAAACTATCCTACCGCCCCTTTCGTGTGTAACAGGATTAGCCTTGATCCTCTTCTGCTGGTAATTCTTTAACAATCTCTCAACCCAATCCCCCAATTTGTTGTTCAAAAACAACTCCCCAAAAGAAGCCACGAAACGAAGAAAGACATTCGGCTTTACACTCCTGTGAACAAAGTGGTTTGCCGGCTGAAAATTGTAAATATATTTATTGAGCCAGGAATTGGAAGAGTAAAATTCTTCAAAAAGCCGCCTGTCGATAAATATGGGTTTTAAGTGAATATAGGTTTGAGCGTTATACAAACTTTCGTGGCTTATCGTCATAGAAGCATCGGTAATGTGGTGATTGAAACAAAATTTATCCGGAGCAACTTTGTCGAAACGCTTCCGTCGGGCGCGAAACAGAGAGGCGGCCAGAGACAGGAATGCCCGACAGGTGTAAATTCGTCCGGATGCGGCGATTACTAAAACATCGAAGTCGCTTTCTTTGTTGGTATTGCCAAGAGCCATGGAACCGGAAGCAAGCATTCCCCGCAAATACGGCACCGCCTGGAACCATCTTGCTGTCCTCAGGAGTTTTTTCCATTTCTGCGCAGCTATTTTTTCTCTTTCAATCCTCAGGTCATATAACCAGTGCCGGTTAAAAATAAAATAAAATCCGTTTTTTGTTTGGACCACTCCAAGCTTGACCAACGTCTGAAGTTCTTCGTCTATCTGTTTCCAAGTTATTGGTCCCCGAGCGGGTATTTTGGAAAGGCGCGCCGGATTGACCAAGAATCTGTGTACTTCAAAAAGGGTCAAAGAAACATCAAGAATATCATAGTAAGCAAGCGTGGCTAATACCGAGTTGCGATAATCGTTCATCGGGATTTACTTAAAAAGAATGGACATATTCTCACATAAAATCCGATTGACCGCAAACAAAAACGGCTTCTTCTCAGCCGTTAAAACTAAAACCCAAACATCAACGATACAAGCCAAAAGTAACGACGTCAGACCCTGCAACCACAGACAGAAACTGCTGTTCTTGCGATAAATATGTGACGGGCGAGGCGAATATCGTCTTTCCGGTATTAAAGTCCCAAATCTTTTCCCCATTTTTTGCGTTCAATATGACCATGTGCCCGGAACCTTCCCCGCTGAAAACAATACCGCCTCCCGTAGACAGAATACCCGGCGCAGCCAAATTCGAACCTCTTAGCGGATAATCCCAAACGACATCCCCGGAAGTCGGCTCAATGGCCTTTATGTGGAGAGTGTTCGGCTCATTTGTGCATCCCTCCAAAACCATAACGTAGAACAGATTTGTAGCCGGACTGAAAGACGGAGACATCCAATTCGTAGCGCCCCAGCGAGCCGGACACGTGTCTTTGCTCGACCAATTCAGTTTCTTGATAAACGACTTTGAGAAAATGATTTTCCCGCTTACCCGATCAATTAAATAAAACAGTCCATTGCGGTGAGCCAGCAAAATGACTTTCTTGTTGATACCGTCCATAACCACATCCGTCAAAACCAGCGGCTCGTTGGCATCCCAATCAAAGGGCATGCTGTCCGCCAGCTTTGTTTTCCAGATTACTTTGCCATTGTTTGGATTGAGGGCAACGATGCTGTTGTCGTAAATGTTATTCAGGCCTGATGAATTTCCGAGGCCTTCTTCCAAAACCCCGACCGGCCAATACAAAACATCGGAAAACGGATCGTAACTGCCGACCATCCAAGTTGGAGCTCCCCGGAATTTTACGCCTTCCGGAATTGTCCAGAAACGCCACAATTCATTACCGTTAACAACTGAGAGGGCCGTAACAAAACCGCGTGAGCCGCTATTCTTGTTGGAGACGCCCAGAATGACTTTATCGCCAACCACGACAGGAGCAGTCGTCGAAAAATAGCTGTCACTTGGTTTGGCAAATTGTCTTGACCAGATCACGTTGCCGGAGATTCTATCAAGAGCCACGAGACGGCAGTCGCCTGTAGAAAAAAACAGTCGATCTCCGGATATTGCCACTCCCCTGTTAATGTTGCTGGTGTTCTCGTCGCGCGCCCGCCACACCCAAAGCCAAGTGCCGGTGGCCGCATCCAGAGCATGGACTTCGTCTGAACCAGTAATATACATTGTGCCCTTATAGACGACGGGAGAAGAACGAAGAACAAATCCTCCTTTTCCGATTTGATAGATCCATTTGGGAACTAACTTGTAAATATTGCTTGGTCTTATTTGATTTAGTGGGCTAAAACGATTAGCCCCATAATCTCCGTGGTATAATAGCCATTCTCCGTTGTTCGGGCTATCTAGGAGATCTTGAGCAGTCACTCTTCCCAGAGTTACTTCTATGCCTCTGGCAAACCAGTTTTTGTAGCTTTTTGGCTTTAGACCGCTATCTTGAAAATAAGCCTCTTTAAAAGACGGCGAAAGGGCTAAAAGAATAATTACAGACGCCATAATCCGCATTATCATAAGGCCTCTTTTTTAAGGTAGCTGGGACTAAATTACTCTTAATTTATATTTTTACAAGCAAACAAAAACCCCGACACATCGGGGCAAGAAGACAATTACGTCTTGCAAGGATCGGGACAAGAACAACGATCTTTATGGCATGCGTTTTTACAAACATAGACGCCTTTTTCGTCCAGCGACAAGTCTTCCTGGACATTGCCGTTGACGCACTTTCTGACACATGTACACCCAACGGTGTTTGGCTTAACTCCATTTAGTTCTTTGTTGGGCGCATTCGGGTTCACGCTGGAGCACCCGTCACCAGGGCTATACCTGTGCGTAGGCGTATCGCCAGGCTGACCACCCTGGCCCCGGGGGGGACCCTGTTCCTGTTCCTGTTCCTGTTCCTGTTCCTGCCCGGCAACAGCCGCAGTCTGGGCCATCATGGCATGATGGTCGTGTTCAGACATACCGGCGGACATACTAGGCATATCACACATCATTCCCTCATTCTGATCAGCTGGTTGCGTGTTCCCAACATAGTAAGTATAAGCAAGAGCCGAAGATACTAGGAGCAACAGCGCAAAAGAAGCAAGTACAAATATGAATCTCCCGTTCACTTTCATTTTGTCCTCTCAAAGAACCAAGTTGGGTAATTAAATACTAGCCCCGCAATTGCGGGGCGTCAAGACCTGATGAATTTTATAGCCATTAGTGAAACAATGACAAGCGACGGGATAGCCAAAAAATCCCACCAGAAATTCTCGGCCTCACCGGTCGGCACCAGCGTCAGGGTCGGTTTCCTGTTCTCGGCCAGAGCCGAGATAAGAAAGCTTTGAACCTGGCTGGAAGAATTATTCACAACATAACTCTTGCCGCCGGTTTTTTGCTTGATAAGATCCAAAGCTTTCATGTCCAGCTTCGATTGGATCTGCCTGGGAGGTTCCAGCTGGTTGGGATTGTTTTCTTCCGGAACTCTGATGCTAATCACTCCGCCCCGGGATGTCCCTATGCCAATCGTATATGTCTTGATGTCCAGCTTGGCAAACTTTGCCAAAGGAATATTCAAAGAATCGTCGATACTTTCTCCATCGCTGAATATGAATATGACCCTTGGATAAGCGGTCCAGTTCACTGTTCCCCGAAATCTCCCTTGCAAAAAAAGTTTATCCTGCATTTCAAGAGCCTTTGGAATGTGGTTTAGCAAACCGGCAAAGTAAGTATAGAGCTGGGATCTGTCATAATATATACGATCCTTCGGATGCTCTATCTCCATAAGCTTGTCAAGGAATTCATCTCTGTCATCAGACAAGGGCATCCGCCAGTTTGATTTTTCACTGAAAGCAAAAAGGGTCAGGCGGTCTCCGTCCTTTACGGCAGGAGAGCTAATAAGCGTTTTAATCTCTCTCATCATAACCTCGTGGCGGGATTGGCCGACGTCTCTGACGGCCATGGATACCGACTTATCTACGGCAATTATGATATCCAAATTGTCCTTGGACTGGAGCATCTTAAACGTGTCGATCTTAGGACCAGCCAAAGCAACGATCATCAGCCCAGCCAGAGCTAAACTCAAGAGCCACACCCAATCAGGTCCGATTATCCTTTGTCTGGAATCGCGGGCATGTTTGGGACGCAACAAACGCTTAAGAACCAATACTAGCAGTATCCCGACGCCGGTCACCAGCCACAATGCCGTGAAATCGAAGTATTGTTCGCGGGCAAATGTAATTTTGTCTAACCAGATCAGCCAGTTGGACATACTATCCTACCTTACGCGGCTTGCCTCCGGGCTGGCCGGGGCCGGGATCGTTGGTATCGATGTCTTTGCTTTTTTTTCCTTCTCCCTTATCATCGTCTCCCCGGGGACCGGGGTTTCGAAATCCGCCTCCGGGCACTCCTACCCGAACCTTGATCTTTCCCGGCTTGGGCATCAAAGCTTTGGCCCTAGTTTCCGAATTGGAAAGCAGGTCGTAGTTCCAGCTTGAAGGAGCATGGGACGGATTTGCCTTCAAAGCGGCTTCAAAGTCATCCCGAGCAAAAGTCGCCGCCATATCATCAGCCAATTTAAACTGCTTCTCTTTCTCGGCCTTTTGAACGTCGGAATTCTCCGGCAATGTCAGAGCATTGGCAAATATCGCCTGGGCTTGGCGCCATCTGGCGTTGCCTCTCAAAAAAGAAGCACAGAATCCATCTTTATCCTGAAGTTCCTCGTCTATTGTTTTTTTGTAATTCTTGGTCAGATTATGATACGCCGCGCGCTGGCAAGCCGGGTCTTCGAAAATATAATTCTCGGCCACCCACGACAGCCACACCTTATCGAGCTTTTGGTTTTGCTCGTGAAAATACTGGAGATCTTTCAATCCGTCCCTTGCAGCCGATTCGTCCTGACGGACAATGTGGCCGCTATAGGCATCCAAATGATCGAAATAATTCCCAACCCGGTAAATGACCAGGCCAAAGCCAGAAAACAGGGCCGCCAGCAAAACAGCCAGCAAAAGACGTCCGAGAGTAAAGCGTTTCATCTTCTTATTCCGCTTGTTAAAAAACTTGACGTTATTTTACGTAAAATTAAAAACATTGTCCAGTTTGTGTATAGACCGCCTCTATCGCCCCCATCGCAATCTCTCTTCTATCACAACTCCGCAATGCAAACAAAATGAGGTCTCATATCATAAATATGCGAGAGCGCTCCGCTAGTTCGCATATTTACTCATTCGTCCCCTATTTTGATTACTCCATTGCTGCATAGAGTGATATCAGAGAGATTGGCGACTGGGGGCTCTGTGTTTAATAGCGAAAGCCCCATCCCCATTTGCAGACCGTTTGCCTCCGAGGAGAACACAATGCTCAAATTAGTTGATAATTTGCTTATTCAATAGATCTTAGCCGGAAAACCCCGCCTAGGCGGGGGCAAACGGATGCTAAGATTTATTAAGCAAATTGAGGCCTAATTTGAGCATTTGTCCGAAGGAGACCGAAGGCGCAGGCAACAGGTCAAAAATGGGATGGGCGAAGCGATTAAAAGTCCCCTTGGTGGAGGGGACTATACGGTGCGCCACATCAGCAAGGACAAGACCCTTGCCGCGATAGCCGCAACAGCAAACAAAAACGATATGGCCAGAGGAATGAAATATACTTCCTTCTCTTTAACATCGGTTCTCTTGACTTGCTTGATACTCTGAAGTTTGTCCAGCGCTTCGCTGATCCGGTCGACTGACTTTTGGTCCCGGGCAAAAAAATACTGTCCGCCATAGCGCCTTACCATCATCAAAAGCTGGTCGGGCAATTGGGCTTTTATAGAGTTCTCGCCATGCAGCAGTTTTTCAATAGTACGATCAGGATCAACGAATATAAGGTGCGGGGTTATCCTTCTCTTCCGGAGTTCCTTGAATTGCGGTTCCGGATCAACCTCGGCGGCGCCGTCGGTAATTATGACTACCGACCTCATTTGAGCATCCGGGTTCTGCTTCATCTTTTCGGTAACATTAGAAGATCCTTTCTGGTCGAAAAGGTAAATCGCTGATTCCAGTCCGAGATGCAAGTTGGTACTGCCCCCGGTCTCGCTCACCGTATATTGGCCTTCTTTCAGAACGAACATCCCCGGCCACAGCTTCAAAGCTCCACTCGGAGCAAGAGCTATCGGAGACATTGATACGGAGAACATTAAACTTTCAAAACTCATGGTAAAACCGGACCAGATCTCCGAATTAGTCCCGAAGACGATGTAAGCCGCCCGGTCTTTTTTGTCTTTCCTTTTAAGTATCAGCTTCTCCAGTGTTTCCATGGCAAGTTCGCCCCTAGTAACATTGCTGTTTGGAAGATGAAAGCCATTAGAAGCAGAGACGTCCTTTATATAGACAACTTCCCGCGATTCGATCAATTCTGTCGTATTGGTTACAAAAACCACCGGATCAGCCAAGGCAATCCCCAAGAAACATAAGGAGACAAGAGCCAGACACCAAGTAAAACCACGTACGGTTTTGAAAACCACACCCGACTCGTGGCTCTTTCCGATCGCCAAACTGGTAAGATAGTGGGAACTCGTCCGCCGTCCGCCCTTTCTGGCGGAGGCGGATCGCCACCACCGAACTACTAGGGTCGTAAAAAAGACCGCTGCGATAAAAGCGGCGGCCTTGATGACCAAGGAGCTCCTTTTATAGCTCAGCTCGCTCCAGTCAAGATTCAGCGCGTCAGTGACGGCTCCGACAATGAGAGGCCACGCTTCCATGATGTTCACCACTTTCTCCAACTAGCTTTTTTCAGAAAAGAAAATGGCCTAGCCAATCTTCCTTTTAGATCGAACAGCCGACGGTGCCAGTATACCGACCATGGCCTTAATTCGCGGATAGTTGCCGCCAAGCTAGCCATGTGATATTTGACTTTGCCATTGGTATCGCCCAAGCCGCCGGCAAACAGATGGTCTTCAATGTCGCAAAGAGCCTCGTGAACCCGAAGCAGATGGTTCCTCTCCCACTTGTGAGGAATGGAAAGAATCGGTGTAATCATATCTTTGCTAGTCATACCCTGTTTGACACCGGCGGCGTAGATCCTGATCACGTCGCTTAACCCGTTGCAAACTGCACCAATGTTGCCTTCGGCAATACTGGATTCAAGTTCACCTATCACCTTCGCCGGGTTGGCTTTCGTATCGACGGCCCGGACAACACTTGCCTCTCCGACAGTTGTAGCCAAAGGCGCCGGCACCGGCCTGAAGAATACAAGGGCAAAGCTCCCGATAATGCCGATGAGAATGATTAGCCCCCCGGACACCCTCCAGAGCATCGCCGGTTTTTGATATGAACCGAGGTCAAACTCTTCTTTGATATCATCGGCATCTTTTGTGAGAACCGTATTGTAAGCCAGAGCGAACTCTTGTGTCGTAAAGTACTGCGCAGTCGAATCTTTGGCCAAAAGATCCTTGTAGGCAAACTTCTGTCCGAGAACAATTATTTCCCCCTTCTTCTCGCCCATATATCGAAGGTGATAAGTGATATCGAAAAAGTTTTCTTTTTCGAATTTCCTTTCGTTCTTAATGTCGGCTTCCTCAGCCCAGGCGGGGTCAAGCTCCAATATTCCAAAATTCATTGACCGTGGTTTTAGGTCTTCCTGAACAGGTTCATAACCGTCCATCCAACGGACCGTGTAGGTCGCTTCTATCTCCACCCAATTTGTAAATTCGGTTTTGGAAAGCCGCGGCCCCTCAACCATGAATGGCAAAAATACTTCCTGTCCGGACAAACGGGCAGGAGCGAAAATCATCAGAGCTAGGAACAAAGCGCCCACTGCCTTTCTGTCCATAACTTCCCTTTTTGAAAAAGAGCATCAGATGCCAAATAGAATACGGGGAAACATAAAAAGTGTCAATCATCGTGAATAGGACACGTGGATAGGACACGGATACAGAGTCAAGGATTGCAATCAGTGTACATCAAAAATCGCAATTGCGATTTTTGATGTACACGTTGTACGCTTTGTGGTTTGAAATTAAATGAACTACCCCGACCTTACGGTCGGGGTATCTGTTTAACTATACCCCGCACCAAACTTATCCGCTGACCCGTTCGATTATACTCAGGGTCATCCTGAGCGTAGTCGAATGGATGACCGCCATCCGCCTCCGCCATCCGCCGACTGGCGGAGGCGGATGGCGGAAGAAAGGGGGCGGGTTTGGTGCGGGGTTATTGTTTCTAGCTCAATTCATCTCCGCCCTAACGGGCGGAGTATTCTTGAGAGAAACAATAAAAAAATTAAAAGCCCCTTCTTTGGGTTGGGGCCATTGGTCCAGAAGTAATCTCCTAGCCATGCTTTAAGCGACCGAGGAGCTTTGTCGACCGGCGGCAAAATCCGCCAGCTTATCGAACCAATTGTTAGAGGAGAGTACCAACGAATCGATTCCCAGATCTTCGAGATATTTCTGGAATACCAATTGCTTTTCGGCATGTTCGGCTCTGATTCGGACGGCATGGCTTGCCTTAACCTCTTTCAGTCGTCCCGTCTCGATATTCCTGGTCATTACCGTACCAACACCGCCGGTCCATGATAATTCTTCTTCATCATCGAGTATTAAGAAAACAACGTTGTCCTTGTGGCGCGCAACCAAACCGGACAACAGTTCTTCGTCAATACTGGTCCGACCGTATATCACGTCCGTGAAATCGGACACCATCACAACAAGGGCTTGCTTTCTTACTCTCGCGAGTATGTCGGCAAGACATTCATTTATATCAACAGCAGAGACATATGGCTTGAACTGAGTTTTGCTCCGATCTATCCCCTTATAAAATTCTGCGGCATCGTCTATCAGGAGTTCGGCGGCGAGAAAAAGATTCCCTTTGCCATATCGAGGCGGAAGAAAAAAAGCCGAAGGATTGCCGAATGATGTCATACAAACAGGATCGCGCTCGTGGATACTCGAGAAAGCTAGTGTAACCGCCAAACGAAGCATCAGGCGAAATTTGCTTTCTTCTCCGGCAAACCTAACGAGCATAGACGGTGTTGCGTCCAGCGCAACTACAAGCGGTAATGATTTCGTCTCGATCCTGTTTATTTTGAGGATCTGTTCCGGCCAATAAATAAGAGTCAGAGCCCAATCGATGGAATTGAAAGGATCTCCCGGCTCCCATTCTGAAATGTCGTACCTTTCACGACCATCCCCCATGATTCCGCTTTTTCTTTCTCCAAGGGCAAGATTTCTTATCTTGCCCCGTTGGAGTCCGTCAGCAAGTTCATGTAATTCCGAAAGAATGTTGGCTACGTCTTCCATCGTGGAACCTTCGTATTTTCAAGAATCTCAGCAAAAACATCACGAGCATCTTTCTTGTGACGAATCTTGGGAACCAGCTTTACTCGATGAGCAACCACCGATGGCGCGACGGCCTTCACGTGCTCCGGCTTAACAATTTCATCTCCGGCAAAAAACGCATGGGTGCGCGCCGCGGCTTCAAGGTGGAAATTGACCCTGGGAGAACCGCCCTTTTCTTTTTCCACGTGAGTCCTGACGTATTCAGCCAAAGCCAGCGTATCTTTCTCGACCCCAGGATCAGGATCCGTATTACGAAGTATACGCGTCAGGTATTCGTCGGCACTATCGGATAACCTCATGATGTTATAGACGTACTGAGAAGCAGCGTCCATTTCATGCAAGTCGGTGACCGGTTCAATCTTCCTATTAACCACATTACAGGCGCGAATCTTCATTTCGGCCTCCAGAGGCGGCCGCGGAATTTCTAAACAGATGGTCAACCTGTCCCACATCGCTTGAGGCGTCGTGAAAGTTCCCTCTTCTTCCCCGAAAGGATTCTGAGTAAACATACAGGAGAACCATCTCGGACCGATTTCATCATCCAAATCTCCGGATATCGGGAAAAGGGGTAGCGCCCCCTTATATCTGACATCGGACCCGAAATTGATTTTTTTGTTTGGCGGAGTAATAGATCTCTCCTCCATCGCCTCGATCATGGCACTCATGGTCTTGGGGTGAATGCGGCTATTTTCATCAACAAACAAAATATTGCAAAATATCGGACCCGGTTCAAAAACAATGGTTTTGTGGCCGGAAACATCCTCAAGAAGCTCCGGGCCTCCGGTAATATCCGGAACCCTCAGATCTTCCGTACCTTGAATACGGTTGTGTTTGGCTGTGATACTCTTGCTTAAGGCAGTCAGCGAGTCGGTTTTACCTCGACCTGTTCCGCCTATCAGAAGCAGATGCGCCTGACCCAACAACTTCATGTTTGTGATCTTATCCGTATATGGAATACGCATGAACTGGGATTCGACTACCAGACGCAAGGTTGTATCGATACCAAAAATCCACAACATGCAGTTGTTCAGAATGCGATCCCGCACACCAAACACCCTTTCGCGGGTCATCGGTTCTGTGTCTTTAGTACTCATTTTGCTCTCTTGTTTTCAAAAAACATGGTATGAATCTACAAGAATAATTGGGTAGCGTCAACCCGCCTAAATTTTGCGAAGCAAAACTTAGGCGGGTCAATTAAAAAACGGCTCTCGTCAAAGCCGTTATCTGCTGTCCATATTCAACCCGTTTAATGCCCTCTTTATATTGTCTGAAGTCAGTATCGCCAAAGTAACCCTAGGACGGTAGGTGATACCATTCTCGTCCCAGATATAATCCCCCTCGTTTCCAAACTCCACAACGTTAACGCCCACCACCTCGCCTCTTGCGTTAACCGTAGGGCCTCCGCTCAGACCTCCAAACGAAATCTTGTGGTCATCCCTGGTTTTCATAAGAGTAGGGTGGTTTTTGGTCATATACTCGAGGGACTCGGCATTAATATCTGGCCTCTCCATGAAAGCGATGAGGGCATCTTCGCTTAAAACCTTAGCCGGCAGATTGTCGTAAACAAACTCTTTCGTCTCAAGCTTCCCGTTAACCGTTTCCGTCTCTTTGATGCCGTAATACATTTCAGTAATACGGTGAATGACTTTATCCTTCTGCAAGCTTTCGCGATGCATATGGATGCCGCGGGCAAAAACATCTTCCCCGACTTTGGGCATATCACCGACAGGATACGGTTCGGGAAAATCGGCAGGATTGAAATCATCTACGATTCTCAAAAAGCCGATGTCGGTAACTCCGGCATCTATAATTCTCTGGGCTTTATACACTTTTCCGCAAAAGAACAGCTTGTATTCAATATCCAACTCAATCATGTGGTCGGCTGTGGTAAAAATGCCAAGGTCTTTCGATCGATGCCCCACAAGAGAAGCCGAGCCCATGCTGGCCGCGACATCAAACCGCCCGTTGCGCTCTATGACTACGGCGGCAACAGGTTCCTTGCATTCTCCGCTAACCGGATAAGTTCCCGTCTTTTGATAGTCGGTCAGATGGTCTTTCGGCGGGCCGCATCCGACAAGAAGAACCAGAAAAATCAGAACTTTCTTCACAGTTAATCCTTGTTTTGAAATAACTTGCGATTATGGTATAATATTGGACGCCTTATGACAAATGCCTCGCTCAAAAAATTTATCTCCACCGCGCCATCCTCCCCGGGAATTTACATATTCTCCGCCAAAGGCGGGAAAAAAATTCTATACATCGGAAAGGCGGCCGACATCAAAGCGCGCCTGCGTTCATATTTAAAAACAAAAGACTCACGTATCTTAAAAATGCTGGCGCTCGCTATCAGCATAAAAACACTGGAAACCGGCTCGGAAATAGAGGCCTTGATAACGGAATCGCAATGTATAAAAAAGTACAAACCGGCATTCAATATAATGTTGCGCGATGATAAACAATTCTTTTACGTTGGAATTACAAAAGAAGAGTGGCCAAAAATATTTATTACGCACCAACCCACCTTCTTTGGTCCCTTCACCGATGGCACGGCGCTGAAAACAACATTACGCCATCTTCGAAGAATATTTCCCTACTGCACCTGCAAAAAACCGCATAATAATTTCTGTCTTAATTATCATATAGGAAAGTGTCCGGGATTTTGCTGTCTGAAAGACAGTCTTGAGCGAAGTGGATTCGGTAAACTCACCATCCTGAGCGATAGTCGAATGGATCGAAGGATTGCTGAAAAAAAGTTGTATTCAAAAAACATCAAAGCCATAAAAAACATATTGAGCGGAAAAAAGACGTTACTGCTTAAACATCTCGAAACAGAGATGATAAAACTTGGAAAAGAAGCCGCTCGGAGCGATAACCGCTCCGAGCGAGCCTCGCTCAAAGAGCGGGAAAAATTCCAAGAAGCAATAGAACTGCGCGACAAAATAGAAAAAATAAGCCGTGTTTTTGAAAACGCCCGCATTATCCAAAATATCCCATATTATGATATATCAAAGAATTATAGCGAGAAGACATCGTCGGACTTAGGAAAGATTTTGAAGTTAAAAAAATACCCGTACCGCATTGAAGGATATGATGTGGCCAACATTCAGGGCAAATACGCCGTCGGAGCAATGGTCGTGTTTGTAGATGGAAAACCAGACAAAAACGAATACCGAAGATTTAAAATAAGGTATCAAAAAAACCAAAAATTACTGTTGCAAAAACACAACGATCGTGGAAATATTGCAACAATTGATGAATTAGCCAATGATACGGCGATGCTCAAAGAAGTGCTGACTAGACGCTTCAATCACCCGGAATGGCCGCTGGCGGACCTTATTGTTGTCGACGGCGGAAAAGCACAACTTTCAACAACCTTAGCTGTTGTAAGATCTAAATTCAAACTCCTAAACCCTAAACAAATTCAAAATTCCAAACCCGAAAAAGGTCCCGCGGGACCTCTCGGATCCTTTGCGGGATTCAAAATTCCAAAAATTATCGCTTTGACCAAAAATGAAAAGCACCGAGCGGTTAAGATGTTTGTCCAAAACAAAAAAGAGGCCGTGCCTCTTTCAAAACTCCCCGCCAATGTCAAAAATCTGCTTCTTCACATTAACTCTGAAGCACACAGATTTGCAACCAGCTACTACAGAAAATTGCATAGAAAAAAGGCCTTGCGGCCTAATTAAAGTCTGATTATTTTCGATCCCAAAATTCAGTATCTTTTTCAAGAAGCTGAACCACCCATCTCGAAGGAACAAAGAAAGAATTTCTCACACCCATAGTATTGAGCCACAACAATCCCGTTGAATCCTTAAAGTACTTGTTGGAATCAGTGTCGGGATAGTTCTCCAAAAAATATGCGTATAATTCAGGAAGTGCGACGGAGCTAAAATACTGCGCAAACGAACTTGGAACTTCCTCGACCGGAAAATCTTTAGTCTCCAAAGCGAAAGATGTCGTCCTTCCCGGATTCATAACCAAGTAGTATTGAGTTTCATGATCACCGTCTTTTCTCAATAAAAGATTGATTATCTCTGAGTGCAAAACCACGACTTCGCCGGCATTGTTGGTGAAATCGTAATAATAGATAAACCCGCCATCACCCGTTCTTGAGACTCCCGACTCATAACTGATGGTCGCGCCCTTCGACCCTTCCCACGATCCTCCCCACGATCCTTTCGACGGAAAATCATAATTAACCCAGTCAGCCCTATCAATCGTTTCAACCCGAATAACAAGGGTGTATTCGTGGTAATTTTCTCCTTTTTCATCCATCCGCCTTACTCTCAAATTGACGTTTTCTCCAAGCCGCTTGCTCCTTATTTTTGACGACACGGCGTCAGGACTGGAAACATTTTCATTATCAATTTGAATAATCATGTCCCCGCGTTCAAGACCGGCCCGCTCGGCGGGTCCTCCTGCCATAATCTCGCCAACCACGATATGACCGGTAAACGCGCCTCTTTCGTTATCGAATTCTATGTGCAGGCCATTTCTCTGGCCCCAGAACTTGATGGTTTCCTCGGCAATTTGCCAATATCTGGCACCGATTCCGCTGTAATATCTATCCAAATCCTGAGCCGACACGCCGTAACAAGAAAACAGAATCAAACAAACACTCAACATGGCTCGATTCACCATTCTTCTTCCTTGTCAAAGAAACAGAGTGAACAGAGCATACATTAAAGGAGCCCGGTTGACAACATCGTTGATTTTTTTGAGTAAAATGCTACCATGGTTTGAGATGATTGGTTTTATTGTCAGGATAATTGGCAACTCCGTTGCTCTTTATGCCGCTTATTACTTCGTTCCGGGTTTTATCGTGGCTGGCGGAATTAAAGAGTACCTTCTTGCGGGCATACTGTTTGGGTTGCTCAACAAGATAGTCAAGCCGCCCATTAAGCTCCTAACCATGCCTCTGATAATACTGACCCTCGGGCTCTTTCTTGTGGTTATTAACGCTCTTATGCTATGGTTGGTTGACTATGCTTTTGATTTTGTAATTATAGAAAGCATAACCGCCCTGGTCTGGGCAACGATAATAACGGCGTTTGTAAACGCAATCATTGGTGCTTTCAGTAAAATAATAGATTAATCCCGTTAGAAATAACCCTAGCGGGAATAAATTATGAAT
This sequence comes from Candidatus Yanofskybacteria bacterium RIFCSPHIGHO2_02_FULL_43_17, assembly GCA_001794435.1. GTDB lineage: Bacteria > Patescibacteriota > Minisyncoccia > 2-02-FULL-40-12 > GWA2-44-9 > 2-01-FULL-43-22. Next base: position 33,462 of record MGJU01000022.1, read on the forward strand.
ATCAATAAAATAGCAATTATTAGTGTATGGCACCGCCCAGTGGTGGTTAGTGCTCTGCACTATTTCTAACGGGATGGACACGATTCTAGCGTATTCACAGATATTATTGGCCATACTGCTTACCGCGGCTGTTTTGGTTCAGCAAAAAGGAAGCGGGTTATCCTCCACTTTCGGAGGAAGCAGTATGGAGTACAGCACCAAGAGGGGTGCGGAAAAAGTCTTTTTTTACGCAACCATAGTTCTTGCCGTACTCTTTCTGATCATTTCGGTTTTTAGAATAAGCTAAGTTTTTGTCCAAGAGCGTAGTAACTGGTAACAAAAAGTTTGTAGCTATTCGCTTCGCTCACAGACAAACATCCCATGCGAGACGACAACCAGTTGGATGATTTTTTTGGCTTAAAAACAAAAGATGACGATGGTTCCGGCATACGAGGAACAATCACCAAAAGAATTCAAGGAAAACTCAAAATACGGCTTATCCCCAAAGTGCTTTCGAGAAAGGAAAGATACATTGTCGCGGCCCTAATCCTTGTGATGCTGGGTTCTGTCGTTGCCATACCCTTTACCACCTATTTTCATTTTACCAAGAAAGCTCCTGATTACGGCGGAAAATTCACCGAAGGTATGGTCAACGAACCAAGACATATTAATCCCCTGCTTTCCCAGGCCAACGACACCGACCGAGATTTGGTAAGTCTAATTTATTCCGGACTCCTTGAATATAACGGCGATGGCAAGATAGTGCCTGATCTGGCACAGTCATATGAGATATCAAGCGACGGTCTGAATTACACCGTTTTTTTGAAAGATGGCGCCTATTGGCATGACGGAAGAAAGGTTACGGCCGATGATATCATATTCACCATCCAGACGGCACAGAATTCCGATTACGGAAGCCCCCAGCGAATCAACTGGCAGGGCGTCCAAATTGAAAAAGTCAATGATCTTGCGGTGATGTTCAAGCTCCAGGCAAAATACGCCCAGTTCCTAAATAATCTGACGGTGAAGATATTACCCAAACATATCTGGCAGGATATCAAACCGATAAACTTCGCTCTTTCGGAATTTAATTTAAAACCCATCGGTTCCGGCCCTTATAAATTCGACCGCCTGAAAAAGGATAAGGACGGCAGGATACAATCGTACCAACTATCGGCAAATAAAGAATTTTACAGAAACAGGCCGTTCATTAATGAAATAGAGATAAAATTTTACGCTTCCGAAGATGAAATGATAGAAGCCTACAACAGAAACGAGATAGAAGGGCTGGGCTTCGTGTCGCCGGATAATTTAAGGAGGGTCAAATTCAAACAGCGCCTTAACCTGAGAGAGCTTCAGCTCCCGCGTTATTTTGCTGTTTTCTTTAATCAGAACAAGAGCGCCATACTGTCGGATAAGAACATCCGTCTGGCCCTAAGCCACGCCACTGACAAAAACGCCCTGCTTGAGAAAATTTTGGAGGGTAGAGGCGTTGCCGTACATTCTCCGATGATGGGGGGGGTTCTTGATATACCCGACAGCGTCAAAAAATACGAATACGACCCGGGGCTGGCAAAAACAATTCTTGAAACAGCCGGCTGGCTTGCCTCGCCAGAGTCACCAGACAACGGCGGCGGGTCCAAGGATGAGAACGAGGTCTTGTCCAAAAAAGGCCAGCGCCTCAAAATCAAAATAACCACATCAACCTGGCCCGAACTGGCGGAAGTTGCTAAAATAATAGAAGAACAGTGGGAAGCGCTGGGTGCAGATATTACAATTGAAGTACTGCCCACATCGGAACTCCAACAGGCAATAAGGGATAGGAATTACGAGACATTACTATTCGGAGCAGTGCTGAATATAGACCCTGATCCTTTCAGCTTGTGGCATTCCTCACAAAAAAGAGACCCCGGCCTAAACCTCGCCCTCTACGACAACAAGGCCGCCGACACACTTATGGAGGACGCCCGGCAGACGCTAAATCCTCTTGAGCGAGCCAAAAAATACGATGACTTCCAGAAATTAGTCATAGAAGATATCCCCGCCGTATTTCTCTATAATCCCCCCTACATCCACGGCCAAGCCAAAAAGATAATGGGCTCGAACGGCAAGCTCATATCTCTGCCGTCGGATAGATTCATAAACATCGAGGGGTGGTATATAGATACGAAACGTATTTGGCGATAATTGTTTACTTACGTATTGCGTATTACGCATTGAATTAATAAATTCGTAATCCGTAATTCGTAATACTCTAATTTTATAAGACAACAAATTCTAAATTTCCCATCCCAATTATCTAAGGGCGCGCAAGCTGCACGAGATATTAAGATAGACAAAACCTACGAAAAGGTCGTCGTTTGCGGTATGGGCGGTTCTGCCATCGCCGGAGAAATTATTAATTTTTGGCAAGAGGTTAGCGGAATGTCTCCAACATTCTATGCACATCGCGACTATGACCTGCCGTACTGGGTCTCAAAGAATGATCTGGTTGTGTGCATATCCTGGTCGGGCAATACTGAGGAAACTTTATCGTGCTACGAAGCCGCAATAGGATTGGGCATTCCGTCGGTTAGTATCACAACCGGCGGCAAACTGGCGGAATTGTCTAAAAAACACAAAACGCCGCTGGTCTTAATCTCCGACAAAGACATCCCCCCCAGAATGGGTGTCGGCTATATGACAGCCGCCTTATTCCAGCTGGTTGGGTTGGGAGAAAAAATCACGACAATATTGCCAGACTCGATAAAAACCGAATCGGAAGGCAAAAATTTGGCTGATAAAATAGGCAAGATGACCCCGCACCAAACTGATCCGCTGACCGCCAAAACGGGGGCGGGTTTGGTGCGGGGCAGGCCCCGCACGCCTTTGCTTTATTCTTCTTACAAATGGAGAATACTCCCCCGCCTATGGAAGATTCTGTTTAACGAAAATGATAAGATTCACGCATTCTGGAATTATTTTCCGGGAATGGCGCATAATGAACTGGTTGGATTTGCAGATAAGGCACAAGGTCGTTTTTTCTCAGTTTTCTTTAAAGACACCGACAACGATCGGCGTCAAAATAAGAACATTGACGCCGCTATTGCAATTTTAGACAAACAGGAGTATAATTATACTATCGTTAATATCTCTTCAGCCAATAATCCTCTTGAAACAGTCCTAAGTAACTATATATTGGGCCTCTGGACAAGTTTCTATTTGGCTAAAAAACTGGGAGTAGATCCTGAAAAAACAAAACTACTTGAAGAATACAAGAAACTCCGATACTAGATTATATTTTATCTTCTTGGGCGAGTGGTGGAACTGGCAGACACGTACGGTTCAGGGCCGTATGGACGCAAGTCCGTGGAGGTTCAAATCCTCTCTCGCCCACATAATATTAATACTCTTAATCAATCACTAACGTTATTGAGAAGGTCACTCATACTTTCTCAAAAGTTTTGGTTCGAATAAGGAACACAATGGAACAAAATAATAATTCGTTTCCAGAAATCATCTTGGCTTCTGCTGGTCGCAAAGAAGGATCCGCGCATTCTCCGAGAGGAGCCCGTGCAGAGCCGGGTCTGGGTAGTCGGATCTCCGTAGAGACAACCCCCGGGACAAGCAGCTCCGGTTCTCACGGCCACAGCCACCGAAAGCCTGGAAGCGGTTCAAGGAGACAAGAAAGAGACGCAAAGCGCCGATGGATGAAACCCACCGTACGCAAGGTCAGGGTTTTGCGCGCAGAAAAATTCGAAGAAGCCGAAAGACCGAGAGAGGGCGGTTTGAAAATAATCCACTTCGGCGGATTGGGTGAAATTGGCCGCAATATGTCGGCCATTCAGTACGACGACGAGATAATTCTCATAGACGCCGGGATAAGTTTCCCTAACGAACAGATGCCCGGCATTGATTTCATTTTGCCGAACGTCGGATACCTGGCAGGCAAAGAGCATATGGTCAAAGCGATGTTCTTTACCCACGGACACATGGACCATATCGGCGCCCTGCCGTTCCTGCTGAACAAGATCGGCGACCCCGACTTCTATGCCGCTCCTTTGACAAAAGCCATTCTTATTAAAAGACTGGACGAATACAAAGACAGGAAACCGGTTAACATAATCCAGATAGAAGCCGGAGAAGAAATAAAAATAAGCGACAAGCTTTCGGTAAAGGTCCTTCGAGTAAGCCACAGTATCCCCGATGACCTTCAGATAGTTGTCCAAACGCCTCTTGGGAAAATAGTGCATACTTCCGATTATAAATTCGACGAAACACCGGTAAACGACAGACCGGCTCAAATAGAAGAGATGCAAAAGCTTGGTGACGAAAAGGAAGTTCTGTTGATGATGTCCGATTCTACCGGCGCAGAAAATGAGGGCCACTCTTTATCAGAACAGGACATAACTCAAAACCTGGAAAAGATCTTCACCGATGCGACCGGGATGCTAATCATCGGCACTTTCGCCTCTCTCATAAACCGCATCCAGCAGATAATCACCATATCGGAAAAATTCGGCCGAAAGGTTGTGGTTGACGGATATTCGATGAAAACCAACGTAGAGATAACCAAACGGCTTGGCTACCTCAAAATGCAAAAGGGTACGCAAATAAGCATGGATGAGATCGACCGCTATCCGAGAGAGAAAGTGACCGCCATTGTCACCGGCGCCCAGGGCGAAGGCAATGCCGTGCTAATGCGCATCGCTAACGGCGAACACCGGCACATCCTTCCTCGCAAACACGACACTTTTGTTTTCTCGTCATCGGTCATTCCCGGCAACGAGAGAAATGTCCAGTTCCTGAAAGACCAGCTTTACCGCAACGGCGTCAGGGTCTATAACTACAAAATGATGGATATTCACGCCGGCGGACACGGCAACAAAGAAGACTTGCGCACGATGCTGAAGCTGATAAGGCCCAAATTTTTAATGCCTATTCACGGCCAGTATTCAATGATGGTTAACCATGGTTTTCTTGGCAACGAAGAGGGTGTGCCGGAAGAAAACGTCATCATTGCCGACAACGGCACCATAGTTAACTTGGAAAAGGACAAGTTCTGGTTTGAAAAAGAGAAAGCCCCGTCCGACTACATATTCGTCGACGGCCTTGGTATTGGAGACATCGGCAATGTTGTTTTAAGAGACAGACAGATTCTTTCTGAAGACGGGATGTTCGTTGTTGTCGCTTTGGTTGATCACGCCACTCACACTGTAAGAGGCAGTCCCGATATTATCTCCCGCGGATTCATTTATCTGAAAGAAAACAGAGAACTCCTGATGCAGGTCAGAAAGAAAATACGCCAGATAGTTGAGAGCCAAAAAAACGTTCGCGAGCCAAACCTTGCCGACATTAAAGATCAGCTCCGAAATCAAATTGGTCTGTTTTTGTTCCAAAAAACTCAACGCAGACCCATGGTACTGCCGGTTGTCATTGAGGTGTAAAGGATTAAAATTACGAATTGCGTATTGCGAATTACGTATTAAGGGAACTAAAAAATCTCCTTTCGGAGATTTTTTAGTTTTATAAACCGTAATACCTGCTTCTTAATACGAACTTCTATCTAGTAAACCTAAACGTTGAGAGGATTTGATCAATTATGTTGAGGTCTAGGGGCAATACATTAAAACATGCACTAAAATTAAAATGTAAATATTTATCTTTCATGCCAACATCAACGACCTCACCACCACAAGGACCGTCACCGGCTCCAAATCGATAAGCCGTGATTCCATCTAGAATAATCTTTTTTGCCTCTTTCTCGGTAATTACATCTCCCCCGGCAATTAATCTTTGTGGATCTAGTGTACGATCAAAGATCGAGATGCTAAAACCAGCATAAGATTCATTCGGATTCATAAAATCCATATCAAAGATAGTGCTGCCATATAATTGTCCGTTTTTAATAATTAATTGGTTGGGATATTTAAACTCAAATCCATATTCTTCGTTGCGGTAGGTTTTCCACGTATAAGTATCTGCATAATTGATGAGCTTAAAGGTTGAGAGGATTTGAATTTGCTCTGAAGTAAGTTTTGATTTGTCGTAGGCTGTCTCGAAAGAAAGAACCCAGAAAGGCCCTACTGTGCCAATTTCAACTGCATAATTTTGCCCCGCACCCCCAAATAATACCTCCGTGGCCTTAGCGCCTGAAATAATTAAAGGTCCTATTTTTGGTCCACGATCAGAACCCATTCCTCCCCAGGTAGTCCCATCTTTAAAATAAGACACGAGGAGATCCCTCGAATATCCGGGATCAACAGTTCCATCATTAATCCCCTTGATCGTAGCAGGACTTTGCAAAGAAATAGTTAAATCAGCAAGACCGGTAGGATCATCTTTTGTTCCAGTTTTAACCTCCCAATCCCCCGGATACTTAAACTCAAATCCATATTCGGTGTTAGTGTAGGTTTTCCAATCAGTAGGAACCTGAGAAATTACATTTAAGCGAGATTCAATCTTGCCATATTCAGCATATTCAAGTCCATCCCAAATCAAAATCTTTCTATCGGGATAGTACTGAGAGGAAATACTTCTATTTTTATTTAGCCCTATATCAACAACCCCGGTTATAGTATTATTTTTGCAAGAATAAGAGCCCTCCTCACGCAAATCCGAATATATCCGCTCAAAACGGCCATCGCGAAGAGTTACGAATCGATAGTCCGATACCATCCCTATTGGTGGCCTATTCTCATCAAATTTATCAACTGACCTAAAAACTGTTAAGTCGATTGAATCACAGTCATCCAGCTTAACTATCGGACTCACCGACGGTAAGGGTTTTAACAAATCCCCGAATGGCCATAAAGCCAGAGAATACGAAAATACAATATATCCGACAATAACGACGACCAGTCCGATAACGACGAGCCTAGGATTGAAAGATTTGTGAGGCGACTCTCCGTCTGAGACGGTCGGAGGCACTTGAGGCGCCTCAGGATTAATATTTGGTACAGCGGGTTGGTTTTGTTCGTTTATGTTGGCCATACTATTTATTATACCACACCAAATGGATTACCCCGCACCAAACTTATCCGCTGACCCGTTCGATTATACTCAGGGTCATCCTGAGCGTAGTCGAATGGATGACCGCCATCCGCCAGCTGGCGGAAGAAAGGGGGCGGGTTTGGTGCGGGGTTATTGTTTCTAGCTCAATTCATCTCCGCCCTAACGGGCGGAGTATTCTTAAGAGAAACAATAAAAAGCCCCGCCCATGCTTTGGTAAAGCTACGGCGAGGCAAGCCCCCGTCATTGCGGAGCCAATACTCTAAAGAAGGGCTTTTTTTAACAATTCTAATCCCCAATGAAGCTCTTCTCTCGTTATAGTAAGTGGCGGAGCCAAACGAATTACATCGGTTCGCGCCTCCTTACAGAGCATACCGTTCCTAACCAAGCGTTGCGAGAGCTTGTGAGCGTTCGGACCGCCCTCTTTAATCACGACTCCGATCATTAATCCTCGTCCCCGGACTTCTTTAACACATGGACTCCGCATATCTTTTAGATCATTCATAAAATCTCTTCCTAAATTAAAAGCTCTATCCACAAGATGTTCATCTACAAGCACTCTCAAAGATTCGCGAGCCACATGACAACCGAGCGGATTTCCGCCGAATGTACTTCCATGATCTGCGGGCTTAATTGTCATTAATAACTCACGGGACCCAACAACTGCTGATACAGGCATAAAACCGCCTCCAAGAGCCTTGCCCAATATCAGGACATCGGGCTTTACATCCTCATAATTACAGGCGAACATTTTGCCCGTACGCGCGAGACCAGTCTGAATCTCGTCTGCCATAAGAAGAACATTATTCTCAGTACACACCTTACGGCATGCCCTGAGATATCCCACCGGTGGAACATTAATGCCACCCTCTCCCTGAATCGGCTCAACAAGAAATGCTGCCGTATTGGGGGTAATAGCGTCTTTCAACGCCTGAACATCACCAAAGGGCACAACCTTAAACCCGGGCGTGTGGGGTCCGAAATTATTCTTATACTGAGGCTCGGTTGAAAAACTGACTATCGTAATAGTCCGGCCATGAAAATTACCACCGCAAACAATTATTTCTGCTCTGTCTCTCTTAATCTTCTTCTTTTTATAAGCCCACTTGCGGGCCAGCTTAAGAGCAGTTTCAACCGCCTCAGCCCCCGTATTCATAATAAGGGACATTTCCATCCCGCAAAACCTCGCCAGTTCATAAGAAAATATCATCTTTTCTTCTGAATAAAAAGCGCCGGGAAGATTTGGCAGTCTGCATGCTTGCTCAATTAATGCCCTGAGAATTCTTGGATGAGCATGCCCAAAGCTCAATGCCGAATAAGAGCTAAGCATATCAAGGTATTTTTTACCCGATACATCCTGAACCCAGGAACCCTTACCGCTTCTGCCGATAAAACCCGAGAAGGGCTTATAATTATGCGCAACATGAGCATCATACAATTTAAGCAATTCAGCCTTAGTAAATTCCCGTTCCATAAATCTCCTTTTTAAAAGTACCTCTGTCAACGTCCGTATTTATATCATACAATCAGCCCGATAGCCAACCCTAGCACCCACCCTCTGGCTGATTTTATAAATTTTATGTATCATGGGGTCAGATATTTAATCAGTTTTTCTAAATTATTATGGCAAAAATATTTTCCGGCATCCGTCCGTCAGGCAAGCTTCATCTGGGCAATTATCTCGGAGCAATAAAAAACTGGCTAGAGCTTCAAAACGACTCTGAACAAGCTATTTTTGCCGTAGTTGATTATCATGGCATTACGACCCCCTACGACTCAACAACATATAAACAACAAGTTAACGATGTTGTCTTGGATTATCTTGCCGCCGGTATTGATCCCGATAAATCACTGCTTATCCGCCAGTCTAAAGTACCACAACATACCGAATTGGCCTGGATATTTAACACAATCACTCCGATCGGTTGGCTCGACAGACTGCCCAATTACAGAGAAAAGCTCGATCAAGTCGAACATTCCAGCGATATATCTGCAAAAAGCTATCAAAACAATCTGGCTCTCCTCGCCTACCCCGTTTTAATGGCCGCCGATATACTGCTTTATAAATCAAGCCTTGTTCCCGTCGGCGATGATCAGAAACAGCATATTGACCTTACAAACGAAATTGGATCCAAATTTAATCATCTCTTCGGCGAAGTTTTTCCGAATGTTAAAACCCATATCGTTCAAGGGGCCAGAATAATGTCGCTTCAGGATCCGACAAAGAAAATGTCTAAGACTGGTGACGATGGAATCGCCCTCTCCGATGAACCGGACGTCATCCGTGCCAAGATAAAGAAGGCTGTCACCGATTCCGGCAAAGAAGTTAAATACGATGAAAAAGAAAAGCCGGCGATTTCAAACCTGCTCACCATCTATCACCTGCTTTCAGGTAAGGAGGTCAATGCCATTGAAAAGGAGTATGGGGGCAAGTCATATGTTGAATTCAAAAATGATTTAGCCGAAGTTGTAGTTAGTTTTCTCAAACCGTTCCAGGAGAAAAAAAAAGAATTTGAGAATAATCCTAAGGGGATAATGAAAATACTTGAGGTATCGGAAGAAAAAGCCCGCAAACTTGCTGATAACACCCTCGTCGAAATAAAAGATAAAATGGGACTACTGTAAAAGCAGGCGTCTTATTAAATTCTTTGTATCTTCAATATTTTTAACCTCAAAACACGATACTCCCAACCTAAGAGCCGGCTCGTCGTTGCCTTCGTGGGAAAAAGCATCGCCAACAAAAAGAATATCCTTGAGAGGAACACCCGAGTAATTCGAGATTTGTTTAATTCCATAACCTTTATCAACCCCTTTTCGCGTAATATCGAGCGATGTAAGCCCGGCCACTTTAACCTCCATATTGGGAAGGTGTTTTTGAAGAATTTCTTCTATTTTTAACCTTATGTTTGGGTTGGTCTTATTCCATTTTTCTTTGAGGTCTGTAGGAGCCTCTTGGCCCAGAATAGAAAAAGTTATTTGACCCCCCCTATCCTCTATCAGCTCGCCGTATGTTTTTTCCGGGTGTTTATAATTAAGCTCTCTGAAAGTTGTTTCAAGCGCAGATAGTATTTCTTCTTTTTCTTCATTAGAAAAATTTTGATTATAAATTTCCGTCCACTTGTTGTTTGTGTGCTTATAAAACGTAGTGGCTGTCACTGGAAACAAAAAAAGATTGGTTAGAAACTCTTCTGGTACGAATAGTTTTGACAATAATTGCAGTTGAAACTGCTCAAATTTACCGCCACCTATCACGGCGACCTTTTGGGCCTCAAGCAGCTTGGCCAACAGAGAGGCCATTTCGCCATCAATTTCGGCCTTACTTTCAGTCAATGTTCCATCAAGATCAAAAACAATCAATTGCTTGCCTTTACTCAAAGAAAAATTAAGCATACAAAGATCGTATTTCTTCTCAAGTAATTCTATTGCCGATTTTAATTTGTCGTATTTTTCTTTTGCTCCTTCAACCGTCTCAAGGACTTTCTTTAGATCTTCATTTTTATTTAACTCTTCGAGTGTTTTGCCTTTAACAAATTCTTTGAACCTTTCTTCAGGCAAGGTTCGGATATATTCTTCCAGTTCTTTCTTTTTCTGCTCGAGAAGCTCTTTTATACTTCCACAGCGGTCTTCTTTATTCTTTTTTTTCTTCTTAATTTGGATCGCGGCCAAAAACCCGATAAGCCCGGCCCCCATTGCAATTGATATGTAAATTAAGGCGGAATTACTATCTGATTCAGGAGCATTAGGCCCAGACGATATTGTCGGAGACGGTAAACTTGTAACCGCCGGAGGCGGTAAGCTCGTGACTGTCGGTTCGGGAGCAGTTGTTCTAGATTGGGGCAAGGTCTGCGTTGGCACAGCTTGAAGAACTTCGACAGAAGGTTGGATAACGGGGACAGGAGTAATCGGCAAACCGCCATCGCTTCCTCCGGTTGCATCTATGGTTGGTGTCGGAGTTTCCGGCTTGATATCTCGGCCGTCCTGACCAAATACAAATACGGGGATGATAAATAGTAAAAATATGATCTTAAACATGGTTTTCGCTTAATAAATTAACAAAAAAATGATATTTTTACCAGTTGAGAAAACCAATAAAAGTGTTAGACTTTTGCCATGCCACTTTCCATCGGCATAGTCAGAACGCAATCCGACATTTTTCCGATGATATAGGTACTAAATTAATACCATTTTATTTCAAAATTAAACTTCCCCCACCTCAGAAATTATTTAACAATCCATAATTTTCTCTTCTAACATTCTAGAATTTCCGTGTTTTAGAAGTCCAAGATAAGAATTTATCGTTTCCGGCTTGGGATTTTTATTAATTCTTTTAAACATCCTTCGTTTTGTCGTTGTCCTCAATACTCTGTAGTTGGGAAAATGAACCCAGCCGAGAAAATCGACACCGGAAGCAATGGTCCGTATGGAAATCTTATTCGGATGTAGATCGAGTCGTAACCGCTCTTGAAGAAAGTCGCCAATCTTTGGCAGAAGCTCCTGAAGCCGTGATTTGTCGTGTGACATAACTACAAAATCATCAGCATAACGGATATAGTACTTTGCCTTGAGTTTGTGTTTCATAAATTGATCGAACTCATTCATGTAAATATTAACAAAAAGTTGGGAGGTTAAATTACCCAACGGTAGCCCTATTCCGGCTCGTACTGAAAAACTATCTATAATAACCCAAAGAAGGAACAAGATTTTATCATCCGATATATAATTTTTTAAGATTGCTTTCAAAGTATCGTGGTTCACGGATGCAAAGAACTTACGAATATCACACTTCAAAACCCAGACCGTCTTTTTGTCATTCTTTGAAACTTGAAAGAAAAACTTACGAAACTTATCTATCGCTTTATAGGTGGCTTTGTTATACCGGCAAGAATATGAGTCAGAGATAAATGTCCTATCAAAAAACGGATACAAAACCCTATACAGTGCCCGGTGAAGAACCCTATCTCGAACAGAGGCCTTGTGAATATTTCTCGGTTTAGGATCCGATATTTTAAAAGCTTCGTAACCATGATGCCCATAGGACATCGTGACTAAATCATTATGAAGTTGTATAACATTAGTCATTAGGTCCCGCTCAAATTCTTGGACATCTTTACGAGACCGCTTGCCAATGATAAACTCTTTCCACGCTTCGAGGAGATTTTCTAAAGATATAACGCTTTCGTAATTATGAGTAAACTTGATTTTCATAAAAATTCTAATCCTTTAAGCCCCCCCCCGGGGGGGGGCTTTTACCGGTACTTCAAAAAGTTAAAGCCGCTTATTTGATTTGGTTTAAATATTATCAGATCATACCGAAAGCCCATAGACACACACTGGGTCAGCAGGTAGATACGCTTTGGATAGAAATAATAAAGACATTGGCCACAGCAACATTTATTCCAAGACAGGATAAACTGCCGTACGTCCGTTTGGCTATCCAAAAAGTTGATACACTAAAAGTGCTTTTGATGATTCTTTGGGAGGCCGGCTCGCTTCAAAACGAACACTACGTTTCTCTCTCAATACCGATAGAAGAGATCGGTAAAAATCTCGGCGGTTGGAGCGGCCAGCTTGAAAAACAAAACTCCCCCACCTCGCCAAACGGCAAAACGGGGAAAAAATAAAGATGGTTGCGAGCATGGCCGAGGGGTTGTTGGCGTTACGATCGTTGTCGAGCCAGTTGTAGTTCCAGTTCCACGAACCGTCGTTGTTGAAGTAGAGATAAAGCGTGTAACGATTGCCGTTCGGGCTACGCAGTATTGTATAGCATGCCTTCTTAGTCATCACTGCCCATCGAGTACTCTCCGGGCTGTATAGTATTCGGCATAATAATGCCCTGGCATCCTACACCAAGTATCTTCATTTTTTGTCCATTCGATAAACTCAGGACACCCTGAGCCTGTCAAAGGGTGAAGTTTCTACACGCACCACGCTATTTCAATCCGCCAGCTGGCGGACGAAAATATTCTGGGTGCATGGATACTGGCTTCGGTAGCAGAAAACACATGGTCGTCCGCATATTCACCTATCGCCGAAAACATATTAACACAACGTATTAAGTATTAAAATAAAAAACAATCCCGTCGGGAGACACAATGTCTCCCGACGGGATAAGGGCTAAGTTTCCAAGGGCTAGGGCTAATGCCCAAAGAACTTAGTTCTGACTTGCGAGCATGGCCGAGGGGCTGCCGGCGTAACGATCGCTGTCGAGCCAGCCGCAGCCCCAGAACCACGAACCGCCGCTGTTGAAGTAGAGACAAAGCGTGTAACGAACGCCGCGCGGGCTACGCAGAACGACACCATCGAAGAAAATGAACTGGATGTTGCCGTTCACTCTCTCCTTGAAACGCGCCGGGAGTTGTTCTCGATTCTCCCAGAACGTCTGGAAGGCGTTCTCGTCCAGACGGACACGGCCGTCGGTTCGGAGACACTTGATGCGCTCCTCACCGGTGGTCACCGACTCGCCTCGCTTGAAGCGGGTCACCAGCTGGACCTTGTCGAGGTTCAGTTCGGTCAGCGTGGCCGAACGAGAGTCACGCTCTTCCTCGCCTTCCAGCCCGTTGCCATCGGCGGGTCCGCGCCAGATGCTCCAGCCCTTGCCGATGAACTCGGCGGGATTGAACGGCTTGGAACGGTCGATCGGGATGACGCGAGGAATCCCGGCGACAATCGGTTTGACCACCGCTCCGCCCCGAAG
>MGJU01000023.1 GCA_001794435.1 Candidatus Yanofskybacteria bacterium RIFCSPHIGHO2_02_FULL_43_17
ATGAAATTATGAAACTGAAAGAATATGATTGTTAATACTCTATTTTAGCTGTTTTCAAGTCTGTGCGGAGATACTGTTACATCCAAAACCCTTAAAAACATCTAGCCCCTAAAAATAAAATGGACATAAAAAAAGAGGCATACGAAAAAGCAGTCGAATCCTTAGAAAAATGCGCAACCCCAAACGGATTTTACGCCGCCTTCCCAGGCTACGACGCCGTCTGGTCCCGCGACTCCGTTGTAACCTCACTCGGCGCATCATTAGTAGGAAAAAAATTCAGAGAAACATTTAGAAACTCTCTGATAACTTTAGGAAAACATCAGGCAAAGTCAGGGCAAATCCCAAACGCCGTCGACATCTGGTCAAACACTAGAAAACCGCACGTCGACTTCACAACCCTAGACTCATCACTCTGGTTCGTCATCGGACACCACATCTACAAGCAAAGATACAAAGACAGCTCACTCTACAACAAAGAAAAAGTCAAAATAAAAAAAGCACTAAGCTGGATTTCCCACCTCGACACTTCAAACGACGGACTCCCAGAGCAGCAGCCGACATCCGACTGGCAGGACGCCTTCCCTCACAAATACGGGCACACAATAAACACGCAGGCATTGTACTACAAATCCCTCATCTTGGAAAACAAAAAGAAAGACGCAGAAAAAGTAAAACACATCGTAAACTGGGAAGGCGGAATCGCTCTCTGGGAGGAGCCTTTCTATCTCCCTTGGCGCTGGAAAAATCACAACGCCTTCCACGAAAGAGGAAACTGGTTCGACTCCCTCGGCAATCTTCTCGCAATCGTCTTCAATCTCGCAGATTCAAGGCAGACAAACCTAATCCTTAACCACATCAAAGTAAACGAAATAGACAAGCCATACCCAGTAAAAGCAATCTACCCGCCGATAAGAAAAAAAGACAAAGACTGGCATGACTATTTCGAAGATTGCGAAGCCCGCGCACCCTACCACTATCTCAACGGCGGAATCTGGACATTCATCGGCGGCTTCTACGTCCTCGCGCTAATCAAGGCAAAACAATTCAAAGAAGCCGAACAACAATTGGAAAAATTAGCGCACGCAAACATAAAACTAAAAGTCAAATTCCCAGAATGGATAGACGGCAAAACCGGCAAGATAGGCAAGTCCCACTCAGGTTATCAGGAAGGCAATCAGGCGTGGAACGCGGGAATGTATATCTTAGCGTATGAATCTTTGAAAAGGAAGAAGGTTTTGTTGTAAAAATGCTTAATAAAAAATAATTATAGCAGAAAACATTAATCCTTTACCAGCATTCTTCATTCATATGATAAGCAATCCCGTTTAATTGAAGATACGCTCGGTAATATAAAACATATCAAGTTTGCATTAATCATGTTCTTACACTAGAAAGCGTTTACATCATGAGCCATAATAATAAAATAAATCATCAATACTGAATAAATATGATTTTACTAAGATAATCACTTCCCTCCCCCAACCCCAACATTCCTCAGAACATCCCCGCCCACCAAAACCCCCTCCTGAGCAGCCCCCTCAACAGCCTTCTCCTTCATAACATATTCCTTAATCATATCTCTCATCCGCCGCGCAATCAATCGATAATCAAAATTCTTCATAGCATGCCTCGCTCCTTCCTCGCCCATCTTCTCCCTCAACTCATCATCTTTCAAAAGTTTCAAAGTATATTCAGCAAGCTGCTCAACATCCGCCCGGTAAGCAAATGTCTTCGGAATCGGAAAGTCAATCATCATCTTCTTGTCAAATCCCATGTGCGGATAAACCCATTCCCTCTCAAGCTTAACCTCGTAAGCAACATCAACCAAATATCCAGTCTTCCCATGAATAACCACATCGCGAGGCCCTCCGACGTTAATCGAGATAACCGGCTTCCCGCACGCCTGCGCTTCAAGCTGAATCATTCCAAATCCTTCAAGACGCGAAGGCGCAGCATAAACGTCGCACGCATTAAGCAAGACAGCCATGAACTCCGGCGTGTAATCTTCCTCAAGATAAATAATCTTATCCCGCTTCAATCCAAGCTCCCTAATCAGTTTCCTCTCTTCAATGCCGTGAATCTTCGCCGACTTGCTCGTCATAACTTTGCACACATACTTCCACTTAGGAAATTCCTTGTCAATCTTAGCAAGAGCTCTAAGCATTTCCTGCGCGCCCTTCGAAGTCACGTCGCCGCCTGCAGTCAGAATCATCTTTTCATCCGCCTTAATCCCAAGCATCTCCCTGAGTTTCATCGCCGCAGAATTTTTTTTCTCGCGCGGATAAAACATTTCCGGATCAAATCCAATTGGACAAACTTGTACATTATCGCCTTTCACTCCATCTCTCATGTAAGTCGACTTAACCCAGTTGCTCGTCGCAACCAGCAGGGGAAGTTTGTTAAACTCATCGTGGTAATTAGCAACCCACCCATCGGCATTCACCCACGGCACCGCCTTGACTCCGTACTCCTGCGGCTCAAAAATTAATTCCGGAGCGTCTCCCCAAAATCCAATCCCAATCGCAACATCCGGCTTGAAGTGTTCAAAAATCCAGCTCTTCTGCAAGCTCCCCGACCTGTCGCACGGTATCACGTCCTCTCCCAACTCCTTTAATCCTCTATACAAATAATCTCCCTGCAAACTTTGCCCGTCATTCTCGACGGGATACGGGTATAGTACTGCTATTTTCATCACACTCTTGTAAAGTTTTCCTTGCCTCCACTGCTCAAGTATTCAAAACTTTCACTAGTAAAACCATAAACGTCTTTAATTATCTTTCGCTTTTGCTCGAGCTCGCTCTTTGTCAGCGAAATTCCGAAGTCCGCGCCGCGCGAGTCAGGAATTTTCTTTCCGTCTTTCATCTCATAAGAAAAAAAGAAAACGTTCTCGCACTGAAGCTCGCCCTTTCCGAACATTCTCTTCACAGCCTTGTGAGTTTCTTTGTGCCTTATGTGTCCGTACTCTCCATTCTCGCCGTGCGTGAAAATATAATCGTATTTACCGTCGACATTTTCCTTTATCTTGCCAGCAACTTCGTCAATCTCCAAATCTTCCAGGACTTCATCATCCAAGTCAGAGATAATTGCGCGTGCGCCGTAACCAAAGCAAACCTTCCTGAACTTCGGCGCCCTGTCCAAATCAGCCGCGCGGCATAAAGAACAAATCGTCCAATCCCAATCTTTGTTGCGCAGAATCATCCCGCCCATCCAAATCGTCTCATCGTCAGGGTGAGCGACAATCACGAGAGCGCGCTTCCTCTTGTCTTTGTTCATCACTCTTGATGCAATCACAAATATAAAAATCTTGCCACGCTCCAACAAATTCAACTAAATCAAGAATTATTAACGACAAAACAAATTGTCTATATATAATTATAATTTTACCAGGACAATTTTCTCTCTTCAATTAATTTTATTTCACTAATAACAAAATAAATCTATAACCGCTAACAAAGTATGATTTTACCAAAATATCAAGTGCGCGAAGCGCACCAATCAACAAGACGAGCGAAGCGAGTCCAATTCTCTCTTGCGCAATTATATCTTATTCACCCGCCGCCGCCCCATCCAACACCAGCAAAAATCTCCGATGCCGTCGGAGAAAACTCGCAGGCACCCCCGAACCAGTCCTGCCGTCAATAACTTTCCCAACAATCTCCGCTTTCCTCCCACCAAGAGCAGCCAAAACAATCCGCCGAGCAGACATAATCGTCCCAACCCCCATCGTCAAAGCATAACCAAACCTCGTCCCGTTGTCATGCCGAGTAGACAAACTCAATCTAACTCTGCGCGTCCTGCTCTTCAGCGACGAACCTGGCTCGTTAAATCCAATATGCCCGTTTCTTCCAACTCCCAAAATCTGCAAATCAATCCCGCCAGCCCGACGAATCTCCCCCTCAAATAGAGAACACTCCGACTTCCAATCTCGCGCCTTCCCATCCAAAAAGAAAATATTCTTCTCTTTCAAATTAACCTTCCCAAAAAAATTCCTCTCCATAAATTTCCTAAGCGAATCGCCGCCAGCATATTCATCAAGATTAAAAGTCTTCACCCTAGAAAAATTAATTTTCCTTCTGGCAATCTCGCGATAAATAGGAATCATCGTCTTTCCCGTCGCCAAACCCAGCACGCTCGTCTTCTTTTTCTTCACCTGCTCAGCTACCAAATCCGCAACTCTCGCAGCCGCCTCTTTTTCACTTCGCAAAATTATTATTTGCATGAATAAAATAAGACAAGACAGCTTAAATAATTAATCCTTAAACTAAGTTTGTAAAAAAACAATTTACTTTTTCAGCGCGTCGCCTTCGGCGGCGAAATCCGGCACCCCAAAAGCAAAGCCGTAGTAGCCGTCGCGCCAGCTGAGGCCGCCAACGAGCAGCCTGCCGCTGACTGCGAGCCTGCAGGAGCCAAGACTGACAACCTTTGAAACTAGTTTATCAGTTGGGTCAAATCTCCGAACATTAACTCCACGATTATAAGACTTTAATATTTTCGCAAGATTTTTTGCTCTCTTGCTTTCTGTATGTTCTAATGCTCTCGCTAATCCACCCTCTACAAAATCGCCCGCCTCTTGCTCACCTGTTATAAAAGAGCCATGTTCTGCATAAGCGAAGTCTCTCAAGATTCCTGTGTTTGGAACAATGTAAATACCACCCTTATTTACTCTGATTGGTTCCACTCCGCTTAATAAATTTTTCAGATAATGAGTATTTATGATGGGATTTCCTTTCACGTCTCTTGGAGGGTTAAAGAAGATTCCTTCTGAAGTTCCTATATATGGTCCTGCCTGCAGCCAGTGTGAATCAAAGATTTCGGGTTTTACTATTTCGCCGAATTTGTAATCTGCTGCTGAAGTTGATTCAGAAGTCGTTGCTGGTTTGAATATAAATCTTGGATGGTTTCCCAATCTTTTAGAATAATGAGAATACTGTCTCCGCATTTTTTCTACATTTTCGTCGTAGGTACCTGGTCCGAATACTGGCGATACTGCAAAAGGTTTGCCTAAATGCCTGACTATAAGCAAGTTTGTCGGCGTAACTATTTCTGGTTGTATTGTTTTAATTAATCCATATTTTTCCATAGTTTCTCTGAGAATTTTGGGTATAAAAACTTTTCTGCAGTCGTTACTTTAAAGTTAACTATAATTTTAAAGAATTTTAATTCATCATTATAGTCTGTCTTAGAAATATTAATCAAAATCTTATAACCCCAGCTTCTAGAATTATTCCTTGCCGCCCTTTCAATCCCACCAGTTAATTATCCGTCAAACTCCTCACCCTCGTACGATTTTACCGAGATACCAAACGCGCGAAGCGCTCGGGCGCATACAAATGAGCGAAGCGAATTTGTAATCAAACAAACTTTGCGAAGCAAAGTACAATTTGCGCCCACGTAATAAATATTTCCTCTCCTAACCTTTCATCACAGCCACAGGCTTCAACTTCGCAACCAATTTACCGATTCCCAACTCATCCGATACACGAACAACCTCGTCAACATCTTTGTAAGCCGCAGGCGCTTCATCCAAAATTCCTCTCATCGAACCAGCCCTAATCAAAACTCCATGCTCCTCCAACTCCCGCGCAACCTTCTCCGCACTCAATTCCTTTTTAGCGCGCGTCCTGCTCATCACTCTCCCAGCCCCATGTGCTGTCGAACCCCAGCTAATCTCTTCAGCTTTCCGCGTCCCAACCAAAACATAAGAATACGTCCCCATTGAGCCCGGAATCAAAACTGGCTGCCCGACTTTCCGATAATCCGCAGGAATTTCCAGTCGTCCAATGCCAAACGAGCGAGTCGCACCCTTCCGATGCACGCAATAAACCTTCCCATCAAACTCCTCAAACTTCGCGATGTTGTGCGCGACGTCATAAACAACTTCCAACTTAGCCGAAGGAAAATATCTCTTAAAACTCTCTCTAATCCAATAACTAATAATCTGCCGATTCGCAAAGGCAAAGTTCGCAGCCGCAGCCATCGCAGAAAGATAATCCTTGCCAAGCTGTGATGAAATAGGCGCGCAAGCCAGCTCCCTGTCAGGCAAATCCTTAAACCCAAATTCTTTCTCCATTTTCATAATATAGTCCGACGCTGTCTGATGCCCAAGCCCCCGAGAACCAGTGTGAATCAGCACGACAACCTGCCCCACTGACAACCCAAAAACTTTCGCAGCATTAGAATCAAAAATCTCATCAACAACCTGAATCTCTAAAAAATGATTTCCCGCACCCAATGTTCCAAGTTGCCTTCTCCCTCGAGCCTTCGCTCGAGGAGTAACCTTCGAAGAGTCAGCACCAGCAATACAACCGCCGTCTTCAGTATGCTCTAAATCCGCCCGAGAAGCAAAACCTTTCTTCAAAGCCCACTTGCTCCCCGTCTCAAGAACTTCATTCAGCTCTTTATCATCAAGTTTCAACTCGCTCTCCTTCCCAACACCCGACGGAACATCTCTATAAAGCTGGTTCAAAACCTCCGGGCGTTTTTTCATAAATTCTTCCTTCGTCAAGTTGCTCTGCAAAAGCCGAACGCCGCAATTTGAAACAACAAAACCATTTGCAACAAAGTTATGATTATCCTGAATATTAAAGTCATAAACAAGTACTCTCTCATTTTTTATTCTAATCTCTTTAATCTCGTCAAAAATAACTCCAAACCCTCTAATCTCATCTAATTTATCAGCACAAAAATCCTTGAAACTCATAAATTCAAGAGATATTCTCTGTCCTGCATTCTCGTAATAGTGCCTTTCAACAAACCTCGCATTAATTTCTCCTCGTAAGATACTTTGCACTTCTCCCAAACCTAATCCATTTTTCTTATAATCTTTAATTCTTTCAGCCAGTTTAATTCTTTTCAAATTTTCTTTTTGTTTTAACATTACATAAAGAGCAGATATATTAGCCATCTGTTGTCTTTTATAATTGTACTCAAAACCAATTGTCCGCCATAGCTTTAGCAAATCTTCTTCTCCTGAAATAATTAATCTCAAACGAACCGTCTTCTCCTCGTATCTGTTTTGATAATCATCCATCTGCGTCACTCTCACATTATTTATATCAAACTCCTCAAGCAGCAGCATTAAGTCAATAAGAAAATCTCTTCCGCTCTGTGACAAGCCGAAAATTTTATTCTGGTCAACAACTGCACAATAAAAGCAGGTCTTGGAACTTGTTTTCGGGGTGGACATCTCTGCGCCGAAAAATCCAGCCAAAAAAAGTCTCTTTATCAATTTACTTGATTCCTTAACCCATCTCGGAATCCTAATCTCCTGCCGCGTTTTGTTCCCAAGAGGCATTTCAAAATCCTCTAATTTTCTTAAAAATTCCTGGGAATGAACATGCAGCTCGTGATTCGTCGCATCAAAACTCTTCAAACCATATTGTGTTTTTATATTATGTTTTCTCTTTCTGGAATAAATTGAAGAACTTACTCCCAGCCTTGTCAAATCTTTCTTAAGGCATTCCAAATCAGATAAATTTCCATAAACTGCTCCAAATAATTTGTTTTTACTTTTATAAAAAGTTCCATCGCCGAGCATATAGCCAAATACTTTCGCAAAAATAGCCTGCTGAAAATCTGCATTCCCGCTCATCTCAACTCCCTCAAATAGATTAACTGCAACTTTATCACCTTTCTTCAAATCTCCTAACTGACTCATTCCACTCTTCGTTAAGAAAGGATGCTCTTTTGTCGCACTCACCTTCAACCCAGAATTTAATTCAAGCTCACAAATTTCTTCAGCTTCTCGGCTCATAAAAAAGTTAATGTTTTTTTCTTCAAATTTCTTGTCATTATTATTAAAACTAACAATTCCTCTATTAAACACAATTTTCTTGACTTTTCTGCCATTGTCTTCTATTTCTATTTCTTCCTTAATGCCTTCAAAATCTTTAATCTTCATCTTTCCACCAAACTCAGTCAAAACCTCTGCATCTCCAGTTAAACAGTTAATGTCATAACCTATTCCTCCGGGCGAAACAATTCCTTTCTTCAAGTCAAAAGCCGCAACTCCCCCGACGGGAAAACCATAACCCTGATGCGCATCAGGCATCGCAATGCTCTTCTCAACAATTCCCGGCAGGCAAGCGACATTCTTCACCTGCTCCAGCGTCTTGTCTTTCTTCATGTCTTCAAACAACTTCGCAGAAGCAAAAACTACCCCCGGCACATTCATCTTTCCCGTCTTCTTCAGCTCGTTTACGTTTTCCATAATTACTCAAAACCTCCAGGACTTTTAACACTTTCCAAAATTTAATTATGAAACAAAATGTAAATGTTTGCCCAATACAAAAACTAATTAACACAAACTTGAGACGACTGCTTATTACCGACGGTGTTTCAATTAATTTAGTATAGAACATAAATAGTTAGTCATTATAAAAATTGATTAAATCAAACCCGAGTTATTGTTATATTACCAATGACGTTTTCAATTAATTCAATTCTTCTGCCAAAACCAAAGCCACCAAAACATTTATAACCCTAATTTGAACTCTAATTTAATGAGAAACTACACAATCCAAAAAATCGCAGCAGCAAGTCTTACAGCAGTAACAGGCTGCATTCCGCTAGAACAAGAAAGAAACTATGTAGAAAATGCGTCAACCATAAAAGGACTAGTTGAAAATGTTAATAGCATTACAGGAGACCCCGACGACAATTTTGCTCTAATGACTTCTCACCAAGGACTTTCAGAAATTGAGTTAGCATTCAACAAGCCAGTAGGAAAAGCAGTAAGATTCCACACAGACCCTCTTCCGGAAGGTCCATTTGCTCCGATTCCATGTGCAAGAGCAGAAGTCCTCGCAGTAAATGGCAATAAAGAAATATACATAGGAGACTTAGAATGCTACGACGAAAATTCAAATCCAATCTACCAGCAAGAACTCAATATTCCAAGAGCCCAAAGAAATTCTTTAGCAGTAAGAGTTAGGCAAATAGAACCGGGAATTATGAGAGTTGACGCAGCAGAAGGGCTTCCTAATTTGTTAAGCTGGCAATACTAATTATCTAAGGAAAGGCAAAAGCAGTTTGCACTCAATTTTAATATCTTCAAGGTTCTCCATGCATTGGCTTTCATCTCCGTAATAACCGCAGGCTTCCTCATCAATCGCATCACATATTTCTTCCTTAAAATCTGGCTTCTCAATAGCCAAAAGTCTCAGGCAAGTTATCGGTTCATTCACACTTCCTTCCTTGCAAAGATTAATCAACAAATAAATATCTTCTTCAGGGACTTCCTCAAAAAACTCATTTATCTTTTCTGTGTCTCTTCCCTCACTCTCCTGCCAATTAGCAGATGCTTCTCTAATCTTGTCTTGTTGTTCTGGTGAAAACTGAGAAATAGCAGGAGCTCCTTCCTCGTAAGTAGTTGTTATTGGCTTTGGCTCTGTCGTCATCACCAAAATTACCACAGCAACTGCCGAGATTATTACAAATACGGCCGCAAGTATTATTTTTTTATTATCCATTTCCATCTAACCCCACATTTCTTTTTAATAGTTCTGGTTCATTCTGATAACCAGGATCAAAGTTAATGACTGTAGGATGTAAATCAGCCCTCTTAAACCACTGCTCTTCCATCATTTTTCTGGCTGTAGTCGAAGTGTCCATTATAGAATCTTCGTCTTTTGTGTGCCTCAAACCTAAAAGATGCCCTGCTTCATGTGACGCAACATTAGATAAAAAATTAGTCATTTCCTGCAAACTAGGATTCAAAACCATATACAAACCAAATGTCTCAATAAAAACCTGGGCTTCCGACAACTCATTATTTTTATTTAAATTATAACTATCAATCTCATCAGCTAAACCTAATAATTGATTATCGTATCCGCCAAAATAAACAGTTATATGATCTCCTTCGATTTCAGAAACCTCATCAGTTGAATAAACCTCAACATTATAATCGGCATAATCTTCTCTAACTTTTTGCAAGATACCGTCCTTAATCTGCTGTGTATAAGATGCAAAGGACGGATCTATATCTCCTGCATCAAAAACAGGAATATCAAACCAAGGTCTCCTCCATATCTGAACATTCTCAGCACCATTGAAATCAAGCAATATCTTCTGTACAGGTCTGTACAATTCAAAACACGCATTTGTTATAATTAACTCAATTTCATATCCCTCACTAACAGCAAGATCGCCGTTGCCATGAACAATTAAATAAACATAATCTTTCTGGATTCCGTTATTATATAATTTTGGCCATAAGCTAATAGGATCAGATGCTGTTACATATCCGATATCAGCCAAATCTACGTCTTCATAAAACATACCAACACGAAGATTATTATACGGATCAGCACCATCATTTCTGAATCTGACAAAAACAGATTCATCACCGCCAAATGGATAGACTATTTTGTAAATATCTATATCTTCAAAGGAGGAAATTGTACCTTCAATCATAATCTCCTGATTAATAATTAGAGAGTTTATCAAATCTGCATCACTCCAATCATCGTTATTCTCTGTTTCACTAATAACTAAACCTTCGCCCCAATTCCCCCATCCCCCAGAATAATATCCCTCCGAATCAACCAAAGAATAATCACAGTCATAATCACTTGTGTCTGTAAAACACTGTCCATTTGCCAAGCACTCCCCGCTATCACACCCGCAAACCTGGCAATTATCAACCAAATCAAAATTAGAATCACAATACAACGGCTTGTTAGAAGAACATTCGCCAGAAGAAGAACCGTCAGAGCAAGCATCATCAAAACTATTCCCAAAAATAGAATTAATCAATCTCTGAATAAAATCAATCAGCATCGCCAAAAACCCATTTCCCGAAGCCCGATTGTTTGTAACAACATTTCCCTTGTTGTCAGCATAAAACCTAAAGCCATATTCCCCATTATCATTTGCTTCGTTATCATCGATAAGCGAGGACTCAACGCCATAAAGATAAATCCCATCCTTCTGATTTGAAGAAATTATATTTTTCTTTATTGTATTGTTTTTCGTTGAGCTCAAAATCAAACCAGAAGCAAGGTTTTCATTTATTGTATTCTCAGCCAGCGTCAGATTCTCGCCCTGATAAATACGAATCCCTGCAAACTCATTAGAAGTAGATTTAGTCAACCTCACGATATTCCCTTCAAATAAAGTATGAGACGCTCCAGATGAATCAATTCCATACCAATTATTTCCTATGAAGTTATTCCCTCTGATAACATGATTCCTGTTGAAATAGCTCCCTAAACTAGGCGTTAATCTAATTCCATTCCTGCCATTCTCATTTATTTCATTCCCGACAACCAAAATATTCTGCGTGTCGCTGTTCAAAAGAATTCCGTCCTGAGCATTATCGTTAATCAAATTGTTTTCTATAACAGAATCTTCAACCTTATAATAAAATGTTATGCCATTTATGTTGTAGTTATCGTTAACCTCGTTATTTCTAATAACAACCCTCTTACTTATCACGCTGTCTCCAGCGTAAATTCCTCGTTTGTTTCCATTTATCTTAGAATCTTCAATCAAAACATCTTCAACTCCAGCAAGCCATAAACCACTCGCAAAATTACTTACACTCAGATTTTTTATCGTCAAGAGATTATTTCGCGAAGATTTCACCCCATTCCCAGTCCCATCCCCCGTAATCGTAAAACCATTTCCATCAAGAACAATATTATCAGCTTCAACTAAGAAACAATCTCCACTGGCAGAAATATCCTGAACCAGTCTGTAAGTTACGCCAGTCTCATCTAACACTCTGCACCCGCTGACTTCCACAACATTCCCTTCAACAATTTCAACTTCTTCGTACCTAAATCTCACAGCATCATAAACTCCAATAGAATTATCAAATATTCTCAAAACACTGACGTTGATTCCTCCGACAATCGCCGAATCCCCAATTAGTTTCCAACCTTGCCCGACTATTCTCCCATCCCTCATCTCAAACTCCTGCCCATTAATTGACAACACAATATAATCTTCCACCTCATTAATTCCCGTCCAAGCAACAATGTAAGTCACGCCGTTAACAACCAAATCTAAAGAAGTGCCGTTGAAGAGCTCGCAGACATTTCCATAACACACGGAAGTTACGTCTACAGTCGCCCCGTTCAAAGATTTAACAAGAGCCATGTCTATCAAATTAACACTTCCATCCAAGTTTACATCAAACCTCAAATCAGAATTATCCCCGTTCTTTGACTTAACAAATGCCATGTCAATCAGATTAGTGTCTTTGTCTCCATTCACGTCTCCAACAATTGCATCAATAACTCCGTCTCCATTAATATCCCATCTGATATCTGCAGGAGAAAATTGTACTTCGTCTCCTTCGCCAGTTATCCTGTCCCACAAATCACCCCAAAACCCCGCGCTAACCAGCCCCCCAAATAACAAAATTGCAAAAACCAGAACAAATAATTTCTTCACCATCTTTCCTAATCAATGATTATTTGGGTATAAATAAATATCTATTATCTTCTAATAAAAAATCTAATCAAAACTGCACATCCCTCTCCTGTTGATACCACTTAAGCAATTCAGAAAATTCTCGCCTATGACGCCCATAAAGTCCCGCGCGTCTAGGACAAATAGGATTAGCATAATCAAGAGGCAAGCCATATTCCATAATCATAAACCTTGCTACAACTTCGCGAACTGGGTCAAACCCGCGAGCGTCTCCAGGTGGATGCTCCTGAGCAACTCTTAACTTTTCTCTCAACACTGGCTCAACAAACTGTTTCATCCTCATCTTCTCCAGAAAAGTTAGTTCAATCCCAAACGTTTTCTCAGCACATTCCACAGATTCTGCTATTGTTTCGCTTGTATCGTATCTTCCTATCTTCATAAGAAAGACATCTACGAGCTATTATTAAAACTTCCTAATTTTAGAATTAATTGACACTGACGACTCTTTTGCTTCTCTTCCTTCCGACTGTCCGCTCATCAACCAAAAAGCTTAGCCTAACCTTCCCCTTCACGCCATTTACATCCAGCTCAGCATCAAATCTCATCCCAGAAAATTGCCCCATAACCTCATAGTCCCTATTTGTCCAAATTCTTCCTTCATAATTCTCACCCCTAACTCTGGACTTATCTTCCTCATCCAAATACATTGATGTAGCTATGTTTAGAGAAGTTTGAATAATTCAATTTCAAACCAGTAATCTAAAATATAAAATCCATTAAAGAAAAATCTGAGTGGAACTCAGATTTTTTGTTGTACCCTCTTTTCTTTTATTAGTCAGATATTATTTTCAGTTTTATTTTCTACGTCTTTATTAAAGTCGCTAATCTAAAAACATTATATGCTGCAAACACAAACAGCTGCTGAATAAATACTCGATAAACCGTTGTTCGTTTTGTCGTTCCTCCATGCAATGCTCGTTTTATCGTCGCAAAAGGATGCTCGCCCTGATTTCTTTTCGCTTGAACTCTCTTGTTTCTTAATATTTCGTGCGGAGTCAATTTTCCTCTTTTCATTGTTCCGTTTCCGACGGCATTTGTTTTTGTTCCAGTGTAACCTTTGTCACGATAGACAATATCGTCGGAGTTCGTCAAGTCAATCGCATTATCCGGAACTCTTGCCGTCGTAACTGCAAAACTTTCGATAATTTTTGAGCCGCGCCGCATTTTTGTATGGGCTTTATAGCCAAAATAA